>CBIMYT010000053.1:0-2210 GCA_966248215.1 uncultured Methylophilus sp. | reverse complement strand
AGTCAGCTTCTCAGCTGTTTCGTTAACGTTGTTGCTTAACGAGGTGCGCATTATATAGGGCTGAACTTTATGGTCAACCCCTATTTTTCATTTTTACAATTCTGTTACAAATTGATGATTATTTCTTGAAAGCGGCCTTAATACGCAACCAGGTTTGTGTCAGCATATTGCCATCAAGACGATAATGTTTATGCAAGTCCTGCTTCACTTCCCATTTCACTTTCAGCCCTGCAGGGAAAGTCACGAAATCACCTTTACCAAAAGAGACCGGCTTCCCACCTACAGGTGTCACCACGCATTCACCTGCCAGGATATATGCCTGCTCCTCTTCATGAAATACCCAGTCAAAAGTAGACACTTCCTTTTTCCAGGTTGGCCATTTGGAAACAGCCAGACTATTTAGCTGCGCCTCGGCAGGGTTGTGTTGAACTTGAATTTGCATGAGGAATCCTTAACCAAAAGCGTGCATTCTATAGGATGCCGATTCAATGCGTCACCTGTTCAGTAGTAAAATGGATTTTTTGTCAGCAGAGCGTGTGATGCAAATATCCTTGGCCGGGGCTATAGAGTTGTTGAAACAGGGTGAAGTGGTCGCCATTCCGACAGAAACGGTTTATGGCCTGGCAGCTGACGCACGTAACGAACTGGCAATTGCGAAGATCTATGCCACTAAAGAACGTCCCGCCAACAACCCCCTGATTGTGCATATTGCCGACAGCGCGCAGGTGACGGACTGGGCAAGCGAGTTTCCGCCGCTGGCGCAAAAACTAGCTCAGACCTTCTGGCCCGGCCCATTGACATTGGTGCTGCCTGCCCGTGAGGACGTTCCTTCTGCAGTGCGTGCAGGAGAGCCTACCGTTGCCCTGCGTGTACCATCACATCCGCTGACCAGGCAATTACTGGCCGAGAGCGGGCTGGGCTTAGCCGCCCCTTCTGCCAACAAATATACGCAATTAAGTCCCACCACTGCGGCCCATGTGACATCAAGCCTGGGCGAACACATTCCGGTAATGGATGGCGGCGCCTGCCAGGTTGGCATTGAATCCACCATTGTCAGCATTGCAGGCGAAAACTGGCAACTGCTGCGCCCCGGCATGATTGATGCGGAGGCTATTGCCCTAATTGCAGGGAGACCTGCCAGCCAGTCTGTGGCGCATATACCGAAGGCCCCGGGTCAGCATTTGCTGCATTACTCCCCGCGCACGCCCTGTGTATTATTCACCTCGCGCCCGGCGCTGGCAGACTATGCCGCAGACAAACCGGAAGCCGCCGCTTTGCTATTTGGCGATAACGCAACCGACATCAAGACCATAGTCACTTTACCGGCAGATCCTGCAACAGCCGCCGAACAGCTGTACGCTGCTTTACATATTCTGGATGCTGCACAGGCTTCCGTCATTCTGATTGAATCGCCGCCAGACACGCCGGCCTGGGCCGCTGTGCGCGATAGATTACAACGCGCAGCTTACCAGCCCGAAGCGCAAGATGATTGAGTCCATCCTTCATGACTGGCACAATGTTCTTTTAACCACATTCAAACAACAAGTCACACATGATGAAGAACGTTTATCAACTTCCCCTCCTGATTGCGCTTTCCACTTTACTGTTCGGCTGCAAAAGTTTTGAAATGCCCAGCGTTTTTGATCAAAGCGTGAAAGAAAAGCCCCGTTATGGCAAAGATGCGCTCAATTATCAATGCGAAAACTATCAGTCTTTCGGACTGAAGTTATCCGAAAATAAAGAGGAAGCCTGGGTGATGTTGCCAGACCGCGAAATTAACCTCAACAGGGATCCCCAGGACAAGCAGCTTTATCATTACGGCACCATGGACTTGCGCCTTAATGGCGATCAAACCACGCTGGATGACAGCGACCACTTACACCTGAAAGGCTGCAAACCACCTGTGAAAGCAGAGTAATTCAGACGAGGTCCGCATAGCAAAAAGCCCGAAAAAACTTCGGGCTTTTTTATTTGGTATCTGAATGACGAATAATCAGAATGGTAGTAGTTATAAAGGGAAGATTTCCCACTTAAAACCATTCATAAATAACAACATCCTGATGCTTAAAACAAAAAATGTTAAGTTAAGCCTCTTATCAGGGTAATTCCGAGTAATTAAATTATGACTTGGAGTTTTAAGTGTAAAGAAATTAACTGAATCGACCCGGCTAGCCTAGATATTTTCGAGCCTCTCGAAATACCGCCGTTCA
>CBIMYT010000052.1:0-2786 GCA_966248215.1 uncultured Methylophilus sp. | reverse complement strand
AATAGTACTCAAAAACGGCTATGTCAAAATTTTCGGAAACAAAGGCATTCTTGGCTAGAATCTCGAAGAAGTAACCATGGTTAGGATTCAACCAAGTGTCCCTCCCTCCAGTTAACCCATGAATAAATAAGATTAAATTTTTTTTGTCGTTTTGAAGTGTAAATTCAATCACGGTAGCCCCCTTGGCAAAAGGTTACCATAATTACAATTTCAAAATCACAAAAGCTGCAAATTGCGCTTTTCGATTAAGAGTAATTCAGTCAATTTATTTTGCATGCTAGCTGGAGTCTCTTTTTTAATCCGATTTTTTCAACAATAATTGGGATCAAACTCCATTGAGCTTTCAATCATGATGCTGATTGCCCGCAAAACTCTAGCTCCAAGGCCTGCAAAATCTCTCCCCTTGCTGAATTCTGCAAAAACGCAACCACGCTAATATCAAACTGCTTCCAAGCTGGTTAAAGAGAATGCGATGGGCCGAGTCTAGCTATACGGAATATTCGTAGGCTGAGATGAGTGATAATGGTTTCTACCATCGTGTACCAAGCCCACTAGTCACGTCTCTGTGCGGAAATGACGTTCGGCACTTGCTGAATCAGCGTCAGTAGGCGGCTGAGTTGTTCAAGGTTTGTCACCTCAATCGAAAACTGCATCAGCGCCAGGTTGTGCCTGCTGATGGTGTTGACCTTGGTGGCGTTGATCTTTTCCCGTGCAAACAGATCACTGATATCCCGGAGCAAGCCTTGGCGATCGTGGGCTTCCACTTCAATATCCACATTGGCGCTGAAATTCTCGTGACTGCCCCACTGCGCACCGAGCACACGGTTTCGCCGCTCTTGTGGTAAGCGTGCGATGAAGCCGCAGGTGCTGCGATGGATAGTGACGCCGTGATCGCGCGTCAGGTAGCCGATAATTGCATCCGGCGGTACGGGTTTGCAGCATTTGGCAAACCCTGTCTGCAAGTTGCCCACCCCCTCAATGACGATGCCCGCCCGGGATTGCAGCGCTGTGTTCCGTTTGGCAGGGCGTGTGATGGCTGCATCTGCTGGCTTGGGTGCAGCGTCTTCCTGGATGGCGAGCGAGAGTTGATGTTCAGTGACATCCCCACGGCCAATGGCAGCCAGAAAATCTTCCAGTTTCTGGAAATGCAATTTCTGTGCGATCTTTTCATGATTGATGGCACCGATGCCGGCTCTATGTAGCTCACGATCCAGTTTCACCCGACCCTGGGCCACATGTTCATCAAAATGCTGGTATTTAAACCATTGCCTGACCTTGGCGCGGGCGCTCGTGCTTTGCAGATAACCAAGTGAAGCATTCAGCCAGTCCCGGCTAGGCGAGCCATGTTTTGAGGTCAGGATTTCTACGCGCTGGCCATTCTGTAATTTGGTGTTGAGCGGCACGATGCTGCCATTGATCTTGGCGCCACGGGTGCGGTGCCCCAGATCGGTGTGTAGCGTATAGGCAAAATCGATAGGGGTAGAGCCTTTTGGCAGGTCTATGACTTTACCAAGTGGCGTCAGCACATAGACGCGGTCCTGAAACAGTTCACTCTTGAATTGTTCCATCAGGTCGCCACTCTCAGAGACGTCATCCTTCCAGGCCAGGATCTGGCGTAGCCAGGCGATCTTTTCGTCAAATTTGGCGTCGGATTTTCCTCCCTCCTTATAGCGCCAATGTGCGGCGACGCCCAATTCAGAGTGCTGATGCATTTCGAACGTGCGGATCTGCACCTCAAGCGCCAGGCCACGCGGCCCACTGACAGCAGTATGTAGCGAACGATAATTGTTGCTCTTTGGGCGCGCGATATAGTCGTCAAACTCACCGGGGATAGGCTGCCACAGGTTGTGGATGAGCCCGAGCACTGCATAGCAGTCCTTGATATCGTTCACCAGCACACGCACAGCACGGACATCATAAAGCTGGGTGAAATCCAGCTGCTTGCTTTTCATCTTCTTGATGATGCTGTAAATGTGCTTGGGGCGGCCAGCGACCTCTCCTTTGATACCTGCTTCAAGCAACTCTTTTTGCAACTCTGCCACGACGTCAATAATATATTGCTCCCTGTCGACGCGGCGCTCATCCAGCTTACGTGCAATTTCCTTGTAGGTCTGAGGCTCCAGATAGCGCAGTGAGAGGTCTTCCAGCTCCCACTTGATTTGCCACACGCCAAGCCTGTTGGCGAGTGGCGCAAAGAGGCTCTGGCTTTCCTGTGCTATCTGCTGTTGCAGGCTAGGGCTGGCCCCAGATAAATGGCGCAGGGTTTGCGTACGTTCTGCCAGTTTGATCAACACCACACGGATGTCCTGCACCATGGCCAGCAGCATTTTGCGCAGACTTTCTATTTGTTGCGCGTGGTATTCGTTTTTCCGGTCCGTGCCATGCAAGTGCCCGGTTTCGCTGAGGGCCTGGATTTGTTCCATGCGTGAAATGCCTTCTACCAGGTCCGCAATATTGGCGCCCAAACCGGTTTCCAGCGTTGCCCGCCAATCGGCGAGATGGTCTGGCACGGCATGCAATATAGCGGCAGTGATGGTTTCGACATCCATGTTCATGTCTATGAGGATAGTCGCTGCCCCTAGTGCATGTAACAGCAGTGGCGTGCCAGTCAGTGCTGCGTGCCCGGAATAGAGCGGCGCTGCCAGCGCATGGGCGCGATTGATTAACTCCATTTCGGCAGGCGAAAATCGCTGCGCTGCCGCTTCAAGCCATGTAGAAACATCGCCCTCATTTGAGGCGAGTGAAGCAGATATTGGGTGATGAACAGAAACCATGAGATATTATTG
>CBIMYT010000051.1:0-3816 GCA_966248215.1 uncultured Methylophilus sp. | reverse complement strand
GACCCGTGGGAGATTTTGCTCAAACGCGGTGCCAATGTGAAACAAGCCATGCCTTATGGCACGGTGCTGACCTTGCCTGCAACAGGCTCGGAGATGAATGACGGCTCGGTGATTTCACGCACCGAAACCGCATCCGGCTTACACGACAAGCTCTATTTCACCAGTGAGCATGTGTTTCCACAGTTCTCCGTACTCGATCCGACCAAGACCTATACCTTGCCGCCGCGCCAGTTGGCTAACGGCGTGGTGGATGCCTACACGCACATCATGGAGCAATACCTGACCTACCCGGTGGAAGCGCGCGTGCAGGACCGCTTTGCCGAAGGCCTACTGCAAACGCTGATTGAAATCGGCCCTAAAATTCTGCAAAACCCGCAGGATTATGATTTGCAAGCCAATTTCATGTGGGTTGCCACGCTGGCCTTGAATGGCTTGATCGGCTCCGGTGTACCGAGCGATTGGGCGACGCACATGATAGGCCACGAAATCACCGCGCTCCATGGATTGGATCACGCGCAAACGCTGGCTATCATCCTGCCGACCATGTTGAGTGTTCGTCGCGAATCCAAGCGCGCCAAGCTGCTGCAATACGCCGAGCGCGTCTGGCATATCAGTGAAGGTACAGAGGATGCTCGCATCGAAGCGGCCATCCAAAATACCCGCGCTTTTTTCGAAAGCCTCAGCGTGCCGACGCGCTTATCCGCCTACAACATTAGCGCGGATGCCATTCCTGCCCTGCTGGCGCAGCTTGAAAGTCATGGCATGGTCGAGTTGGGTGAACACAAGGATGTGACGCTGGATAAGAGCAGGGAAGTGCTGGAAGCGAGTATTTAGATTTTTAGTAGGGTGGATAAGCGTGATAGCGCGTATCCACCATCTTCGTGTTTTATTTTTTTAGGAGCAATCATGAGCAAGAAGTTAGCCCTGTATGTACGTCTGCACGCCAAGCCAGGCAAGGAAGCAGCACTAGAAGCATTTCTTAAATCCGCACTGCCACTAGTGGAAAACGAGCCGGAAACCGCTACCTGGTACGCACTCAAATTCGGGCCTGCAACCTTTGGCATTTTTGACACCTTTATGGATGAACATGGTCGACAAGCACATTTGACCGGGAAAATCGCTGAGGCACTAATGGCAAATGCCACAGACTTGCTGGCTGAGATGCCGGTGATCGAAACCGTGGATTTACTGGCAGTCAAAGGCCAGGCTTAAATCAGTTTTTGGCTAAGTAGATAGCTCCTCCCCCTAGCTATTTCGGGCCTATACTGGCACATCATTTTCTCCCTTTTGTGGATGTGCCAGTTTTTTCTTATAGAGCAGAATGTATAACCCTAATCCAAATCAATCGCCGACAGGCAACCGTGGCTGGCAGCGTGCATTCCAACGTGGCAAACTCACGCTGGGCATCATGTTCCCGATCGAGGCCTTCGAGCGCGACCAACCGACCATGCACAACCAGGTAGCGCTGGCACAGTTTGCCGAAAAAGCCGGTTTTGCCAGCTTGGGCTTTCGCGATGTGCCGCTGCGCGACCCGAATTTTGGCGATGTCGGTCAAGTGTTCGACCCGTGGGCTTATCTCGGTTATATGGCCGCGCAGACCACAGAAATCGCTCTGCTGACGGCATCCATCATCCTGCCATTGCGCCACCCAATTCATATCGCCAAGGCCGCCGCCAGCATAGACCAGTTGTCCAATGGCCGCTTGCTGCTGGGCATTGCTACGGGCGATAGGGTGGTAGAGTTCCCGGCCTTCAATGTGGATTTTGAGTCGCGCGGTGCGATGTTTCGCGAAGAGGTCGAGTTACTCAAGATTTATTGGTCAGAGTTCTTCCCGCAAGTCAGCAACGGCTTTGGCTATTTGCAAGATGCAGATGTCATCCCCAAGCCGCTAGCTTCGCATGTGCCCTTGCTCGTCACCGGCCATAGCCAGCAGGAGTTGGGGTGGATCGCGCGCAATGCCGATGGCTGGATGAGCTACCCGCGCAGCATTGAGGCGCAGGCGCAGGTGGTACAGCGCTGGCGCGATACCGTTGAAGCGGAATTGCCGGGACAGTACAAACCATTCACGCAGTCTTATTTTATTGATCTTGCCGATAACCCGAACGAAGCGCCTACACCGATTCATCTCGGCCATAGGCTGGGAAGAAATGCCTTGCTGGTACATCTGCGTGCCAGCAAACGCATTGGTGTGGATCACCTCATTTTCAATGTCAAATACGGCAAACGTCCGGCTGACGAAGTGCTAGAGGAACTGGCGGGATTCGTGCTGCCAGAATTTGTATGACCCCGTAGCGCAGGCACCCTTGCCTTGTGCTACAAAAATAGGAGCCGCCATGAAAGCTGTTGCATTAACCAGGTATTTACCTATCAGCGATCCTGAATCGCTGATAGATGTCGAATTGCCCAGCCCCGTTGCTACCGGTCGTGACTTGCTGGTGCGCGTGCAGGCCATCGCCGTCAACCCGGTCGATACCAAAGTGCGCAAACCCAAGGATAAAGTAGAGGCCACACCCAAGGTGCTGGGCTGGGACGCCGCTGGCGAAGTAGTTGAAATTGGGTCGGATTGCACGCTGTTCAAACCCGGCGAGAAAGTGTTTTACGCTGGCGACATAACGCGCTCGGGCTGCAATGCCGAATATCATCTCATGGACGAGCGCATTGTAGGGCACATGCCGCAGAGTTTGAGTTTTGAGCAGGCGGCAGCTTTGCCGCTGACGGCAGTGACGGCTTGGGAAGCGTTGTTCGACCGGCTGGGCATTGCGCTTGATTTAGCGCAGAACAGCAATAAAAGCCTGCTTATCATAGGCGGTGCGGGCGGCGTGGGTTCAATTGCTATCCAACTCGCAAACAAACTGGCGGGATTGACCGTGGTAGCCACGGCATCGCGGCCTGAGACCGTGCGGTGGGTGCAGGAATTGGGCGCACAGCACGTCATCAATCATAAGCATGACCTGGTGACGCAAATGCGCGAAATCGGTATTCCCCAACCAGACTATATTTTCTGCTGCAACGATACCGATGCCTATTTTTCTGTCATGGCCGAGCTCATCAAGCCGCAAGGCAAGATTTGCTCGATTGTCGAAACCGCACAGCCGGTGGACCTCAATCTGCTCAAGAATAAAAGCGCGACCTTCGCATGGGAGCTGATGTTTACACGCTCCATGTTTCAGACCGCCGACATGACAGAACAGCACCATATCCTGGATCGCATAGGCAAGCTGGTGGATGAGGGCGTACTGAAGACCACCCTCAATGAAAGCCTATCACCCATCAACGCCGCTAATCTGCGTAAGGCGCACGCTCAGCTCGAAGCAGGTGGCACCATAGGCAAAATCGTGTTGAGCGGCTGGGCTTGATTTCCATACTATTTTTTTACATTATCAGGAGATAAAAATGTCACTTGTCGTCAGATTCCACCAAACCGGTGGGCCAGAAGTATTACAGATAGCAGATGAACAAGTCGCCGCACCAGGCAAGGGTGAAGTGCAGATCAAAGTACATGCCATCGGACTCAATCGTGCCGAAGTCATGTTCCGCAATGGTCAGTATCTGGAAGCACCGCAACTGCCAGCGAGGCTGGGCTATGAGGCGGCGGGTACTATAGCCGGAGTAGGTGAGGACGTTACCGAGTTCCAAATTGGTGATGCGGTCAGCACTGTTCCGGCGTTCTCGCAGAATCAGTATGGCGTGTGTGGTGAGTTGGCGAATGTGCCCGCATTTGCCGTGGTCAGGCATCCATCATCACTTTCCTGGCCGGAGGCTTCCGCCATCTGGATGCAATATATGACTGCCTACGGCGCATTGGTGGAGTTTGCC
>CBIMYT010000050.1:0-4836 GCA_966248215.1 uncultured Methylophilus sp. | reverse complement strand
GAACGGCGGTATTTCGAGAGGCTCGAAAATATCTAGGCTAGCCGGGTCGATTCATGTTGCCTATGTTCGTGCATTAAAGATTAGCCAAAAAGACAGATTTAAAATTCATCATCATGCCAAGCAAATTCTTTTTAGAATCTTCAAAAGTGAATTAAATATTTATTATTATGTTTTTACTAGACGACCGGTCTAATCTATGCAACAATATACTTATGAGTAATAAACTTCCAATTACAAAGTTTAGCGATACACGTCAGCAAATTCTTCATGCGGCCAAAGGCATCATCCTCGGTAAGGGCTTTGCTGCAGTCGGCCTCAATGAAATACTATCCACTGCAGGCGTTCCCAAGGGCTCGTTTTATCACTACTTCAAATCAAAGGAGCAGTTTGGTGAAGCCCTGCTCACAGATTATTTTGATGACTACTTGCATATGTTGGAGCGTATTCTAAAAGATGATGGCAGCAGTAATTCCAGCCGTCTTCTAAAATTTTTTCAATTTTGGCTGGATAGCCAATCTAGCGATGACACGACTGATAAATGTCTAGTAGTTAAATTGAGTGCAGAGGTGACTGACCTTTCCGAAGCCATGCGCCTCACACTCAAAAATGGTACCGATAGGATAATTGCATGCCTCACTCACTGTATGGAAGAAGGTATACGCACTGGAGAATTCCCTGCCAAACTCGATGCAAAAGCCGTCACAGCGGAAATCTATTATATGTGGATAGGCGCAACACTATTGACCAAGGTATGCCACACGCGTGCAGCTTTGGAGTGCGCCATGAATGCCACGAAAGAAAAACTGGCGCTCAATTGAACTGGTTTTTTTTATTTAGCATAATACTAGCCGACTGGTCTAATAATAATTTTTAGGAGTTTTTGATGTTAAATTTTGATTTTTATAATCCCACACGTATCGCTTTTGGCAAAGGTAAGGTCGCCGAAATCGACAAGCTGATGCCTATTGAGGCTCGCGTATTGATTCTATACGGCGGCACTAGCGCCCAAAAAAATGGCACTCTGGATGAAGTTAAAGCTGCTCTAGGCGGTCGTTATGTCGAGGAATTTAGCGGCATCGAGCCAAATCCAACTTATGAAACACTCATGAAAGCAGTTGCCCAAATCAAGGCCAACAATCTGGATTATTTGCTAGCAGTCGGCGGCGGCTCGGTGATTGATGGTACCAAGTTTGTCGCGGCGGCAGTATATGCTGAGGGCGACCCGTGGGAGATTTTGCTCCAGCGCGGCGGCAATGTGAAACAAGCAATGCCTTATGGCACTGTGCTTACCTTGCCTGCAACAGGCTCTGAGATGAATGATGGTTCCGTGATTTCACGCACCGAGACCCCATCTGGCTTACACGATAAGCTCTATTTTACAAGTGAGCATGTGTTTCCAAAGTTTTCCGTGCTTGATCCGAGCAAGAGCTACACCCTGCCGCCGCGACAGTTGGCCAATGGCGTGGTGGATGCATATACGCACATCATGGAGCAATATCTAACCTATCCAGTGGAAGCGCGCGTGCAGGACCGCTTTGCCGAAGGCTTGTTACAAACGCTGATTGAGATCGGCCCGAATGTTCTGAAAAATCCTCAGGATTACGATACTCAGGCCAATTTCATGTGGGTCGCGACGCTCGCTTTAAATGGCTTGATTGGAGCAGGTGTTCCGAGTGATTGGGCTACACACATGATAGGTCACGAGATCACCGCGTTGCATGGATTGGATCATGCGCAGACGTTGGCTATCATTTTACCGACTATGCTTAGTCTCCGACGTGATACCAAGCGCGCCAAGTTGCTGCAATACGCCGAGCGCGTTTGGCATATCAGTGATGGTACAGAGGATGCTCGTATCGAAGTAGCTATCCAGAATACCCGTGATTTTTTCGAGAGCCTCGGCGTACCTACGCGCTTATCTGCCTACAACATAAGCGCGGATGCTATTCCTGCTCTATTAGCGCAGCTTGAAAGTCATGGCATGGTCAAACTCGGTGAGCATCAGGATGTGACACTTGATAAGAGTAGGGAAGTGCTTGAAGCGAGTATTTAATCAATATTTGCATAGATTTTTAGTAAGGTGGGTAAAGCAAGATAGTAGATACCCAGCACCTTTGTGTTTAATTTTATAATAGGAGCAATCATGAGCAAGAAGTTAGCACTATATGTACGTCTGCATGCTAAATCAGGTAAGGAAACAGCACTGGAAGCATTTCTTAAATCAGCATTGCCGTTGGTAGAGAACGAGCCAGAAACTGCTACTTGGTACGCACTCAAGTTCGGCCCTGCCACCTTTGGCATTTTCGACACCTTCAGCGACGAGCATGGCCGACAGGCGCACCTTAGCGGTAAGATTGCTGAGGCGCTGATGGCGAATGCAGCAGACTTACTGGCCGAGATGCCAGTGATTGAAACCGTAGATTTACTTGCAGTCAAAGGCCAGGCTTAAATCCTTTTTGGCTAAGTAAATAAACCCTCCCTAGGCTAGGTTGAGTCAATACTGGCACATCGATTTCCTGCTTTCGTGGTGTGCCAGTGTTTTTTCTTATAGAGCATAATGTATACCCCTAATCCAAATAAGACGCCGACAGCCAACCGTGGATGGCAGCGTGTGTTCCAGCGCGACAAACTCACACTGGGCATCATGTTCCCAATCGAAGCCTTCGAGCGCGACCAACCGACCATGCATAAGCAGGTATCGCTGGCAAAGTTTGCCGAAAAAGCAGGTTTTACCAGCCTAGGCTTTCGCGATGTGCCTTTGCGCGATCCGAATTTTGGCGATGTCGGTCAGGTATTCGACCCCTGGGTTTATCTCGGTTATATGGCTGCGCAGACCACAGAAATTGCGCTACTGACAGCATCCATCATCTTGCCGTTACGCCACCCAATTCATATCGCTAAGGCCGCCGCCAGCATAGACCAGTTGTCAAATGGCCGCTTGCTAATGGGCATTGCTACAGGCGATAGGATGGTGGAGTTTCCAGCCTTCAATGTCGATTTTGAGTTGCGCGGTGCCATGTTTCGCGAAGAGGTCGAATTGCTCAAAATATATTGGTCAGGGTTCTATCCGCAAGTAAGCAGCGGCTTCGGTCATCTGCAGCATGCCGATGTTATCCCTAAGCCGATAGCTTCGCATGTGCCCTTGCTAGTTACCGGGCATAGCCAGCAGGATTTAGGCTGGATCGCGCGTAATGCGGATGGCTGGATGAGTTACCCACGTAGCATAGAAGCGCAGGCGCAGATTATCCAGCGCTGGCGCGATACCGTTGAAGCGGAATTGCCGGGGCAGTATAAACCGTTTACGCAGTCTTACTTTATTGATCTTACAGATAATCCCAACGAAGCGCCTACACCGATTCATCTCGGACATAGACTGGGGAGAAATGCGCTTCTGGTACATTTGCGTGCCAGCCAGCGTATCGGCGTGGATCACCTGATATTCAATGTGAAATATGGAAAACGCCAGGCCGAAGAGGTGTTGCAGGAATTGGCTGAATTTATCTTGCCAGAATTTATATGAAGTTATAGCGCATGCCCTCTCCGCATGGATTTATTTGATCAGTTGGCAGCTGCGTTACAAAAATAGGAGCCACCATGAAAGCCGTAGCATTAACCAGATATTTACCTATCAGCGATCCTGAATCGCTGATGGATGTAGAATTGCCCAGTCTCGTCGCCACCGGTCGCGACTTGCTAGTGCGTGTACATGCCATCGCCGTCAATCCGGTAGATACCAAAGTGCGCAAACCCAAGGATAAGACAGAGACCACACCCAAGGTACTAGGCTGGGATGCGGCTGGCGAAGTAGTTGAAACCGGGCCTTATTGCACGCTGTTCAAACCCGGCGACAAAGTGTTTTACGCTGGCGACATCACGCGTTCGGGCTGTAATGCCGAATATCAGCTTATTGATGAGCGCATTGTGGGGCATAAGCCGGAAAGTTTAAGTTATGAACAAGCGGCTGCTCTGCCTTTGACTTCCATTACAGCCTTTGAAGCGTTGTTTGAACGCTTATCCATTTCACTGGATAGGACGATGAATTTAGGTAAAAGTATCCTTATTATCGGCGGGGCAGGCGGTGTCGGCTCAATAGCAATTCAGCTTGCGAAACAACTGGCTGGGCTTACTGTAATAGCCACTGCGTCGCGGCCTGAGACCTTGCAATGGGTGAAGCAATTAGGTGCACAGCACGTTATCAATCATAAGCACGACTTAGTACAGCAAATGCGCGAAATAGGCATTCCGCAACCAGACTATATTTTCTGCTGCAACGATACCGATGGTTATTTTTCTGTCATGGCCGAACTTATCAAGCCGCAAGGCAAAATTTGCTCGATTGTGGAAACCGCACAGGCGGTGGACCTCAACCTGCTCAAGAATAAAAGTGCAACGTTCACATGGGAGCTGATGTTTACACGCTCTATGTTTCAGACCACCGACATGGAGGAACAGCATCATATTCTGGATCGCATTGCCAAGCTGGTGGATGAGGGCGTGCTAAAGACCACGCTCAATGAAACTATATCACCCATCAATGCTACCAATCTGCGTAAGGCACACGCTCAGCTCGAAGCAGGAGGCACCATAGGCAAGATAGTATTGAGCGGCTGGGCTTAATTTCCACACTATTTTTACATTTTCAGGAGATAAAAATGTCACGTGTCGTCAGATTCCACCAAACCGGTGGGCCAGAAGTATTACAGATAGCAGATGAGTTAGTCGCCGCTCCAGGCAAGGGTGAAGTGCAAATCAAAGTGCATGCCATTGGCCTTAATCGCGCAGAAGTCATGTTCCGCAATGGTCAGTATCTGGAAGCACCGCAACTGCCAGCGAGGC
>CBIMYT010000049.1:0-5055 GCA_966248215.1 uncultured Methylophilus sp. | reverse complement strand
TTGAGGCGAGTGAAGCAGATATTGGGTGATGAACAGAAACCATGAGATATTATTGTACAGCGACAGGGCCAGACTCGATTGACCCTGCGCCTTACTCAGCTAAATGAAGGCCCGTCTGCTTAGAGTATTTTTTACTATTTCTTATTACCTGTAGTGTTCCTCGGATCATCATTTGCGTTTGTATATTTGATGTTCCAAGGGCCGGTGGCAATCAATTCGACGATTGTTTCTTTGTCCGTTGTCCATAAATAATGAGTATGGCCCGCTGGCAGTACAAAGCTGGATCCCGCGTTTAATATTTCACCTTTGGTTTTATCGTGTACTTCGCCCATACCGTTTCCTACTTGACCACTGAGTACTGTGACTACTTCAGTAAAGGGATGAGTATGTGGCGGAATAGGATAGTTTGCAGGAAATTTTAACCAAACAATGAATACACCTTTTTTAGTTGGATCACCTACCAAGAGAGCGCTTTTGGCACCCTTTGGTAAGATAGGCTCATCTTTCCATTCAACGCTTTCAGGTGTAAAAGACTTCATTACCGTAGCATTCATGCGTTCAATTTTGTCTTCGGCAATTGCATTAGTGCTTAAAGAAACAAGAGCAGTAACAGCAATTATTGATAGCTTGTTCATAATATCCTCACTTAATTATTTACTTGTAACTCTGTATATAGTGTGGGTATTTTTACTGATTCAAGGCTAAATTAAGCTGACATTATTCATGAGTAGCTACTAAGGAATTTGCTGATAACTTTCTGAGTAAATTCAGATCCAAATTGTGTTCAAACCGAAGCGTCTTTGGAGGATTGCAGGCAAAGTTTGTGTGCATAACTTGGGAAATTTCTCCCACGTGCCAAAACTTCATAATAAGAAAATTGTGAGTCTCGGCTTTTAAAATCAGTGGGGTCAAACCTATTGACCTTGATAACAGTTACCTAACATCCTTGCAATTGCTGGCTTTTACACTGCGCTGCTAATTGCTTTGCAGAAGCCTTTTGCTTCTCGGTCATTTGCGCAGCAAGATAATTAAGCATTTTGATGTGACGATTCACTAAGTGTTTATCTTCGTTTTGCGTTGCCACTATCAACCACATCGCTGCTCTGACGGTATTTTTTTCAACGCCTGTCCCTTGTTGGTAAAGGCTGGCCAGATAGCCTTGGGCTTCACTATTGTTGTTGCTGGCGGCCAGGTTTAGCCACTTTACTCCGGCGGCCATGTCTTGCTCGATCACATCGCCCCGCAAATACAACATGCCTAAATTAAGCTGCGATTTCACATGCCCTTGTTGGGCCGCTTGTTCGTAATAGGCCACCGCTTGCGGGTAACTTAAGCTTTGAGTCTGACGCTGGAACACCAGTGAAGCCAGCATGTACTGCGCTTCTGCATAATTCAAATCAGCCGATTTGGTGTACCACTGAACCGCTTCCTCCATGTTTTGCGCCACGCCATCACCATCGTGGTACATCAGGCCCAGGTTGTAGCAGGCTTTGGCGTCGTTCTGGTTGGCGAGGGATAAATAAATGGCGCGGGCGGCGGCAAAGTCTTTTTGCGATAGCTTTTGCCTGGCTTCTTCCAGGGTATTTGCCTGTGCCAGGCTGACCGATAACAGCGCAAATAGCACTATGCAGGGCAACATCATTTTTACTATTTGCATTGTTCGTACTCCTTTGATCACTCTAAAGTTTATCAGTGACGGCTGGCGTCAGGCCATTGTTGCAAATTCATATGTGGCTTGAGCGAGACGCTAAAAGGAAAAGTCCCACTGTGCCCACAGTCTGGTTTCGGAATCATCTTCCCGGCTGATCGGGTCTTCTACTGTGAGACGGCTTACCTGCATGCTCAGTTTGTTGAAATGTCCATCCAGGAAGTAATTGACTACCGCACTGAATTCCGTCTGTTTGTCGTTGTCACGGCTGGTGTCCATGTCTACGACTGCATAACGGCCCGCAAATTCAATGCCGGTGGGGATGAAGTCGAGCAAGGCATGCGGGAAATACCCCGCCTGCACAAAGCCGCCTAGTAACCTGGTTTTTTCATCGCTGTTCAATGTGTCCGTGATCTGTTTGGCATGCAGCTCATGTAACAGTGAAAAGCCTTTCCACTTGAAATGGACTTCTTCCATCATCTGCCGTATCTCATACTGACCATCTTGTGCGCCGGCAGCACCAGCGATTGCCGGGTCCCGATATCGTGCCCCGCCCGATGCGTTCACATCCTGCAGTCTCCTGCAACTGCGGTTATCCGTCTCAAATGAGGTACATTTCGTTCGGTTTGTGTTCGCGGCAATCGAGATATTGAGTGCCGGTTGTTCATGGTATTCGACATCCGACTGGCTGAATTTCATCTCGCCACCTAATGCGTTCCATTGCAGGCGACCGGAATACATCATGTTGCCGTCGTCGTTATTTCTCTCGCCTACCCCAAGGCCGGTGAATACCCCTGCATAATAGGTCATGTCATACCATTGGCCGGGAAAGAGGTTGCCTTTGACCTCTACACCCTGCTGGCGGTCCACCGTGAATATATCGTTGATGATCGAGCGGTTCACGAACTGCTGGCTGCCGGAAGATGAGACTCGCTCATTGTTATAGCTCACTTTGCCACGCCCTACGCGCACTTGTGCCCATTTGTATTTATCGTAAGTTAAATTGGCATCCCGTAATACAGGCTGTGACCAGTCGTATTGCAGGTAATATTTGAGCCATGGTGAATATGCGTGACCATTGAGCTTGGTGCGTGCGCGACGGATCATGAAAGAGTTTTCATCTTGTTGCAGGTCATCCAGGGTACGCGGGTCACTATCAAAAGGTTCTGCAAATCGCGCCTGCAGCCGGTTTTGGATGGCTAGTGAAAACTTGTCGTTCTCGGTTCTGAACTCAAAGCCATTTTTGCCATAATTGACGGTTGCAGGTGTGGTTGCTTTATTCTTTGGCGGCGCAGATCCATTTTTTGCCATTTCTTCTTCCGTCAGAATATTTTGCACAGAAGCAACGGCTTGTTTATCTTGAGCAGGATTGCCAGGGACTGTTGCTTTCAATTGTAGTTCTTTTTCGATTTCCGCTTTTAAGGTAGCCCTTAGCTTTTCCATCTCTTCTTTTTTTTCAAACGTGCCTAGTTTGGTGCGGTTGGGACCAGGTGCGGCATAGATCTGCTGTGTCTCATTGTCTACATATAAATCCAGGGCGTGGACTGAAGGGCTAAAAAATGCAGCGATTAGTAAATAGTGCGATAAGAGGGGGGGTATTTTCATGGCATCACCATCAGTTTTGAAATTGGGAAGAGTCGAATGAAGTTCTGGATTGTCATATTTTTGTCACAATTATGGCATTTATCCATGCAAACAATGAACCCTTATCCCATATTTAACGCTTACAGAGAGCGTTGTACTAAAGTAAATATTGGCCTGAGTAAGGCTCCAACCACTCCATTACATGCCTACAAATAAATCAGTCCTTTCTCACTTATAGGTCTCTACTTTTAGTTTTAAAGTCGACTCTTAAATGTCCCCTCTTTATTTAGAGTAAGTTTTTGGAGATTCAACATGCACCTAATAGCAGAAAGTACAGAGTCAGAATTAGAAAGCGCAAATTCCCTTAAAAGTAGTTTGGATCCTCCACGACAAATGTGCTTGAAACACCGGAGTCACAGCCGGAGGAATATTCGGATGACTTTGAAGCTGATCCCGCCAGTCCTGACACGATAGACCCTGAACTGATCAACGCGCCCGGGTTGAATCCTGAAGACGACGATGGTGAAGGGCAAGTGGCACCTGAGTCCGCGCCTGAAATCCAGGAGCAGCCGGAGGCTAACCCCGAACCGGACGAAGTGATACGCGAGGAAATTGAATCCGGGGTTCGCGACCGAAACAGCATCAGCAACCCTGATGCTGGCATATAAGTCAGTGTTCTTTTGTGGTTTCACTGAACAGATTCAAATGTCGAGCGTACTGGTTGAGGCATGGAGTCACACATTCAGCGCTGGTGCATGACCCGGCTGAGCAAACTGATACCAGGTGACGCTTGCCGCTTATTCGCCGGGTGCGGGATGCATATGCAAGGTGTGCGTCGGCAGTGCAAGTTTGGCGCCATGCGCGGTAATGATTTCGGCCACCTTGAGCAACACGTCTTCTTTCACGTAATGGTATTCAGTCCAGACCCGGGTTTTGGTAAAGGTGTAGATCAGGATATTCAGTGACGAGGTCGAGAAAGTGTCGAAATTGACGATCAGTGTCTGTTCGCTGTCAATGTCAGGATGGTGCTGCAACATGTCGCGTATGGCGCTGACGATGGCAGGCACCCTGGCAATGTCGTCGTAACGGATACCTACGGTTTCACGGATGCGCCTGTGGCTCATGCGGGAAGGGTTTTCCACGGTAATGGTGGTGAACAGCATGTTGGGCACATAAATCGGGTTTTTGTTAAAGCGGCGGATGCGCGTGTGGCGCCAGCTGATCATTTCGACCGTGCCTTCGATATCCTTGTCCGGCGAGCGTATCCAGTCGCCTACGCTAAATGGTCTGTCCAGATAAATGGTCAGGCCGCCAAAAAAATTGGCCAGAATATCTTTGGCCGCAAAACCGATGGCAATGCCGCTGATACCGCCGGCAGCCAGCAGGCCGGAAATGCTGACACCCATGGTTTGCAGCAGGGTCAGCAGCGTGACCAGGAAGATCACCAGATGGCCAAGCTTGCACAAGGCATCCACCGTGGTTTGGTCGACTTCGGTTTCGCTACGCGTACTGCGTACCATGATCTGCTGCCTGAACTCGCTGACCATGAGCCAGAAGAACCAGCCAAACAGCAGTATCAGTCCCAGGGAGCGCAGTTGTGCGATCAGCTCCAGCCACTCATCTAGCTGGTGAGCGCGTGCATAGGTCTTGCCCATGTAGCACAGGCCTAACAGCCAGATGGCTGCTGGCACTGGTTTCATGGCTGCATAGGTAATCACATCATCAGCGTAGCTTTGGCTGCGCGCTGCAACACGCAGCAGCCGGTATAGCGTAAAGCGCGCGACTACATGCAACAGGCTGGTGATCAGTAATATGACTACCAG
>CBIMYT010000048.1:0-5537 GCA_966248215.1 uncultured Methylophilus sp. | reverse complement strand
CTTCGTATGCGAAAGTAGGTCATCCCCAAACTACCACATACAAAACCTCTGCTAGCAATAGCAGGGGTTTTTTGCTTTGGTGGTGTTGAGATCGATCAGCAGCCGGTTTGAGCTGCTTTTATATAACACCATCGGCAGTCTCCAGTTATAGCGATGCGTGAAGGAAGTGCAGGTATCGGGCATGCATTAAGTACGCATAACAGTGCGTCGTGACTTTGAATTTAAAAGGAATTTTGGTATAATTAAGTGGATTGATGGGCTTTACGCCCATTTTTTGTTTTTAGACGATATGTTTTGAAATAAGGGTCGCCATGCAAGATCTGCATTCGATTGTTGAAAAGACGGTTACCCAATTGGGATACGAGCTGGTTGATTTTGAAGCGGCCAATCGTGGCAAGCTGCTGCGCGTATTTATCGACAAGCTGGCGCCTTTGGATACCAAAGACAGCGTCAATATTGATGATTGCGTATTGGTGAGCAACCAGCTTGGCAATGTGCTGACGGTTGAGCTGGATATTGATTATGACCGGCTCGAAGTGTCTTCTGCGGGACTGGACCGCGTGTTGCGCAAGGAGAAAGACTTTGTACGCTTTGCTGGCGAACGTGCACAAGTCAAGTTGCGGATGGGCATTAAGGATGATGGCCCTAAAGCCACAGAAACAACCTTGCCAAGGAAAACCTTTTTAGGAATTCTGCAAGGAGTTGAAGACGGCAAGGTAATAATTGAATGCGATGGCTGGAAATACAGATTGTCGCTGGATAATATAGATAAGGCTCGGTTGAGCCCGGTTTTTGATTAATTTATTTGGTTAATCCGTACGGTGAGTTGGAGATTACGATGAGTCGTGAAATTTTGTTGTTGGTTGATGCCCTGGCACATGAAAAAAATGTCAGCAAAGAAGTTATTTTTACGGCATTGGAACTGGCATTGGCTTCGGCAACTAAAAAGAACCATGAAGAAGGTGCCGATATTCGTGTCGAGATTGACCGCGAGTCGGGTGACTATAAAACCTTCAGACGCTGGCAATATGTCGAATACGATTTGCTGGAAAGCTCCACTTATCAGTTTGATGAAGAGGATGAGCGTGCAAACGGCCGCCAGATTGGTGACTATTATGAAGAGCCGCTGGAGTCTATTTCCTTCGGACGTATTGGCGCACAAGCTGCCAAGCAGGTGATTCTGCAAAAAGTGCGTGAAGCTGAGCGCGAGCAAATGATTCAGGACTTTTTGAGTCGCGGTGAAAGCCTGGTGACCGGCGTTATCAAGCGCATGGAAAAAGGCAATGCGATTATTGAAGTTGGGCGCATTGAATCTTTATTGCCACGTGAAGCGATGATTCCCAAGGAAAACTTGCGTGTGGGTGACCGCGTACGTGCCTATTTGTCACGTGTAGATCGTGGTGGCCGTGGACCACAATTGATTTTGTCACGTGTGGCACCAGACTTCCTGAAGCGCTTGTTTGAACTGGAAGTTCCCGAGATTGAAGAAGGCTTGCTGGAGATTCGCTCTGCTGCGCGCGATCCGGGCTTGCGTTCCAAAATCGCCGTGAAAACCAATGATCAGCGCCTGGACCCTGTCGGTACCTGTGTGGGCATGCGTGGTTCACGTGTGCAGGCAGTGACTTCCGAGCTGGGCGGTGAGCGTGTGGATATTGTGTTGTGGAGCATGGATCCGGCACAATTTGTCATTAATGCACTGGCGCCTGCTGAGGTGACGTCCATCGTCGTTGATGAGGATGCACATAGCATGGATGTGGTGGTCAACGAAGAGCAACTGGCCGTGGCCATCGGGCGTAATGGACAGAACGTGCGCCTGGCTTCGGAGCTGACTGGCTGGAGCCTGAATATTCTGACCGAAGAGGCAGCAGCGCAGAAAAGCCAGGACGAATACGCTAAAATCAGCCAGTTATTCATGGAAAAACTCGATGTGGATGATGAAGTGGCTGACATTCTGGTGCAGGAAGGCTTCAGTACGCTGGAAGAGATTGCGTATGTGCCTATGGCAGAAATGGCCGAGATTGAAGCATTTGATGAGGATACCATCAATGAGTTGCGCTCCCGTGCGCGTGCCGCTTTGCTGACCGAGGCCATTGCCAAGGAAGAAAAAGTGGAAGAAGACACCAATGATCTGATGACATTGGATGGCATGGATGCCGATACTGCTCACAAATTGTCCGCCAATAACATTCATTCAAGTGAAGATCTGGCTGAACTGGCGGTCGATGAGCTGGTAGAACTGACTGGAATAGATGATGAGCGTGCGAAAGCGTTGATTATGACAGCACGCGCACCATGGTTTAAATAAGCATTGCCAGGCAAGCATTATGCATATCTCTTAAATTAGAAAATAAAGTAATTGAACTGGAGCAGTACATGGCACTTTCAACCGTTGCACAATTTGCCGCAGAACTGGGTCTTCCAACGACTCTGTTGATCGAGCAACTGAAAAGCGCAGGCGTTAATAAAACGTCTGTGGATGATTTTTTGGAAGAAAGTGACAAGTCTGCATTGCTGGATTACTTGCGTAAAGAGCATGGTGCGACTAATGCGCCCAAAAACAAGATTACGCTGACGCGCAAGCAGAACACTGAGATCAAGAAAACGGATAGTTCTGGCAAAGCCCGTACCATCCAGGTTGAAGTGCGTAAAAAGCGTGTATTGGAGCGTCCCGAAGAGACTGCTTATGAAGAGACTCCGGTTGACGCCGCGCCTGGTGAGGCAGAAGAGTTGCCGGTCGTGGCAGAAATGCCGCCAGAGGCTCCGGAAGTAGTCGTTGAAGCTGCTCCGGAAGTGCCTGCGATCGAACCCGAGCCAGAAGAGGTTGCCACAGAGCCTGTTGTTGAAGAGGCTCCTGTAGCGGTAGAAACTCCTGCCCCGGCAACCGTGAGCAGAAAAACGGTCGTGTTGTCAGCGCAAGAGATTGCATTGCGTGAACAGGAAGCCGCACGTGCAGCCAAGCTTGCCGCTTTGCAGGCTGAGGATGTACAACGCAGGCAGGCGCTGGCCCAGCGTCGCGCTGAAGAAGAGGCCAAGCGTCAGGCTGAGGCTGAAGCGGCAAAGAACAAACCTGCGGCCAGCAAGCTGTCAGAGGGCACCTTGCACAAGCCTGCCAACAAAGTTGTGGATAAGGCCGGCGACAGCAAAGACAAGAAAGCCAAACCGGATAACCGTGACTGGAACGAAAACGAGAATAAGAAACGCGGTATCAAAACCCGTGGTGATGCCGGTGCCAATCAGGGTTGGCGCACACCTAAAAGCAGACACCATAAATCCAGTAAGGATGATCAGCACGCATTTAATGCACCGACTGAACCTATGATCAAAGAGGTCATGGTGCCCGAGACTATTTCTGTTGCTGACCTGGCGCACAAAATGTCAGTCAAGGCAGCGGAAGTGATCAAGGCACTGATGAAGATGGGCATGATGGTGACAATCAATCAGGTTCTGGATCAGGATACGGCTATTATTCTGGTGGAAGAAATGGGACATAAAGCCCAGGCTGCGGCGGCCAATGATCCGGAAAGTTTCCTGGAGGAAACCGACAGCGTGGTTGAAGCAGTGCTGGAACCACGCCCACCTGTGGTGACGGTGATGGGACACGTTGATCATGGTAAAACCTCCTTGCTCGATTACATCCGCCGTAGTCGTGTGGCTACCGGAGAGGCTGGCGGTATTACCCAGCATATCGGTGCCTATCACGTCGAGACACCACGCGGCATGGTGACTTTCCTGGATACACCTGGTCACGAAGCTTTTACTGCCATGCGTGCCCGTGGTGCCAAAGCAACCGATATCGTGATTCTGGTCGTGTCTGCCGATGACGGTGTGATGCCGCAAACTATTGAAGCCATCCACCATGCGAAAGCCGGTAATGTGCCTCTGGTGGTGGCCATCAACAAGGTCGACAAACCGGAAGCGCAGCCCGAGCGCGTGAAAAACGAATTGATCAGTCATGAGGTCGTGCCGGAAGAATATGGTGGTGACACCATGTTCCGCGAGGTCTCTGCCAAAACAGGTAAAGGCATCGATGAGTTGCTGGAAGCTGTATTGCTGCAGGCAGAAGTGCTTGAGTTGCAGGCACCGCAAAACACACCAGCCAAAGGCCTGGTAATTGAAGGTCGCCTGGATAAAGGCCGTGGTCCGGTTTCTACCGTGCTGGTACAGTCCGGTGTCTTGCGTCGTGGTGACATGCTGCTGGCCGGTACGGCATTTGGTCGTGTACGTGCCATGCTGGATGAAAACGGCAATGATATTAAAGAAGCGGGTCCGTCCATTCCAGTTGAGGTATTGGGTCTGTCTGACGTGCCAAGTGCAGGCGAAGAAACCATTGTTCTGAATGATGAGCGTAAGGCACGTGAAATTGCGCTGTTCCGTCAGGGCAAATTCCGTGATGTGAAACTGGCCAAACAACAGGCTGCCAAACTGGAAAACATGTTTGAGCAGATGGCAGAAGGTGAAGTGCAAACACTCAACCTGATCATCAAATCCGATGTACAGGGCTCTTACGAGGCATTGGCGACCAGCCTGCTGAAGCTTTCTACCAGCGAGGTACGCGTTCATATCATTCATACTGCGGTTGGTGCGGTCAGTGAATCTGACGTTAACCTGGCTGCCGCTTCCAAGGCAGTGTTGATCGGCTTCAACGTACGTGCGGATGCTGGCGCACGCAAGCTGGTTGAAACCATGGGCGTGGACTTGCGTTACTACAATATCATTTACGAAGCGGTAGATGAAATCAAGGCTGCCTTGAGTGGCATGCTGGCACCAGAGCAGAAGGAGCAGATGATAGGTACCGTGGAAATTCGCGAAGTGTATCGTATCTCCAAAGTCGGCGCAGTAGCAGGCTGTTACGTACAGGACGGTATTGTCAAACGTAATTCCAAGGTACGTTTGTTGCGTAATAACGTGATTATCCATACTGGTGAACTGGATTCCCTGAAGCGCTTTAAAGATGACGTTAAAGAAGTGAGAAACAACTTTGAATGTGGTTTGTCACTGAAGAACTACAACGACATCGAAGTGGGCGATATTCTGGAAATCTATGAAGTCGTTGAAGTGGCACGTACTCTCTAATGGCTAAAGCATTTTCCCGTAATGACAGAGTCTCTGAGCAAATGCGCCGTGAACTGGCGGATTTGCTCATGTTTGAAGTGAAGGACCCGCGCGTGCAGATGGTCACTTTGACGGATGTTGAAGTGGCCGGAGACATGGCACATGCCAAAGTTTTCTACACTGCGCAGAAGAATAGCAAGGGTCTTCAGGCTGGCCTGGAAAAGTCAGCCGGCTTTTTGCGTAGCCAGCTTGGCAAGCGCATGATGATACGTACTGTGCCACAACTGCATTTTGTCTATGACGAATCCATAGATCGCGGTATGCAGATGGACAAGCTCATTGATGAAGCAATGTCCGAACACACACCTCCTGATACCCCTCCGCAAGAATAATTTCCATGCAAACCAAACGCATTAAACGCGCCGTCCACGGCGTGTTATTGCTGGATAAGCCGTATGGCTTTTCTTCCAACCAGGCGTTGCAGA
>CBIMYT010000047.1:0-6419 GCA_966248215.1 uncultured Methylophilus sp. | reverse complement strand
TCAAATTTCAGCAGGTCGCTCAACAGGGTCGCCGTCTGGCGCATCAGTGCTTGATTCATTTATCTCTTTCACAATATTGCATTATTCGGTGACCAACTGCGTGGCGATTTGCTCAATCACCATGCCGTTTTTCTCCAGCTTCCTGATTTTAACAGGCACATAACGGTAATCTTTTGCCAGCCACAATTCTATTTTCTCGTCACTTTCACCACGCGTATGGGCAATATGCACGGTTTGTATGGTCTGGTCAGCAATAACCAGGCTATCTTCGCCCTCAAACTCATACTGGTAGGCATGCAGGCGACGGCCATTGGTCAGGGAAACATGCATTTCCTGCAATGGTGGCACAAACATGAACTGGTACATAAAGCTGAGAATATCCTGCGTATTGCGCGGCAAATCCTGCCGCTGCTCGCCTTTGGAGGTTTTCAGGGTAACGACATTGCTTTCCCAGTCAAAGGAAGCCTCGTATATTTTGCTCGCCCTGTCGCCAAACGCATAGCGATACGCGTGCGGTTTCAATCCGTGCCGGTCAATCTCACCGCGGCTTTGCTGCTCCAGCGTGGGATACAGCAGCTTCAGCAGGCCACGGCCTTCCACAACCCAGCGCAACGTATATTGCTGCTCGCCCGTCTCCTGCGCGTATTCTATTTTTGCACTACCGGCCGGCCTTTCTTCACCGTTCACATAGACAGAAAAATCCGTGCTGACGCGCTGATAGGGCGGTGGCAAAACTTCCTCAGGTTCAGGAAGGCCTATATGATCGGTAGCATGCCAGGCTTCAATCTCTGCCTGCCGGATCGCTTCCGCATCCTCCTCCACTGGTGACTCCACCGGCTCTGCAGTGTCTGTCGGCAACTCTTTCCGGGGTTGCGGAGGCTGTTCAGATGCAGGTTCTGCCTTCTTCGGTTTGATGGCAGGCGATTTTTTCGGGCTGGCAGAATGAGCGGGCATCATCCTGGCCGGTTTTGGCGGGGCTTCCAGTTGCGCCTGTAACAGCACAGGTGACGGTTCATCGTTGACAAACCAGCTTTGCCAGGCTGCTTCTTGCAGTACAAACAAATGTACCAGCAATGAAATACCCAGGGCCAAAGCCAGTTGCCAGGAAACGTGTGTTCGTACCCAGTGTCGCAGGCTTGGTCTACTCATCACGCGCGTTTCCGATGTTGAAAACCCGTTACTGGCCAGAGATACGGGTAATCACCTGCTCCATCCGTTTGCCATCATCCAGCACCACCAGTTTGACCGGCAGATAGCCTTTATCCTTGGCCAGATACAGTATTTTTTCGCCTTCACTGTCTGCCAGTTTAATCACTTTAAAACTGCCAGCTTCGGTTTCCAGCGGTGCCGCCTCTTCAGTCACGATAAACGTGTGCGCCGACACTTTTTTACCATTCGCCACGTTCATTTTGATCTGTTTGGCTTTGGGAGGCTGCCACATCCAGCAATACATAACACTCAGCAAGTCCTGGGTGCCTTTTGCCAGCTTTTCAGCTTTCTGTTCACCTTTAACCTGCATGGCCAGGGCTTTCCTTGTCCAGTCAAAATCACTGATCAAGTCCTTGTTCGGATGTTTGGATTGCCTGGATTCAAAATGTAGCGGCCGTAAAGCATTCCCCATCACCTCGCCCCAGCTGGAAAGTGTGCGCTCACCCATCAGCTTGTAAAGGCCTTTGCCTTCCGCCAGTGATTCAATCTGATATTTGTTACCGGTCACGGTCAACTGATCTGTGACACTGCCGATGGAAACTCCCTGTTGCAACAGCTCATATTCCACAACAAGCTGCTTGGGCGCTGCCATGGAGACAGACGCCATCACCAGCAGTAATCCTGCCAGGCAACTTGCTACCAGAGAATGCCAGCGGATGCGCATTTACACCACCACGGTCGGCGCTTCACCGGCCTGTTGCGCACGGATATGGCCTATGCGGTACACCGTTTCACCGGCAGAAGCCAGTACAGCCTGTGCCTGTTCCGCATGTTCGGCAGCCACGATGACCGCCATGCCGATACCGCAGTTGAAAGTGCGATACATTTCCAGCGGTTCTATATTGCCCTGTGCCTGTAACCACTGGAACAGCGGTGGCAAGGTCCAGCTGGATTTCTGCACTTCAGCCGTCAGACCTTCCGGCAGCACGCGTGGAATATTCTCGGTAATACCGCCACCGGTGATATGGGCCATGCCTTTGACCGGCAAGGTTTCCAGCAGCTTGAGGATGGATTTCACATACAGCCTGGTCGGCGCCATCACCACGTCTTTGAACTTGCGGCCATGGAAGTCAGATTCCATGTCGATGCCGGACTTGTCTATCAGTTTGCGGATCAATGAATAGCCATTGGAATGTGCGCCGCTGGAAGCCAGACCCAGTACGACATCACCTGCCTGTATGCTCTTACCGTCAATAATATTGGCTTTATCGACGCAACCGACGGCAAACCCGGCCAGGTCATATTCGCCCGCCGGATACATGCCAGGCATTTCAGCCGTTTCACCACCTACCAGCGCACAGCCGGACTCTTCACAGCCCTGGGCAATGCCTTTGATCACCGCAGCAGCCGTACCAACTTCCAGCTTGCCACAGGCGAAATAATCCAGGAAAAACAGCGGCTCGGCACCCTGCACCAGAATGTCATTGACGCTCATAGCAACCAGGTCAATACCGACCGTATCATGCTTGTTCAACTGGAATGCCAGTTTGAGTTTGGTGCCTACGCCATCGGTGCCTGAAACCAGTACAGGCTGCTTGAATTTTTCAGGCATGGCAAACAATGAGCCAAAACCGCCAATGCCGCCCATGACTTCAGGGCGCATGGTACGCCTGGCAAAAGGCTTGATCTGCTCAACCAGGGCGTCCCCGGCCTCAATATCCACGCCGGCATCACGGTAGGTGACAGAAGTTTTATCAGAAGAAGTCGTCAAGATACTCTCGTTTCTTTCAATGCGATGAACAGTTAATCACTGCGAATTCATGGATATTGCAACAAACCGTGTTACAACGATGAAATTCAGTATAATTTAAATTAATCATTATTTTAACGCATCTTGCCAGTTCGACCTATGCCGGATTCACCGGATGCGCCCATGCCCATGTCAGAAAACCACCAGACGCAATCATCCAGTGTGACCCGATTTGTCAGCGACAATCGCTGGTGGATACTGGCGGCACTTTTCATTTACCTGTTTTACCTGCTGAATCCGGTGCTGACGCCGTTTCTGGCAGCTGCCGTGATTGCTTACATGCTGGACCCGCTGGTAGACCGTTTAAGTGAAGTGGGCTACCGCGAATGGAAAGTTAACCGCACCCTGGCCACTTTGCTGGTCATGGCAGGCGTACTCCTGGTGCTGACAGGATTACTGCTGGTGATTATTCCGTTATTGCAACAGCAATCCATGCTGATTGTGCAACGCTTGCCGACGCTGGTCGATCACTTTCACCAGCAAGTGGAGCCGTGGTTGCAACAGTTCGGCATTCGGCTCAATATCAATCCCACGGATATGCAAAAGCTGTTCAGCGAGCACTGGCAAACCGCCAGCAGCTTCCTGGGCAGCATGCTGCTGAGTGCCGGACAGAAAGGCTTGAGCCTGATCGGCATGCTGGCCAATATTTTATTGTTACCAGTCGTACTGTTCTATTTTTTACGTGACTGGGACGACATGATGGCCGAGATCGGCGAACTGATTCCGCGCGACTGGATAGGCCAGGTAAAAACTGTCTGCAAAGACATTGACAGCGTCGTGGCAGAATTCCTGCGCGGACAGCTATCCGTCATGCTGTCGCTGTGCGTGTTCTACAGTGTGGGCTTATGGCTGGTGGGCCTGGATATGGCCCTGTCTGTCGGCATGATTGCCGGCCTGCTCAGCTTCGTCCCCTACCTGGGCTTTTCGCTGGCATTCATACTGGCGATCATGCTGGCCTTCCTGCAATTTGCCTCATTCACCGAAGTGATTCCGGTACTGCTGGTGTTTGGTGTCGGCCAGTTTGTGGAAAGCTTTTTCCTGACGCCTATCCTGGTGGGTGACCGTATCGGCCTGCACCCGGTGCTGGTGATTCTGGCCTTACTTGCTGGCGGGCAATTATTCGGCTTTACCGGTGTGCTGCTGGCATTACCGGTCAGTGCGGCCATTGCCGTCGGGTTGCGTTATACCAAAAGAAGCTACCTGCATAGCGAAACTTACCTGAGCAGCCATCAGCCCCAGATGATCCAGCTGCCGGATGACTGATATTCGACATTCCTGAAATATTGCCGTGAAACAACTGCTGCTAAATATTCAGCCACCCGCTGCCCCGGGGTTTGATAATTTTATTGCCGGCCAGAACCATGAGGCCCTGCATAGCTTAAGAATGGTACTTGCGGGCCAGGCTACTACCCGCTTTGTATTCCTGTGGGGAGCTTCCGGCAGTGGCAAGTCCCATCTCTTGCTGGCGGCACAAGCCATGGGCGCACATATCGCCGACGACGTACACACGCTGGACGAAGCGTCGCAGATTACTCTGTTTGACACGTTTAATCATATCAAGGCTGAAGGTGGCGTACTGGTGACTGCCGGCAATCATGCTCCCACCGGAATGGACTTGCGCGATGACCTGGCAACCCGTTTGGCATGGGGACTGGTTTACCAGCTCCAGCCATTGAGCGATGCCGAAAAAGCCGATGCGCTACGTGCACATGCGCAAGACCGTGGCATGAAACTTCCAGATGAAGTGATTGCTTACTGCCTGAAATACTTGCGCCGGGATTTGCCCACGTTGATGGCGGTGCTGGACGCCCTGGATCAATGGTCACTCACCACCAAGAAGCCGGTAACGGTGCCCCTGCTGAGAAACATGCTGCAACTGGCACCAAATCATTAACCGGTTACTCGCCATCAAAGCTGTAACAGTTTTTGCCCTTTTTCTTGGAGGCATACATCGCTTTATCCGCAGCATGCAACAGCTGCTTCACCTGTTTGCCATGATGCGGGTACTCGGCAATGCCGATACTCACACCTATATTCAGCAATTTGTCTTTCACCAGTACCGGGCGGGAAAATAACTGTATCAGGCGCCGTGCCAGTTGTACCAGCTCCATGCGGTAGAGGTAGCTGCCGACCACCAGCACAAACTCATCGCCGCCCTGCCGCGCCAGGAAATCGGTTTGCCTCAGCACTTTCCTGAACATATCCGCAACTTCCACCAGCAAGGCATCACCCATTTCATGACCATACTGGTCGTTTACCTGCTTGAATCCGTCAAGATCCATAAAGAAGATGGCAAAGGGCTTTGAATCGTGCCTGGCCAAGGCATAAATATTATCCAGGTGCTCATAAACGCTGCGCCGGTTAGGCAAATCGGTTAGCAAATCATGATCCGCCTGGTGACTCAGTTTTTTAGTCACGGCCTGGCTCTGTAACACCTGCTCCAGTAACTGGGTAGTATTTCGATATGAAAACAGCAAAACCAGCATAATGAGCAGGCATAACAACAATGCACCAAGCACCGCCGCAATCATGCGCTCACGGATATCGCGCTCGAATCCTGTCCGCAATTTCGCCAGTATGCCATCCATGTGGTGTAGCGAGGCATTAATCCGCTGCATCAACTCATGCCCTTTATCCTTGCTGATGGAAAGATGCGTGGCATAAGAGCCAGCGCGCAATTGCACTTGAATACCTTGATCCATGCTATCGAATTTCTGGTGCACCAGTTGCTTGAGCGTTTGCAGTTCCGCGCGAACCTCATCGAAGCCGACGGATTCCTGATCGATAAGCGCAATCACGTCCACGGTCTCCTTGCGTCCCTGTTCCATCGTATCCAGAAACAGGGTATGGCCAGTCAACAAATAACCACGCTGCCCGCTCTCGGCATTGGTAATCGCCTTACCCAGTGCGGCAATATCGTAACGTTGCCGGTCAACCCGGTCTTTTTGCTCAGAGAAATGCACCAGTTGATACATGGCAATAAACAGCCATGTCATGGACGCACACAAGATAATGACGGCAATGATGAGTGGAATCAGTATACGTCGCTTGTAATTAAACATATTCCATACCACCGATGCATGTCAATGAACCGCAATTTAAAATCTATCATACGACCACAATGAATGTAATAAAATACGCTTTTGATAGATAACCACTATCCCTGAGACTATTATGCTGCGAATAACCGAAATCAAGCTGCCTATCGAGCAAGCTGACTCCCTCAAGCACCAGGACGACCAGATCAGGGTTGCCATTCTCAAACGCCTGGGAATCCCCGAAGGAGACCTCATCCGTTTTGAGATTTTCAAACGTGGCGTGGATGCACGTAAATCACACACTATTTTATACGTTTATAGCATCGATGCAGAAGTTAGAAACGAAGCAAGAATCCTTGCCAGTTTTAAAAAAGACCCGCATATCAAACCGGCACCGGATACTGCTTACCAGTTTGTTGCCA
>CBIMYT010000046.1:0-6705 GCA_966248215.1 uncultured Methylophilus sp. | reverse complement strand
CCGAGCTTTCACTGGAGTTAGGCGGGACTGATGTCGCTGCGAATCAGGCTTCAGAAGAAGATGACATCTTGCCCATGGAAGAGATCAGTCTGGATGGCCCGAATGAGTCACTGAGTGATGCTCCCGCTGACAATATGGCATCTGTAGCTGAATTCCCGGATATTTCCCTGGATATTTCTGAACAGCCGGAAGCAAACGCGGAAGAAACGATGGCGGGACTGGATGCTGAGCCGGAAGAGGTGAATACCAAACTGGATTTAATTCAGGCTTACATTGATATGGAGGACATGATAGGCGCCAAAGAGCTTATCGAAGAGGTGATGAGTGAAGGTGGTGAGCGCCAGCGCCAGCGTGCGAGTGAGTTGCTTGCGAAAGTCGCATAATCAGAGATGATACAAACAAAGGCCGGGATCCCGGCCTTTGCTTTATTGAGCTATCTGGTTTTTCATCCCAATCACTGGCTCTCAAGGCAGTCAGTATGCGGTTGTCATTAGGCGTTATCGCTGCCAGCCCTTATACTAGGCGCCATGAAAATTGCTATCGGCATTGAATATCACGGCGCCTATTTTCAGGGCTGGCAGAGTCAGCCCAATCGTCAGGGAGTTCAGGATGCAGTGGAGAGTGCCATTGCCGCAGTTGCCGGTGAGACTGTACGGCTGCATGCGGCAGGGCGCACGGATGCCGGTGTGCATGCATTGATGCAGGTTGCCCATTTTGAAACCACGGCCATCCGGCCTCAGCAGGCGTGGATACGTGGCACCAATGCATATTTACCGCCATGGGTACGCGTATTATGGGCATGTGAGGTGGCTGAGGATTTTCATGCCAGGTTCAGCGCCAGGGCACGCAGTTATGAATATGTACTGTATAACCATGCCGTAGCACCCGCCAGCCAGCATGGCCGTGTCGGCTGGTATCACAGACCATTAGTGATTGAGGCCATGCAGCAGGCAGTTCAGGGGCTGGTCGGAGAACACGATTTTAGTGCGTTTCGTGCCAGTGAGTGCCAGGCCAGTTCGCCGGTACGTACCATGCATGAAGCAACTGTCAATCAACATGGTCGTTATATTATTTTCCGGTTTCGGGCGAATGCCTTTTTGCAGCATCAGATCCGCAATATGGTGGGTGCCCTTGTTTATGTAGGGCAAGGCAAACTGGATGCGTTGGCTTTTAATGCATTACTGCAGCAGAAGAACCGCACACTTTCGCCACCGACATTTATGCCGGATGGTTTATATTTTACAGGCGTGACTTATGACGGACACTGGCAATTACCGGCATGTGTAGCCTGCTGGGATTGAGTCTGCCGGGTTCAGTCAAGTGACAAGAAAGATGGATTTAACAGCAAAATGAAAAGAACCAGGGTCAAGGTTTGCGGTATTACGCGTAAAGAGGATGCTTATGCGGCCATTGATGCAGGCGCAGATGCGCTGGGATTTGTGTTTTATGCACCCAGTCCCCGGGCGGTAGATGCTTTACAGGCGCAGGCTATCATGAAAAGCCTGCCACCTTATGTGAGCAAAGTGGGCTTGTTTGTCAATGCTGCTGTGGCAGAGGTGCAGCAAATCATGGCAGCAAGTTCGCTGGATTGTCTGCAATTTCATGGCGATGAGACTGCAGATTATTGTGCACAATTTAATCTGCCATATTACAAAGCAATCCGCGTCAAACCGGGGGTAAATTTGATACAATGCGAGCTTGATTTTGCGTCTGCTACCGCCTTGTTGCTGGATACTTTTTCAGAGAAGGTCATGGGTGGTACCGGACAGACATTTGACTGGAACCTGATTCCGTCAGGAATGAAAAAACCGCTGATACTGGCTGGCGGATTGAATCCTGACAATGTGACCCAGGCCATGCAACGGGTGCGGCCTTATGCGGTGGATGTCAGTGGTGGTGTCGAGGTGCAAAAAGGGGTTAAATCCCCGGGAAAAATAGCTGCATTAATGCAGCAGGTGATGCAGTTTGATGCTGCACACAATGGACGGTTTGAATAACGGAATGATAGACGGAGTAGCGCATGCAAGTGTATGACATGCCAGACGAGCGTGGCCATTTTGGTCAATTTGGCGGGACTTTTGTTGCAGAAACCTTGGTTGAAGCACTGGAAGAATTGCGGGTGATGTATGAAAAGTACCGGCATGATCCCGAGTTTCTGGCCGAGTTTGCTTATGACCTCAAGCACTTTGTCGGTCGTCCCAGCCCGATTTACCATGCCAAACGCCTGTCTGACAAAGTGGGCGGCGCCCAGATCTACCTCAAGCGGGAAGACCTGAATCATACCGGCGCGCATAAAATCAACAACACCATAGGTCAGGCGTTGCTGGCCAAACGCATGGGTAAACCACGCGTGATCGCCGAAACCGGCGCAGGGCAGCACGGTGTTGCGACTGCCACGATTGCCGCACGGCTGGGCCTGGAATGTGTGGTGTATATGGGGGCGGAGGATGTCAAGCGCCAGGCGCCCAATGTATTCCGCATGAAACTGCTGGGCGCGACAGTCGTCCCAGTGGAAAGCGGCTCCAAAACGCTGAAAGATGCGCTGAACGAAGCGATGCGTGACTGGGTGACCAATATCTCCAATACTTTCTACATTATCGGCACGGTGGCTGGACCACATCCTTATCCCATGATGGTGCGTGATTTCCAGGCAGTGATCGGGATTGAAGCCAAAGAACAGATGCAGGAAATGATAGGCCGTCAACCGGATGCGGTGGTCGCCTGTGTCGGTGGCGGTTCCAATGCCATGGGTATTTTCTATCCATACATTGACGTTGAGGGCGTACGCCTGTTTGGCGTAGAGGCCGCTGGTCATGGACTGGAAACCGGACAGCATGCAGCCCCGCTGACTGCGAATAGCCCGGTAGGTGTTTTGCATGGCAATCGCACCTACCTGATGCAGGACGAGGACGGCAACATTGTGGAAACCCACTCGATTTCTGCTGGCCTGGATTATCCTGGTGTCGGCCCCGAACATGCATGGCTGAAAGATATCAAGCGTGCAGAATACGTGGCGATTACGGACGATGAAGCCATGAATGCTTTTCATAACCTGTGCCGCACGGAAGGAATTATTCCTGCGATGGAGTCCAGCCATGCACTGGCTTATGCGGAGAAGCTGGCTAAAACCATGTCGCCAGACCAGGCCGTCCTGGTGAACCTGTCCGGCCGTGGTGACAAAGATATCAATACCGTGGCGCGTTTGGCGAATATCACGCTGTAATCCAGATCATTAAAAAAGAATTTCTCTGTTATGTCTCGCATTCAATCCGTTTTTGCCGAACTTAAAGCGCAAGGTAAAAAAGCGCTGATTCCTTACATCACTGCCGGCGATCCGCATCCTGATCAAACGGTGCCTTTAATGCATGCCCTGGTTGCTTCCGGTGCGGACATGATTGAGCTGGGGGTGCCTTTTTCTGACCCGATGGCTGATGGTCCGGTGATCCAGCGCGCCAGTGAGCGTGCTTTGGTGCATAAGATGGGACTGCGTAAAGTGCTGGCAATGGTGAAGGCCTTTCGTGAAACCAACCAGACAACGCCGGTGGTGCTGATGGGTTATGCAAACCCTGTTGAAGCCATGGGCGCGGCGCATTTTGTTGATTTAGCCAAACAAGCCGGTGTGGATGGGGTATTGACCGTGGATTACCCGCCTGAAGAGTGTGAGGATTTTAACCGGCAGCTGGCGCAAGCAGACATCGACAGTATTTTCCTGTTATCCCCGACGACAGAGCCGTCACGTACCGAATTGATTGTGAAGCAGGCGACCGGTTTTCTCTATTATGTTTCGCTCAAAGGCGTGACAGGCGCGGCCAATCTGGATATTGATGAAGTTAAAAAGCGCGTAGCTGAAATCCGCAAAGATACCGACATGCCTATTGGCGTGGGTTTCGGGGTTAAGGATGCGGCGACTGCGCGTGAAGTGGCGACCATTGCTGATGCCGTGGTGGTTGGTAGCCGTATGGTGCTGGCGATTGAGCAGTCAGATGCCGATACGCTGATACCGAATGTACAGGCTTTGATGAAAGAATTGCGTACGGCGATTGATGCTGTTTAATGCCATCAAACTATGCAAGCAGGAGACGATATGAGTTGGTTAGACAAGATTCCACAAAAGATTAAACGGGCTGTGACCGGCCAGAGACGCAATATGCCGGAAGGCTTGTGGCATAAATGCGATGCCTGCCAGACAGTGCTATACCGGACTGATCTGGAAGCCAATCTTGAAGTTTGCCCCCAATGCGGGCATCACCACAGACTGGGCGCACGGAGTCGCCTGAATGTGTTGCTGGATGCAGAAGGGCGTGTCGAAATCGGCGCTGACGTTTCGCCGGTAGATGCCTTGAAATTCAAGGACAGTAAACCGTATGCTGAACGTATGCGCGCCGCTCAGCGTGACATCAAGGAAAAAGATGCGCTGATTGTGATGCGTGGAACGATAGAAAGCGTACCTGCCGTGGTGGCGGCATTTGAATTCAAGTTCATGGGTGGTTCCATGGGCTCGGTGGTCGGTGAGCGTTTTGTGCGCGGAGTACAGGCGGCGATTGAAAACAAATGTGCATTTATCTGTATTTCTGCCAGCGGTGGCGCGCGCATGCAGGAAGGCTTGCTTTCCCTGATGCAGATGGCCAAGACCAGCGCAGCTTTGACCAAGCTTTCGGAGGCTGGCCTGCCTTATGTGTCTGTATTGACTGATCCTACCATGGGTGGCGTATCTGCCAGTTTTGCCATGCTGGGCGATGTCATTGTGGCTGAACCTAACGCATTGATCGGCTTTGCCGGCCCGCGTGTGATTGAGCAGACAGTACGTGAAACCTTGCCTGAAGGATTCCAGCGTGCCGAATTCCTGCTGACACATGGCGCTATTGATATGATCATTGACCGCCGCGAAATGCGCGCTAGATTAAGTCAGCTCATGGCCAGTCTGTTGAATATCTCCAAAGCTGCCTGATGTCATCTGCGATGTCGAGGCTTCCGGACACGGTTGAAGCCTGGCTAAGTTATATCGAATCACTACACCCTGTCTCTATAGAGATGGGGTTGTCCAGGGTACAGGCAGTGGCTGCGCGGATGCAACTCAAATTTCCTTTTACTGTCATCACCGTGGGAGGTACCAATGGCAAAGGCTCGACCTGCGCCATGCTGGAACGTATCTATATCACTGCCGGTTACCGTGTCGGCTGTTATACCTCTCCGCATCTGGTGAATTATCAGGAAAGGGTGCGCTTTAACGGTACCCAGATTAACGACAGTTTGTTATGCGCAGGCTTTACTGCCGTTGAGCAGGCGCGCGGCGATATTTCCCTGACCTACTTTGAAATGGGCACACTGGCGGCCTTGTGGGCTTTTGAGCAACAGCCCCTGGATGTGGTGATTCTTGAGGTAGGGCTGGGTGGTCGTCTCGATGCCGTGAATATTGTGGATGCGGATTGTGCCATTGTGACCAATGTGGATCTGGACCATATGGAGTTTCTTGGCGATACCCGTGAATTGATCGGCCGTGAAAAAGCCGGTATTTATCGCCAGCAGCAAATTGCCATTTGTGGAGATGCTCATCCGCCAGCATCGCTACTGCATCATGCCCATGCCTTAGGCGTGAAGTTGCAGCGTTTTGGAGTGGACTACCAGATCAATATTGATGCCCGGCATGCGCAATATCATGATGCGCAAGGCGCGCTGGAGATTGGTTCGTTACGCCTGTTTGGTCATTACCAGTGGCATAATGCTGCCAGCGTGATACATGCCGTACGCTCCTTGCAATCGCAACTTCCGGTCACCGATAGCAGCCTGTTGCAAGGCCTGACCGGTACGGAGGTTGTTGGCAGATTTCAATACTGGCACCGGGATCCGGACATCATTCTTGATGTTGCGCATAATCCACATGCTGCCCGTGCGTTGCGTAGCAATCTGCAGCAACTGGGCGCAGATGGCAGCAAGGTAATTGCCGTCTTCTCCATGCTTTCCGATAAAGATATTGCCAGTGTGATTGATATTCTGCACGACGTTATTGATGACTGGAATATTGCGCCTATCCAGCATCCGCGCGCGGCCAGCATTGATTACTTGAAGGACTGTCTGTGCCAGAAGGTGGCCGAATCCCGTATTGCCATCCATCCTGACTTGCCAGTTGCCTTGCGAAGCAGTTATAGAAAAGCGGCAAAAAATGATAAAATTATCGTGTTCGGCTCGTTCTTTACTGTGGCGGCAATCCTGGAAACCCCGCCTGACCAATGGGCTTCATAATGCCTTCATGGTTTATACATTGATCTGAGTGAACACTTCACACATATGGCGAGAGATGCTTTGACAGACAAGGAACTGGTACTCAAGAAAACGGCACGCAGACGACTGGTCGGTGCCGTGACGCTGGTTGTGTTAATGCTGATTGTGCTTCCCTTTGTGCTGAAGGACAGGGCAGTGGAGCCAACGCACAATAATGTAGAAATCACAGTGATTAACCACCAGGCCAATAAAGAGCCGATTCTGGAGCTGCCAGATGATGAGGTGGCATTGGAGATTGAGCCTGTGCCTGCTGGCAGCGACTTGTCATCCGGTTCTGCAACGGAAACCCAGGTCGCGCAAATTGAAGATACTCCATCGCCTGTAACGCCCAAGATGGTTGCAGTACCGTCTGATGCTTCTCCCAAGTCAGCACCCAAAGTTGAACCCAAAGTTGAACCCAAAGTTGAACCCAAAGTTGAACCCAAA
>CBIMYT010000045.1:0-6809 GCA_966248215.1 uncultured Methylophilus sp. | reverse complement strand
TTAACGTTGTTGCTTAACGAGGTGCGCATTATACAGAGCTTTTTAACTCGGTCAAGCGTCAAATTCATTTAATTTTTAAACGTCTTTTTTGCTTGGTTGCGGGAACAGGATTTGAACCTGTGACCTTCGGGTTATGAGCCCGACGAGCTGCCAGACTGCTCCATCCCGCGTCCGAATCGACTAGTAAAACCTGTGTTGCGTCGAGAGGTGAGACTATAGCAAAGTATCGAAAACGGTGTCAACAGTTATTTGCCAATTTATGCATATTGAAAGCTCTGCGTACTTTAAACATTAGGACTAATGAATTGTTGATACGCGCTTTCGGATACAGCATGAGTCGGCTAGCTTGTTGCCTGATACTCAGTCAGAGCTCATGGGCGCCTTGATTGCCACTTGCGCCAAGCCGATACAAGCGACCTCCACCTGCACTCGGATTCTTTACCGCTAACGACTGTGGCGCATCAATATCCGGTTTCACATCCCGCATGCCAGGCAGTCGCGATTCAGCCTGCCTGGCTTTTACTAATAAAAGAAAGATATGATTTCAATTATTTGGCCGCGCCAAATACTTTCTTCAGCAAAATGCTGGCCTGCCCCATGGGGTCCTGGCGAATCGCAGCTTCTTCCTTGGCGATCATCAGGTAAACACCATCCAGTGCCTTCTGCGTCACATACTGGTTAATATTGGCATCTTCCGGCTTGATCACGCCGAACTTGCTGCCCATTTCCGCATATTTGTTATACGTATCCGCCAGTTTCACATTGGCTGTCGCCTGTTGCACGATGGGCAGGAACTTGGCAGCCATATCGGTGGAGGTGGTTTTCTTGAAATACTGCGTCGCGGCGTCCTGCGGGCCGGTCAGGATATTCTTGGCATCGGTCAGACTCATTTGCTTGACGGAATTCACCAGCAGGGTTTGGGCTTCCGGCACAGCCTGTTCCGCCGCGCGATTCATTTTCAAAATCAGGTCATCTGCCTGTTTCCCCATGCCCACCATGCGCATGCCTTTCTCGATTTTCTGCAACGATTCCGGCAACGGGATCTTGACGTCCTTGTTCCCCATAAAACCATCCGTGGCCCCCAGCATACTTACCGCTTTGGTCACGCCCTGATTGAGGGCCTGTTTCAGGCCATCGCTGGTTTCCTGTTCGCTGAGGTTGCTGACATCCGCACTATTACTGCTGCCAGAAGAACTGCCGCGGACTTTACTCACCGCATCGCCCAGACTTTTGAAGTCAAGCGCTTGTGCATTCGCACACAGCAGACCCATTGATAATATCCACGCGATTTTTTTCATGCTAACTCCCATCTGACAGACCAGTAACAAAGCTGAAAACAGTGTACCCAGAAAGCACAAAGCAAGTCCAGAAGGACTTGCTTTGCATGGCGCCCAAAGATATATCAGGCTTTGAATGGCGAAACTTTCCAAATGCGGCTGGCATATTCGCCTATGGTACGGTCACTGGAAAATTTGGCCATGCGAGCCATATTCAGGATAGCCATACGAGACCAGGCCTCTTCGTCACGATACAAGGCCGCGACTTTCTCCTGTGTTGCCACATAGTCGGCGTAGTCTGCCAGCAACAGGTACTGGTCTCCCTTCTGCAGCAAGGTATCGACAATCGCCTGGTAGCGACTCGCATCCCCGGCAGAAAAGAAGCCGTCGCCTATCATATCAATGACCTGTTTTAGCTCGGCATTACCGTGATAGTAATCGTCGGGATGATAACCGCTGGCTTTCAGCTTTGCCACTTCCGCCGTGGTCAGGCCGAAAATAAAAATATTCTCGTCGCCAACCTCTTCCCGAATTTCCACATTGGCACCATCCAGGGTTCCTATGGTCAACGCACCGTTCAGTGCCATTTTCATATTGCCGGTACCACTGGCTTCGGTGCCGGCAGTCGATATCTGCTCGGACAAGTCAGCGCCCGGAAACAGAATCTCGGCTGCACTGACTTCATAGTTAGGGTAGAACACCACTTTGAGCTGGTCGCCGACAACGGGGTCATTATTGATGATGGTCGCCACATCATTAATCAGGCGGATAATCAGTTTCGCCAGCCAGTAGCCTGGTGCAGCCTTACCGGCAAAAATCACCACGCGCGGCGTATGCTGCGCTGTCTGTCCGCTACGGATGCGGTTGTACAGAGTAATCACATGCAGCACATTCAACAACTGACGCTTGTATTCATGAATACGCTTGATCTGCACATCAAACATGGCTTGCGGATTAATCACCACGCCGGTTTTCTGCAGAATTTTATAAGCCAGCCGCTGTTTATTGGCGGCCTTCACATCACGAAACGCCTGCCTGAAGGCAGCGTTGTCCGCCAGTGGTTCACTCTGTTTAATCAGGCTCAGGTCTTTCTGGAAGCCGCTGCCTATATACTGTGTCAGCAATCCGGTTAACAGTGGATTCGCCTGGTTCAGCCAGCGGCGGGGTGTAATGCCATTGGTGACGTTGGTAAATTTATCCGGGTAAATTTTGTTGAAATCGGCAAACAGCGTTGTTTTCAGCAACTCGCTGTGCAAGGCAGCCACACCATTCACGGTATGACTGCCAATCACGGCCAGATGCGCCATGCGCACGCGCCGCCCATGGCTTTCATCTATGATGGACACGCGGCGTAACAGTTCGCTGTCACCGGGAAAATGCTGGTTAACCATCTGCAGGAAACGGTGATTAATTTCGTAAATAATCTCAAGATGCCGTGGCAGCAAGGTCGCAAATAACTCCACTGACCAGGTTTCCAGCGCCTCCGGCATCAGCGTGTGATTGGTATAGGCAAATATCTGCGTGACCAGCTTCCACGCCCTGTCCCAGGCCAGATGATAATGATCCACCAGTTGATACATCATTTCAGCCACCGCAATGGCAGGATGGGTGTCATTCAGCTGGATAGCCGCCTTGTCCGGTAAGGTATCCCAGTCAGAGTTGTAATTGGTAAAGCGGTGCAGAATGTCCTGGATAGAGGCAGACACAAAGAAATACTGCTGTTTGAGGCGCAACTCCTTGCCCGATTCGGAAGCATCGTTGGGATACAGCACCTGGGAAATGGTTTCTGCGCCGTGCCGGCCTTCGACCGACTTGTCATAATTGCCCTGGTTAAAGTGCAGCAGATCAAATTCCTTGGCAGCCTTGGCCGACCACAGACGCAGGTTATTCACAGTTTGGGTGCCGTAGCCAGGAACCGGCACATCATACGGCATGGCCACCACACTCTCGGTCTCTACCCAATGATGCTCAGTGCCATGTTCGGTATGTACCTGTACTACACGACCATAAAACTTCACTTCGCAGGTATGTTCCGGGCGCTGGATCTCCCAGATATTCTGGTAGCGTAACCAGTTATCCGGATTTTCAACCTGTTGCCCGTCCTCTATGGTTTGACGGAACATGCCATAGTCATAGCGGATCCCGTAACCGGTAGCAGGAATATCCATGGTCGCCATGGAGTCAACAAAACAGGCGGCAAGACGCCCCAGACCACCATTCCCCAGCGCAGCATCCGGCTCCATCTCTACAACGCCTTCCATTTGCTGGCCAATTGTCTGCAAGCCTGCGCTTAACTCCGGTGCAATGCCCAGATTCAGGGCGGCATTGGCCAGCATGCGCCCAATCAGGAACTCCAGGGAAAGATAATAGACACGCTTGGTATTGGCTTCGCGGTAAGCATCTCGGGTATTTACCCAGCGGCTCATCAAATGGTCACGTACTGTCAATGCAGCAGTCTGGTACCAGTCACGTGAAGTGGCCCAGGAATCGGATTTACCCAGTGAAAAAGTGAGGTGGTTGCGCAAGGCTTGCGGGATAGGCAGTTGTTCAAGGAGAAATTCATCAACTGCCTGAAAGTTTGCCGGTTTTTCGGCTTTTCTTCGTGTTCTTTTCACATCAGTGCTCATGCATCGTCCCCTGAATATTGATAAGAAATCGCTGTATGCCATATAAAAGCAACAAGCAAATTCCGGGCACAGTCCCGGTCTTGAAATCGTCAGACAGGGAAAGAAACACAAAATTCATGTTGTATCCACATTATATGTGAGCCCGTAAGTCAGCAGCATGACAACGGCCAATCAGATATTCCAACAGTCAGGAAAACAAAAAGCCCGCTAATCCAGCGGGCTATCGACATGCAGAAAATATGTTAAAGAATCAGGCTGTTCATGCGTTTCACAAAACTGGCCGGATCTTCCAGTTGCCCGCCTTCTGCCAGCAAGGCCTGATCAAACAGCACATGCGCATAATCGGCAAACTTGGTCTCATCGCTTTCGGCCTTGAGTTTTTCCACCAGTCTATGTGCAGGATTGATTTCCAGGACAGGCTTGCTGTCAGGCGCTTTCTGGCCAGCTGCTTTCAGAATACGTGCCAGGTTACCGGACAGATCATGCTCACCCGCTACCAGACACGCTGGAGAATCAGTCAAACGATGCGTCACTTTCACATCTTTGACAGCCTCGCCCAATGCCGCCTTCACGCGCTCAACCAGGTCTTTGGCATTTTCTTCAACCTGCTTCTGCGCTTCTTTGTCAGCTTCGTCTTCCAGCTTACCCAAGTCCAGATCACCTTTGGCGATGGATTGCAGCTTTTTGCCTTCAAACTCGGTCAGGCTGCCCAGTAACCACTCATCGACCTTGTCAGACATCAGCAATACTTCAATGCCTTTTTTGCGGAAGATTTCCAGATGTGGTGAATTCTTGGCCGCAGCAAAGGTATCAGCGGTGATGTAGTAAATCGCTTCCTGCTCAGGTTTCATGCGCTCGATATACGCTTTCAATGAAACATTTTGCTCTTCGGTATCGGCATGAGTAGACGCGAAACGCAACAAACCGGCGATCTTGTCTTTATTGGCAAAGTCTTCGCCCGGACCTTCCTTGAGCACGCGGCCAAACTCGTTCCAGAACCTGGCGTAATCTTCCGGTTTGTTTTCCGCCAGGTCTTCCAGCAGACTCAGGACTTTTTTCACCGAACCATTCTTAATCGCTTCCACATCACGGCTATCCTGCAAGATCTCACGTGACACATTCAATGGCAGATCAGCCGAATCAATCACACCACGTACAAAGCGCAGGTATTGCGGCATCAGTTTCTCGGCATCTTCCATAATAAATACGCGCTTCACATACAGCTTGATGCCTTGGCGACGCTCGCGGTCATATAAATCAAACGGTGCTTTGGATGGCACATACAGCAATGAAATATATTCCTGTTTGCCTTCTACGCGACTGTGGGTGTAAGCCAGCGGATTCTCGAAGTCATGGGAAACATGTTTGTAGAATTCGTTGTAATCTTCTTCGGAGATGTCGCTCTTGCTACGCGCCCACAAGGCAGAAGCTGTATTAACGGTTTCATCTTCATCCGTGGCCACCATCTGGCCACCTTCGCCATTCTCACCCTCTTTCCATTCGGATTTTTTCATCACGATAGGCAAGGTGATGTGGTCGGAATATTTGCGGATAATGGTTTTCAGTTTCCAGTCGTTGAGAAACTCCTCTTCGCCTTCACGCAGATGCAGAATCACCTCGGTACCACGGTCAGCCTTGTCGACAGCCTCAATCGTAAAATCACCCTCACCGCTGGATTCCCACTTGATGGCTTCAGTTTCACCGGCGCGGCGTGTAATCAGTGTCACCTTGTCGGCGATAATGAAACTGGAATAGAACCCCACCCCGAATTGACCAATCAGGTTGGCATCCTTGGCCTGGTCGCCGGTCAGGTTCTGGAAGAATTCCTTGGTACCGGATTTGGCAATAGTACCAATGTTGTTAATGACCTCTTCGCGGCGCATGCCGATACCGTTGTCAGCAATGGTCACGGTGCGCGCATCTTTATCAAACGAGACACGAATTTTCAATTCACTGTCATTTTCATACAGGCTATCGTTAGAAATTGCTTCAAAACGCAACTTATCCGCCGCATCAGAAGCGTTGGAAATCAATTCACGCAAGACAATTTCCTTATTGCTATACAGTGAATGGATCATCAACTGCAGCAATTGTTTGACTTCGGCCTGAAAGCCCATGGTTTGCTTAGATTGCGATTCTGCGGTCGCTGTCGTCATGACGGTTCCTCCAAAAAACGGGATTAAACACAAAAATTTACGTTTAGATGGGGAAGTAAAAACCGTTTTTCAAGAGGGGATTTGCTTCATGTTTCATTGATGTTGAAATGGCTTGGGCTCACTTATTCAAATAAAGCTGAATCAGGAGATTTAGCATTGGCGGTTTTAATAGGTTGTTTATTTCGCCTTTAGGCGAGTGACTTTCTGGTGCTTGTCCCCCAGAAAGTCACCAAAGAGGAGGACACCCACCATCACGGCCTGACGGCTCCCTTGCGTTGCTCAACAAGGTCGGCGTCCATCGAAACTCGCCCTGACAAGCCACACATTACGTGGCTTGTTGCGGAACTCAAACAGCCGATGGCCGACATCCCCCACCTTGCCTGCGCTACTCAGCGTGATGGAATGGGATTTATCTCGCCTAACCAGCAGCGTAGAAGTTTGGACGGTTCAAAAACTAAACTCTTTTATTCAATTCACAAGCGGTTCCACTCATGGTTTTTCGGGGTCCCCATCTGCCGCGCCGAGTAGCACAGCCAAAATAAGATGAAGGGAGCGGTTGTCTGAGTCCCGCAGCAACTCACGTACTGTGTGAGTTGTCAGGTCGAGTTTCGCGACCGCTTATTTTGGCGAGCAACACAGGAAACAAGCGGAAGTTGGGGTGCACTTTCTTTTGGTGACTTTATCTTTGTGCAAGCTGTATAGACCGGAGACATGGTTGACAGGTGTACGAGGACATAGTGGACACTTCC
>CBIMYT010000044.1:0-8119 GCA_966248215.1 uncultured Methylophilus sp. | reverse complement strand
TTGCGTGAGCTGTCGGCTGCTGCTGCGACGCGATGCTGCACAATATCACAGGCATTCAGTGGTTCCGGTAGCGTAGCCAGGGGGTGGTGCGGCGCTACGGCAAACACAAACTCCAGTTGCCCCAGCAAATGCGTACCGAAACCATTACCTGGCGGAGAGTCGCCGGGAGCGCCAATCGAAATGTCGGCACGGTTGGATTGCAGGGCGTCCCAGCTGCCGCCATAGACTTCACGCACGAGCTTGACGCGGGTACCAAACCCCTGCTGGTAAAAATCCTGTAACAAAAACAGGATAGGCTGGAACTCGAACAGGTCACTGATTGCAAGGGTAATGTCAGTTTCGATCCCCGTGGCGACTCTGCGTACCCGGCATTCCAGTATTTGTGCGGCATCCAGCAGATAGCGGCCTTCTTTTAATAACTCTGCACCGGCAGCCGTCAGTGTGGCGCGATGCCCGCTGCGATCGAATAGCGTGACCCCCAGATCTTCTTCCAGTTTGCGGATGGTGTAGGTCAGGGCGGAAGGGACGCGATACAGCGCTTCAGCAGCGGCCGCAAAGCTGCCTTTGCGGTCTATGGCATCTATGACTTCCAGGGCTTCCAGGCTAATTTTCATGGCACTTATTCTTCATCAAAAAAACTGAATGAGTAATGCAAAACGTTTTGCTATCAAGCATATAAATCTTTTTTTATCATACAGTTAATCTTTCAAACGGAGTGAATAAATGTTGAATATCCGTCCTTCCAATGCACGTGGCTATGCCAATCATGGCTGGCTGGAAAGTTTTCACAGTTTTTCGTTTGCCGGTTACTACGACCCTGAGCACATGGGCTACTCGGTGTTACGTGTGATTAACGATGACAAGATTGCACCTGCGACCGGATTTGGCATGCACGGCCATCAGGATATGGAAATCATCACTTATATGCTGGCAGGCGAGTTGCGCCATACCGACAGCATGGGTAATGGTTCGGTGATCCGTGCCGGTGATGTGCAGCGCATGACTGCCGGTACCGGTGTGCGGCATAGTGAAATGAATGCTTCCGAACAAACCACCGCACACTTGTTGCAGATCTGGATTGAGCCTGCCACCTTGAATCTGGCGCCAGGCTATGAAGAAAAAACAATTCCCGTGGCGAGTAAGTTAAACCGCTGGGCATTGATTGCTTCACCGGATGCCTGGGATGGCTCATTGAAGATACATCAGGATGTGACCTTGTGCGCCACTGTGCTGGAAACCGGACACAGCTTGCCGCTGGAGGTCAGTGAAGGCCGGAGTGCCTATATGCATGTGGCCACAGGTGAGGTTGAGATTAACGGGCAGCGCCTGGCCACAGGGGATGCCTTGAAAGTGGATGCTGCCACGCGGCTGGACATGCAGGCGCATCAGACCAGTGAAGTGTTGTGGTTTGATTTGCCCGGCATTCGCGCATAGATTCATCAATTTTTTTATTTAAAGAGACAAGGGAGTTCAAGCATGACGCAGGTTGCAATTGTGTATCATAGCGGTTACGGTCATACGGCCGAGCAGGCCAAAGCGGTTGCGCGCGGAGCAGGCAAGGTGGACGGCGTGACCGTACACTTGCTGACTGTAGACGAAGCGCAACAGCAGTGGGAAGTCCTGAAAGCCAGTGATGCCATTATTTTTGGCAGCCCGACCTATATGGGCTCTGCATCCGCACAGTTTAAGGCGTTTATGGATGCCAGCTCCAAGGCCTGGTTTGTCCGTGACTGGAAAGATAAAATTGCGGCAGGATTCACGACTTCTGCCGCGCAAAGCGGGGATAAGCTGAATACGCTTGTGCAGTTGTCCGTGTTTGCCGCGCAGCATGGCATGATTTGGGTCGGACTGGATCTGCTGGCGGGGAACAATAGCAGCCAGGGATCAGTCAATGACCTAAACCGTCTGGGTGGTTTTCTGGGCGCCATGGCGCAGGCAAATGCCGATCAGGGACCGGATGTAGCGCCGCTCCAGAGTGACTTGCTGACAGCCGAGCACCTGGGTGAGCGTGTGGCTGCCATTACCAGACGGTTTGTAGTGTCCCGATAACAATGACCTCATTAAGGAGATAATAATGAAAAAAATAATCTTGGCCACAAGCTTGCTGGTGGCTTCCCAGGCCTGGGCTGCCACAGAAACCTATGACATTGATGCCAAACACAGTTTTGCCAATTTCAGTATTCGTCATGTGGTTTCAAAAACTTCCGGTACATTTAATGATGTGACCGGCGTCATTACGCTGGACCGTGCCAATTTGAATACGGCCTCGGTGCGTGCCACCATTAATGTGAGCAGCGTGAATACAGGTTTCGGCAAGCGTGATGAGCATATCAAGGCGGACAAATACCTGGATGTTGCCAAGTACACGCAAATCCAGTTTGAAAGCACAAAAGTCACGGCTTCCAGCCAGACGCAGGGTGTCATGCAGGGCAAGCTGACCATGCATGGTGTTACCAAGCTGGTGGATATTCCTATCCGCGTACTGGGCTACGGGGCAGATCCATGGGGTGGCCAGCGCGCCGGTTTTGAAGGTCATATTACCTTGAAGGCCTCGGATTACGGATTTGGCTGGGCAACGGGTGTCAACGCGCCTGTGGGTGACGATATTGAAGTGACATTGCTGATCGAAGGCGTGAAAGCCAAGTAATATACATAACTAATAATACATACACCCTATCATGGCTATGCAAGGTGAGGCCGGAGGCATGCTTCCTGTCTTGCCTTGCATTTAGCTGTTTGTGGAATAAAAAATGGAGATTTTTATGGCATTGGATTTATTTTCCCCGGCAAAACTGGGTGCAATTGCATTGAAAAACCGTATGGTGATGGCACCCCTGACGCGTAACCGTGCAGGCGAAGGCGGTGTGCCGCAGGACATGAATGTGACGTATTACGAGCAGCGCGCTTCTGCCGGATTGATTATTACCGAAGCCACGCCTATTTCGCCCATGGCGCATGGTTATCCAGCCCTGCCTGGTATTTATACCGATGCGCAAATCGCCGGCTGGAAAAAAGTGACGGATGCCGTGCATGCCAAGGGCGGCAAGATTGTGATCCAGTTATGGCATGTCGGCCGGATTTCCCACCCCAGCCTGCTGCCTAACCAGGCGACACCGGTAGCTCCTTCCGCCATTAAACCGGCTGGCCAGGCATTCACCTACCAGGGGCTGCAGGATTATGTGACGCCACGCGCACTGGAAGCGGCTGAGCTGGCAACCGTGGTACAGGATTACGTGCATGCAACACGTTGTGCCATTGCGGCAGGTTTTGACGGAGTGGAAGTGCATGCGGCTAACGGCTACCTGCTGGATCAGTTTCTGCGTGATGGCAGCAACCACAGGACTGATAACTATGGCGGATCAGTAGAAAATCGCACGCGACTGCTGCTGGAAGTAGTCGAGGCCGTAGTGAATGTCATAGGCGCAGACAAGGTGGGCGTACGTTTGTCACCGGTCAACCCTTTCAATGACATGCAGGACAGCCAGCCACAACAGACATTCAACCATGTCACCCAGGCATTGAACCAGTTTGACCTGGCCTATCTGCATGTGGTTGAAGGTGGTATTCATGGCGGCGGCGAATCCGAGCCATTTGATTTTGTACAGATGCGCAAGCTGTTCAACAGCGGATATATTGCTAACCTCGGATATGACAAGGCGCGCGGTAATGCTGCCATCGCCAGCGGTCATGCCGATGCCGTGGCTTATGGCGTACCGTTTATTGCCAATCCGGACCTGGTCGAGCGTTATGCAAAAGATGCACCATTGAATGAAGCCGATGCTGCCACTTTCTATGGTGGCAATGAAAGCGGATATACCGATTATCCATTCCTGGCCGCCTGATTCTCAGGTTTTTAGCCATCGGGCTTGTCGCTCACAGTGTGCGGGCGTAGAATTCGCGCAACGCAAATTTGAATCAGTACTGCACCGTACATTGTGAGCTAATTTTCTGCATGTCCCATCCCGTATCAGACTCCATCTCCCGTAAACTTGTTGTTGCCAACTGGAAAATGCATGGCAGCCTGGCATTTAACCAGGCATTGATTGCAGGTTATCTGCAAGGATTGCAGGCCTTGCCACAAACCGATGTGGTGGTTTGTGTGCCATACCCCTACCTGGCTCAAATGCAATCCCTGCTGTCCGGCAGCCGCATTGCCTGGGGTGCACAGAATCTTGCCAAGTATGAGCAGGGCGCTTATACCGGCGAGGTGGGAGCCAGCATGTTGTGTGATTTTGGTGCCCGCTATGTGATTATCGGGCACTCCGAGCGCAGCACGGCTTATTGCGAATCGGATGAGAATATTGCTGAAAAAATGATGATGGCCAGGCGCCACGGCCTGACGCCCATTTTATGCGTGGGGGAAACCTTGCTGGAACGCGAGGCGGGCGTGATGGAGCGCGTGGTCGGTAAACAGCTGGAAACGATTATCCGGCTGTTCGGTGGAGAGGCCTTCGCCGGTGCCATTGTTTCTTACGAGCCTATCTGGGCGATTGGCACCGGGCTGGCGGCGACAGCGGAACAGGCGGTGTCCATGCACCAGTTTATCCGTGACACGGTTGCCAGTGCAGATCAGGCGGCTGCGGCTACGTTAAAAATCCTGTACGGAGGCAGCGTAAACCCACAAAATGCGGTACAATTATTAAATCAGAAGGAAATAGATGGTGCGCTGGTTGGCCGTTGCTCGCTGGATGTTGGGCAATTCATAAAAATATGCCAGGCCGCTATGACAGCATCATCGCTAGATAGCGAAAATGCCAAAAGCTAAATCGTTATACATTATTGGATTAAAGAAATATGGAAAACGTCATTCTCGTCATTCATGTGCTGGCAGCCGCTGCCGTGATTGGCCTGGTCTTATTGCAGCATGGTAAAGGCGCTGACATGGGCGCAGCTTTCGGTAGCGGTGCCTCCGGTAGCTTGTTCGGGGTATCAGGCTCTTCCAATCTGCTCAGCAAGCTGACATCGGTTTTTATTACAGTATTTTTTGCAACTAGTTTGACGCTGGCTTTTATGTCCAGCAACAAAACGGATTCCGGTAGCGTGATTAAATCCACGTTGACGCAGCAAGCACCGGCAGAAGGCGAGGCTGTCAAGCCTGCCCAGCCGGTAGAAAATACACCCAAAGATATTCCCAATTAATTTTTTTGGCCGTCGTGGTGGAATTGGTAGACACGCTATCTTGAGGGGGTAGTGACGAAAGTCGTGCGAGTTCGAGTCTCGCCGACGGCACCAGAGTCTTGCGTTTGACGACGTTGGCTGGGAATGTTTGCTTGGGAGTGTTTTAGTGTGCGCTGGTCGAACCTGCCGGGTTTGCAGTGAATACTTGTTAACATGATCGATTAAGGCAAATCAGTGTTAGAAAACTATTTCCCGATTCTGATGTTTATCCTGGTAGGCCTGGGCGTAGGTCTGGGGCCGCTATTGGCCGGTAAAATTCTTTCTCCGCACAGACCTGATGCGGAAAAAAACTCTCCTTATGAATGTGGCTTTGAGGCATTTGAAGATGCGCGCATGAAGTTTGATGTGCGCTACTATCTGGTCGCCATTCTGTTTATTCTGTTTGATCTCGAAATTGCTTTTCTTTTTCCCTGGGCGGTAGTGATTCAGGACATTGGTCCGGCCGGCTTCTGGGCGATGATGGTTTTCTTGTTTGTATTGGTGGTCGGCTTCATCTTTGAATGGATGAAAGGCGCCCTTGAATGGGATTGATGCGAAATGAGCATTGAAGGCGTATTGGAAAAAGGCTTTGTCACCACCACCCTGGATACGGTGATTAACTACACGCGTACCGGCTCTCTGTGGCCGATGACTTTCGGCCTGGCCTGCTGTGCGGTTGAAATGATGCATGCAGGCGCTGCACGGTATGACCTGGACCGCTTCGGTATCGTATTCCGCCCAAGTCCGCGCCAGTCTGACGTGATGATTGTGGCCGGGACGCTGGTCAACAAGATGGCGCCTGCCTTGCGCAAGGTGTATGACCAGATGGCAGAACCGCGCTGGGTGATTTCCATGGGTAGCTGTGCCAACGGCGGCGGCTACTATCATTATTCTTATGCGGTAGTGCGCGGTTGTGACCGCATCGTGCCGGTGGATGTCTATGTGCCGGGTTGCCCGCCGACGGCTGAAGCCCTGCTGTACGGCATCATTCAGTTGCAGAAAAAAATCAAGCGTACCAATACCATCGCCAGAACCTGATCCCATATCCGCTCAAGAAATCACACTATGTCTGCAAAACTCGAACATTTGTCCGCGCAGCTCAAGCTAGCCTTGGGTGATGGCGTGGTAAAGCTGGAACAAAAACTGGGTGAAATCACGGTAGAGGTGCATGTGTCGCATTTGCTGGCCGTGGCCGACAAACTGAAAACACATGCCGAGCTTAAGTTCGAGCAACTGATTGATTTGTGCGGCGTGGATTACTCTGATTATGGTGACGGACGCTGGGAAGGCCCGCGTTTCGCGCTGGTGCTGCACTTATTGTCTGTCAGCCTGAACCAGCGGGTGCGTATCCGTGCATTTGCGACGGATGACGATTTTCCGGTATTCCCGACCCTGGTCGATGTCTGGCCGGTGGCTAACTGGTTTGAGCGTGAAGCGTTTGACCTGTATGGCATGATGTTCGAAAACCATCCGGATCTGCGCCGCCTGTTGACTGATTACGGCTTTGTGGGTCATCCGTTCCGCAAGGACTTCCCGATGATAGGCAATGTGGAAATGCGCTATGACCCGGTACAGCAGCGCGTGATTTACCAGCCGGTCAGCATAGACCCGCGCAACAATGTACCGCGCCTGATTCGCGATGACGGAGTGCATCATGGCTAAATGGATATCCGGTATTCACCTTTCTTTTCTTTACACTTCTGCCTTAAGTCGGGCTGAGTCTGGCAAGCTGGGAATTATTTAGTATGGCTGAGATCAAGAATTACACCATGAACTTCGGTCCGCAACACCCTGCGGCGCACGGTGTATTGCGTCTGGTGCTGGAGCTGGATGGTGAAGTGATTCAACGTGCTGACCCGCATATCGGTTTGCTGCACAGGGCGACGGAAAAGCTGGCTGAAAATCGTACTTACCTGCAAAGTGTGCCGTATATGGACCGTCTGGATTATGTCTCCATGATGGCCAATGAGCATGCGTATGTGATGGCAATCGAGAAGATGCTGAGACTGGAAGTGCCTGTGCGTGCCCAGTATATCCGCGTCATGTTCGACGAAATCACCCGCATCCTGAATCACTTGCTGTGGCTGGGCGCGCACGCGCTGGACGTAGGGGCCATGACGGTGTTCCTGTACGCCTTCCGTGAACGTGAAGATTTGTTTGATGTTTATGAGGCGGTTTCCGGTGCGCGTATGCATGCCGCTTATTACCGTCCGGGTGGTGTCTATCGTGACCTGCCGGAAAAAATGCCGCAGCACGAAACCACCAAATTCCGCAGTGCCGATGAAATCAGAAAACTCAATGAAAACCGCCAGGGTTCCCTGCTTGATTTTATTGAAGACTTTACCAACCGCTTCCCGACTTATGTGGATGAGTATGAGACGCTGCTGACCGATAACCGTATCTGGAAACAGCGTACAGTGGGTATCGGTGTGGTCAGTCCGGAGCGTGCGCTGGCATTGGGCATGACCGGTGCCATGCTGCGTGGCTCGGGCGTGGCCTGGGATTTACGCAAGAAACAGCCGTATGAAGTCTATGACAAGATGGACTTCGATATTCCGCTGGGCGTGAACGGCGACTGTTATGACCGCTACCTGGTGCGCGTGGAAGAAATGCGCCAGTCCAACCGTATCATCAGGCAGTGTATTGACTGGCTGCGTAAAAATCCTGGTCCGGTGATTACTGACGACAACAAAGTGGCGCCGCCACCGCGTGAAGGCATGAAAACCAATATGGAAGACTTGATTCACCACTTCAAGTTGTTTACCGAGGGATTTCATGTGCCGGCTGGCGAGGCGTATGCCGCAGTGGAACATCCCAAAGGCGAGTTTGGTATCTACATGGTGTCAGACGGGGCGAACAAGCCTTATCGCCTGAAAATTCGTGCGCCAGGTTTTGCGCATCTGGCTGCGCTGGATGAAATGACCAAGGGGCACATGATTGCCGACCTGGTCGCCATTATCGG
>CBIMYT010000043.1:0-9090 GCA_966248215.1 uncultured Methylophilus sp. | reverse complement strand
GACTGGGTCAACCTGCCACGGCAGATCAGATGATCTGGCATGGCAGCTAATCATATGTATTAAACCTCTGGCTACGTACCAGTCAGCACTAGACGATAGCGTTATCCCAGACACCGTTAAAGAATAACTCGCCCAGCGGTTTACGGCTGCGTGCGGCCAGTTCTCGTTCTTTCGCTTCCCCGGTGACATTTTCGATAGGTGCCTGATGACCTACTGTGACCATGGCCAGGATCTGGAAGCGCTCAGGCACATTAAATGTCTGTCTGGCTTTATCGGCATCAAATCCACCCATCTGGTGTGCCATCAGGCCCAATGCCGTCGCCTGCAGGCACAGGTTCTCGGTGGCTGCACCGGTATCGTAGGCTGCCCATTTGTTCGGTTTATCGTTGTGGCGGAACAAGGTGTCTGCACAGATCAACAACAATACCGGCGCATTGACTGCCCAGCCCTGATTGCCTGGCACCAGGCAATCAAATGCCGCCTGCCAGGCCTGCATATTGTCACCCTTGTTGCAGACCACATAGCGCCACGGCTCATCACCAAAACAGGAAGGCGCCCAGCGCGCGGCTTCCAGCAGGCTCAATACCTGCTCATTCGTCACAGGCTTGCCTGCATCATAAGCGCGGCCACTCCAGCGATTGGCAATCACTTCATGAATAGGCTGTTGGGTAATAGCGGGTTTTTGCATGATGTTTTCCTCACAATTGTTTCTTTAACGCGTACAGTAATTCCAGCGCCTGTTTAGGCGTCAGCTCATCCGGTTGTATGCTTTCCAGTTCCGCGACCACCGGATGCAACGGCACCTCCTCGGGCACAGCACTCACGGCAAACAGGTCATTCTGCGGTGTCGCGGCAACCGTCTGGTTCTCCAGCTGCTGCAACTTGCGTTTGGCCAATTGCACCACCGACCTGGGAATACCTGCCAGTTGCGCCACCTGTATACCGTAACTCATGGTCGCGGCGCCCTCTTCCACCTTATGCAGGAACACAATGCCCTGCCCGTGTTCCACTGCATCCAGGTGTACATTCGCCGCGTGTTTGGCCTCATCCACAATGCGTGTCAGTTCAAAATAGTGCGTGGCAAACAGTGTCAGCGACTTGTTTTTCTCCAGCAACTGTTTGGCCACTGCCCAGGCCAGACTGAGACCGTCAAAGGTACTGGTGCCACGGCCAATCTCGTCCAGCAACACCAGGCTGCTGGCACTGGCGTTATTCAGGATATTGGCGGTTTCTGTCATTTCCACCATAAACGTGGATCGGCCACCGGCCAGGTCATCTGACGCACCAATCCGGGTAAAGATACGGTCAATTTCACCAATCACTGCAGTTTGTGCAGGCACAAAACTGCCACAATAAGCCAGCAGCACAATCAGCGCCGTCTGCCGCATAAAGGTCGATTTACCGCCCATGTTAGGACCGGTAATTAACAATAATTGGCGGTATGGATTCAGCGAAACATCGTTGGCGACATAGGGCTGGGCAATGCTTTCCACCACCGGGTGACGGCCATGCTGGATTTCCAGACCGATATCAGCACGAAATTCCGGTTGCACATAGTGCAATGCACGCGCACGCTCGGCAAAACAGGCCAGCACATCCAGCGTCGCCACAGCAGTGGCAATACGTTGCAAGGCGGTAATGTGAGGCAAAAATGCTTCCAGCACCTGTTCATACAGCATTTTTTCACGTGCCAGGGCGCGCTCATTGGCGCTCAGTACCTTATCCTCAAAGGCCTTGAGTTCCGGCGTGATAAAGCGCTCCACATTTTTCAGCGTCTGGCGGCGACGGTATTCCGCAGGTGCGCTATCGGCCTGCAAGCGGCTGATTTCAATATAAAAACCATGCACGCTGTTATATTCCACCTTGAGGTTGGCAATGCCGGTACGGGCTTTTTCAGCGGCTTCAAACTGCAACAGGAAATCACCATGATCCGTTTGCAAGGCACGCAGCTCATCCAGTTCGGCATCATAACCCTGCGCAATCACGCCACCTTCACGCAAAATGGCCGCAGGTTCCTGCTGGATGGCCTGCGTCAATAACTGCAAGGCATCCGCTGGTACAAGCAGTTCGCCCAGCAAGCTACGCAACAATTCTGATTGCGCATTCGGCAAGACCTGACACAAAGATGGCAATTGCAGCAGGCTGTCGCGCAAACCGGACAAATCGCGTGGACGGGCACTTTTAAGCGCCACGCGCGCGGTCATGCGTTCAATATCGCCTATGGGATGCAAAGCCTGTTGCAGAGCGTTATCTAAAGACTGCTCCAGTAGTTCAGCCACTGCCAGATGGCGTTGCCGGATCACCTGCTGGTTACGCAAGGGATGATGCAGCCAATGGCGCAGCAAACGTGCACCCATCGCAGTTTGCGTGGAGTTGAGCAGGGAATACAAAGTTGGCGTTGCTTCGCCACGTATCGTGGTATCAATTTCCAGGTTACGCCGTGTGGCGGCATCCAGTTGCAGGTAATGGCTGGTCTGTTCCACGCGCAAACCGGCAATATGTGGCAACGCCGTGCGCTGGGTATGCTTGACGTAATCCAGCAATGCACCCGCCGCCATCACAGCGACAGGCATTTCGCCACAACCAAATCCGGCCAGGTCATGCGTATTGAACTGCTGACTCAGGCTGCGCTGTGCCGACTCCAGATCGAACTGCCAAGGCGCCAGCCGCTTTTTGGCACACCGCGCTTGCTGCAATGCATCTGCAGTATGGTCTTCTGCGGTCACCAGTTCTGCCGGATGAATACGCTCCAGCTCCTGCGACAAATACCCCGGGGCAATTTCGCTCAGGACAAAATCACCGGAAGCCAGATTCAACCGCGCCAGGCCCAGCACGCCGTCACCTTTGGCCACGCACAGCAAAGTATTGTCACGCGTTTCATCCAGTAAGGCCGCATCGGTCAGGGTGCCTGGCGTCAGAATACGCGTAACTTCACGCGCCACCGGTCCTTTGGAGGTCGCCGGATTACCCACCTGCTCGCAAATGGCCACTGCTTCGCCCATTTTGGCTAATTTGGCCAGATATTGCTCGGCAGCATGATAAGGCAGACCTGCCATCTTGATTGGCTCACCGTTGCTGGCACCTCGTTTAGTCAGTGTAATCCCCAGCAAGCGCGCAGCTTTTTCGGCATCCTCAAAAAACAGTTCGTAAAAATCACCCATGCGGTAAAACAGCAGCATATCGGGATACTGTGCTTTCAGCGTCAGGTATTGACGCATCATGGGGGTGTGGTTTTCGAAGGCCATGCAGAGAAACTTTAGATCGGGGTTTTATGAGATAAATAGCCAGTGCATCTTACAACAAAAGTGGTGTTTTTTGATGAGAGATTCTTTTTCACCTTACAACACTAGTTTGTGTGTGGATGAAAAATTATCGGCTCCCTTGCGTTGCTCAACAAAGAAAAGTTACTCGTCTAAGGGCGAAAAAACATTCGCCCTACCAGCACGGATTTATCAATCACTTCAAGACATCCTGAAAAAAACAAACCCGGATATCACTATCCGGGTTCATCACATTCAAAACAAAGAGAAAAAACTACATCCCCAATGTGGGTGTCTTGATCCGTTCTGTCAGATGCGGTGCAATCACCTGCAACATCTGCCCGAACACTTTCGGGTTGGCCGCCACGATATTGCCTGTACGCAACCAGCTTTCATTACCTTCAAAATCACCTACAATGCCGCCCGCTTCCTGTACCAGCAAGGCACCTGCGGCGATATCCCATGGAGACAGATTGATTTCAAAGAAGCCATCGGAAAAACCGGCAGCCACGTAGGCCAGATCCAGTGCGGCAGAACCTGGACGACGCAACCCGGAGGTTTTTTTCGCCATATCGCGGAAGATGCTGATATAGGTTTCAAAGTAGCTGAAGTCCTTAAACGGGAAACCGGTTGAAAGCAAAGCCTCCTGTAACTTGGCGCGCTGTGTCACGCGGATACGGCGGTTGTTCAGGAATGCGCCGCTGCCCTTGGTCGCGGTAAACAGGTCATTGCGCACCGGGTCATAAATCACCGCTTGTGTCAGTACGCCTTTTTCCTGCAACGCAATGGAAATGCAATAGGCCGGGAAGCCATGCAGGAAATTGGTGGTGCCATCCAGCGGATCGATAATCCAGATACTGTCAGCTTCTGCATTGGATTTTCCGCTTTCCTCGCCATAGAAACCATGCTTGGGATAAGCATCCTTGAGCACATCGATAATCGCCTGTTCGGCATTACGGTCAACTTCGCTGACGAAGTCGTTGGTGTCTTTCTGCTCGATTTTTAAAGCGCCGATGTCCATTGCGGCACGATTGATGATTTTGCCTGCTTCACGCGCAGCGCGAATGGCGACATTTAGGGTTGGATGCATGCTGTGTTTACGGGGATCAACTGATAAAATAGCATTTTAACGTTTTATCAGGCGTTCACAAAATGAAATACTCGCGTACGAGAGACTTTTGTGCCCGCATCCAGCCCCCTCATGACAGCCATCTTCAATAATATCCGTGTCGTCCTTTGCCAGACCAGCCATCCCGGTAACATAGGCTCCACTGCCCGTGCCATGAAAACCATGGGACTGGAACAACTCTACCTGGTACGGCCCAAACATTTTCCTGATGGCGAAGCCAAGTCACTGGCAGTCAATGCAGGCGATGTACTGGACAATGCCATCGTGACACAAACACTGGAGGAGGCGCTGGCAGACTGTCATTTCGTCATCGGCGTCAGCGGCAAGGAACGCTCGCTATCACAACAGGTGATGACTGTGCGTGAAGCCGCACAGGAAGTTAAATCCATTGCCAGCCACAGCCAGGTTGCACTGGTGTTTGGCACGGAAATGAGCGGACTCAGTAATGCAGAAGCAGATCTTTGTAACATTCTCGCCACCATTCCAGCCAATCCTGAATATACCTCGCTGAATCTGGCACAGGCGGTACAAATCATGTGTTATGAAATACGTATGGCAGTGACCACCGGTGAGCTGCATTATCAGGAAAAACCGGTAGAACTGGCTACGCAGGAAGACCTGGAACGTTTCTACGAGCATATGCGCGAGGTACTGGAACAGATAGGCTATATCAACCCGCGCGCACCCAAAAAGCTGTTTGAACGCCTGCGCCGCCTGTATGGCCGTACCCGTCTGGAAAAGGAAGAGGTGAATCTGTTACGCGGAATTCTGACGCTGAGCGTCAATCCGAAAAAACACAGCAAATATTAATCGGCTTTAAAGTGGTGCCAGCCCGATCGCTGCCCGGGCCTGGTTACATATGTCCGAAGCAGCTTCAAACTCACGGCAAGTACTGGAGCGTAATGGATAAATACTGCAACCGACAGATTGCCCTACCACGCCTTGCAGCGCGACACAGCGCACTGGAACTTGCCCGGTGCCCTGCATACAGACGTAATAATCATTCACTTTCTGCGTCATATGCGATGGCACCGTACCTTGCGGATGGCTATCGGTTTCAGCCCAGTAGAACGACACCCTGAAACTTGCACAACATGCACCACATGACTGACAGGCGTCTGACATATTCAACCAGAAAAATGAAAACAGCATTATAGCTTTGCGCCATTTTCGCCACCAGCGATCAGTCGTGGTTTTCAGGGAGGTTTTAAACTTGTGGCATAATGCGCGCATGTTTGATCACATCAAAGAAGATATTTCAATCGTGTTTGACCGCGATCCTGCGGCCCGTACCCATTTTGAAATTCTGACCACCTATCCCGGCGTCCATGCACTGCTTCTGCATCGCGTCAGCCATTGGTTATGGACACATCGCATGTACTGGTTCGGACGCCTGCTTTCCCACTTCGGACGCTGGATTACCGGGATTGAAATCCATCCGGGCGCAGTCATCGGCCACCGTGTGTTTATCGACCATGGCATGGGGGTCGTGATTGGCGAAACAGCGATTATCGGCGACGACTGCACCTTGTATCACGGCGTCACCCTGGGCGGCACCAGCTGGAACAAAGGTAAGCGCCACCCTACCCTGGAATCCGGCGTGGTGATTGGCGCCGGGGCCAAAGTACTAGGCCCGATTACCATAGGAAAAAATGCCAAAATCGGTTCGAATGCCGTGGTGGTGAAAGATGTGCCGGACGGCGCAACCGCGGTCGGAATCCCTGCCCGCATTCTGGAAGAGGAAAAAAACAAACAGCGCCAGAATGCTGCGCAGAAAATGGGCTTCAGCGCCTATGCGGTAGGCAATGATGAAAACGACCCCATGATTAAAGCCATCAACGGTCTGCTGGATCATGCGCACAAACAGGAAGCGGACATTGCCGACCTCAAGGCGCAACTGGCCAAACTGAGTGATGCCGAAACAGACTCCGGCGTTGGTGATGCTTTCGCCAAAAAACCTGAATAAGATCCATTCTCAACACCCTGCCAGCGGCGTCCTTTAGCCATTTGCGCGTCCAAGAACTTCCATTATTAATAATTGACTAAATTAGTAGGTTATTTTATAATTTGAGTCTGTTTTAAAAGGTGTCACGCAGATGCGATTAACCACTAAAGGACGTTTTGCCGTCACGGCCATGCTGGATATTGCCCTCTATGAGGCAGACAAGCCCATTACCCTGGCAGGCATCAGTGAGCGTCAAAGTATCTCCCTCTCCTACCTGGAACAACTGTTCAGCCGCCTGCGCAAACAAGGCCTGGTTTCCAGTGTACGCGGACCTGGCGGTGGTTACCGGATTGCCAAAGCACATCACGAGATTTCAGTCTCTGACATCATCACTGCCGTAGACGAACAAATTGATGCAACCCAGTGTGGCGGCAATGAAAACTGCCATGAAGAAGGCCGCTGCATGACCCACGAATTATGGGCTTCGCTCAACGGTAAAATTCTTGAATATCTGTCCGGAGTAAGCCTGGCCGATATGGTGGAAATGCAAAGGAAAAAAGGTGCAGGCACCGTGCATTTCTCGCCGCGTAAATGTGGTTCTGATGCCACGGTGGCAGCTTAAAGATCTTTTTAACGCACATGAATACGGTTTATTTCGACCATAACAGCACGACTGCTGTAAAACCCCAGGTTTTGCAGGCGATGTTGCCATGGCTGTCAAATACAGCAGGCAATGCAACCAGTCGCCATGTATATGGCCGTAATGTGCGTGATGCCGTCGAAGCAGCTAGAAAACAGATTGCAGAGTGTGTGGGCGTGCAGGCCTCGCAAGTGGTCTTCACTTCCGGCGGCACCGAGGCAAACAATTTTGCAATCAAGGGCATTGCCGCCAACCTGACACCGGCGCAGTTACTGGTCAGTGCGATTGAACACCCTTGTGTTTCACGTCCGGCGCAATCGCTGGCATGGCATGGCTGGCAAGTGCAGTCAATCAAGGTGGATAGCCAGTGCGTGCTGGATCTGGCTGATGCTGCCCAAAAGTTAAACGCCCGTACCGGCCTGGTATCCGTGATGCTGGCCAACAATGAAACCGGTGCCATCCAGCCGATTGCCGAACTGGCCAAACTGACCAAAGCGCATGGCGCCTTGTTACATACCGATGCGGTACAGGCCTTCGGTAAATTGCCGGTAGATTTTACTGCGCTTGGCGTGAATGCCATGACGGTGTCCAGTCACAAGATTGGCGGCCCTGTTGGCGTAGGCGCGCTGATTCTGGACAAGCGTGTGGATATTGCTCCACTGCTGCATGGCGGCGGTCAGGAGCGCGGTTTGCGTAGCGGTACCGAGAATGTGGCGGCCATTGTCGGCTTTGCCCAGGCCTGCGAATTAGCCACAGCGTCATTGAAAACGCGTAGCGAAACCCAAGCTAAGTTACGTGAGCAACTGGAAACTGGCCTGCAACGTTTGCATGCCGTAATCTTCGGCCAGCAGGCTGAGCGCCTGCCGAATACCAGCTTTTTCGCCATCCCCAATATTGAAGGGGAAACACTGGTCACCGCTCTGGATAAGGCCGGCTATGCCGTCGCAAGTGGTTCAGCCTGCTCCAGTGACAGCACAGAACCCAGCCATGTCTTACTGGCCATGGGGGTGGAAGCGGATCTGGCGCGTGGCGCGGTACGCGTGAGCCTGGGCGAACATAACAACGAAACTGAAATACAGGGATTTTTACAAGCGTTACAGCAGGAAGTGAAACGCCTGAAAGGATTAAGTGCCGTTGCGGCATAGGATTTTTATTGAAAGAGCATGAAACATGTCTGAAAGAAAACCGATTTATCTGGATTACTCTGCAACCACACCGGTAGACCCACGTGTGGCGCAAAAAATGATCCCTTACCTGACCGAAGATTTTGGTAACCCTGCTTCGCGTAGCCACCCGTATGGCTGGACTGCCGAGCAGGCTGTGGAAAACGCTCGTGAGGAAATCGCCAAACTGGTACACGCCGACCCGCGTGAAATCGTCTGGACTTCAGGTGCCACCGAATCCAACAACCTGGCGATCAAAGGTGCAGCGCACTTTTATGCCAGCGGCAAAGGCAAGCACATCATCACCTCGGCCACCGAGCATAAAGCCGTGCTGGATACCGTGCGTGAACTGGAACGCGAAGGTTATGAAGCCACCTATCTGCAACCGGAAGCCGATGGCCTGATTGATATTGAAAAATTCAAGGCAGCGATTCGTCCGGATACCGTCGTAGCTTCCATCATGCTGGTCAATAACGAAATCGGCGTGATCCAGGATATCGAAGCACTGGGCAATGTGTGCCGTGCCAACAACGTGATTTTCCATGTCGATGCAGCGCAAGCTACTGGCAAGGTCGAAATTGACCTGGAAAAACTGCCGGTAGACCTGATGAGCTTCTCCGCCCATAAAACTTATGGCCCCAAAGGCATAGGCGCCCTGTATGTACGCCGCAAGCCACGTATCCGTATCGAAGCACAGATGCACGGTGGTGGTCATGAGCGCGGCATGCGCTCCGGTACGCTGGCAACGCACCAGATTGTCGGCATGGGCGAGGCTTTCCGTATTGCACGTGAAGAAATGGCCAGTGAAAACGAACGTATTCGTGCCTTGCGTGACCGTTTGCTGAATGGCCTGCTGCAAATTGAAGAAACCTATGTCAACGGTGACCTGGAGCATCGCGTCCCGCATAACCTGAACGTCAGCTTCAACTTTGTTGAAGGTGAATCACTGATTA
>CBIMYT010000042.1:0-9728 GCA_966248215.1 uncultured Methylophilus sp. | reverse complement strand
ATCCGCGCGGTGATTTTCTTGATCAGAAATCCAGTGGGTCCAACCCTGTTTTTGAAGTTGCAGGCGCAATTTCTGGCAAGCTAACTGGTGCATGATTGTTGACTCTGCAATTCGCGAGGGCTCGAACGCCGTATACCTTTCCAGCGTGGCTGGGTCAGCCGGATTTATGCCCAATCCCATTCCGTTTTGAGTCAGAGTCCAGACCTTTGCTTTTCCCAGGCCAACCTGGAGCAGCTGCGGCGCCACCAGGCCAAGTTTTTCAAGCCTGGACAGCGCTTTTGAGGCATTCGGTTTGCCGGTTTCCAACAACTCGGCAATCACGCTTAAATCGGAAAATTTTTCAGACATTAGCCAATTCAAAATCGCGTCCGACTTTGACTTTGTCCTGGCTTGCTGCTGTTTTTTGTCAGAAATGAGCACTAGATCCCCCCTTTCGGCAGCGGATCAATTGAGAAAATGTCGTCGGCTGCGCCGTCGGATTTTTTATTTATGGAGCCCTGAACGGGCTCGATTCTTTTTTTCTCAACCGTGATTGGGGAAGTTGTTATGAACTGCGGCAGCTGGGCGGCGCCGAAAACGACGGCCTGCCCCTGGCGCAAGTTCAGAAACATGTTTTGGTCGATCAAATGAGTTTCTGTTTGACGGATGGTTCGTTTTGAGTCCAGTTTTTCAACCCTACCGGCCCCGACGCTGACCATTCTCACTTCATCGTCAACCTGCACCTTTCCGCTTTTTTCTGCGAGCATTTCAGCGATTTTTGTGTCTTCGATTCTGTAAGTTACCTTGATGGGAGTGTTTTCAAAAATCGCCCCCACCACCACATCACCATCCAAATCTGCAGGGCAATCCCGGAGGTCAGCCAGCGACTGATAGGCAAGCACAACGTGCATTCCCTTGTCGCGGGCGGCCCCCAGCGCTTCGAGCGCTGGCCGCGACAAATGATATTTCAGCTCATCGAGCAGAACACAAATTTGGCGAGGCTTGCCTGCACTTCTGTCTCTTGCCTCCGCCAACTGGATGAGGCGAACCAGCAACATACGCTGCATTCTGATCACCTCGGCATTCCGCATGCTGCCGATCACATAAACCAAACCGCCATCTGCAATTATTTTTTGCAATTCCACCCCGCCACTTTCTGCGTTCACGGCCAGCGAACTAGCCATCTCTCGCAAATAACCTTCGAAACCGGCCGAATCTTTCACAATTTCCAGGCCGATTTTTTGATGAAGCTGGCGCGCTGTCAGTTTCTCTGAAAACGCCGTTTTAGCGGCAGCCTTGGCTGCCTGGCGGTCTGCCAGCCGGTAAAAATCGGCGTCTGTTCCGCGCTCTCCCAAGCTGAAACCAGCCAGAAACAGTTCGTAAATTTCCGTTTCGCTGGCACCGGAAAACATGTTGAATTGCGGTTTGTCGGCGTTCAAATCAATCAAGTAAAAGTTTTTTGCCTGGCTGCAGACAGACGGCGCCCATTCATCGCGTTTCGGATCGATAAAAAATACAGCTTCTTGCCTGGCCGACATTTCAAGCGCAATCTGGCTCAAAAGCACCCCTTTGCCGCAGCCGCTCGTGCCAGTAACTTGCAAGTGCCGCAGCGGGTACGGTGCGCGAACAGGCTTTCCGTCAACGCCGATTCCGAGAAAAACGCTTTCTCGATGCCAGAAATCAGTCGGGTTGAATTTCTTAGCAGTTGCAGGCAGAACCTCGTCTAATTTGCGGACGTCGGTCTTGCCAGTTCTGGCCAAGCTGGTGCGCTTGACCGTCAAATTTTTAAGCCAGTCCACCTTCGCGCTCAATGCACGAGTCAGCAGAAAAGCCGACAGAATTGAGCCGGACCAGATCAAAAATGACCAAGCCAGAATCTCAAATTCCAGACTGGGCAACTTGGGCCATTTCTTAATGGAAATCACGTTCCAGAAAAGAACCGATCCGCCCGCAATCAGCGCCGGGATGACCACACTTTGCAAAACAATTTTCGGGCTTTCGCTGGCATTACCGACATAAAAAAGGCACCCGAAAATTGCTGGCAAACCGAAAAAAATTAGCCAATGCCATTCGTGAATGGCCAGCGTGATTTCAGCAAACAAATTCATTTTTTAACTCTAAAAAACCAGGAATCTGAATTTGAGCATTTTTAAAAAAGTCATGTATTGCTACAAAACACCGATTTCATGGCCGTATCTGAAATACGCACCGGAAACCCGCATGGAATCTAGGTTTTTCCGTTTTAAATTTCCTGAAAAAACTAAGAATTAGCTGGAAAAACGCGATATTTTTTACAGACCATGGCGCAGAAAGTTACGCGCTGAATGAAATGCAATCGCTGAATGCGATTGCATTGGCCAAGCAAAACAAAAAAAGGAAGCGCTACGCACTGACTTATTTTTTTGGATTGCGCGGAAATCCCCCCGGGGATTGGAGGTGCCGACTGCTGCACCCCAGTGCAGCAAGATTGAAAGCCGCCCCAGCGGCTGGAAATCGCGTCGGGGGAGTGGCATAGCCACGACCGAGCCTTAAACACCCGCCCTAGCGGGTTTTAAAGGCGACACAGGACCATGTGAGCGCACCCCAGTGCGATCAAGTGACAGACGAGCCCCCAGGCGCGTATGACACGGCAAGGTCCGTGCAGCGGCGAGAGGCTCACCCTAGTGAGGCGCTTGCCCACCCCATTAATGGCGGGCCGTCCAGGCCCCCCGTAGGGCTAGCCTCTGGACTGTCGCAAGACAGGCCAAGGCGCAGGCTAATAATGGGGTGGGCAAGCGCCGAAGGGCGCGCCGCTGCACGGGTGAATTGAATATGTAGCATGCGTTCAGCATGCGGAATATGAAAGAGGGTGAAACCCTTGAGTGCGGCAGGCCGTTCAGGCGTGCAAGCGAGGTGAATTGCCCTTTTGCAGCGCGTTCAGCGCAAAAAATGGCAAGAGGCAACGCCTCCCGTAGGGGGCGCCCCAGCGCCCCCTTAAGGGCGGTGCACGTGGGCAACGTGCACCGGAAACGCGACAGGATAACGCATAAACACCATGCGATTATCTGTAAGCATTTCCCATAAAATGGGGAACAGGGTTTGCAGTTGACTCAGGCATTAACTCACTTTTTTTAATCAAGTGAGGTGTTACGGATATGCCGAGCTGATCCAGCGACCTTTCATAATTATTAAAAAATAGTTGTTGTTCTGAATTCAAATCACTCACATTGATATCAATCATTTGTCATCCTTTTTTTGTTGGGGAAAGACCGGCTTTCGCCGGTCAAATTTAGGCAGCCTTCCGCTGCTCGGTTTTTTTCAAACCCTCCTGAGTCCTCACCAACCCCCTTCGAAAAACTTTTTCGAGCCACAAAACCGGATTGGCGATTTGTCTTTTTTCCATGGCAGCCGCCAACTCATCTAACCCATCCTGCAGCTGGTGGCTGGGAAACTCAGAAAACTTTGCTGAAATCTGACTTCTGAAAAATTCAGGAATGATCTTCGAAAAGCGAAGATCCTGTGGTGGTGGTTCTTTGACAGATTCAATTGACTGGTTCGGGTGACTCTCTGACACCACCGAGGGTGCCACTCTGGCACCATCTGGGTGACTCTCTGGCACCCTATTTTTTGGGGATGGTGCCAGAGTGGCACTATCTTTTTTCAATGCCAAAAAATATTTGTTTGATCGGCCCTTCGATCCTTTTTTCTTTGAGATCAGGCCCATTTCCTCCAGATCCTGGATGTGTCGAATGACCGATCTTCGCGAAACTTCCGCAACCTCGGAAAGAAGGTCCAAAGATGGCCAGCACTCCCCTCGATCATTCGCGTGATCTGCCAACTTTAACAAAACAAGCTTTCGAATTGGGTTTCCAACTCGAACCTCCAAAGCCCACACCATTGCTTTCAAGCTCATGATGTCCGCCCTTCAAAAACTGACGGCAGCTGAGCCACCAGTTCATCGATTTGTTGCTCTAAATTCATGCGTTTTCCTTCAACGGAAAAAGCCTTTTGGATGCGCGGTTCTGCCGCGAGGATTGACCTCGACGCCGTCCAGACGTCGTTTACGTGGGTTCTGACTCGGCTCGTTGAAAGTCAGTCCGCTGGAAAAATTCCAGAATGTTTTGATTTGTCGGGCAAGCCCGCTGCCGCATTGCGACTTTTGAAATGCGCCCAGTTGGACGCTGATGGCCGAAGCCATGCGCGAATTTCTCGCGTAAGTTTATTTTTCTGCCTTCGGCAGGCTGGCAATCCATTCTTCGATTTCGTTGGAACGCCAGGCGCGACTTCCTTCAACAGCGACTGGAAGCGGAAACTTTCCTTCCCCCAGCATGCGATACAATTTTGTCTTTCCCATTCCAACTCTCTGCAATACGGCATCAACCCGCAATAACTTCGTTTCCATTTCCTTTTTCATCCTTTCAAAAGTGTTGAAATGAAATAATACGAAATTTATTTCTCTTAGGCATTGTCATAAAACATCGATTTCATGGCCGTATTTAAAATACTTCTGGTTTCAAAACGCCAGCCTTGAGTTCTTCCAGGTAATCAGCCCATTCCTGCATCATGGCCTTGCGCTGCTCTAAAAACTTAGTGCGGTTGTAAGCTTGGCCAAGTGCATCCGGCACCTTGTGCGCGAGCTGGTGTTCAATTATGGCTGGATCAATATTCAGTCTTTCGTGCAGCAATGTTCTGGCCATTGCCCGGAATCCATGGCCGGTAATCTGTGTTTTCGTGTCATATCCCATCCGTTTTAATGCAGCATTGATTGCGGCCTCGCTCATTGGCTTTTTAGGGTCGTGGCCGCCCCTAAACACAAATTCCCCATGGCCGCTAACTGGATGTAGCTGGTTAAGTATCTGCAAGGCCTGAGTTGATAGCGGGACAATATGATCTGTTTTGGTTTTGGTTACTCGATAGGCCCACACCCCTGCCTCTAAATCAATATCTGCCCATTTCGCACGCCTTAGCTCGCTAGGACGCACGAAAACGAGCGGAGCAAGGCGTAGGGCAGCCTCGACTGTAAAAGTGCCCCGAAAGCCGTCTATTGCGCGTAGCAGTTCTGCAACTTGTTGCGGCTCGACAAATGAGGCCATGTGTTTAACTTCCGGGCTAGGCAAGGCACCACGCAAATCCGCCGTCACGTCTCTTTCAGCTTTACCATTTTGTACTGCGTAGCGCATCACCTGCCCTACTGCTTGCAATGCTCTGTGTGCGGTTTCTAGCTTGCTTTGATTCTGTGGCCGCTTGATGACCTGGAGCACTTCTGGCGCTGTAATGTCTGCAATGGGTTTGTTACCTAACCATGGAAAAATATAAATCTCTAGGCGCCTTAGTGTCCGCTCTTTATGGGATGCAGATTTATTGATGAAATAACTTTCCGCCCATTCTCTGGAGACGGCCTCAAAAGTGTTCTGCTGTTTCCCAAAAATGGCCTGCTTTTGTGACTTTTTAACCTGCCCTGGGTCAACTGGCGGGATTTGCGCCAATAGCTTGCGGGCTTCGTCACGCCTGGATCGCGCATCCACCAGGCTGATCTGCGGATAGCTGCCAAGGGCTAACGTTTTTCTTTTGCCCAGGTATCTATAATCCAGACGCCAGAGCTTGCCCCCAGAGGGATTTACTAAAAGATACATCCCCTCTCCATCGCTAAGCTTGAATGCTTTTTCCGCTGGCTTGGTGTTTCGTATTTTGGTGTCTGTAAGTGGCATTGACGGTATCTCTTTTTTTGTGACGGTATTTTTCCAAAATAATACCGTCAAAACGTGCGGATGAGAAGGAACCGGAGAGAACGTCAAAGAAAGGGAAAGAAAAGAAAAAGCCCGCAACTGCGGGCCTTGTAGGGATTATTTGGTACTAAAATGAACTTATAAAAATTATAAAATGGTGGAGCTGGGGGGAATCGAACCCCCGTCCGCAAGCCCTCCACAGACAGTTCTACATACTTAGCTGTGTTGTTTAAATTTAACCAGGCATCCACCAACGAGCAAGCGAATGACTGGCGAGTTGCCTTAGATTTAATGTCTTACCAAGCAACCCGGTAAAACACGATCCTCTCTAAATGACGCTGCTGCCGGTTACCCGGCCCGACCGAGAGGCTCTTCGGTGCAGCGTCCGGCTGGATTAAGCAGCCAGAGCGTAAGTTTCGTCGTTTGCGACTATACTTGTTCAGATGGATTTACGAGGGAACCTGAATCCTCGGTATGCCCTGCACTGCTTTGCAACCCACGTCGAAACCGGGTCAGCCCCAATGCAATCGATTGATTATACGCCTGAAACCTGGACTAGCCAAACCTCAAGCACCTATCTATGACATGATACAATGCCGCCATGTTCAAAAAAATCGTGATATTCGGGGTAGGCTTGATAGGTGGATCCGTTGCGCTTGCCTTGAAAAAGCTTCCTAATCCGCCCCAGATTACCGGTGTTGGCCGTTCAAATCAAAGCCTGCAGGAAGCACTAAATCTGGGTTTGATCGATATCGCAGAAACAGATATTTCCAAGGCATTGGCAGATGCGGACCTGGTGCTTATTGCGACACCTGTTGCGCAAACACCAGCTATTTTGCGCGCAATTAAGCCCTACCTTTCTACAAATACCATTATTACCGATGCTGGTAGCACCAAATCAGATGTGATGACATATGCACAAGCGGAGTTGGGCCCGCAGTTTAACCAGTTTGTGGGCGGCCATCCTATTGCAGGGGCGGAGAAAAGTGGCCCAGGTGCTGCCATGGCGGATTTGTATGTCGGCAAAAACGTGATTCTGACTCCAGATATCGAGACGAATGCCGAGGCAGTCAAACAAGTAACGGCCTTATGGACGGCTTGTGGTGCAATCGTTTCCAGTATGACGCCACAGGCACATGACCGCGTATTCGCAGCAGTCAGCCATTTGCCTCATTTGCTGGCATTCGCCCTGGTAGAGGATTTGGCCAAGCGCGGCAATGCGGAGTTACTATTCAAATTTGCTGCCAGTGGCTTCCGCGATTTTACCCGCATTGCCGGCAGCCATCCGGAAATGTGGCGCGATATTGCACTGGCTAATAAACAGGCGCTGCTTGAAGAGCTTAAAATTTATCAGCAAGCGGTTAGTGAAATGACTACACTGCTTGAAAATGATGACGATGCCGGCCTGTTTGCGTTATTTGAACATGCCAGCCATGCCCGTAATGAATGGGCAAAATCCAAAATTCAATAGATCTTTATATATGGAACAACTGCATTTACCCGCTGCAACACAAGCGCAAGGCACGATTACCCTGCCCGGCTCCAAAAGTATCTCGAATCGCACCTTGCTGCTGGCTGCGCTGGCACAAGGCGTGACGACGATCCGTGATTTGCTGGCGTCAGATGACACGGCAAGAATGCTGGAAGCACTGATGGCATTAGGGATCAAACTGGAAAATATAGGTGAAAATGCATGGCAAGTGACTGGCTGCACAGGTAATTTTCCAAATAAACAGGCAGATTTGTTTTTAGGTAATGCTGGAACGGCATTTCGTCCCTTAACTGCAGCATTGGCTTTTTCGCAAGGTGATTATCATCTGCATGGCATTCCCCGCATGCATGAGCGTCCGATTGGCGACCTGGTGGACGCATTGCGGCAAGCGGGTGCAGAAGTCAGTTATGCTGGTAATAAGGGCTACCCTCCTCTGCAAATCTCACCAGCCGTGCTGGATGTAAGTCAGCCCATCCAGATTCGCGGCGACGTCTCCAGCCAGTTTCTGACTGCGTTGCTGATGGCTTTGCCCTTGACTGAGCAGGCTGCGACGATTGAAGTGGTTGGCGAGCTGATTTCAAAACCTTATATCGAAATCACCTTGAACCTGATGCAGCGTTTTGGAGTGGCAGTACAGCGCGATGGCTGGCAGCGTTTCCATATTCCAGCAGGTACGCGCTATCAATCTCCGGGCGAAATTTTTGTGGAGGGAGATGCCTCCAGTGCTTCCTACTTTATCGCAGCTGGCATTCTGGCGGGTGATGTGACCGTGCAAGGGGTGGCTCAGCAGAGCATCCAGGGCGATATCCGCTTTGCGGAAGCGGCCAGTTTAATGGGTGGTCGTATCAGCTATGGTGAAAACCATGTGCGCGCAGAAAAAACATCTACGCTAAAAGCCATCGACCTGGATTGCAACCATATTCCAGATGCAGCGATGACACTGGCGGTCATGGCGATATTTGCGCAAGGCACAACCACATTGCGCAATATCGCCAGCTGGCGTGTCAAGGAAACTGACCGGATTGCCGCCATGGCGACTGAGTTACGCAAAGTGGGCGCAACGGTTGAGGAAGGTCCTGACTATATAAAAGTCACACCACCTACGCAGCTTGTACACAACGCGGTGATCGACACTTATGACGACCACCGCATGGCGATGTGTTTTTCACTGATCAGCCTGGCCGGTATTCCGATTACGATTAATGATCCCAAGTGCGTGGCCAAAACCTTTCCAGATTACTTTCAGGTATTCTCGGGCATTGTCCGCTAGTCAGGCCACATAAGCCCATTCGTGCTCGTCTGGCTCCGGTCTGCCAGCATGTGCATGCTGGTGATGTTGCCAGGCGCGCTCATGGAAATAAAACACCACGGTGTTGCATGCCGGTTCTATCAGTGCCATCAAGCCGCCGACCAGCGCACTGCCGGTAAGCAGATAGGCAATACTGAAGGCTACGCTGAAATGCAGCATGGCAAATGAAAATGTTTTAATCATGATGTGCTCCTTATTGGCAACTGAAACCATGATATAAAAAACCGCCATATCCAATCCAATTCATTGTTTTAAACAGACCGATAAATAAAATTTATGAAAAGCCCTTCTCTTCCTCCCGTAATTGCCATTGATGGCCCGTCTGCTTCCGGCAAAGGCAGCGTGGCTGAGCGTGTCGCCACCCATTTCGGTTTTCATTACCTTGATTCAGGCGCACTTTATCGGCTGGTAGCTTATGCTGCGCATATGCAGGATGTCGCATGGTCTGACGCAGTTAAACTTTCTGCCATTGTCACTGGCATGGCGATCAGATTTGAAGCTGGAGAAATCTATTTAAACGGTGAGAAAGTCAGTGCGCAAATACGCACCGAGCAGATGGGCAAAGGCGCTTCGGAAGTCGCCGTGCATCCGCAGGTACGAACCGCACTGCTGCAAACACAACGTAACTTCAGGCAAGCGCCGGGATTGGTGGGCGATGGGCGGGATATCGGGTCGGTGATTTTCCCGGATGCGGCATTGAAAGTATTCCTGACTGCGGCGGTTGAAACGCGCGCACAACGCCGTTATGACCAATTGATTGCACGTGGTGAGACCGCCGATTACACCACTATCCTGGAAGATTTGAGGCAGCGTGACTTGCGTGACAGCCAGCGTGCATCGGCACCCCTGAAACAATTGCCGGACGCCATCCTGGTAGATACAACAGACATGAATATCCCCCAAGCTGTCGATATGATTGTGTCGGCTTTCAATAAGGCAGTTTAAATCATCGGAAAAACGCTTTAAGTCATTGAAGTCACTAATTTTTTTGTGTATAGTCTCATGTTCGGGTTACGTTAAGCGCCCGCTTGACGTCACAATTATTAACTTTATCCATTGCCTGCCAGTTTCTGGTAGCGGTGGCTCGTAAAACGGCATGGGCTGTTTGCGAGTAAATTTGGACAATTTTTTAATGGCTTCTATTTCTAACTCAACCTCTTCCAACGAATCTTTTGCAGCCCTCTTCGAGGAAAGCCTGGCCCGCCAGGAAATGCGCGCCGGTGAAGTAATCACTGCCGAAGTA
>CBIMYT010000041.1:0-10377 GCA_966248215.1 uncultured Methylophilus sp. | reverse complement strand
TCACCGCAAGAGTGAGCGGTTAATTTCACTTAATGCCTATTACCCGACTGGCCGCGATGCAGAAACTCTGCGGGATGCCCTAACATTCAGCCTCTCCTGGTTTTCCATTCCTGTTATCCACTCCTGAGTCAGGCCCTGGATATACGCTGTTCTATAAAATTGACGTACCACGCACTTCGCCGGAGAGTCGTAGATGAGCTACTTTCGGCGATAGGGAATACTGAGATCTTGGCTTTCGATGGAACGAAGGCATGCCCTTTCAGGCAAATATTTGATGCAATGGGAAGTGTGTAAAACTGGATATTCAGGCAGGGAGCAGAATAGCACACAAAGAAATACCCATAGGAATCAACGGATTCCTATGGGCAAGATCATGTGTTACAGCTTATTTGGCAACAACAATCTCGTCTTTTACAGAAGTCACGCCCTTGATGCTTTTGGCGATAGAAACAGCCTTGTCAGCTTCCGCTTTTGATTTGGCATGGCCAGACAGTTGCACCATACCGTTGCTGTCAGTTTCGACGCTGATATCGGTGGCGCTCACCACTTTATCTTTCGCAAAAGCAGCTTTAACTTTGGTGGTGATCATTGCGTCATCCACTTTTGTACCGATTGGGTCACCATCCGCGGCAAAGCCACTCAAAGGTAATGCCAAAGCACTGATCAATAAAAGAGACTTGAATGTATTTTTCATGATCTTTCCTTGTTTATGTTTATGGAGAACTCATTATTAAAAAATCAGGCCGGGGAAGGTATACATTGAAGTCTGATACTGACGTAGGACTTGGCTGACGGTAGACGAAACTGTTATACCATAGCATCCAGATCATTTATCTTTACCAGCATGCAACTACATTACCAGACGCAGGGCTCATGCCAGAGCCAGTCGCTACCCCTCGTTTTTGTGCACGGATTATTCGGCTCAGTCGATAACTGGGGCACTATCGCCCGGCACTTTGCACAGCATTACCAGGTCATCAGTGTCGATCTGCGTAATCATGGCCGCTCGTCGCATAGCGATACACAGACATATCAGGAGATGGCGAATGATTTGCTGGAAACGGTTGATGCCTTGGGGCTGGAAAAAATACATTTGCTTGGCCATTCACTGGGCGGCAAAGTCGCCATGCAGTTTGCCACGCAAACTCCCGCGCGGTTGCAAAGCCTGATCGTAGTGGATATGGCCATGCGCGCTTATGACGATGCACATACGCATTTGATAAATGCCATGCTGGCTGTGGATGTATCACAGATGGCGACACGTAACGAGGTGGATCAGGCGCTGAAAGCTGCGATCCCCGAGCTGATGGTGCGCCAGTTTCTGTTGACCAACCTGGTGAAAGTAGAGGACCGGTTACAGTGGCGAATCAACTTGCCTGCACTCAAAGCCAATTACCATCATTTTCAGGCAGCCATGACGGCGCATTATGCAGGTCCGTGCCTGTTTATGCGTGGTGAGCGCAGCGACTATGTGCAGGAAAGTGATATGGCTGAAATCCGGCAATCTTTTCCGGATGTCACATTTGCCAGCCTGCCCACCGACCACTGGGTGCATGCCGAACAGCCGCAACTGTTTATCCAGACGCTGGAAAATTTTCTGGCCAGTAAGAGGTAAGCGCGGAGTAGGTAAAAAAACAGCCACGACCTTGGTCGTGGCTGTCAGATACAACAACAGTCAATAATGGCCGGTAAGGCCATCTGGTTTGATTAAAAGCGCATGGTCAAGGTGACTTCCGCACGACGTGGCGCACCTGGTGCGTTCACGTTAGGATTGGACGTGTGGGCTGACGCATAGTAGCGCTTGTCAGTCAGGTTTTTCAGGTTAAAGGCCACGTCGTAACGCTTGCTGCGATACACCGCCATGGCATCTGCCGTCATAAAGCTATGCAGCGTGACAGTGTTGTCGGGGCCGGTATATTGGTCACCCATATAGTTCACACCGCCACCCACGCTCCAGCCATCGTTCAGTTGATGCATCAGCCACAGGTTGGCGCTGTTTCTGGGTGTGAGTGCTGCACGATTACCTTGCAGGGCGACGCCGTTCTGAGCCGCCACTGAATCGGTAATTTCCGCATCCATATAGGCATAACCTGCAAATATTTGCCATCTTGGCGCAATTTCACCGGTCGCGGTCAGTTCTATACCGCGCGTACGCTGTTTACCAACGCCGATCAGCTTATTGCTCACAATATCTACGCCCTTCATGTTTTCACGTTCAAGATGATAAATCGAGGCAGTCGTAGATAATTTGCCATTAAAGAAGTCGGTTTTGGTGCCTACTTCGATATTGTTGGTTTCCTCAGGCTTCATCTGGTTTTGATCCTGGGAGAAGTTTAATGTTTCGCCGGAGGGCTGGTAGGACTTACTCCATGACACATAGTAAGACTGCCAGTCATTTGGTTGGTACACCAGACCCGCACGTGGACTCCAGGTGTTATCGGTACGCTCGAAATCGGCAGGGTTCGCGTTGCCAGCCAACGGCCGGTTATTCATTTTCTGGACAAAATGATCGTGACGTGCGCCGACCAGTGCTTTCCAGTGGTCGGATAGCGTGATCATGTCCTGCACGTAAAAGCCCAGTGTCTGAAGTTCAGTTTGATTGTTGTTGAAAGCCGGGAGCCGAGCACCAAAATCGGACATGCCGGGTAATACCGGGTTAAAGAGCGCAATATTGTTAGGGTTGACCGTCCAGTTCCAGCGAACCATGGTTTTTTTCTGCTCACCGACTTCCATACCGTAAAGCAGTTCGTGTTTCGTGCCACCCAGCTCAGCCTTTTGCAACAACTCCAGCTGGTTAAACCAGCCGTCATCCTGACGGTAGGTCTCGCTATGATTCATCGTTACTGTTCTTGCTGCGGAATTTACTTTTGAAACCAGTGTCTGGGTACGATCCAGATCGTAGTTGTAAGTACCGAACATATTACGCAACGTGAAGTTGTCGTTGAATTTGTGCGTAAAAACGGCGCGTGTATTCAGCACATCGGCATCTGAATAGTCATTATCGCGCGCATTGCGTGAACCATAATAGGTCTTGGGATTGATACTCAGTGGTCTGCCGTTGAAAGCAGGAATACCAAAGTCGGTGATACGTTTGTCATGCAGTTTTTCTACCTGCAACAGCAAATCGGTATTTTCACTAAATTGCAGTTTCAGCGATGGCGCAATGCTCTGACGCTCTAAAAAGCCCTGGCTACGGAAGCTGCCCGAATCTTCCACCGCACCGGTGATACGGAATGAAGCGGATTCGCTCAGTTTGTCACCGATATCAAATTCGCCGCGGCGTTGCTTGTAAGAGCCGCCGGTTAACCTGAATTCGCTGATTTTTTCACCTGGCTTTTTGGTGATACGGTTAATCAGGCCACCGGAAGAGCCACGTCCGTAAAGCACCGCTGCCGGGCCTTTGATCACTTCTACGCGTTCCACATTGGAAAGGTCGCGGTAATACAGGGCATCATCACGCATGCCATCAATATACATATCGCCAGAAGCATCAAAGCCGCGAATCACAAACTGGTCACGCTGACCGTCACCCATGTTAAAGGTCACGCCAGGTGAGTTTTTCACCACATCCTGCATGGAGCGGGCGCCCTGGTCTTTAATCAACTGGCCGGGAATCACACATCCACCGTTTGCGGAATATCACGCATGGGCGCTGCAATTTTGGCCGCAGTGGTATTCACCAGCGGCTGGTAATCCGTGACCGTGGCTTTTTTATCTTCCACCCTCACTTCGGGTAAGGTATCGGTATCATTTTTCTGATTATTGGAAACAGGTTCAGCCGCGTAAACAGCAGGCGTCGAAATCGCTAACAACACGGCCACAACTTGCGGCCGCAGTTTAAAAAACTTGGTGATGCATGAGACTCCCGGGGAAAGATGTATAAGGCCATCTGAAGTGGCCGTTTAATGAGTGATGTCTGAATTTTGAAAAAGCCGGCAAGGATAACGATTTTCATTGAAAAATTAAAGAGATAGCATAGGAAAAAACGGCAAGGGATTGTAAATTTGGTGGGCGTGATGGTGGTCTTGAATATGCTGAGTGTTCATTACCGGAGCACACAGGATGTCGCCGCCGGAGCAGGTGCTTTTTTCATTGATTGGTAAAAGCGCGAACCTGACAATGTTGACGAATGATGTCATGTCCTTTCAGCGTATTGCATACGTGAAGCTGCCCAAAAAGTTTAAATATGCCGGTCAGCGGTTAACTTATGACCATAAACACAGGCATGCCATCGATCAGGGGGGCTTATGAATTTAAAGATGCAGCACAATGGCTTTCTGATTTCTTTAATGAAGGGGACAACGTGCTGGCGGAGATATAGAAATGACGAAACGCATCAGTATTGGCATCATGCCCGAAGAAAAAATCCGTGAACGTACGTTGGCAATTGCACGTGGCGAATACAAACCCAGGCCAGGTGATCCTAAAATCTGGTTCACCGCCATGCGTTCACTGGCAGACGTGTTGAGTGATGAAAACAGGGCGCTCTTAAAGATTATTGAGGATACTCAGCCTGAGTCCATCTCCAGCCTTGCCGCACTTACTGGTCGCAAACAAAGCCACTTGTCGCGTACATTAAAAACAATATCGCAATACGGTCTAGTGGAAATGGTGCACGAAAATCGCCAGGTGAAACCGATTGCCAAAGCGACAGAGTTTCAAATTCTGGCTGCCTGGATACCATAAAATGAAATAATAGATGACCTGGTTTTGTTTGATGGTATGACGAGTTGCGCGTCAAAAAGATTAAGTGCAGGTTGTGCTGACGGGGACCTCGAGTTCAGTTTTTCTCAGACCCCGTCAATTTAAATTATGTACGCCAAGGATGTTTGGGTACATCACAGACGCCAGCAACGTTCACACCAGCCTGTGCAACCAAATGATCATTTTCAACGGTATCTCCGCTTACGCCGATTGCACCGATCAACATGCCGTCTTCATCCACAATCGGCAGTCCACCGGGGAAAGTAATCAATCCATCATTGGAATGTTCTATGCCATACAAAGGGGAGCCAGGCACTGAAAGTTTACCGATTTCGCCAGATGGCATGGCGAAGTAGCAGGCGGTTTTCGCTTTCTTGATGGCAATGTCTATGCTGCCGACCCAGGCATCATCCATTCTGGTGAAGCTTTTCAGATTGCCACCTGAATCCAGGACGGCGATACACATTTTGACGCCTATTTCCCTGGATTTCTCAACGGCTTTTTCTATGATTTCCTGTGCGACTTCAAAGCTGACGTGCATTTGATTTCCTTAAGTTCTTGATGGAATAAATACGACTATGGCAGCGGCTTAAAATTCATCATTAATGTGAGAAACATTGCATCAGGAAAGCGCATCCCTTCTGAAGAGATGCGAGATTGCCTGGAGGGTAAATGAACTTCACAGGAAAATTTCTGTATATTCAACATAATGAATAACTCACCTTCACCTGTGGCCCATCCTGCAGAAAACCCTGATTCTTCCTTTCCTCCATTATTTGTCATCCTGAACGCAGGTTCGGGTAACAAAGATGCCGTGACAGTTGCCAATAAGCTGGCAGCAATATTTGCAGAAGCGCAACAGCCCTACCAACTGTTTCTTTGCCGGCGGCCGGGGGATCTGTCTGAAATGACCAGACAGGCCATCAAGCAGGCCAGCCTTCGTCATGGGGTAATAGCCGCAGCGGGAGGGGATGGCACGATACGTTTTGTCGCACAGGAAGTGGTGGCTGCCGACTTGCCGTTTGGGGTGCTGCCATTGGGGACTTTCAATTATTTTGCGCGTGACAATGGCGTGCCGCAGGATGCGGTGCTGGCAGCTGAAGCGTTGATTGCCGGCATGCGGGCAGGCAGCGAACGGCAGATACAGGTTGGGCAACTGAATGACCAGATTTTCCTGGTGAATGCCAGTCTGGGCCTCTATCCGCAATTACTCGCAGACCGTGAAGTACTTAAACAGCAACATGGCCGTAGCCGCCTCGTTGCAAAGTTGGCGGCGCTGCTTACCTTGTTAAAGCGCGATATCAAGATGCTGCTGCGTATTGAACATAGCGGCGGGCAGCAAAGTGGGGAGAATGTGATGCCTGCTTCCACGATATTTGTAGGCAACAACTCGATTCAGCTGGGGGATATTGGTTTGGAAACAGAGGCGGAGCAGGTCAGGAATGGGCAGCTTGCCATTATTGCGCTTCCGCCCATGAATGTGCGTGAACGTATGGGTGTGACATTTCAGGGGCTGCTGGGACGTCTGGGCCAGGCGCCAAACGTCACGCATTTTGCCTGCCATCAACTCGAGGTGGAACCGCTGTCGCGACGCCGGAAGCGGTTGGTGAAAGTGGCGATGGATGGCGAGGTTTCCAAAATGCGTCCGCCGCTGGTGTTTCGGGTCGGACCGAAACCTTTGCGCCTTATCGTGCCTGATTCGCCAGGAGACGAAACTTGAGTGTAATCCTGCATCTTTCCGACACCCATTTCGGGACGGAACAGACAGAAGTCAGCACTGCGCTATTGCAGCTTACGCAAGCGCTGCGTCCTGATCTTGCTATCCTTTCCGGGGATGTCACGCAACGTGCGCGACGCGGGCAATTTGCAGCTGCCCGTCGCTTTGTCGATGCACTGGCTGCGCCAGCGAAACTGGTGATTCCCGGCAATCATGATATTCCGCTGTTTAACCTGTTTGCACGTATGTTTAATCCGTATGGAAATTATCGCCGCGCATTCGGAGAGGAGCTTGAACCGCAATTCTCCAATCAGGATGTGCTTGTGGTAGGCGTCAATGCCACACGGCCATGGCGTCATGCCGATGGGGAAGTCTCTGCGCAACAAATCGAACTTGTCTCTCAGCGATTACGGCGCGCCTTGCCAGGTCAATTATGTATCGTGGCTGTCCATCAGCCGGTATTCGTTGAAGGAGAGAGTGATCGCGAGAATTTGCTGCATGGGCACCGCCAGGCGATGGAAGCCTGGGCAGCAGCGGGGGCAAACCTGATTCTAAGCGGGCATATCCATCTGGCCTATATGCGCAATCTCGGTGAAAAGGCGCAAAATTTGACGCGCCCGGTATGGACGGTTTCCGCCGGTACGGCCATTTCCAGCCGGGTGCGTGACGGAAAGCCGAACTCGGTGAACCTGATCCGTTATGACGCAGCCCAGCCACATGCCTGCCAGGCTGAACGCTGGGATTTTGATGCGGCTTCATCGCGGTTTATCATTGCAGAAACCAGATTATTGGAGCTGTCCTAGCCTATGCTGCAAGCACAGATGCGGTCTTTGCGTGACCGTTTTTTACCCGGCCCGGTTACATGAAACACAGCATGAAAACCACAGGCGCATCGCGCAATTTCCTGGACTACGATTGGGTAGCCGGTATCCTGGTTCTGGCCATCGCAGTCGTGCTATTTGCTGTGATTGCCGAAAATGTGGTGAATGATGGCGGGCTGACAAAGATAGATAGTGATCTCGCCCAATGGTTGCATGCGCATCACACGGCTATGCTCACCCAATGCCTGCTGCTGTTGACACATTTGCACGAGCCCATCGCCCTCAGTGTGGTCGCTGCGCTGCTAACCTTATATCTCATCTGGAAAAAACACTGGTATGCGATGTGGGCTGTCTTGCTCGGTGTGCAAGGTGGCATGCTGCTGAATTTGCTGGCAAAGCAAATGTTCCAGCGCGCGCGTCCATCCTTTGAAAACCCGGTCATCACACTCACTACCTACAGTTTCCCGAGCGGGCATGTCGTCGCCAGTACGGTGTTTTATGGCGTGCTGGCAGCTTTGCTGATTTCACAAACGCTTTCACGGAGGAGAGCTGCCTGTATTCTTGTGGCAGCCTTGACCATGATAGTGCTGGTCGCATTCAGCCGAATGTATCTGGGTGCGCATTACCTGAGTGATGTACTGGCAGCCTTTTTAGAAGCCATTGCCTGGCTTGCGCTGTGTTTGACAGCCATTCAAGCCTGTGGGGTTTATTGCAGAGCAGAGAAAACTTAGTGGCGTATCGCAGAACAAGGATTCTGGTTCAATCTTTATCATGAGAGATGAAGTCAGAACAGTTTTATTAATTATCAAAAATACCTATGAAACCTCTCGCGATGGCGAGAGGTTTGCTGTCCGGCTAAGCTCAGCGAGTCGAAGCGCCCGGCGCTGATTCTGCATCCGTAGGCTGAACAGGATTATCTTCAGAGTTACTCGCGCCAGCGCGATCCTGTTTGGCCTTGGTGTTTGAATGATGTTTTTTCGTATGTTTGCCTGATGACTTCTTGGTGTTCTTGCTTTGACCCTGTGCCTGTGGTGTTTCCTGGGTCCCGAGTTCAGCGCCATCAGTTTGCCTGTCAGTATCGGCAGCGTAGCCGGCCGTTGCAAATGCCGCAAACAATAGTGTAATCAGTAATTTGCTCATGTCAGTATCCTTGAAGATTAGGGGGAATCAATACGCCTGGATTGCATAAGCATTAGATGACATGTTCGCAGTGCTGCCTATCAGCCACTTTCTCATTCGAATGTAGGATACAACTCATCAAACAACCGAATAGTGCCAGATCGGAGCGGTTTCAGCTAATTTGAAGATACTCTGCCCTAAACTTCTCGAAGTCAGACCCTGTTGTTCTCGCAAATCCCCGGGTCCAATAAACGCAAGCCCGCTACCCATGCAAGACTTACAGATGCCATCACAGGGCAATTTGGCATTCAATTACGATCACTGATAAGTTCTCTAAAAAGGTTAGGGTAGTCCGTTTGACATCTGTAACGCTACACATTACACTTGGTGAAAAATGATCAAATCATTCAAACATAAAGGGCTGCAACAGTTTTTTGAAACTGGCAGCAACGCAGGGATACAGCCGCATCATTCCTCAAGGCTGGCGCGGCAATTATCCCGACTGGATAATGCCAAAGATGCGGGTGATATGAATGTGCCAGGTTGGCGGTTACATTCTCTAGAGGGGGAGCTGGCAGGGCATTATTCAATCATGGTGAATGGTAACTGGCGCATGACATTTATGTTTGAAAATGATGACGCCATTTTGGTCGATTATCAGGATTACCATTGAAAGGACAACTATGAGCACAATGCATAATCCACCGCATCCCGGTGAAACACTTCGTGATGACATCTTGCCAGCACTCGGCCTTTCTGTGACCGAAGCTGCCGATCAATTGGGTGTTGCCCGCCCTACATTGTCGAAAGTGTTGAACGGACGTGCTGCGATTTCGCCTGAAATGGCATTGCGCTTGGAGAAATGGTTAGGCGTGGAAAATGGTGGTCGTGCTGATGTCTGGCTGGCAGAGCAAACGGCCTATGATCTTTGGCATGCCAGGGAGAAGTTTTCGGCGGAAGTGAAGCCTTCATCTTTAATTGCTGCCTGAGTCGAAATGGTCAGACTCAGTTAATTCAGATGATTACTTTATTCAGTTTTGGAGTAATTCCCTTTGGCGTTCCAGACACTTTTGTACCCGCGTCTTCAGTCCCTGACTTGCGCCAAAGTGACCGGCGATAGTCGTTAGCTGACTATTCACGGTTTCTTCAATGGTGCTGATGATATTTTTTGCATCACTGGAACTCAGCCCAAAATGAGGCGCTGTGTCTAAAGCGACTCTCATACTGGATGTGTGATTTCCAGTCGTTATCGCCAGTTGCTGGTAGCCCAGGTTGGTCAGTTGCATGACGACATCAAATGCAGGTGCAAGCCTGTATTGACCATTGCTCACATGTAGCATGCCATGGTTTTTCACGTGATCGTCGGTGTTGTCGACAATCAAATTGAAAATCATCCTTCTGTATAACTGCTCTAGATCGCGTCTGGGGTTGATCGATAGGCGACGAATAATTTGCGCGAATTCAACATAGCTTCCGCCATCACTTTCATAAGGCACATTCAGTAATGCCGAGGCAGACAGGTAATGTAGACAGCGTTCATGATGGATATCACCTTCGCGGTCAAAACGGGCAGTCAGAATCGCGTGCCCATGCTGGATTTTTTCAAGCCGGGCGGGAGATACCTCTATGCCGCATAGTGCAGCCAGCTTTAACAGACATATCTCTAGTAACTCCACATCATGATCATCGCCCTGCGCAGGAAACTTCGCAATCCATCGTTTGTTTTCATGCACAAAAGTCGCTTTGAGGCGAGTACCTCCCAGCGTTCCGCCGCGCTGAAGCAAGCGGCGCATTTCTGGCGTGACTTCCATTGATAGTTCAAGCATCCTGACCGCCCTGGAAATTTCTTCAAGTGTCATTAAAGGGGGCTCAGGATCGGGTGGACTACCCACGGTTTTGTAGACACCTAGCCTTGTTTGCTGGACTACCCACGGTTTTGTAGACACCTAGCCTTGTTTGCGTGGACTACCCACGGTTTTGTAGACACCTAGCCTTGTTTGCGCCAGACCTCTTCAA
>CBIMYT010000040.1:0-10451 GCA_966248215.1 uncultured Methylophilus sp. | reverse complement strand
GGCGTGTTATTGCTGGATAAGCCGTATGGCTTTTCTTCCAACCAGGCGTTGCAGAAAGTCAAATGGCTGTACCAGGCACAAAAGGCCGGACACACTGGCACGCTGGACCCGCTGGCTACCGGTGTGCTGCCTATCTGTTTTGGTGAGGCGACCAAGTTCGCCCAGCACCTGACCGACGAAAACAAGACCTATGTTGCCACGGTGAAGTTTGGCGAGACCACCACCACCGGCGACAAGGAAGGCGAAATTCTGCAAACAGTGGTATGTGATGTGCAACAGCATCAGATCGAATCGGTGTTGCCGTCATTGACTGGCGAGATTACCCAGATTCCCCCCATGTATTCTGCCCTCAAGGTGGATGGCAAACCGTTATATGCTTATGCGCGTGAAGGTGTGGAGCTGGAGCGTGCTCCGCGGCAGGTCACGATTCATGCCATGACGCTGCTTGATTGCCAGGGTAATGTGGCGAATATCGAGGTGACTTGCAGCAAGGGAACATATATCCGTACCTTGGCCGAAGATATTGGTAAAGCATTGAACGTTGGCGCGCATTTGACTGGCTTGCGCAGAACCGCCACGGCGACTTACCAAATTGCAAACACCGTGACCATAGAAGCATTAGAGGCAATGACCATGGAAGCACGTGACGCCTTGCTGTTGCCGGTCGATACCGCAATTAATGCCTTGCCCCAAGTGGAGTTGCATGACGATGCGGCGTATTATTTCAAGCAAGGCAACCCGGTATGGCTCTCCGGCCATATCCCGGACGGCGAAATCCGGGTTTATAGTGAAGCCGGCTTGTTTCTTGGTGTCGGTGTGCAACTGGCTAACGGGCGTATCGCACCTAAACGTGTCGTGAATTTGTAGAGAGGTTTCTCCGCCTGTCTTTCCAGATTCAGGCACATCTGTTTGCTTTGCTGTAGGAGAGAGCATGCATTTCCGGTTAAAAGGTTATTTCCTGAGCATATTGCTACTGTTCATCCATCCTCTGGAGGCCAAACAGGTTTTGCCTGTGGCTGTTCTCTACAGTGACCGCTTCTTGATGCATGATACCGGTGCCGGGCATCCGGAAAATTCAGACCGGCTGGCGTATATCGTGCAACATCTCAAACAGCATCAGGAGTTCAAGTCAAACTTGCGCTGGCCAGCGTTTTCTATGGCAACCCGTGAAGATTTATTGCGCGTGCATCAGGCCAGTTATCTGGATTTATTAGAGGCAGAACAGCGCGTCCTCAAGCCAGGGGAGTATCAGACACTTAGTACGGGGGATACTGTTATTTCGACACAGTCGCTGGCAGTTGCCAGGCTGGCCAGCGGGGCGGCAATGGCAGGTGTTGATAGCGTGATGCAAAACAGGGCCGGAAGTGCGTTTGCGCTGGTCAGGCCACCTGGACATCATGCCACCGCTGATCGTGGCATGGGTTTCTGTATTTATAATCATGTGGCTGTGGCGGCACGTTACGCACAAAAGAAATATGCTATCGAGCGGGTCCTGATTGTCGATATCGATGTGCATCATGGCAATGGCACCCAGGATATCTTTGCCGAGGATGACAGCGTTTTTTACTTCAGTGCCCACCAGCATCCGCTCTATCCGCGCTCAGGGCGGCCAGCAGAAACCGGACATGGCAAGGGCAAAGGCTACACCATGAATGTTGATATACCGCCTGGCAGTGATGAGTCCATTGTTTTAGCAAAAATCGCTACACAGCTGGAGTCTGTCATGCAGCGTTTCAAACCGGAACTGATTCTGGTTTCCGCAGGCCTGGATGCGCACAGTGGTGATCTGCTTGGCGGGTTGAATTATTCGGATGCAGGTTATGCGGCTATCGCAAAGAAAGTGGTCGATTTAGCCAATCAATATGCGCAAGGCAGGACTGTCTGGGTGCTGGAAGGTGGCTATGTACCAGAAAACAATGCCAACGCGGTGCAAGCAATTTTACAGGTGCTGACCGCTCAATAATAATTTGCAACAAAATTGCATTTAAGATGGCATGAGATATGTTAATATATTCAACATGTTAAAGCGCTTTTATATTTATGTGCTGTTTTCCATGCTGTTTGCGGTTACGCAAACCGGCATGGCTGCGCATGAAATCAGCCACTTAACTGACCTTGCCAGCCAGACCCAGACTAATCACAAGCATACGGGCGGAGAGCCTTGTACTTTATGTCTGGGCTTGTCTCTCATCGCGGGCGCTGTTCCGTCAGCAGTATTTGCATGCCCTCTGGCTGATAATGCGCAAAATGTAGATCACTTCCTCACACAGTCTTTTGTGCAGCCCTTTGACAGGGTATATGCTGCACGCGCTCCTCCTTCTTTTTTCCAGCTTTAACTCCGTTTGAATATGCGCCTTGTGCGCAGAAATCATTGTTTGCAGCAATTGCCGGTCCATTGCATGAGATTGGGCGATGACTGCGGGCAGGTTAATTGTTGAGAAAGAAGAAATATGAACATGACATCGCACATCGGTGCCTCTACGTTTAAACTAAACTCCCTCTGGCTGGCATTGGTATTCGCCATGCCTTCCATCCTTTATGCCGAAGAGCACAGCCATGCCCTGGATCTGGATAACGTTCCTGTGACGGGTAATCCGCTGGGTGTTGCCTCCGATGATATGGTCGTGCCAGTGTCTGTGCTGGGCGGACGCGAATTAAGCTTGCGCCGGCAAAGTACTTTGGGAGAAACATTAAATGGAATCCCTGGCGTGACGGCCACCCAGTTTGGCCCGAACGCGTCGCGCCCGGTGATTCGTGGCCTGGACGGTGAACGTGTCCGTATCATGCAGAACGGTGTCGGGATTCTGGATGCGTCTTCGCTTAGTTTCGATCATGCAGTTGGCGTAGATCCACTAATCATTGAGCAGATTGATGTCGTACGCGGGCCAGCAGCGCTGCTGTATGGTGGCAGCGCTATGGGGGGTGTGGTCAATGCGATTGATCACCGTATTCCTAAAGAGCCCTTGAATGGCTACACCGGCCGTGCCGAGGCCCGCTTTGGTGGGCCGGACAGCACACGTAACGGTGCCGCGGTGGTGGACGTCGGTAATGGTGTTTTTGCCATGCACGCGGATATCTATACACGTGAGACCAGTCATCTGGAGATTCCAGGTTATGCCGTGTCAAAGCGGAAAAATCGGGCGGACGGCGAGGCGCGTGTGAACAAAGGCAAACTTGCCAATAGTGATGCCAGTGCAGATGGCGCTGCCTTGGGTGCTTCGTGGACTTTTGATAAAGGCTACCTGGGTATTTCCTATGCCAATGCCAACAATAATTATGGCGTGGTAGCCGAGCAGGATGTGCGCATTGATATGGACCAGAAGCGCTGGGAGCTGGCAGGTGAGATCAGGGAGCTGGCTGGTCCATTGCAAAAGCTCAAATTGCGGATGGCGCATACAAATTACCAGCACGTTGAGCTTGAAGATGGGGAAGTCGGCACAACTTTCAAAAATCGCGGTATGGAAGGTAGCCTGGAAGCAGCGCATGTTCCATGGGCGGGCATCAATGGTGTGCTGGGTTACCAATTCCAGAACACGCGTTTCCAGGCATTGGGAGAGGAAGCATTTGTTCCCGGCGTGGTGACGCAATCCCAGGCGCTGTATGTCTATGAAGAGTTGCCAATTAACCAGCATAAGATCACTTTTGGCGGGCGTTTTGGTGAGACTTCAGTAAATTCGCGGGCGGATGAAAAATTCAGCCAGTCATTTAATAATCGTTTTAACCCCAATAGTTTTGCTTTAGGCGGCTTATATACGATTAACGATAGCTGGAGCGCTACTGCGAACTTGTCACATAACGAGCGTGCGCCCAGCTACTTTGAGTTATATGCTAATGGAGAGCATGTTGCTACAGGGCAGTTCGAGGTTGGCAATACTGAATTGAATAAGGAAATTTCTAACGGTATTGATGCACAGCTGAAATGGAAAGCCGATGGCCACAGCGTGACACTTGGTGCCTATGCCACACGTTTCCAGAATTTCATTGGCCTGTTTGATACGGGCGCTGTTAATGCAGGCCTGCCAGTTGCGAATTTCCAGGCTGTGCCAGCGATGCTTAAGGGGGTGGAGCTGGAGGGTAAATTTGCCTTGAATGACGAGTGGAATTTAAGGTTACGCGGCGATTACGTGCATGCAAAAGATACACGCAACAACGAATATCTGCCGCGTATCTCACCGTTACGTCTTGGTGGCGGGCTGGATTATCGGCTGGGTAACTGGAATGCGCGGGTAGATGTATTGCATGCGTTCAAGCAAAGTGATGTGGCAGAAAATGAATTGAAAACTGATGGCTATACGAATCTGAGCGCGCTGGTTGCCTACAAATTGCCGATGAAAACTTATCATGTCGAGTTATTTGCCAAGGCAAACAATCTGCTCAATGATGAAATCCGCGAGCATGCGTCTTTCCTCAAGGATATTTCGCCGGCAGGTGCGCGTTCTGTGCTGGTTGGCGCCAGGGCAGACTTCTAGAGACCGCCTTGCTGAAAATAAAAAAGGTTGGCACTGCCAACCTTTTTTATTTCGTGACGCCGGCTGCGTTTAAAGGTTAGCCCAGCAAGATCAACCCCCAAACCACGCCCAGGTTAATCAACGCCAGCAGGACGGCAGCACTGCCAATATCCTTGGCACGTTTGGCCAGGGCATGGCGCTCAATGGAAACGCGATCTACCACTGCTTCCACAGCGGAATTCAGCAATTCGACAATCATGACCAGCAATACGCTGCCGACCATCAGGATGCGATGCATGGCTTCTGCCTCAAGATAAAAGGCTAGCGGAATCAGTACTAATGACAGCCAGACCTCCTGCCTGAAGGCATCTTCATGGCGATAGGCGGCTTTAAAGCCATCCATGGAATAACCAAAGGCGTTGACCAGGCGGCGGAGGCCGGTTTTGCCTTTAAATGGACTTTCTTCGTGCGAGGGAACGGGTTTGTTTTGCATGGAAACTTTCTAAAAATCTACATCACAATTTAACATGCGCTATGATAACGCTTTTAGCAGTGAGTGAAGGATAAACATGGCAAGAATGGTGCAATGTGTGAAACTGGGCAAAGAGCTGGAGGGCATGGATTTTCCGCCTTATCCTGGCGAACTCGGCAAAAAGATTTATATGCATGTGTCCAAGGAGGCGTGGGCGGGCTGGCTCAAGCAGCAAACCATGCTGGTGAATGAGAACCGCCTGAGCCTGGCAGATGCGAGTGCAAGGAAGTATCTGGCCGAGCAAACCGAAAAGTATTTCTTTGGTGACGGTGCTGATGTGGCCAGTGGCTATGTGCCGCCCGGCGCTTAAAATCATGCGACGATAAAAAAGCACTCTGCGGAGTGCTTTTTTAGTTTGGTCGATCGGCATTTTGCAGATCAGGACATGGTCTCGCGCTTGATATCTTCCAGGCTGGTATGGCGGATATCCTTGCCCTTCACCATATACACCACATATTCGGAGATGTTTTTGGCATGGTCGCCGATACGTTCAATCGCCTTGGCCACAAACAGTACCTCCAGTGACATGGAGATGGTGCGTGGATCTTCCAGCATAAAGGTGATCAACTGGCGCATGGCTGCACGGAACTGGTCATCGACCTGTTCATCCTGTTTCGCGACCTCTACTGTCTGGCTGATATCCAGGCGTGCAAATGCATCGAGCGAAGTCCGCAGCATTTCACGCACCAGCGCCACCATGGATTTGATCTCGTTGAAACGAGGCTTGTACATGCGGTCCTGCTCGTAAATGCGCTGAGCCGTACGTGCAATCTTGGTTGCTTCATCACCGATGCGCTCCAGATCAGTGATGGTTTTTACCATCATCATAATCATGCGCAGGTCACGTGCTGCTGGCTGACGGCGTGCAATGATATAACTGCAATCCTCGTCTACCTGTACCTCAAGCGCGTTGACGCGGGCGTCGCGCTCCATGACATCTTTCGCCAGCTTTATATCGGCACTGGTCAGCGCTTCCAGCGCATCGACAATCTGCTGCTCGACCAGGCCGCCCATTTCCAGAATTTTGGCGCGGACGGACTCCAGTTCAACATCATATTGTTTTGAGGTGTGTTCAAATTGCATGACGTATTTTCCTAAATATTGTGCTGGAGCAGGTTACCAGCACAATATGACAACTTTATGATGGTTTTAACGCGATGGTTTCAATTATTTTGTCAGGGTTTTCACACCATTTGCCGTGGCCAGTAACAGGACATTGGCAGGACGTAGCGCAAACAAACCGTTGGTGACTACGCCGGCAATCTGGTTGATTCTGGTTTCGAGTTCAATCGGGTCGCTGATGGTCAGGCCGTGTACATCCAGAATGATGTTGCCGTTGTCTGTCGTGAAATCACGCAATTGAGGCTGGCCTCCCAGCTTGACCAGCTCACGTGCCACCTGGCTGCGTGCCATAGGCAGGACTTCCACTGGCAGCGGAAATTTGCCTAATACAGGCACAAACTTGCTTTCATCACAGATGCAGATGAAGGATTTTGCGACTGCGGCCACGATTTTTTCACGGGTCAGCGCACCACCACCACCTTTCAGCATATGCATGTGTTCGGTAATCTCATCGGCGCCGTCGACATAAATATCCAGGCTGTCCACGCTGTTCAAGTCAAATACTTCAATGCCATGATTACGCAAGCGCTGTGCCGTTGCTTCGGAACTGGCAACCGCACCTTGGATTTTGTGTTTTACCTTGGCCAGTTCATCGATGAAAAAGTTGGCTGTTGAGCCTGTGCCCACACCGATAATACCGTCTTTTACATAACTAACTGCTGCTTTCGCCACTTCCAGTTTCAGTGCGTCTTGTTGTGCTTTATCCATCGCCATCTGCTTCAATCCTTGATTAATTCTTTATAATACAAACAATTCTCTATCATACACTGCAACCTTGCGGTTTTAAAACCTTAACGCATTCATGACCACTGACTACCGCGAAAAAATCGAACACTCCCAAGTCTATGCCGTTGCCAGGCACACACCGCTGGATGAAATGCCCAACCTGACTGTGCGTTTGCGCAACCGCGTGCTGCTCAAGCGCGAGGATATACAGCCGGTATTCTCGTTCAAGCTGCGTGGCGCCTATAACAAAATGGCCAACCTGTCGCAGGAAGCGATTGCACGTGGCGTGATTTGTGCCAGTGCCGGCAATCATGCGCAAGGTGTGGCGCTGAGTGCGCAAAAAATGGGTTGCCGTGCCGTGATCGTGATGCCGACAACAACACCGGCGATCAAAATTAACGCAGTGAGAGCGCGAGGCGCCGAAGTTGTATTGTTTGGCGAAAGTTACTCCGATGCCTACGCGCGTGCGCTGGAAGTGGAAAAAAACGAAGGCCTGACCTTTGTGCATCCGTATGATGATCCGGATGTCATCGCCGGGCAGGGCACGCTGGCCATGGAAATTCTGCAGGACCATACCGAGCCCATTGAGGCGGTTTTCTGTTGTGTCGGGGGTGGTGGCCTGCTGGCAGGCGTGGCGGCATATATCAAGGCTGTGCGCCCGGAAATCAAGGTGATTGGGGTGGAAGCCGTGGATGCGGATGCCATGACGCAATCTTTAAAAACAGGGCAGCGTGTCATGCTGGAGCAGGTGGGCATCTTTGCCGATGGTGCAGCGGTGAAGCAGGTGGGCGAACATACATTCAAGCTGGTGCAGCAATATGTCGACGAAATGATCACCGTGGACAATGATGAGATCTGTGCCGCGATCAAGGATGTATTTGAAGATACGCGCAGCATTCTGGAGCCGGCAGGGGCGCTGGCGCTGGCTGGCCTGAAAGTTTATGCCGAACGTCAGCGTTTGCAAGGGAAAACGCTGCTGGCAGTCGCTTCCGGTGCCAATATGAATTTTGACCGCTTGCGTTTTATTGCCGAGCGGGCCGAACTGGGCGAGCACAGAGAAGCCGTATTCGCAGTGACGATACCGGAAACGCCGGGCGCCTTTAAAAACTTCTGCCGCTTGCTTGGTAATCGCAATATTACCGAGTTCAATTATCGTTATGCGGACGCAAAGCAGGCCCATATCTTTGTTGGGGTTTCGGTCCATAATCCGGACGAATCTGCAGAGATCCAGCGTAGCCTGCAAGCTGCCGGTTTACAAACGCTGGACCTGACCGGCAATGAAATGGCCAAGTTACATTTGCGTTATCTGGTTGGCGGTCACGCGCCACAGGCGCATAATGAGGTGGTTTATCGGTTTGAATTCCCCGAAAAACCCGGTGCTTTACTGAACTTTTTGCAGTCCATGGGTCACAATTGGAATATCAGCTTATTCCATTATCGTAATCATGGCGCGGATTACGGTCGCGTGCTGGTCGGCATGCAGGTGCCGCCAGAGGAGAAAGCTGCCTTTGAGCAGTTTCTGCAGCAATTGGACTGTCCTTATTTTGATGAAAGCTCGAATCCGGCCTACCGTTTGTTCCTGGGCTAACTGGTTGCTTGCAACCAATGTGGTGGCTTTTATCAACCATACTTGCGAATATCTGCCATCAAACCTGCCTTTGCAGGTGAGAATGATTTTTGCTGGTGTACTTAGATGTTAATAACAATCAGGAGATAGATCTATGTTGAATTCCTCTTTCGCGCGACGTACGCGCATCAGTTTGCTGTTGCTGGCACTGGTCGCCAGTGTGGCAGCCTGTAACAAACAGGAGGACAGCGCTGCAACTGAAGCTGCTGTTCCGCCAGTTGACAATGCAGCCGCCACTGCAGTGGCCTACGTGTCGACCCAGGATGGCGGTGTTGATGTGATTGATCTGTCGAGCATGCAAGTCACCAAGCAGCTGGATGTCAAGGCGGAAGGCCCGCGAGGCCTGGCGGTGACGGATGATGGCAAGAAACTGATCGTGGCCACCAAGGACAATGAAAGCATTTCCGTCATTGATACCGCTACTGGCGAGGTTTTACAGCAGATCAACGTCGGTAAAAATCCGGAATTTGTCCGCGTCAGCGGCAATTACGCCTATGTATCTTCTGAGCCGAGTTCCAAGGGTGGTCCACCACCCAAACCAGGTGCAAAGCCTGAAGAGGACGACGATGACGATGATGATGAAAAGATTCCGGCCAAGATCGCCGTCGTTGACCTGGCCAAAGGCGAGAAAATCCGTGAAATTACCGGCGGCCCTGAAACTGAAGGCATTGAATTTTCTGCCGACGGCAAGCAGCTGGTGATCACTAATGAAGCCGATAACACGGTCACTGTACATGACATAGCCACCGGCGAGCTGCTCAAAACGATTTCCACGCATGAGTATGGCGACAGACCGCGTGGTATCAAGGTCTCCCCGGACGGCAATACCTATCTGGCAACACTGGAGTTTGGTAACAAGTTTATGGTGATGGACAAGGACTTCAATGTCGTGCGTACGGTGGATACTGCGGCAACGCCTTACGGTATCGCTTATGATGCCAAAGGTGAGCGCATTTTTGTGGCAGCCAATAAAGCCCAGCTGTTGCAAGTGTTTGATGCCAAAAGCTTTGAAAAAATCAAGGAAGTGCCCACTGGCAATCGCTGCTGGCATTTCAGTTTTACGCCTGATAACCAGAATGTCCTGCTGGCATGCGGCAAGTCTGATGCAGTGTTTGTAATTGATGCAGACAAGCTGGAAGTGACCAAACAGGTGGAAGTGAAAAACATGCCGTGGGGTGTAGTGACCTTCCCGAAAGCCATGGGTAGCCTGGAAAACGCCAGGTAATTGACTGGCCGGCAGTAAGAAGCGATAAAGCCCGCAACTGCGGGCTTTATCGTTTTATGAGCTGTCTTTGTATTGAGCAGGAGGAGTCTATGTATCTATGTACTGCGTTTGGCGATCCAGAAGGTAAATACGCCATCGGCTTCCTGCCGCTCCAGTAATGTATGGCCGGTCTGGCGACAGAAAGCATCGAAATCTTTTTTTGAGCCAGGATCGGTCGCCATGATTTTTAATATCTGGCCCGCGGCCAGCTCGTTCAGCGCTTTCTTGCAGCGCAAGATAGGCAGCGGGCAATTCAGATTACGTGCATCAACTTCTTTATCACTGTGCATGAGAAATTCCTGAAAATTGAATCAAGCAGCCTGGATTGGCAAGCCGGCACTTGCCCACGCCAGAATGCCGCCCGCCAGATGGGAAACATCCGCATAGCCTTTTGCCAGCGCGAATTCACCCGCTGAAATCGAACGTACGCCACTACGGCAGTAAAATACCAGCTTCTTGTTCTGCGGTAATTGATCGAAGACCGAGGTCAGATGGCCTAATGGAACATGCAGTGCGCCAGGCAAAACACCTGAGACCAGTTCATGATCATTGCGGATATCAATCAGCAATAATGAAGGGTCATTCAGCAAAGGGTGTAATTCATCCGGTGTTAAGTGTATGAGCGACATCAACAAACCCAGAAAAGAAGAATGCCGGAAGGCAAGGTAAGAAGTGGTGGCCAGAGGCAGAATCGAACTGCCAACATGTTTATTTTCAAGCGATTGGGCAGGC
>CBIMYT010000039.1:0-16286 GCA_966248215.1 uncultured Methylophilus sp. | reverse complement strand
ATTTACATTTAAGGTGAAAAAGAGGAGAAATCAGGTAGAAAACAGCCTTATGAGCATGTATGCCCAGGGCGAATATTTTTGTCCTGATCCAGTTTGCTTTATCAGCAATGCCATAAAACTAGAAGAATGCATACCTGCTTGATGCTCGATCAGACGCTGATTCTTGCAAGGCAGATACTCTTGCTCGGGACGCAGGCCGAAGGTCGCAAGCGTTGGAAATTCACAGAATCCATCCGGCTTGACTTACGGTCATTATTCAGCCATCACAATGGATTTCTGCCCGAAATTTCCTGCGGAACATAGACGAAATACCATTCGCCGTAATAGCGCTTGTTATTCAGGTGTTCCAGTTGGCCGCGATAGCCTTTAGTTTTGAAAGGAGGCTTGTCGGACAGGCTGTAGATGCCCATGATCCCGCCACTGGGCGCTTCCACAATGCCCCAGCCTTCACGCTGGGTGATCGGATCCAGGTAGGCCTTACGCAAATGCTGCCTGGGCGTGGGGAATCGTTCATCTTTGAGCAGGGCCTCGAAAGTACGCGGAAACGTTTTTACCACTCCCGGCGTCTGGTTGTAATACCGCCCGATGGCATTCCGGTAAGCCATACCAACTCGTATCAGCTCCTGCTCCCTTTCCCGCAACACCTGAGTTTGCCAGCGCATGGCTGCCTGTGCCATCACCAGGCCACCCAGCATAATCAGCATGAACATGCCAATCAGCACAAAGCCAGACTGATTAATCCGCGAATGCTTACCAGAGCGCATATGGCGTGCCATCTTCCGCAATTAAGGCCGAACCGCTATGCACATCGAACACACTGCCCGCTTCGTCAATGCTGGGAGGCAGCGTGATTACCCAGGTGTCCGTACGCTCGGTAATAGGGTCTGGCGGGATCGCTTTCAGGTATTGCCGTTCGACCAGTTCATCCAGCGTTTCAGGATAGCGGTTCTTGTCACTGTAGAACTTGTCAATGGCATCGCGCATGGTCAGCAAATCATGCCGCAGCGTGGTCTCTTTGGAGCGTTGCAGCATATGCATAAATTTAGGCGTCACAATGGTCAGCAATGTGGCAAGGATCGCCAGCACGACCAGCATTTCAATCAGGGTGAAACCGCGTTTCATGTGCTTACCACTCGCTATAGGGTTGATGATTAAGGCCTATGGCAGAGGAGCGCGAAGAAACGTCATAGACATCCTGCGCCATGTCATCTACCGCTCCGTCATAGGCGCGGATCCGCCAGGTTTGGGCATTGCTCAACTGGAGATCCGACGCAAAAGGGTCGCGCGGAATGCGCCGCAAAAAGAATAGCCGCTTCTTTTTGGGATCCTGTGCATTCTGCACACCGGTGACCAGAATGGTTAAATCTGGCGGATAGCCGCTGCCATCCGCCACCTTCTTGATTAGGCCCTGGTCGACGGCATCTTTATACGCATCCAGTGCATCGCGGATCTGCCACAAGGCGCGTTTGAGCTCACGCTCTTTTTCGCGTTTGCTGCCCAGTTGCAGCACCGGGCTGGCCGAAGTCACCAGCAAAGCCAGCAGCACCAGGGTTACCAGCAGTTCCACCAGCGTGAATCCCGCCACACGCGGCAATGAAAATGGCACCCGGCTCATATTACTATGCTCATGGCTGCACACTGCCAGTGTCTGTACCGTTCATGATTTGTGCACCGAACCCGCCATCATTCAGCACATTGCTGCTCTGCCGGGATTCAGGCGTCACTACCGGTGCCGGCGGGGTTGTCTCGACCGCAGGTGCCGCACGCACATTGCCTGCCCCCAGCGGATCGGCGGTCGCTGCCACGCCGGAGGGAATCAGGCTGTATACCGAGTTGGCAGGGCTGATATTGTGCATGATGCGTGGCGTAATCAGCAGCACGATTTCATTTTTGCGCTTGTCCTGGTTATCGTTGCTGAACAGCCTGCCGATAATGGGCAAGTTGCCTAATCCTGGTACCCTGCGACGGATTTTCTGCTCATCATCACGGAACAGGCCGGCCAGTATCTGGGTTTCGTTATTGCGCAGCTGCAAGGTGGTCTTGGCATTGCGGCTGCCTATGGTATAAGCCACCACACCACTGCTGGTCGTCACCTGGTCGGTGATATTGCTGACTTCCATTCCCACCTTGATACTGACCTGGTCCTGCATCTGGATGACTGGTTCCACATCCAGTTTGATCCCGACTTCGATATAGTTCACATTCTGGCTGACAAAGCCCTGGGCACTGGCCACACTGGTCAGTACCGGTATCTTGTCACCAACATGAATCTTGGCATGGTCACGGTTTTTCACGCGGATCTTGGGGCTGGCCAGCAGATTGGTATCCGTATCCTGGTGCAGCAGGTTTAATACCAGGGCAGGATCGTTAATGGTAAAGACGCCCAAGTTGCCATTGAAATTGCGCAGCTCGGTCAGGGTCAGCTTGCCAGCCTGCGGCTGGGTACCACCACTATTCCCTATGGCATTGCCCTGCACGCCAACACCAATCTGGCTGGGATACTGGATACCCAGGCTTTCCAGGTTGCGCCGGTTGATTTCCATAACCTCGACCTCCAGCATGACTTCGGGTTCGTTCAGGTCTTGCGAGGCAATCAGTTTTTCCGCGACTTTAATCCTGTCCATAGTATCGCGGATCACCAGCGTATTCAGTTTCTCGTCAATATAGAGATCACTGGCGCGCAAGACTGTTTTCATCATATTCAGGGCACGCTTGGCATCCATATGGGTCAGGTAAAAACTGCGCACAAACAACTCTTCATACTGGGCAGCGCGTGACATGGGATAAATCAGCAGGGTATTGCTGTTCAGCACTTTCTTGCCTAACTGGTGACTGGTCAGTATCACATCCAGCGCCTGCTCTATCGGTGTATCCCGCAAAAATACATTGACGCGTATGCCTTCATTCAACTCCTGGTCAAATGAAAAATTCAGATCTCCGGCCTTGCCCAAGTACTCGAATGCATTCTTGACCGGGGTATTTTTCAGCTCCAGTGTGACCTTCTTTTTCAGCGAGGACTGTAGCGGCTGGACGATACCGGCGCGTTCGGATTTTTTCTGCTCCAGTGCCTCAAACAGTTTCCGCGCTTCGACATGCGCCGGCTGTTCAGCCAGTATGCCCCGCAAGTTAAATTCCGCACTCGCAAAATCTTCAGCTGCGATAGCCGCTTTTACCTGCGCAATTTGGGCATCATGCGCACGTGCCTGCTGTACCTTCTGCAAGCCATCTATCGCCAGTCGGCTATTGGGGGCGGCCTGTAATACCTGCTGGTAGAGAAGAGCGGCTTCATCATACTGTTGCCCCTCAAGCAAGTTATCTGCCTGTTGCACCTGTTTTTGCAGTTTTTTCTCCTGCAACAGTGTCAGCCAGTTTTTATATTGCGGATGGCGAGGATTGCGTTCCACCAGCGGCTGCAACAACCTGATAGCCTCGTCATCCTGGCCGCGGGCCGCATAGAGTCTGGCCTGCTCCAGGCTGGCATCGTCTGTCGTGGTTGTCGGCAGGTAACCACAGCCAGCTAGCAGCCCTCCCAGTATGCAGGCTTGCATCCATTGTCTTTGTTGTTGCTTTAATTGTTTTTTCAAAACACTACCCCATCATCCAGCCTGATTTCAAAACGCTCACCCGCATGCTGCAGCACGACTTTGTCCTGGTCGAGTGCGGCCACCTGCCAGCCTTCGGCAAAGCGGTCGCCTGCCTGTAATACATATTGCTGCTGGCCATCAGTCAGAAAGACTATCCAGCGCCCGCTTTCCAGCAGACGGCCTGCATACTGGTAGGGATTCACCGGCGATGCCGGTTGTGACGCAGCCGGGGTGACATCCGGCACCGGCAGCGCCGCAAACAGATTCACGGCAGGCACCTCTTCCTCTGTGCCTGTCTGCACCGGTGCAGGCAGCGCTGACTCCAGGGCTTTCGTGGCAGGCATGGCTGCCGGCAAAGGCATGCTTCTACGCTGCACGCGAGTCGATACTTCTGTCACACCAGGCTCTGGTGACTGTTCGGCCTGCTCTACCCACCAGCAGGCCAGCAATGTGCCTGCCAGTGCCAGCCAGATAACCCGGCCCCGCATCACGATGCACCCCGCTTGCGGGTATACAGCTTGAATTCAATATAGGCTTCCATGCCAGGCTGCATGACATCGGTACGTTGCAATTTGAGCTGGCTGAGGGCCAGGCTGGGATAGGTCTGCAGCACCTGTTGCAGGAACTGCCTGAGCGGCAGATATTCTCCCTTGAGCGGCAGCTTGATCCGTTGCACCTTTAAGGCGGACCCTTCCGCCGGGATGGCCTGGAATTCGGCGCGTTCAAACAGCATGCCCATGGCATCGGCACTGGCAAGAATATCCGCGCTGATCAGGTCGGCCTGATCCTCAGTCGGCCAGCTCTGCAATACCAGCGAAGCCACAGGTGCTGCCGTCTGTTGCAGCATGCGGGTCGCCGGGGCCTGTCGCGGCAACTGCTGCAGCGCCTGTTGCAAGTGCTGCTGGCTGAGCCACGCACCCGCAAGCAGGACCAGCAATAATATGTTGACCAGCAATAGCCCAGCGAGCCAGCGCTGGTGGAAAGCACTGCGCTGCCACAGGAAAAGCAGGCGTTGGGTTAGAACTTCCATCCTGCCTCCAGATGTACGGTGGTCATGGACAGTCCATTCACATCGGTAGATTCGCTGGCATTCAGCTTGACATCAGTCAGCGCGGCCTGTTTTTTCAACCGTTCCGCCAGTGCCCAGCCCTGCTGGCGCTGATATGTCAGCACGGTCATCCGCAAGTGTTTGCGCCCGGCATCCGGCGCCAGTTGCATCCAGTAGAGATCAGGCTGATGCACCTGCTCCAGGGCACTTAACAAGGGCAGCCATGGCGTTTGTATATGCGCCCTGGCATCGGCCACTTCACTGGCGACTGCCTGATTGGCCGCCACCCCGTTTGCTGCCTGCCGGGGAACGTCTTGCTGCAGGGAAGCCTGCCGCTTGTGCAATTGTTGTTGCAGTGCCATATTGCCGGCTTCCAGTTGGCGATAGGCAACCAGCAATCCCACTGCACACAGTAACAGTGCCACTCCCCACGCGCATACTGCCGGTGCAGGCAGGCGCCCCCGGGCATGGTTAAGCATCAGCACCTGCATCACGCCACCCTCCTGCGTAATGCCTGATTAAATGACTCGCCCAGTTCGCGTGCCGGCCTGACGTCAACCACCGTAAAGGGCGCCAGGCTGTCACGGCCTATACCGCTCAATTGCGCATGCGGCAGGTAAACCGGCAAAGCTGCGCGTTCCGGAGAAATGACCTGCTCGCGCAACAATAACTGGTGCAAGGTTTGCCGCCAGTGCATATCCACCGGCACATAACGGATGTGCTGCCATTCTCCCTGTATCAGGCAGGCCAGTGTCAGGCTGCTGGATTCGCGACAGATCACCCAGCCATCCGGCCGGTTTTTTCGCCGCTGCAGCATATGTAGCGCCTGGTTGGCAGCCAGCAGCCAGGCAGCCACTATCATGCCTGGCGGCAGCCGGTATTCGGCGAAGATGGTCTGCAGCCTGGCAATCAATGCTTCCGGCAGTGCATTTAGCAGCGTGTGTTGCCCGAAACCACCCGGATGGGCGCTGATGTGCCACCCCTGCATGTCATGGCCAAATGCCTGTTGCAAGCCATGGTGGTAATAAGCCTGTTTGTCTGCCCGGCTGCGGATTTCGTTTTGCCAGGGCAATGCCAGCCATCGCGCATACTGGTTGGAAAGTACGACCACCACATGCCAGCGCTGGCCTGCCAGCGGTGCCAGTATGTCATGCAATGCGGCCCACAATATCTCAGGTGGCATGGCTTCCTGTGCGTTACCGGACAGCGGATAACGCTGATGCCCGGTCACTTGCCTGGGACTACCGGGCAACCAGGGTCGCGAGAACATGAACACTTCGACTTCGTCACAACCAATGACCAGCCTTAATTCCGGAGCAGTCAGTGCCTGCCACCAGCGGTGGCTATCCAGCGGGCGGCAATCGATGCCTGGCTCAGGATAGTGATGTAACACGGTTAATCTCCTGCAAGGTGGTTTCACCACTTTGTACCAGCGCCAGCCCGGCCTCACGCATGGAACGCGTGCCCGATTCTGCCGCCAGCGCCTTGATCTGGCTGATGGGTGCCCTGGATACAATCAATTCCCGCATCCGATCATCAAACAGCAACAACTCGGCTATCCCTTTCCGTCCCTTGTAGCCGCTTCCGTGGCACTGCCCGCACCCCTGCCCTTTTTTAAATGCATAGGCTTGCACCATCTCGTCATCGAGGCCGGATTTCTGCAATAAGGCCGCATCGGGCCGGTCATCCACTTTGCAGAACGGGCAAATCACGCGCACCAGCCGCTGGGCCAGGATCACATTGACTGCAGAGACGAAGCTGTAGGCATCCACGCCCATATTGGTAAACCGCCCTATCACGTCAAACACGTTATTGGCATGTACCGTGGTCAGCACCAGGTGCCCGGTCAGGGCCGATTGCACGGCAATCTGTGCGGTCTCGCCATCACGGATTTCGCCGACCATGATTTTGTCCGGGTCATGGCGCAAAATAGAGCGCAACCCACGCGCAAACGTCAGGCCTTTTTTCTCGTTCACGGGGATCTGCAGCACGCCGGGCAACTGGTATTCGACCGGGTCTTCAATGGTGACAATCTTGTCCTGGCCCTGGTTGATCTCGGAAATCATGCCGTACAGGGTGGTAGTCTTGCCGCTGCCGGTAGGGCCGGTGACCAGCAGCATGCCGTAAGGCGCTTCTGCCTGGACCCGTATCTGGTTCAACAAGGCGGGAGCAAATCCGAGCACCTCCAGGCTGATGCCCTGTGCCTCACTCAGCGCCTTGCGGTCCAGCACCCGCAACACCGCATCCTCGCCCACCACGCTGGGCATAATGGACACCCGCAGGTCAATCTCGCGCCCCAGCGCGTGCACTTTGCAGCGCCCGTCCTGCGGGATGCGCCGTTCGGCAATATCCAGTTCCGACATGACCTTGATACGGGAAATCGCCTGCTCTGCCTGCATCACGCCATTGAGCCCGCCTACTTCATTGAGCACGCCGTCAATACGGTATTTCACGCGCAGGCCATGCAGGGTCGATTCGAGATGGATATCACTGGCGCCGGCTTTCAGCGCGTCATATAAAGTCGAGCGCACAAAACGCACCACCGGGCTGCTGTCTTCACTGATGGACTTGAGCGACAGCTCTTCCACCGGCGCCTCCTCTTCGCTGGTCACGCCTTCGCCAGTGTGCACATGATCCAGCGCGCGCATTTGCGCTTCATGAAACTGCAGGCAGGTGGCAATATCATGGCGGTGTGCCAGGCACCATTGCACCGGCAGGCGTACCCGGCTTAGCAAGCGCGTCTGCAGGCCTGCATCAAACGGATCGGCAATCACCAGATGCAAGGCATTTGCCTCGTCCTGCATGAGCATGGCCTGCTGTGCGACTGCCTCATTAAAATCCAGCAGATCGAATACCGGCTGCATGGCATGCAGGGCCAGGGCATCCAGGACAGGATAATGCATGAGCTGGCCAAGGGCCTGCACAAAGGCATCTGGCGACAAGCCTGACAACTCCTCCAGGATTTCCATCAGTGGCCGCCTGGTTTGCGCAGCCAGGGTTTGCGCCTGCGGCAGCCATTCAATGGCCAGCTGCGGTCTCTCCACCTGATGCGTCGGCAAATCCTGCATATTCATTCTACGGTCTCACTCTCCGCTACCTGTTACTCGATAGCACCAGCCAACTCGAAAATCGGCATATACATCAACACCACCACCAGCCCGACTATCAGGCCGATCACCACCATCAATGCCGGTTCAAGCAATTTGCTCAGCCATTCCACCCGGCGCGCGGTATCCTCGTCAAAAAAAATACCTATGCGCCCCAGCATCTCATCCAGCTGGCCGGATTTTTCCCCTACGCGCAACATCCGGCTGGCAATCGAAGTAGTGAGACCATGAGACTCCATGGAAGAAGAGAGCGGTTTCCCCTCACGCACTTCACTTATCACTTTCCGCAGTGCCTGCTGCAATTCCTGCGGCAACAGAGATTGCACCATTCCCAGTGCGGTCAGCAAGGGAATTCCTCCCTGTAACAGCATGCCCAGGGTGCGGTAGAAACGCGCCAGCTGGTAAATATGCAAGGCTTGCCCCAGACTGGGAATCTTCCATAGCTGCTGCATCACCCATGCCTTGCTGGCCGGACGGGAAAACACCAGCCACAGCAGCAGGGCCATGCCCAGTGTTGCCATTAGCACCATCTCGCCATGGCCCTGCAACAGTTGTCCCCAGCGCAATAACATCCGGCTGGCCCAGGGCAGCTTGTCGCCACCACTTTCATAAATCGTACTGAACCTGGGCACTACGTAGCCGAGCAGAAACAGCACGACCAGGCCGCCAACCACCATCAGCAACACAGGGTAAATAGAAGCAGAAATGATTTTTTTACGGATCGCCTCAACCTGCGCCTGGTAAGCCACATGGCGCCGCAAGGCCTGCACCATATCGCCGGTACGCTCACTGGCCCGGATCAGGGCCACATACAGCGGGCTGAATATCGCAGGCTGCAATGCCAGTGCCTGCGACAGTGGTAATCCTTCATACAAGCTGGTGCGCAGTCTGGTGAGCACGGCACGCGCATGATCCTGCTGTTCTTTTTCTGCCAGGCCCTCAATGGCTTCAATCAGGCTGAGGCCGGATTCCAGCAAGGCCAACAACTCCTGGCTGAATAAACCCAGGTTGAAAGCCTGTGCCTTGAGCGGCCAGGCTGGCAGCCAGCGTGCGCCCTGCGCCTGCCGCACCTGCAACACGCCATAGCCCTGCGCCTGAACCTGCTGGCAGGCAGATTGCCGGTCAGTGGCTTCCAGCGTCAGCCAGCTAACCTGCGTGCCCTGCAGAACCTTGAGTTCAAACTTCATGCCTGCGACGTCCGTATGCTTCTATTGCCAGCTGCCGACATCGCTGTCAGCGCCCTGCCCGCCAGTCGTGCCATCACTGCCCAGGCTCCATACATCGTAATCGCCATGCTCGCCAGGATAGCGATATAAATACTGCCTTCCCCATGGATCGGCCGGTACGCCTTTGGCCAGGTAGGGCCCTTGCCATCTGGCCTCGTTATCAGGTTGCCGGTTAAGCGCTGCCAATCCCTGCTCTGTCGTCGGATAATGCCCGACATCCAGGCGATAGGTGTCCAGCGCGCGTGATAATGCCTCGATCTGGGCCTTGGCGGTTTTTGTTTCCGACTTGCCTATCTGGGCAAAGTACTTTGGCCCGACATAACCCGCCAGCAGGCCAATAATCACCATCACCACCAGGAGTTCCAGCAAGGTGAACCCCGCCTGCCTGCCCTGTTTCAACATATGCTTCATCTTCCTTCCTTATTTTCCGGGAACAAATAACTGGCTGACGCGGTTAAGCGCTTCCAGCGTCAGCAAACCGCTACTGAACTGCAGGTTGACCCAGTCGCTGATCAGGCTGTAATAAGCCCTGGTCAGCGACAATTGATTGGTAAACAGCTTTTGCTGCGCATCCAGTACTTCATGATTGGTTTTAAATCCGGCCAGGAAGCCTTTCCGGGTGCCATCCAGTGCCACTGTGGCTGACTGTACCGCTTGACGGTAAGCAGTAATGGACTGCTGCTGTGCAGCCAGGCTCTGGTAATATTTGCGCACATTGAACTCGATTTCGCGGGACTTGGCAGTCATGGTTTCTTCACTGGCGCTTAACCGGCTGGCACTCTGGCGCACATTGGCATTAACATAACCGCCGGCAAATAATGGCACATTCATTTGCAACGCAACGGTAGTGGTATCAAAGCGTGAACCCACGGTGTTGTTGCTGTCATTCTGGCTATAGGAACGTATGCCTACCAGGTCCAGCGTGGGGTAATGCCCGGCCTGTTTTTTCTCTACGTCTTTGCGGGCAACTTCAATCTCCGCACTGGCTGCCGCCAGCTCAGGGTGATGTTGCCTGGCCAGTGTCAGCCAGCGTTCCAGCGTATACTCGGCACCGGTGAAAGCATTAAGCCCGTCCACCACCAGCCCGGCAGACAGCGGTGCAGAAACGCCTGTCAGTATCTGCAGGCTTTGCTGGCTGGATAGCAGATCATTCTCAGCCTGGATTTTTTCTGCCCTGGCTACATCCAGGTTTGATTGCGCCTCACTCACTTCCACCACGGTGCCACTTCCATGGCTATATCGTTGTTCTGCCTGCTTCAATTGCTGGCTGACTGCCTCTATCTTGCTTTGCTGCAAACTGACCCTGTCCTGCGCATACAGGGTTTCCAGATAGACAGAAACCAGTTTGAGGATCAGTTTGGCGTTTTCCTGCTCCAGCAAGGATTCCTGCGCATTGACATAAGACCTGGCACCGCCATAAATGGCCATGGTTTCTTTGTTGAACAAGGGCTGTCTGACGCTCAGGCTATAATTTTCCAGCGCATAATTCAGGTCACTGTTCACCGCCCCTATGCTGGTCTGACTAGTGCGGTCTGTGGCGCCTCTGCCACGCATCAGTCCCAGTTGCACTTTCGGATAGAACAATGCCCTGGCCTTGTTAAGTTCCTCCCGGTCGGCCTCGGTATTGGCCAATGCGGCTCGGTAATCCGCATTATGATTAATCGCCAGCTGGTATAAGCCATTCAGGTCATCTTGTGCCTGTGCAGCCACAAAATACGATAGCAGACCGCAGCCCGCTACCGCTTTTATTGCATGACAAGCGCCCGTCAGGAAGCGGGTAATAAGCAATCGAGCCAGCTGAAGAGCAAAGCACAGGGCAAGCAGTAGCCGCAATGATATGTGGCAGACCGTCCGCTGCCGAAATGCCCTGTGGAAAAGCTTGCACGAGGCAGCCACTTCCTGACGCAGATAGTTGTGACGCGTTGCCATTACTCTTCCTTCATCGCAGCTGCCAGCCGCTTGCTCAAAGGATGCATCCAGTAATCCCACAAGGTGCGTTCGCCGGTCTTGATCACGACCTGTACCGGCATCCCGGGCTGCAGCTGGCGTCCATGCAAGGTTTGCATGCCTTTTTCCGTCAGCGCTATCCTGGCGAGGTAATAACTTTGACTACCCTCCAGCGTCGCTGCAGGCTTGCTGAGCAAATCACTGGAAACGGATTTCAACTGACCTTCAACCAGTAGCTGCGGACTGTTTGAAAAGGTGGAGAAGCGGATATCCGCTGCCTGCCCGGCATGAATCTTGTCGATTAAATGCGGTGGAACCTGTGCATCAATAATCAAAGGTTCTCCGGAAGGCACGATATCCATCAGCTTCTGCCCGGGCTGGATCACGGCCCCCACTGTATGCACCTGCAAGCCAACCACCTGTCCTGAAGCCGGGGCACGTATTTCGGTACGCCCCAATTCGTCGCGCAAGGCCACCAGCTTTTGCGCATCGGCATCGACCTGCAGCTTGACCTGGGCCATTTCCGCATCTATTTCTTTTCGCTCCAGTTGCCTGCGTTGCGTAATCTGTTGCTGAAGCTCCATGATGGCGCGCTGGCTGCGGATGATATTGGCCTGATGATTGGCCTTGTCCCCATGCAGCGCTGCAATGCGCTGTTCCAGGTCACTTTGCTGGTTACGCGGTGCGTATCCCTCTGCCGTTAATGCTTGCAGGCCCTGTAACTGCTGCTGCAATAAAACAAGTTGCGATTCATTACTGGCCAGCATGCCCTGATACCCTTCCATCATGGCCTGGTAACCGGCAATGGATTCCTGCTTGCCGGCGATATCGGCCGCCAGCGCCGAGGTTCTGGCAGCCAATAGCTGTACCTGGTTACGCATCTGTTGCCCGATCAGCGGGTCTTGCTGCAACTCCAGCAAGTCCGGATGAAAATCAATCACCGCCTGATGTAATTGCTCGGCACGCAAACGGTCTTCCTGCGCACGCAGCCCGGCATAGCGCTGGCGCACTTCCTCATAGCGTGCCTTGCTGGCTTGCTCATCCAGCTTGAACAGCACATCACCGGCTTTGACTTCCTGGCCTTCATGCACCAGCAGACTGCTGACAATACCCCCCGTGAAATGCTGGACCACTTTGTGATTACCCTCCACACTCACCTGGCCTTCGGTAGGCACCCCTTCATCCAGTGGTGCCAGCGATGCCCACGCCACAAAACCGATCACGCCTGCCAGCAGAATAAAGCTGCCTTTTCTGGTACTGCCGGCACCCCTGGCATAGGTTTCAATCGCATGCACATTGTCAGCAGAGGCATGAGTATCAGGATTGGCCATCGTTAAGCGCATGGTGACTCCGTAGTGACGCCTGAAGGCGCAGCATTCAGCTGGTTGAGATAGACGATACCGGCATCACGCGGGCCATGATGTACAACTTCGCCACGTTTAAGTACCAGCAAATCATCGGTAACCTTCAGCACACCGGACCGGTGCGAGATCACCACAATAGTGGTCTGCAGCTGTTTGAAAGTCTGCAGCAGTTGCATCAGCATCGCTTCGCCAAATTCATCCAGGCTGGCATTCGGTTCATCCAGTACCAGCAAGGCAGGTTCCTTGTAGATGGCGCGGGCAAGTCCCAGCAACTGGCGCTGGCCGCCGGAAAGCGGCAAGCCCTGCTCATCGAGACGCGTGTCATAGCCCTGCGGCAAGCGCAGGATGGCTTCATGCAAGCCCACCCGCTGGCAGGCCTGAATAATATGTGCGCTCTCCAGTGTGCCGAACCTGGCTACGTTCTCGGCAATCGTGCCCTCCAGCAGCGAAACCTGCTGCGGCAGGTAGCCCACACTATCCAGCACCGCACGTGTATTTCCGGCGTTGATGACGGACTGGTTGATCTGATAAGTGCCACTATGCGGTACCACCCCCACCAGCAGGCGCGCCAGCGTGCTTTTGCCGGAGCCGGAAGGCCCCATCACACACAATATGCGGCCAGGCTCAATGGTCAGGTTCAGCGCATGCAGCACGCGCCGTGATTGCAGTTCCACAGTGAGGTTTTTCAGGCTCAGGGTGTAAGGCCGTGAGAGTGCCTGTACCGAATGCTGCCCTGCCGCTACACGCCCCAGGTCGAGTAATGCCTGTAACTCACCGGCAGCCGTATTCGCCTGTATCCATTGCCGCCAGCTATGCACGATCACATCAAACGGCTGCAAGGCGCGGGCAATCAATACATTGGAGGCAATCATGGAGCCAACGCTAAGCTGGCCCTGGATGGTCAGCCACGCAGCCACTGCCAGCATCAGCGACTGCATGGTATAGCGCACCCATTTGTTGACGAACTGGCTGCGGTCGCTGGCGGCCAGCCAGGTATGCTCGGCCTGCGACTGTTCGGCCAGTAGTGCCTGCCAGCGCTGACGCAGGGTCTGTGACATCCCCAGCACATGACTGGTCTGCAGATGCCTGACTTTCTGCTGGATAAAATAATCCGTCATCTGCCTGGCAAGCTGTGCCTGCAGCGCGGGGGCAGCCACCACATGCTGATTCCATACGGCCACGCCACACTGGATCAGGCAAAACCCGATCGCGATATAGCCCAACACCGGGTGCAGGGTAAACAGCACTGCGATATAGACCACGCTCCACGGCATATCCAGCATGGCAAACAAGCCCTGGCCGGTCATGAAATGCCTGACCGCATTCAACTGCTGTAATGCCTGAGCAGGCGGCTGGCGCTGTACATGGTGCGGATCAAACACCGCCATAAAAACCTGCTTGCCATAAGTCAGATCAAACTGCACGCCGGTCCTGATGGCGTATAGGCTGCGCAACCAGTCTGCCCCGGCCATCAGCAACAGCAAGCCCGCAGCCAGCATCGTCACTGCCACCAGGGTCAGAGTGCTGCGGCTGAGCATGACACGGTCATACAATTGCAGCATGTACAGGGTGGGCACCAGCATCAGCACATTGGTCAGCAGGCTGAGCCAGGTCATCTGCACGAACTGCGGGCGGAAAGGTTTGACCAGTGGCCACCAGGCCCGGTGATTGAAGGATTTCATCATGGGTTGCGTGACGGGTTTCATGGACGGGCCACCTTTCCGGCTTGCTGTTGAAAACTGGCTAACACCTCTGCCGGCTTGCCATAACGGATCATCTGCCCCTGCCGCATCACCAGCATGGCGTCGGCAATGCCCAGCACATGCTGCAAGTGGCTGATGATGATAAAGGTTGTACCCTGCTGCTTAAGCCGCGCAATCGCCAGTTGCAAGGTGCGCTCGGTGCCGGTATCCAGGTTGGCATTGGGTTCATCCAGCACCACGATGCGCGGTTTGCCATAAAAGGCGCGTGCCAGGCCTATCAGTTGCCTTTCCCCGCCCGACAACTGCATGCCGGATTGCCCGATCAGGGTATCCAGCCCGTCCGGCAGTTGCCGTATCCAGTCAGACAACCCCAGCAGGCCAATCACTTCGCTCAGTGCCTGTGAGTCCGGGGTTTGAAAACGGCAGATGTTATCAACCAGCCTGCCATCAAACAGGTCGACTTCCTGCGCCAGGTAGCCGATATGTGGCCCCAACTTCACTTTATCCCAGCCATAGACATCTACGCCGTCGTAGCGCACGCGGCCACTGCTTGGCGGCAGCAGGCCCACCAGCAACTTTGCCAGCGTGGTTTTGCCGGAAGCCGAGGCGCCTGCCACCACCAGCACATGGCCGGCAGGCAGCGTAAACTGCACCTGGCGGATAAATACTTCAGACTGTGCCTTGCCAGCCTGCGGGATGGCATAGGCCAGTTGCTCGACACGCACTTCCCCTGTCGGTGGCGGCAATACCAGGCCATCCGATTTTTTCGCGGCCCCGGCAAACAGACTTTCAATGCGCCTGAACGCCGTCCATGCCTGTTCGTAGGTTTTCCAGTGACCCACGCATTGCACCAGCGGTGCCAGCACCCGGCCCGCCAGGATGGACGCCACTATCATCATCGCCCCGCCCTGCAACAACTCGCCGTTAATAAACAGGTAGCAGCCCAGCCCCAGAATCAGGCTGGTCTGCATGGTTTGCAGCCAGCGCGAGGTCGCGGCGTTTTTGCCAGCCAGTTCGGATGCCTTGGCCTGCTGCCACAGAAAACCGTGCTGGCTCTGTAGCCAGCGCTGCTCCACCGGTGCCAGCATGTGCATGGCGTGTACCACATCACCATGACGGCTGATACTGGAAAAATAACGCTGCGACTCCATTGCATGCTCATTCGCCAGTTTCATCAAAGGCGTCACTCTCACCTGGTTTTGTACCGTCAATGCAAGCTGTATCAGCAGACCAGCCAGCGTCAGCACACCCAGTGCAGGATGTATCCAGAACACCGCACCCAGAAAAATCAGGCAAAACGGCGCATCCAGCAAACTCAGCAAGGCAGAAGAATGCAAGGTGCTTTTCAGCGTGGAAAAATCGGAAAATACTTGTTGGGCAGGAAAATCCTGCATGGATAACCTAGCACCAAACACGCGCTCAAACAGGCGCTCCTGCAATAACTGGTCAAAACGATGTGCATTTGCCTGCAATAACAGGCGGCGCTGCCACTCCAGCGCTTCCATGACCACGTAAGCAAAAACCGCCAGCAGCGTCAGCATCAATAAGGTAGATGTGTTGCGGCTGTTAATAACGCGCTCATAGACTTCCAGCATATACCACGAAGGCACCAGGATCAGCAGGTGCGTGACCACGCCAAACATCCATACTTTGCGCCAGGCTGGCCAAAGTTCGGACATGACTTGCTTGATGCTCACGGATTGCGACAACATGTTCAGCAGATTTTTAACAGGGACTGCGGGCAGAAAATGCCTGCCCGCAGTACTCGCAATTACGCGATAACGAAGTCCGAAGTGGACAATGTGTTGACACCTGTCAGCACCGCAATGTCTACTGCTGCACCACTACCATTACCGTCAGCGTCATAGCTCAGGGTTTTGGTTGTGCTGTTGTACACCAGGTAGTCATTGGCATCCTGTGCCGTACCGGTTGAATTCACACGTAGCATGCTGGCGTTGAAACCAGCCAACTGGCTGTACTGGTCCAGGTGCAGTTCCAGCTTGTCAATGCCACGGGTAAAGTCGGTGATGGTATCCACACCGGTCAGGTCGAATGCAGTGTTGGTGTAAGCCTGCACAGTGTCTGAAGCGCCTGTCACCACTTGCTCATACACTTTGCCGAATACAAACGTATCTGCACCGCCACCACCAGTCAGCGTATCGTTACCGCCATTGCCAACAAATACGTCAGCTTGAGTAGTGCCGATAAAGGTTTGCTGGTCAGCATTGCCTTCAAAGCGCAGGCCGTTAGTAGTTACGCCAGAAGCATCCACCACCACATTGTTGATAGTGCCGCCGTTGTTACCCA
>CBIMYT010000038.1:0-16819 GCA_966248215.1 uncultured Methylophilus sp. | reverse complement strand
AGTATAAAAGACAGAAAACGAACAAATAAAAGGCCTGGATAAAATCCGGGCCTTTTTGTTTTGTGCATTATTCCTGAACATTTGTTCCATTTCCTGGCGTTCAACCTCAAGGATCTACGTGCTTCCTGGCTGTTTTACGTACGTAAAACATTTTCATTTTTTGACTCACTTGAAACCGACACATCATCAGGGTTTTTCTGAAGCCGGTTCTTAACAATCTCCTGCTTCAAATTTACATTGATGATGCTAAACCTCGCATTTTTTTATCTTGTCACTCCGGCGCGCTTATGCTAACGTGACATGTGTAACAAATTTGTAACTAAACGTAATTTAGTTGCTACAGACTGAATTCTGGGTTGGCAAACATGTTATCCATTTGCGAAACACAATGCATAGCAAAACCAAATGCTTCGGCTTCAGTGGCCAGTGTCTGCAAGTTGCTGTTGAGTCTTATTGTGTTTTCGGGCCTGATTGCTATGGGGTTTATGCATGTCGGCGCCTGGATGGTGTTTCCATTTGCCGGTCTGGAATTGGTGTTAGTGGTTCTGGCATTTGTGGTGGTGTTACGCCACAGGGATGATTACGAAAAGATCACTCTTGCCGAGGACTATGTTGAAATCGAGCAGTGCGTGTTGGGGAAGGTAAAGCACATGCGGTTTCAGCGCTATTGGATCCGGGTAATGCTCAGGGAAGGTGAGAACGGTAAAACGTCACTGTGGCTTGGATCCCATAATCAAGAAGTCGAGTTTGGTCGTGATACCATGAGTAACGCGCAACGTGACGAACTGGTATCGCATCTCAAGCGAACACTTCAGAAACTAAATAACTAGATTTTGGAGCAGATTAGATGCAAGGGATGAAGAAACTCGGAGCAGGTGCGTTTGCGTTGTTTTGTTCATTAAGCGCACGTGCTGACTATACATTCAATTTCCCGGAGCCGGTCACGCCTATGGCTCTGGACACACTGCAAGTTCATAACAAATTCATGCTGATCACCGCCATTATCTTTGTGGTGGTATTGGCAATCATGATTTACTCCATTGTGAAGCATCGCCATGACAAGGGTTACAAGCCTGTGGTGGACAAGGCGCCTTCCACAGCCATGGAAATTTTCTGGACACTGGTGCCGTTTGCCATCCTGTTACTGATCGACTTTGTCATTATGGGAATTCCGGCTTACCACAGCGTGGTAGTGATGGAGGATACGCGGGACCAGTCCACCATGGTTATCAAGGTCACCGGATCACAGTGGCGCTGGCAATATGAGTATCTGGATGGTGATGCCAAGGGAATCAAGTTTGTCAGTAATCTGACCACCTCCGATGACCAGATGCATAACAAAGCAGAAAAAGATGAACACTATCTGCTGGAGGTGGATAACCCGCTGGTGCTGCCTGTGGGGGAGAAGGTCCGCATCCTGATGACGGCTTCTGATGTATTGCATAACTGGTGGGTGCCGCAATTTGGTTCTGCGCGTGTGGCTGTCCCTGGTTTTATCCGTGAAACCTGGGTGCAGGTGGAAAAAGCGGGGGTTTATCGCGGGCAATGTAAAGAGCTCTGTGGCAAGGGGCACGGCTACATGCCGGTAGTGGTGAATGCGGTCTCTAAAGAAGAGTTTGCCGAGTGGGCAAATAAAAAACAGGAGGAGCAAAAGGCTGCTAACGAGGTCAAAGAAATGACCAAGGATGAGTTGCTGGCGCAAGGCAAGACTGTGTATGAGAAAAACTGTGCGGTGTGCCATCAGGTGACCGGCGCAGGCTTGCCACCGGCTTTCCCCGCACTGACCGGCAGCAAGATTGCGACTGACCCCATTTTTGGCGAAGATGGCAAATACAAGAAGGATAGCCATCTGGATCGGGTGCTGAATGGCAAAGGCGTGATGCCGGCATGGAAAGCAACCTTGAATGATACTGAAATTGCTGCCGTGATCACCTATGAGCGCAGCGCTTTGGGTAATGCTGCTTCTGTAGATGCTGTCGTGCAACCTGCACAAGTAAAAGCAGCACGTGAATAATATTTGAGAGAGTTTAGGAGAGCGACGATGAGTACTACGACTGTAGCACATCACGACGAGCATCAGGAGCATCCTACCGGCATCATGCGTTGGTTGACGACAACCAACCATAAAGATATCGGTACCATGTATCTGACATTCTCGCTGGTGATGTTTTTGGTTGGCGGCTGTATGATTCTGGGCATTCGTGCCGAGTTATTCAAACCGGGATTGCAACTGATGAATCCCGAGTTCTTTAACCAGTTGATTGGTGTGCATGCGCTCATCATGATTTTTGCAGCACTGATGCCTGCGGCAACCGGCTTTGCCAACTGGATGCTGCCATTGCAGCTGGGCGCGCCGGACATGGCGTTGCCGCGCTTGAATAACTGGGGTTTCTGGATTCTTCCGCCATCAGCTGTTTTACTGGTATTGCCATTTACCCTGGCGTTATTTGGCATCGGTGATGGTGCCCTGGCAACGGGCTGGACGTTCTATCCTCCGCTTTCCATTCAGGGTGGCCTGGGCGTAGATTTTGCCATCTTTGCGATTCACTTGCTGGGTATCTCGTCTGTGCTGGGTTCCATCAACATCATTGTGACCATTTTCAATATGCGTGCGCCGGGCATGACATTAATGAAAATGCCGTTGTTTGCATGGGGCTGGCTGATTACCGCTTTTCTGCTGATTGCCACTATTCCTGTGCTGGCTGGCGCAGTGACCATGTTGCTGACAGATCGCCATTTCGGCACGCACTTCTTTAACGCTGCCGGTGGCGGTGACCCGATTATGTTCCAGCATCTGTTCTGGTTCTTCGGGCATCCGGAAGTGTATATTCTGCTGTTGCCTGTCTGGGGTTTCATTCCACAGATTCTGCAGACATTCAGCCGCAAACCCATGTATGGCTATAAGGCGCAAGTGTATTCACTGTGGGGCATAGGTGCATTGTCCGTGGTTGTCTGGGCGCACCATTTCTTTACTGCCGGGCTGCCTGTGCCTGCGTTGCTTTATTTCATGTATAGCACCATGGCCATTTCATTACCGCTGGCGGTGCTGTTCTATTGCTGGATTCGTACCATGTGGAAAGGCTCCATGAGCTTTGAAACACCGATGCTGTTCACCGTTGGCTGGATTATCCTGTTCGGCATAGGCGGCTTGACCGGCCTGGTGCTGGCGGATGTCGCAGCCGATGCACAGTACCATAACAGCTATTTTGTCGTAGCTCACTTCCACTACACCCTGTTTGCCGGTGGCATCATGGGTATCATGGCGGGCGTGTATTACTGGCTGCCAAAAATGACCGGCCACATGTACAACGAAAAACTGGGCAAATTACATTTCTGGCTGACAGCGATTTCCTTCAACGTCACCTTTATTCCGCAGTTCTTCGTTGGCCTGGCAGGCATGCCGCGCCGCATCCCTGACTATGCATTGCAGTTTGCGGAGTTCAATATGATCTCTTCAATTGGTGCTTTTGTCCTGGGCCTGTCACAACTGCTGTTTGTATACAACATCATCAGTTGTGTTCGCGGCGGCCAGAAAGCGACTGACCGGGTATGGGAAGGTGCGGTCGGCCTGGAGTGGACATTACCCTCTCCACCGCCGTATCACAGTTTTACCGAGCAACCGGTGGTTAAATAAGAAGTGTTCAGGTCATTCCGGCAAGGTGCCGGGTGACCTGGTTTCCGGGAAAGTGTATTGCAGGAATCAAGATTTTGAGCGAAGAGAAGCGCAGAAATAGCAGGAAAATTGCCTGGATATTGGCCGGCGTGGCGATTGCATGGTATTTGATTTCCATGGTTACCGTGTGGAAATAAATCTGGGTGAATCAATAAAGTGGTGGATCAGGAAAAATCGCAGGCCAATAAAAAACTGGCGCTAAAACTGGTGTGGATTCTTGCAGGCGCCCTGGTGTTTGCTTTTGCCCTGGTACCGTTGTATGACGTGATTTGTTCGGTGACAGGCTTGAATGGCAAGACAAGTAACAGTGCCACGACGGCGACTGCACAGCAGGTTGATGCATCGCGGGAAGTCACGGTGCAGTTTGTTTCATCGGTCATGCCCGGATTGGGGTGGAATTTTTATCCCAAGCAAAATAGCATCACGGTACATCCGGGCCAGGTAACAACAGTCATGTTTGAAGCGAAAAACATTACTAGTGAAGAGGTGGCAGGGCAGGCGATTCCAAGTGTGACTCCGGGAAAAGCTTCTGCGCATTTGAAAAAGATAGAGTGTTTCTGTTTTGTGCGGCAGTCGCTCAAGCCGGGAGAGGTAAAAGAGCTACCGCTCAGATTTTTTGTGAGTGCAGATTTACCGCCAGAAGTGCATGAATTGACCTTGTCATATTCGTTCTTTCCGGCCAATAAATAAGATGAACATGTAATTGAATTATAAAAATCAAGTGATTGGGAGCAAATGCATGGCAAGTCATTCAGAGAATCATTATTTCGTACCACATGGCAGTATCTATCCCGCACTCATTTCTGTTGGCCTGTTGTCCATGGCCAGCGGTTTTGTGTTCAATGTCACGGGTTCTGATCTGCGCGGGGATGGATCCCTTAGGAATCCGACGCTGGATTATCTGGCAACGCCTGGAAAATACATGATGTATCTGGGCTTGTTCATTATTCTGTTCATGATGTTCAAGTGGCTGAGTGATGTGGTAACCGAAAGTGTCACCGGGCAATATAAGAAATGGGAAGACAAGTCATTCCGCATAGGCATGATTGTCTTTATCTGTTCGGAAGTTGCTTTTTTCGCTGCCTTTTTTGGTGCGTTGTTTTACATGCGCGTACTGTCAGTCCCCGATCTGGCGTCTTATGCCCCGGATATCACCCCGTATAAGGACTTCCTGAGTACCTGGCCATCCCAGGGACCAGGTGGTGTGGTGCTCGGTGAGACTTACAAACCCAATCCTGACTTCCATCCCATGACGTGGAGCGGATTGCCACTGATCAATACGCTGCTGTTGTTAAGCTCTGGCGCAACCATTACCTGGGCGCATTGGGGGCTGATTAAGAACAACCGCAGACAGCTGATTATCGGCCTGTTCCTGACTGTTGCACTGGGTATCATTTTCCTTTGCTGCCAGGCTGCCGAATATCATCATGCCTACACAGAAATGGGCCTGACCCTGAAGTCAGGGGCATATGGTGCGACCTTTTTCATGCTGACCGGTTTTCACGGTTTTCACGTGACAGTCGGCACGCTTATGCTGATCGTGATCTTGTTGCGCAGTATCAAGGGACACTTCACGCCAGAACATCACTTTGGTTTTGAAGGCGTGGCCTGGTACTGGCACTTTGTGGATGTGGTCTGGTTAGGCTTGTATATTTTTGTTTACATGCTCTAGTCAAAACGTAAAAGGGCGCCTGGGAGCGCCCTTTTATATACTGGCGAATCGGATGAAGTTAAAGGCTATGACCAATATAGCCAAAATGGGCAGCAAGAATCAGCAGCAGAAATAAGAAGAGCGACAGACCGATACGCACAGTCAGCGCTTTGACAGTACGGTCTGAACCACTTTTGTCCTTGAGCAGAAAAACCAGGGCCGAAAGTAAACTGCCAACAATAACCAGCAGGACAATGACTGTAGCAATTTTAATCAACATGGTGTGAATCCTCGATAGCGTAGGCACATTATGGGCTGTAAGTAGGAAAATGCAAATACCCTTGGGAAGTTATGTATTGAGATTGCGACCGGTAGTGATCCTGGTGGTGATGCTCATGATGGCAGTCTGTGTGAAGCTGGGTCTCTGGCAGTGGCATAAAGCCGAGCAGAAGCAGGCGATTACGCAGGCATTGACGCATGGCAAACACGATGTAGTCGCGCTGCTTGCCGAGCAACTGGATGCAGCCAGTGTGGAAGCATTGCATACGCGTACGGTACAGCTCACCGGACATTATCTGGCGAATTACAGTTTCTTTCTTGATAATCAGGTGATGCAGGAGCAGGCCGGATTCAATGTAGTGACACCGTTTTTGCTGGATGACGGGCATACGGCAATACTGGTTAATCGTGGCTGGGTGGCTGGCTTTGCCAATCATCAGCAAATACCGGTGGTAGCAACCAGCAGTGCGCAACAAACAGTCAGAGGCATGTTGTGGCATCAGAGAAAAACGGCTTTCCGGCTGGACAAACCTGAGCAACACTGGAATCAGGTACAACAAGTCATAGACTTCAATCACCTGCAACAACATATCCCTTACACGCTTGTTCCTGGTGCCATATTAAAACTGGATCCTGCCGTGGTGCAGGATGGTTTTGCACGGCATTGGGAAGTGCCGGCCGGTCAGGTGGAAAAACATTTAAGTTATGCTTACCAGTGGTTTGGTTTTGCATTGGCAAGCTTGCTGATAGGGCTGTATCAAATGGTAGAGAAACGGTATTGAGATGACACAAAAAGAAACAGATACTCTGGCAGCACCAGATGCCGCGCAGCAGCGTAAGGGGCGCATGATTTTCCTGTTGCTGGCTATTTTCTTCATCGTGCCCTTGCTGGTCGTCATGGCCATGATCAAGCTGGACTGGCGCCCGGCTGGCAAAAGCTATGGTCAGCTGATTCACCCGCCTGTTTCGATTGCCTCTGCGACCCGCTGGGAAACTGACAGGCACGAGCCCATGCCGGCTTTCTGGCAGGACAAATGGAACATGGTGCTGATTGCGCGTGAGTGTGATGCTGCTTGCATGCAGCGATTGTACGATTTGAGGCAGATCTATGTGTCACTTTACAAAGACATGATACGGGTGCAGCGTGTGCTGATTACCGAGCAAGCGGACACCGGGCCGATTCGTGCGCGTTACCCTGATTTGCTGATTATTAACGGGCAACTGGAACAGGTTGCCGAGCTTGGCCGCATGCTGAGCGGCGGCGGGCAGAATACGCTGGACGCACAACGGGTATATTTTATTGACCCGCTAGGTAATATCATGATGCAGTACTCTCTGGAACAAGAGGCCAAATGGATACGGAAAGATTTGATGAAGTTGCTGAAAGCATCCTGGGCGGGTTAGAACATGTTTAAACCATTGAGTATTTTTGCGGCCGTACTGGCGTTCTGCGTAGTGGTGCTTGGTGCCTATGTGCGCTTGTCCGATGCAGGGCTGGGCTGTCCTGACTGGCCGGGCTGCTATGGTGCGATGACGGTGCCGCAGAGTGAGTTGGCCATTCAGGCGGCGCAGCAGGCCTACCCGGACAAGCCGCTGGAACATGCCAAAGCCTGGAAGGAAATGGCGCACCGTTATCTGGCCGGAAGCCTGGGCCTGCTGGCTGTCGGCCTGGCCTGGCTGGCTTACCGCAACCGGCACACGATCAGGACTGCATGGCAGTTGTCTGCGGCTTTGGTCGTGCTGATTGTGATGCAGGCACTACTGGGTATGTGGACAGTGACCCTGCTATTGAAGCCGGTGATAGTGACTCTGCATCTGCTGGGCGGAATGAGCACCCTGGCCATCCTGAGCTGGATTGCCATACGCAATTGTGCAAGCCCTTCGGTTGCCTTGCCAGCAAATCAGCAGTGGTGGTTACGCATGACATTGCTGATATGGTTGCTGCAAGTGATGCTCGGTGGCTGGACCAGCAGTAATTATGCCGCGCTGGCCTGTACTGACTTCCCTACCTGTCATGGATTGTGGTGGCCGGAAATGGACTTCTCGGACGCTTTTCATGTCACACGCGCGCTTGGTGAAAGCCGGGACGGGGGACAGTTGCATTTGGATGCACTGACAGCGATTCAGTGGATTCACCGTCTGGGTGCGCTGGTGGTACTGGGCTGGGGGATGATCAGTGTCAGAATCTTGCTGCAGCGTCCGGCAGGTGTTTGCCTGGCCTGGACACTGTTTAGTATTTTATTGCTGCAAGTCAGCCTAGGTATTGCCAACTTACTGTTACAGCTGCCGCTGGTGCTGGCAGTGCTGCATAACGCAGGCGCTGCACTGCTGGGAGTCAGCCTGGTGGCTGTGAACGCCAGATTAGTCAATACGTCATACTAAAAATCGGGGGAATCAATCATGCAAACAACCTGGATCACACAACTGGCAACAGCCAAAATGGGTTTGCGGCATTTTTACGCATTATGCAAGCCGCGTGTCACCGCGCTGATCGTATTTACTGCCATTATCGGCATGTTTATGGCCACGCCCGGGATGGTGTCGCTACAGATATTGCTGGCGGCTACGATAGGGATTGCATTCGCTTCAGGGGCGGCGGCGGCATTTAACTGTTTAATCGAGCACAAGATTGATGCCATGATGGCGCGCACGCGTGCACGACCCTTACCTACCGGGCAGCTGTCGCAGATGGAAACACTGCTGTTTGCCAGTGTGCTTGGCGGTATCGGTTTAACGATCCTGTATTACTGGGTTAACCCGCTCACCATGTGGCTGACTTTGGGTACGTTTGTCGGCTATGCCGTTATTTACACCGTATTCCTCAAGCCAGCCACGCCGATGAATATCGTGATTGGCGGCGCATCCGGTGCGATGCCGCCTGTTCTGGGCTGGGCGGCGGTCAACAATACCGTGTCGCCCGAGGCGCTGGTGATGTTTCTGATTATTTTTGCCTGGACCCCTCCGCATTTCTGGGCGCTGGCGCTATACCGCCGGGAAGAATATGCCAAAGTCGGCATGCCCATGCTGCCCGTGACGCATGGAGAAAAATTCACGCTGTTGCATATTGTGCTGTATACCGTGATTCTGGTGGTAGTCTCCCTGATGCCTTACGGCCTGGGCATGAGTGGCTGGTTGTATCTGGCATCTGCGGTTTGTTTGAATGCGGTATTTCTTTATTACGTGATTGCGCTGTATCGCCGTTATTCCGATGCACTGGCCAAAACCACATTTAAATATTCCATTCTCTATCTCAGCCTGATTTTTGCGGCTTTATTGCTGGACCATTATCTGGTGTAACAGGTGACGGTTTTAATGAATATCATTTAATGAATATCAATAGCAGCGTGATACGCTGCTATTTTTTTCTGGCACTTTTCACGCTGTGGAACCCTTCCTTTTACGAGGGATAAAAGCTTCATGGTGAACGGGTGACGGAAAGAGAAACACCTGCAGTCATGCTGCAGGTGCGATCAGGGAGAGGATGGATTAACTGCCGGACAGGCAGGATTTCATAAAGGCTTTACGTTCGTCACCTGCCAGTGCCCGGGTTTCGGCATCGGCATTACAGGTTTTCATTCTGGTTTGCTGCTTGGTCAGGCCTGTATCTGCACTGTCGCTGGACAAGCAGGTTTTCATAAAGGCTTTGCGTTCATCGCCTGTGAGGGCTTTAGCTTTTGCATCCGCGTTACAGGTTTTCATTTTTTCCTGTTGCGGTCCAGCAGAGACTGATACACAGACGCAGGAAAGCAACAGGGCAAGAAACAGTTTGCTCATAAAATCTCCCATCAATATGCTGTTAACAAGCAGGCCTGCTGTATTGCAAACCTGTGGCTGTCATTCTGACACAGCGCCGAATCTGCAGGTAAAAAATAAAACAGCCCGGCATCTGCCAGGCTGTTTGCTGATAAGCCGGTGAGGCTTGGGAAGTTAAAATTAATGAAGTGGCAGGCTGTGTAAAGTACCTGCTTTCATGTCAGGAACCAGCAAAGACTGGCCGTCGGCAGACAGGCTGATGTCAGCGGCAGACTGGTAGCCCTGAATAATGCGTTGCGGTGTGGCCTTGGGTTCTGTCAGTTGCCAGACATTTCCTTGCGCCCAGTCGCTGACATACAGTCTGCCATGAGCATCCCTGATCAGACCGTCGGCGCCGCCAAAGCCCTGGTTCAGTAAAGTGACAAGCGGTTTGCTGCCCAGTTGCACCCTGAACAGTTTGCCGTTGCCAAAATCTGCCACCAGCAAGCTATCGGGGCCATCCATCAGTAAACCGTTAGGACGTTTAATACCGGCATTGCCCTTGAGGACTTCTGTCACCTTGCCGTCAGGCGTGATCTTGAAAATCCCTGCACCCTTGCCATTATCGTCACCACTGTCAGACACGTAGACGTTGCCCAGGCCATCGATTTCCACATCATTCAGGAATACCGGTTTACGCGGGAACGCACTGGTCGCGGCAAAGACGGTTTGCTGTCCGGATTGTGCATCCACACGTACTACCCGGTCCATGTCGGCGACATATAACTGGTTGTCAAACATGTCCAGCCCTTTGGGGTCATTCAGGCTTTCCGCCAGGGCTGTGCGCGAGCCATCCTGGCTGATACGGGTAATTTTGCCATCTCCCGGTTTGCCGAACTCGCCAATTTCGGTGATATAGGTCGCCCCGTCCGGTGCTGCAAAAACGGACTCCGGCATCTGGAAGCCAGACAATGTAGTGTTGTTTGCAGCGGAGGCAGGAGAGGCTGCTGCTTTTGTCTTGCCATCATAGCTGACACGGTAAATCACGCCATTGAAGTCATCCGAAACCAGCAGCGAGCCATCCGGCAGTTGCAGCACATCGGTAGGCCGACCCCACATTTCACCTTCAGCGTTCAGCCAGCCGTCGATGAATACCTTGGTTTCCTTTACCTGTTTCTGCTCATTGAAGGTGACGCGTATCAACTGATAACCCACTGGCTCCTTGCGGTTCCAGGAACCATGCTGTGCGATCACGGCATTGCCCTGGTATTCAGCCGGGAACTGCTTGCCGGTATAAAACTTGAAGCCCAGGTTGGCACTGTGCGCCTGGAATTCAGCCACGGGTTTTGTCACATTGGAAGGAGGTGTCTTGTTTTGCCATTTCGGGTCACGTGCATCTCCACCGGCAAAATAGGGAAAGCCGAAATGCAGGCCTGCCTTTGGTGCGGCATTCAGCTCGTCAGACGGAACATCTGCACCCAGCATGTCAACGCCATTGTCGGTAAAGAACAGGGTATTCGTGCCTGGCTGGAAATCCATGCCGACAGAGTTACGCACGCCTTTGGCGAAAGTTTCCACCTGGCTGCCATCGGGATTCATGCGGATAATGGAGGCTTCCATGCCTACCGGGTCACAGATGTTGCAAGGTGCGCCCAGTGATACGTACAGTTTGTTATCCGGGCCGACGGTCATATAGCGCCAGCCGTGATGGGCCTTGTTGGGCAGCTTGTCGTAAATGACTTCACGCATGGCTTTGAACGGCAAAGTCAGGTCGAAGTCCGGGGCTGCATAACGTGTGATGCGGTGCTGCTCGGCGACATAGAGATTGCCATCGACCATGGCCACGCCGTTCCCCACATTCAGGTCATCCAGAATAGTCACGACCTGGTCAGCCTTGTGGTCCTTGTTTTTATCGACGACGGCATAGACTTTGTTGCCACGGGTGCCGACATAGACATTGCCATTGGTGCCCAGTGTCATCTGGCGCGCGCCAGGCACTTCGGCATAAACGTCGATATGAAAACCGTCAGGCAGATGCAGTTTGTTCAGGTTGGCGCGTACATCCTGAATGTCAGCCCAGGCGTTGACCGCCACCGAGGCAAATAGTGCGCCGATCAGGCCTTTGATGAATGGGTGTTTTATCACGTGTCTATCCTTTCTCCAACAATATTGAAATCAATGCAAGTGTGGAACCTGATAGTGTAAGGAGTCCGGAGCATTGCCGAAAGTTTAAAAATATTAAATGATTGCCTGTTTCTATGGATGCGTGGATTAATAGTGGCATTTTGTCCTATGATTAATGCCTAATCATTTAATGAGTGAGGGCCTATGAGCAATGCTGACTGCTGGACGGCACATGACAGGAATAAAACGATTGCGCTGTTGTCGGCCTTGACGCCGAACGAGGGCTTCACGCTGACCGCACTGGATGGCGTCAAGCTGATGCGCTGGAACCGGGCAATTCCACGCAGCCCGGTTTTTTATGAACCTAGCATAGTGTTTGTCTGTCAAGGAAGAAAGATCGGCTATCTCGGTGGTGAAGTTTACCAGTATGACCCGCAACAATTCCTGGTGTTGTCGGTGCCGTTACCGTTTGAAAGCGAAACCGTCGCCTCCATGGAAGAGCCGTTGCTGGCGATTTCGATCCGCATTAATTTATCCATGGTTTCAGAATTGCTGTTAGGTATGGAACATGGGATACCGATGAAAATCAACGGTAAAAACGGTATTACCTCCACGCCGCTGGATGCCAGGTTATCAAATGCGGTGGTCCGATTGCTGGAGTGCCTGCAATCGAAAACAGAAGCGGCTGTACTTGGGCAAGCCATTATCCGTGAAATCCATTTTCGTATTTTGCAGACATCGCAGGCTTCAGCGATCCTGGCAGCCCACAGCATGCATGGCAATATGGGCAAGATCAGCAAGGCGCTACGACTGATTCATGCGGAGTATGACAAGGCGCTCAACGTCGACAGGCTGGCATCCGAATCGACCATGAGTGTGCCTTCCTTTCACGCGGCATTCAGGGATGTGACAGCGACTTCACCTATTCAGTATCTGAAAATGACCCGCTTGCATAAAGCCCGCTTGCTGATGGTGCAGGATGGCTTGAGTGCAACGCTGGCTGCCAGCCGGGTGGGATACGAGAGCGCCTCGCAATTCAGCCGCGAGTTCAAGCGCATGTTCGGTAAAAGCCCGATGGAGGAAGTCAGTGCCATGCGCAGTGCCCTGACGACTGCACCCGCTGAGACTGCAGCCGAATATGTCACATTGCAGCAGTAGTCGCAAAGTAGTATCAACACCTGTATGAAGCAAAATAATAGCTTTAGGCAAGCATTCAAGAAAAGCTGACAATTATTGCACTGCCTGTTCTTTTAGACTTTTAAGGTAACCGCCGGAATGATGCAGTTCGCTATTCCGGCATTTTATAGAGAGATGGAGATGACTATGAAAACAGCCGCCTACGGTGTGCAAAATGCCACTACCCCTGTCGCACCAATGAGCATAGATCGCCGCGAGCCTGGACCACATGATGTATTGATTGATATTGAATATTGCGGCATCTGCCATTCGGATATTCACCAGGCCAGAAACGAATGGGGTGGTGGCTCGCTGTATCCCATGGTGCCTGGTCACGAAATCGTCGGACGCGTGACTAAAGTGGGCAGCCATGTCACCAGATTCAAGACCGGACAGCTGGTGGGCGTGGGTTGCCTGGTGGACTCCTGCGGGCACTGCGAAGAGTGTCATGCAGGTGAAGAGCAATATTGTGACGGATCGGTCTTTACTTACAATGCCAAAGACCCCAAGCATGGCAGCCTGACGTTCGGCGGATATTCCGAACGTATTACGGTAGATGAGAACTTCGTGGTCAGCGTACCGGAAAACCTGGATACCAAAGCGGTTGCACCATTATTGTGTGCCGGTATTACTCTCTACTCTCCGCTCAAGCACTGGAATGTACAGCCAGGCCAGAAAGTCGGCATCATCGGTCTTGGCGGCCTGGGGCATATGGGCGTGAAGCTGGCCTCAGCCATGGGCGCACATGTGGTCATGATTACAACTTCTGCCAGCAAGGCGGCGGATGCGACCAGGCTGGGTGCGCATGAAGTACTGATTTCAAAAGATGCGGATGACATGGCCAAACATGCAGCCAGTTTTGACCTCATTGTTGATACCGTACCGGTTGCACACGACCTGAATCCTTATATCGGTCTGCTCAAGCGTGATAAAACCATTGTGCTGGTGGGTCCGCTGGACCCGTTGGAAGTGCACGGTGCCAACCTGATCACCAAACGCCGCAATGTGGCGGGTTCATTGATTGGCGGAATTGCCGAAACCCAGGAAATGCTGGATTTCTGTGGCAAGCACAATATTGTCAGTGATGTTGAAATGATTGACGTCAATTATATTAACGAAGCTTACGAGCGCATGCTCAAGAGTGATGTGAAATATCGTTTTGTCATTGATATGGCCTCATTGAAAGCTTAAACGTAGCAAAATAGAAAACCCTGCTTATCGGCAGGGTTTTTTATGGCAGGCGAGAATGTTTTTTGTATTGCAATTGGTTTGATGCCATACTATACTGTTCCGTACTATGTTGCTATTAAAAGAACTTCCTACTTCAAAAAGCCTGGAAAAATTTGTGACGCGATATCCCGGCACAGATATTTCGGCCATTTCCGACTTTGTTGGCATATTGCGTGCGGCATCGGATATTTCATCCGCGCTGGATGCGTTGCTGGCCAGACATGGCCTGTTGCAGGGACGCTGGTGGGTACTGGTCTTGCTGATGCGCCAGGATGATCTGACTTCTTCACCTTCGGATCTGGCAGAAAAGGCCGGTGTCACCAAGGCGACCATGACTGGCTTTATTGATGGCCTGGAGCGTGAAGGGCTGGTATCACGCTTTATGGATACCCGGGACAGGCGCAAATTTCTGATCCGCCTGTCTGTTGCCGGTCAGCAGAAGCTGGATGAGGTTATGCCGGACTATGTGCAATGTGTGACGCGGTTTATGCATGTGCTGTCACCCGTGCAGAGACAGGCTCTCGTGACTGATCTGTCTGCGCTGGCGCAACAGGTGGAACTAATTAAATAAAAATTTTTGGTTTATTAGTTTGACTCCATACTATTAACTTCCATACTTTATGCCTGCCTCATTTTGTTTGCCCGTCACTTTTTCGCTGCCACGCCTGTCTGCGGCAGGCATGCGCTGGGCCACCTGGCTACTGGCATTGGTGTTGAACGGATGTATCAGTTTTAAAGATATCGTTCCGGCAGCGCAACCACTGACGCAGGATAAGCTGGCCGTGGGACACGAGATAGGTGAGGCGCCTGCCATGGCGTGGCCAAGTGAGCGCTGGTGGCAGGTCTATCAGGACCCTCAACTGGATAGGCTGGTCGAAAAAACCCTGCATGATCAGCCTGACCTGAAAAAAGCCACGGCACGTGTGGCATTGTCCGTCGCGATGGCAGAACAGGCGCATGCTGCAACCCTGCCTAATATCGGTGGGAATGTCAGTTCTTCGCGCGAACGCTTCACTGAGAAAAGTTTTATTCCGCCGCCCTGGGCCGGACGCTTTAACTGGAATAACGAAGCTACCATATCTTTATCCTATGATCTGGATTTATGGAAACAGCAGAAATCGGCCTGGCTGGCCACCCTGGATGAAACACGGGTTGCCGAGGCGGAAAAACAGCAGGTAAGTATTGAGCTGACGGCGGCGCTGGTCAAAAGTTATATCCGTCTGGCTGCCGAGTGTCAGTGGCGTGATCTGGCACAAGAAGAACTGGAAGACTTGCAGCATGAAATGCGCATTGCCAGAAAAGCACTGGCTGCCGGGCTGAATACACAGTTAAACCTTAGCCGCCTGGAGGCCACTTTGCCTGCTGCACAAAACAGGGTCGCTCAAATTGATCTGCATCTGACCGTATTGAAAAACCAGATTGCAGCCTTGAGTGGAGAGGGGCCCGGTGCTGGTGAAAGCATCGCGCGACCAGCGCTGCATTTATCTGCCAGCATAGGTTTGCCCGATCGCCTGTCTGTCAATCTGGTGGGCCGTCGTCCGGATATTGTGGCGGCCAGATGGCGCGTTGAGGCTGCGCAAAAGCATATTCAAAGTGCTAAGGCAGCGTTTTACCCGAATATCAACCTGTTGTCTTATGCCGGCTTCCAGGCACTGGCATTTTCAGGACTGTTTTCCAGCGCGGGGCTGGTAGGCAGTATTGGCCCGGCGTTGTCTCTGCCTATTTTTGATGGCGGCAAGCGCCGGGCCAATCTGTCGGCTGAAACGGCCATGTATGACATGGCGGTTGAAGATTACAACGCAACTATCCTCAAGGCACTGGAAGGCATTTCCAACCAGTTGTCTACCTGGAATACCGTGATGGTTGAAACAGGGAATACACGGCAGGCACTGGAAAAAACCGAACAGGCACATCGCCTGGCCGTGAAAAATTACCAGGCAGGGTTGAGCAATCTGCTGGAAAGCCTGCAGACGAGTACGCTGGTGCTGCAGCAGAAGGCTATTCTGGTGCAGCAGGATGCAACCAGGCTGGAAACCTATGCTGCACTGATGCTGGCGCTTGGCGGGGGAGTGATTGATGCTGAACATGCAACTCAGACCATGCACTGATCGTGGCGTGCGCCAATTGAGGCGCTGCCTGGCGTTTCTCGGTCAGGGCATGCGGTTGGCGCTGCTGTGCATGCGACAGGCTGGCGCGGAGTGGTACCGGCAGGATTTTCCGTTGACCGGATATTTGTTCAAATATCTGTTGGCTGCACTTCTGGCATTGTGGGTGGCGCTGAAGATGGAAATGGATCAGCCGGTGACTGCTCTGCTGACTGTCATCATCGTCATGCATTTCCGCTCCGGTATGGTGATCACCAAAAGTTATTACCGTTTGCTGGGGACGGTTATTGGCATTCTGTTCTCCATGCTGCTGGTGGCCTGGTTTGCACAGGACCGCTTCCCGTTTTTTATCGCTGCCGCACTCTGGATAGGCTTATGTACGGCAGGCTCACTGGCTTACCGCAATTTTCAGTCGTATGGTTTTGTGCTGGCGGGTTATACCCTGTGTATTGTGGGACTGCCTGCGACGCAAACACCCTGGCATACGTTCCAGATCGCCTCCACCCGCTTGTCTGAAATCAGTGTTGGCCTGTTTAGTGCAACGCTGGTCAGTGAGCTGATTTTACCGCAGCGCCTGTGGGAAAATATTCAGGTCATGGTGCGTGGCAAGTTTCGTGATATTTGCGTCCTGCTGGGAGCTGGTGCGCCAGTGGGACTGAATCAGCCGTTTTTGACGGTGATGCAGGATTTCTACCAGTTGGAGTCTTTCCGGTCATCACTGCAGTTTGAAACCGATGATGCGCGCTTGCATGGTGCGACGATTAATCGCCTGAATGTGCAATTCATGGCAGTTTCCACGGCTTATGTGATGTTTCAGCGTCTGCTGCAGCGACTACAGAATTGCGGACG
>CBIMYT010000037.1:0-17007 GCA_966248215.1 uncultured Methylophilus sp. | reverse complement strand
CCGCCGTTGTTACCCAGGGTGTTGGATAGATCAGCCACGCTACCATTGGCCTTGAAGTAGTAGTGATCGTTGAGTAATTGCAGATCAGTGTTTTCAACGTTCAAGCGACCGACTGTACCACCCACTTGCACCACTTCCATAGACTGGAAGTTAGCGTCGTTGAGTACCACCGTGCCATTGGCCTTGGTGTCAGCACCAATACCGGTTGTGATGCGCAATGTATCCACGCCATCACCGCCGATAATCACATCATGCTTGGCGCCAGTGGCAATCCACTCTTTGTTACCATCGTCTGCCTTGGAAGTCGTGCCTTGCACACCACTGCCAAACCCGCCGATCACAAAAATGTCATCGCCTTCGCCACCATCGAGGTAATCCGCACCACCATGACCGATCAGCAAGTCATTACCGCCGTTACCGTACACAGTGTCGTCACCCAGACGCATGGTCGCATAATCAACACCTTCGCTACCAATCAAAGTTTCGCTGGCACCTGCTGACTCATTTGCACCATCAACGCGTGTAAAGCTACCTTCTTCACCTTCGGAGGCATCGTAGATGATGTCTACATCGTGGAAGAGATTTGCAACAGAGTAATCGTCAAACTCAATGGATGCTTTGTCATACTCGACTTCCACTGCGCCTACGATGGTATCTGCAGGTTCAAACTCAGCTTCTTCAAACTCAAGTTCAATGGTGACAGACTCGCTTGGGCCACCAGCAACGCCATAGATATGCGTGCCTGGGTTCAAAAAGCCCAAACTTAGGGATTCACCATTTACTTCAAGCTGCTCAGCAGACAAGGAGATGTTGACCCCGCTCGACAACTCAATACGCTCGATGCCCTGGAAAACAATATTTTCAAACTCACCAGATTGAGTAAATGCCAAAGTATCAACGGCATTATAGCCTTCAATGGTGGTAGCAAAAGTGCTTATAGCGGAAGAGCCAGGGCGAGTGACAATATTCAAGCGAACATCAGTTTCGATCTCTTCAGACATTTCCTCATCTTCAATCTCAACTGTTTCACCGGTCAAAGTATCTAAAACAACCAGCTCTTCTTCGCCTTCTTCCTCTTCTTCTTCGCCCTCTTCGAGCTCAGAAACATTTACATAGCGGGCTTCTTCACCGGAGTTATCCAAGCCAGATACACCAGCTTCGATTTGCACACTCCCTTCAAACTCACTTCCGATTATGAATGTATCATTACCACTACCACCAATCAAAATGTCATCAGAGGTCACAAGATATACATTACCATTAACAGACTCATCGCCCTTTGTACTACCTTCGCCAGCGATAAAGTCTGCACCTTCACCACCGCTTAAAATATCATCTCCATCTCCAGCGTAGATAGTGTCATCCCCGCTGCCGCCATAGACAACGTCATTACCATTACCCGTGATGATGAAGTCATTGCCACTATCCCCAGACACAACATTATTACCATCACCAGCAATAATCACATCATCGCCATCACCGCCTGAAATCACATCATTTCCAGAGCCTGTAATAATAAAATCGTTGCCACCTTGGCCAGCAATCACATTATTACCTTCACCGCCGTCGATCATATTGTCCAAACCATTGCCAAGAATATAATCATTGCCAGAGGTACCTGTGTAACTCACTTCAGTTGGATCAAAAATTTTTGTAGCCATCGTTAATTCTCCAAAATTTATACAGCAGCGTTTTACACGCTGCTGTAATTAGCCGAGTTTAAAAGCTTAGTATGGGTTGGTATGGGCAGGGGTTGCTGAGCTACCTGAAGGTGCAAACCCAGGGAGGGAAATTTCAATAAAACGCTGATCTTGCGGTGGATTAGAACCATCAGTACTTTGCTCTTGGAATGTCATACGAAGTCTGATCGCATCTGCTGTATCAACTGGGGTTGTACCAGATACGGCTGGGCATCCATCTGCTTTTACGTAAACCCATGAAGAGGCAGCTGAAGTTGAGCCATCATCATCCCTTGCATTTACATCAGTAGTGAAATCAACCCAGTTATCGTTATAATCTGCCAATTGCTGCGCCGCACTTGCTGTTCCTGGCCATGAATCCAAACCATTAATCGATGGCTGTGAGCCTAAGCCAGTTAATGGCAAATTTGTATATCCTGTGGATCTATGTTGTACCGATGTATATGCGCGGCCAATGCGATAAACAACATCTGATGGCGAACCAGGATAGTAATATGCTGCGGTCACGGTTTTACCTGAAAACCCACCTCTTGCGATGTCATTCACCTCAAAATACTGATTACCAGCAGCAGGCAAGTAATCTGCAGTGGCTGCTATTGATAAAGTAATTCTTGTGCCATAAATACAACTTGTACCTGCTGAATTTTTCCATACCCAATCTTGTAGGCTACCGATAGTCTTAGTAACTCCACCGGTATAAGTGTTGTTTACTTGTATTGAACGGGTTTTGGCATAGCCTGCACCTAATGTATGGCCTGCACCAGCGCCTGTTGGGTCAGGAGCACCGGCACCGCTTTGTGTAACCACGCAACCATCCGTAGGAGGCAAGGTGGGCAGACCCGAACCAAAATTGCCAGATGTGTTACAAGCAGTATAGGCTGAAGAGGCACCGGAGGCAGGTAAGCTAACAAATGCAGCGTATGATGAAGTGGAAAGTAAGCCAAAAACACTGATTAATGCCAGTTTGATTTTAAAGTTTCGCATGGTTAATCCTTATGTTACGATTAACAGGCATTTGTGGCTGCCTGCATCACCAATTCACCTTAATCCCTATAGCGCATCGAATCACTAATTGAGATTTCGGTAGAATTCAAAACCAAAGGCAGTCGCAAATGCCTTTTCATATCTTTTTGTTTTCGTACATTAAACAAACTATTCTTAACTTACATTAGGACTTTTTCCCGCTCTAACTAATCGGGCACAAAATGCCAGTTCAAACTAAACCAGATTCCTCGTGGCGCACCCGGTGCCAGGAAGTTAGTGCTTAGCCAATCTCCTGAGTTGTGGTTATAGCCATCAGGACCTTTTGCTCCATAAATAGATGGAGAGAATGGATTTCTACCCAAGCGCCCCGCTGAAAAGTATTCTTTATCAAACAAGTTATTAATCATCATGGAGGCCGTCCACTCTTTGTTGAGCTTGTAACTGGTGAAGAAATTAAAGGTGGCATAACCAGCAATTTTTCCGGGATTAGTCGCCGGCTGACGCTTTACTAGCTGGTACGCACCAGTAGGATCTCCGTTGGCATCATAGGTCGGCACATTGACAGTAACCGCCTGACCTTGTCGATGTTCATTGTTTTCATTACCCCGCAAGAATGAGCCAGAATGCACAACCGCATTTAAGCCTACTTGCCACTGCGGCGTCATATCAAAACTCAGGGTGGCATTCAGGTTGTGCAATGGGATACCTGGCATTCTGTCGCCCGGCTTTACACGGATACGACCTACATCATCCTCAGGGTCGTTGTAAACACATACACCCGCGACGTTACAATACTCCCCATTAAGAGCCCTGACAGCGCTACTGTTGTCGTCTGCTGCCATGTCAAAAGTGCTTTGGAAAGTAGCATCTGTCAGTGCATAGTTAAGACGCAATTTGGTTCTGCCAAAGTCGGCATTAATGCCAGCCTCAATCCCTTGGCGACGAGTCTTACCGATAGTGTCGAAGAAGTTACGATTCCCAGGATAGGTAATTAAATAAATGTCATCTTTTAAATCAGTGCGGTAAACACCAAAGTTCCACTCAATGTTCTCTGCTCCCAAGAAGCGGCCCCATGAACCTCTCAGACCAAAGTCATAGGTAGTTGCCCTGATTTGAGGCAGATGAGGATCCCCCGCTAAAGTGGTTGGCAGTGAACATGAGCGATTTTCGGCAATGCTTTTTTCTAATAACCGAGAAGCTCCTCCAGTGCCATAATCAACTAAGGTATGATCAAAAGCGCAACCCAACTCAATGACACTGGGCGTACGCGTACCTTGTGCGACATTCCCAAAAATGTTCAGATTTTCTTGTGCTTGCCAACTCGCACCTAATGAAGGGTTTAAGGAGTAGTAGCGGTGCCGTTCGGTTTCGGCCGGAGAAAGTACATTGCTTAAATTCGGAATTTTGTAGCCAGTTATCGGAGTCACCCCATCTTCAGCAACAACGTATTTATCGGGCGTCGCATAAAAGTTGGAGATATCATCGAATTGGTCACCCAATCTTCTTGAGGCCAATTTAATACGTGTATGCGTTTCGTTGTAACGTAATGCACCAGACAAATGCAAGGTTTCAATTGGGCTCCAGGTTTCGCTTGCATACAGGCTCTTGGTGATACTGGACCCACTGAAGTCGTTGTTGCTAACCCCAATAGTTTTGGCAGCGTATTCATCTCTAATTTGATCGGGGGCTAGATAGCCCTTACGAGATGCATCTAACAGCCCCAACTTTTGCTCATTTGCATACTCGGCATTCGAGCTATCGATGGAGGCACCGAACATGAACTTGTGGTTGGGGATATTCCAGTTAAACTGGATGGAGCCACCATCTGTGATTTGAGTGATTTTCCCGTCGTTAAAAACCGCTGTAGGTGTACCTTCAACAACACCAGCACCCTGACCATTATTTTGATATAACCCATCTACTTTTACGATTTGCCCTGAAGCATCTTTAACCGTCAGAATTCCTCGATTAGATGTTGAAGCAGTACTTGCTTGGGTGGCTAGGCAATTAGCTGCGTTGGTGGGCTTTAAGAACACCACCGCATATTTAACATAATCGCCTGTATTTGGATCTATAACCGCATTACCATTGCTATCCAAATCATAGTAGTAGGTTGTAAAAGTACTAGATGCATTAATATCTGTGTTTGGATTAACCGGACCATTGGCAAAAAAACCATTGAATTGGTTCGCATCAAATTGATAAAGGAACTCTCCAGTAGGAAGTGTTGTGGTTGTTCCAATTTCGTTATTGAACCCACTCTGTCCGTAGTTAGTCTGGGTGTCGTAGTTCTGCCAAACTTTAAAGTTATGCATTGCGACGTTTGCAAAATACTCTGGTAGTTCTGCATTAAATGAGGCACTAACCGGAGGTGTAGGATCACCTGTCACAGGGTCAAAGGTGGGGCCATTGGCCAAACCATAATTGGGAGACCCAGTCTCACCATTTAAAACAATGTAATCGAACAAAAAGTCGTTTGAAAACCAGCCTAGACTATCAGAAGTAGGGGTAGGGATTTTAAGCACCACATAGTTTGGCAGCCCATATTTATTAGCCGCCCCAAACGTCGTAGTTCCATCAGGACTTGTATAGGCTGAATTCTGATATACACAAGCATATTGCTCACCCGGCAACAAATCTCTGTTCATTGCCTTGTCACCAAACTCTGTGTAAACGTCAGCGCCTCTATGAATGCGCTGACTATCTCTCCTGTATAACTGACCCGTGATAGTGAAAGTATCATCAACAAAATAACTACCAGAGAGCTGGAATTGCTTGAGTTTATTCTTGGTGGTGTCTTCTGCAGTGTAAGAACCATTGCGGTCTTGCTTGTACATTTCAGTAGGGTATAAGCCGTTACCAACCAGGTCAGTTTGAACCAGAAGTGTGCTAAGACTTAGATCAAGCCTGTCGCCGCGATAACTGGCTTTACCAAAGAATTGATTGACCCGGCTAGGAGAGTTCTCACGCCAACCGTCCTCCAGAAAGAAGTTACCTGCACCAAATAAAGCGATGGTGCCATTGTTCCACCCAGCTTCCGCTTGTAATTGCTTACGGCCAAAGGAACCTGTCAGAATAGTTGCGTCTGTTCCCGCATTGTTAAAACCATCTTTGGTCCTCATGGCAAAAGCACCACCTAAAGTATTCAAACCAAAGATAGGATTGGAACCAGGAAACACATCAACACTGGCTAAGGCGTTCATAGGGATCATGTCCCAGTTCACAATATCGCCAAATGGTTCATTGACGCGGATACCATCGATAAATACAGATAAGCCTTGCGGCGTACCAATCTGTGGACCTGCAGTAAAACCACGGTAAGTCACATCCATCTGGAACGGGTTGCCCTGGTAGTCATTGACGTTGACCGATTGCAGTTTACGGTTCATCAAGTCGGTAATGCTTAAAGAATGGCTTTGCTTGATTTCTTCAGCGGAAATGCTTTGTACGTTGCCGGGGATTTGCTCTTTTGTCAGTCCCAATCCAGGTAATGGGCCGACTTCATAAAAGCGTTTGGCGCGCACTTCTACTTTATCGACTGCTACGCTTTTGTCTTCTGCTTTGAGTGGTGCTTTTTGAATAAACACGGCATCACCTTCGTATTTGGAAATCAAACCGCTTTCACCTAATAATCTGCGCAAGGCTTCCTGGCGTGTCATGCGTCCACGCACTTCGGGTGCGGTTTTGCCTGCAACCAGGTCGTTAGGGAAAGAAATGCTCATGCCTGTGGCTTTGCCCAGGTCGTGCAATGAGTTGGCCAGGGGCTGCTTTGGAATATCGACATTGACCGGCAGGCTGAAGGTTTCTTCCTGCTGTTTTGGCAGTTGCGTATTCAATGCTTCAGCGCGCACCCCGTGCACTGAAGCGACCCCCAGCATAGCCACCATGGCGCGCAGGGCATTTATCTTTATATTTTTGATATTCATCCATCCCTCTCCTTTATGTAAACTCATCTGTAGAAGAGGCAAAACCCTGACGTTGTTAACTTAACTTTACAAAATAGCGTATGATGCAGATGCTGATTATTCAGGCCGATACATATCGGCTTGTATTAAAGGGGTGTACATATTTCGCGATTGATATCTACCTGACATCACTGGGATTGACATATCCCATATTGGGACTAAAATTATCGTATGCGAATCATTGCTGTGAGTTATCTGCGCTCATTCTGGGAAAGGAACCTAAATGTAGCGCAGCATTTGAAGTCGTGGATTGATGAGGTGAAACAGGCAAATTGGAGTCAGCCGGCGGATATCAAAGAACAGTTTCGCAACGCCAGCATCCTCAAAAACCGTCGGGTAGTCTTCAACATCAAGGGCAATGACTATCGACTAGTGGTCTCAGTGGCATATCGCTACCAGGCCATCTATGTGAAGTTCATCGGTACTCATACCGAGTACGATCTGATTAATGCCGAAACTGTTGAAATGGAGCACTGAGATGGAAATTCGTCCGATTTACACAGAAGCTGACTACAAGGCTGCCTTACGTGAGGTATCTGCTTATTTTAACAGTGAGCCTGAACCAAACACTCCTGACGGTGACCGGTTTGAAATACTGCTGACTTTGGTTGAAGCATACGAGGCAAAACACTTCCCTATCGATTTGCCTGATCCTGTCGAAGCCATCAAATTTCGTATGGAACAGGCAGGCCTCGGGCCGAAGGATTTAGTACCAGCGATTGGTCGATTAAACCGTGTTTACGAAGTGCTAAACCGTAAAAGACCATTGACGCTCAATATGATATGGAATCTCCATGAAAAATTTGGTATTCCTGCTGAGTGCTTAATTCAACCACCCAAGCATCGTATTACAGCTCAATCCTAATTTGTATTAGATGGTTGTAATCAATCACTGATATGAATACCTGAATTTGGTGAATGGTGGAATAGCCTTTAGGTTGAGAAAAACATTTGATAAAAAGCCCTGTTAACCAGGGCTTTTTATCATGCGGCTAGCATTCGCAGACCGGACTCGGAAACAGTCCGCCGAATTAAATAACTTTACCCTGAGCTCAAATGCTAAAGTGGCTTGCAATTCACAGTTAGCCAGACTAGACTAAATCCTACATGTTATTAAGGAGTGTGACAATGCTGACTGTCAATATGCTGCAAGCTAAGTCTTCGCTTTCTCGGTTGGTGGAATCTATTGAACAAGGGCGCGAGCGTGAAATTATTATTGCCCGGAATGGTCGTCCGGCAGCCAAACTGGTACCAATAAATGAAAGCTCAAATAGTCAACGCATTGGTGTGGCCAAAGGGAAATTTGTAGTGCCAGACACAATTGATGCGCATAATGAAGAAGTGATGAAATTGTTTACGGGTGGAGGAGAAATGTGAACTTGCTGTTAGATACACACGTTGCCCTATGGGCAATTACAGACGATGCAAAGCTGACCCAAGAGGCACGAAAGCTGATTGAGGCGCCAGGTGCGGTTATCTGGGTGAGCATAGCAAGTTTATGGGAGATTGCGATTAAATATGCGCTTGGACGTGGTGACATGCCAGTATCTAGCTCACAAGCCATGTATTATTTTCTTTCTTCTGGCTACCGATTGCTGAATATTGAGGCCGAACATGTGGTCGCTATCGAAACGCTTGCACCACATCATCAGGATCCGTTTGACCGTCTGTTAATAGCACAATCGATCATAGAGCCCATGCGTTTGATTACGCATGATGCTACAGTGGCAAGATATAGCGATAGTATTATCAAGATCTAAGGAGTAATGAAGTATTGGGGGCAGAGTAAAATTATGCCTTTTCTGATCTTGTGTTTGGCTTAGGAAACTTTCCACATTTTTTAAAAAATTGACGCTGGTTTGTGAAGTGTTCAATTTCATATTCCCATTTTTACCCTACCCCTGCTGTAATAACAATGTGCTTTACCCTCCTTACATGATGTTGATACAATGTGCTTACTATAGTGAGGTGAGATCTTATGAAAGCAACTTTGCGAAAGATGGGGAATTCCCAAGGCGTATTAATCCCGAAAGCAGTGATTGCGCAGCTGGGTATCGAGAATGAGATTGATATGACGGTGGAGAATAACACCATCATGTTGCGCAAACCGGAGAAATCTGCCCGTGAAGGATGGGCAGAAGCAAGCAAAGCGATTGCTGCTGCAGGCGATGACAAATTGATATGGCCTGAATTTGCAAATGCTGAAGATGAAAAACTGGTATGGTAAGTCGCGGTGATGTATGGTTGGCCGCGCTTGATCCTACCGTTGGCAGCGAGATTCAAAAGACCAGGCCTTGCGTCGTAGTATCCCCGGCAGAAATGCACGATCATTTGCGGACAGTGATTGTAGCCCCCATGGCCACCGGCAGCCATCCGGCACCATTTAGGATTCCGGTAGGATTCAACGGTAAGGATGGACTGATTTTGGTTGATCAAATTCGCACGCTGGATAAGACCAGGTTGATTAAAAATCTTGGTAATGTCGGGCCAAAAGTGTTATCAGCCACATTGTCGGCTTTACAAGTAACTTTTGAGGAATAAATTAATGAGTCAATTGAGTCTGACCTCAAATGTCTCACTGCTGGTATTTATCAACGTGTATCGGCGGTTTATTCCGCCTGATATATCTACAGATTAAGGCTGGCTGACAATCAGGGTGTGGCCGGCAGCCTCCCTGATATCCACTGACGCGATATTGGGCAGACCACGCAGGAACTGCTCAATATCCTGGATATTGATATCCGCCGAAATATTACGCACTTTTTTCCCTTCTGCTGCGACAGGTTTGAGGCGATAGCGTGACACTGTGGCCGCAATTTCATCCACACTTGCCCGGTCAAATACCAGGCGGCCATCCAGAAAGGCAAAGGCATCTGAAGCCGGGCGGTTTACCAGCACGGTGGCATGATTGGGATACACTTCCAGCACCTGGTCGTTGGTGATAATACGCGGTTCGACCGGAGCATCCTGCGCCGAGGGCTGTAACTGTTTAGGTTCCACTTTAACGCGTCCATGATCGACACTGATGCGCACCAACCCTTCCAGGCGATTCACAGCAAAGCGCGTGCCCAATACGGTAATGATGGCCGTGTCAGTCTCGACCACAAAAGGCCGCTGCGGATCTTTCGTGACTTCAAATACGGCTTCGCCTTCCTTGAGCAGGACATGGCGCTGGTGGCGGTAATAGGTGACTTCCATCTCGCTGCGTGCACTTAGGGCGATACGTGTGCCATCATCCAGCGTTTTAAGCGCAATTTGACCCACCGGGTTCTGGGCTGCCATCTGCATGACAGGCGCCGCCTGCCAGGTTTCATACTGGTGATAGAACAGTACACTCATGACACTGAACAGGAAAATGGCCAGTAGCTGCCCTACCCTGCGCTGGCGCGCCTTGCGTTTGGCTTCCTGCATTAAAAAGGCATGCTGTTCGGCAGCATCGGCCAGGCTGGCAATGGATTCGGTAGAGTCCAGCTGATGCATGGCACGGGCGATACTGTCATATTCGGCAGCATGGCGGGGGTCTTCTGCCAGCCATTGTTTGAACGCTTTATGCTCTGCAGGATTGTATGGCTCCCGCATATGCAGGTACCAGCGGGCAGCCATTTCACTGAGTGTAAGCGGTTTGGCCGGCATGAAGTTAGCTCGCCAGGGATTGCTGGAATGCCCGGATATCCAGCATGGCGCGGATCAAGTGCTTTTCAACCATATTCACGCTGATTTCGAGGTGTACCGCGATTTCCCGCTGTTTCATTTCATCCACATGGTACATCCAGAACACCTGGCGGCACTTGAGCGGGAGCAAGTCGATAATGCGTTGCAGGTGAAAAAGCTTTTGCCGGGTTTCATATATCTGTTCCGGCGTGCATTCCAGGATCAGGGCCGTCTCGTCTATATGCTCTTCCTCGACAAAACGTGTCCGATAGCGGAACTCATCCACCAGCAAGTGGTTCACAATGCCGTTCAGATAGGCTTGCGGGGATTCTTCCCTGGCAGGATGACTGGACACGGCAAAATACACCAGCGCATCGTGCAGGATATCTTTGGCTTTTTGCACACATGCTGTCCGGCGCCCGATACGCTTGAGCACATCGGTATAAGCCCACTGTAAATCGACTCCGCACCATGCCAGGGTTTCGCTCATATAGCACCATCACATTTTCTATAATCGCACTATTGATTGCAAAACGCGTGCCATTACATTTTTTTTCAATAAGCGATTGATTCTCAATCAGAAAAATATGTAATGAAAAAATCTTATGGTGTAACCGCTGGCTGAATTAAACCAATTTTAAGCCAAATGGCTGCAGAGAACCACCACAATCTGATCGACTACAAGACGAGAAGCGGAAAAAAGATGCTGTGCAAATCTTCCGGCAAAGAGGGATATTTCAATATTTTTCTGGCAACTGCCATGCCTCTTATTCGGTTTCTATCAATCCGTGCCTCATTGCCAACCTGACCATTTCCACCGGGCTGCTGACCGACAGTTTTTGCTTGATCAGGGTGTAGTAATTGGCCACCGTTTTCTGGCTGATTTTTAGTGTATCCGCCACTTCGTCCACCCGCCTGCCTGCTGCCAGCAGGCGAAAAACTTCAAACTCTCTGGCGGTCAGTTGCTGCAGCGGGTTACTTTCACCGATCAATGTTTGTAAGGCTATTTTCTGGGCGACTTCCGGGCTCAGGTAAGTCTTGCCTCTGGATACTTCGAGTACCGCCTGCAACAAATCCTCGGCCACGCCGGTTTTGGTCACATAGCCCTTCACCCCGGCTTTCAGGGCCTGTGCTGCAAACGAAACGGCTTCATGCATGGAGAAAATGATAATGCGTGCATTGGAATAACGTTGCAGAATGCGCTTGGCGGCTTCAAGCCCGCCCATGCCAGGCATGGAAATATCCATCAGCACCACATGCGGCTGTACCTCGCCATATAGCTGGTAAGCCTGCTCGCCGGTATCCGCCTCTGCCACAACTTCTATTGATTTATGGCTTTCTAGCAGCCGCCGCAAACCTGAACGCACGACGGTATGATCATCTACCAATACCACTTTAACCGTCATGTCGCGACCCTTTTGCAAATGTGTCTGTCTGGGTAAACTGCACTTCTATACGTGTTCCCTGTCCAGGGCTGCTGCTGATTTTCATATGTCCTCTTAAACCTTCCACCCGCTCCTGCATGCCTGCCAGCCCATAGCCACGACTTTGCACAGAAGGGTCGAATCCCTGACCATCATCTTCTATCGCCATATATAAGCCTTCATCCCGATTGGCGACCTCAATTGTCACTTTCGTTGCTGCGGCATGTTTGCTGATATTCGTCAGGCACTCCTGCAACATGCGGTATACCGTGACAGAAACCGACTCATCCGGCTGTGAAAGATGACTGGAAATGGCATTCACGACAATAATATGACGATGGCGGTCCTGCCAGTGATGAATCAACTCCGTCAATGCCAGGCTCAATCCCAGTTCATCCAGGATGCGCGGTCGCAGCCGTGCCAGTAAATCCTGGATAGTCATCATCATCTGGCGGGTAATGTTTGCAATCGCCTGTCCGCTTTCCCGCGCAATCGTCAGCTTCTTGGCTGCCACCATGGCACTGGCATCTATGTGAATGGCTGTCAGGTACTGGCCGATCTCATCATGCAAATCGCGGGCCAGTTTTTTACGTTCCTCTTCCTGCAGGTGGATAATCTGTTGCGTCAGCCGGTGGTTGTTGCGGATACTTTGCTGCAGCGTGCTTGCCATGCGGTTAAATTTATCGCTGATTTCGCGTAACTCTACCTGTGCAAAACCAGGCAGCCGGCTTTGATATTCACCACGTTCAATCTGGTTCAAGCCATGAATAATCTGCTTGACCGGCTGGAAGGTGGAACGGACTGCAAAATACACAAAAACCAGCACGCTCAAGCCAAACAATGCCACAATCGCCAGCAGGCCGGCAGTATCCTCCCAGATCTCGCGTAACTCAAAACTGGGGTCCGGCGTAATCACCAGCTCACCAAGCAAGCGGCCATTCAGAATAATATTTTTCCGCCTGGGCTCTTTTAGCACACTGGAAATATCAAGCAGCTTCACAAACCACTTTGGCGGATCATCCCCATCATGTACCAGGCGGGCCGAACGGTTAGACTCCCGCAAATGTCCGGCGCTATCAAAAAAATCTATTTTCAGATGCCGGATATTGACCAGCTCCTCCAGGCGGAAAATATTGAGTTTTTCATTTCCCTCCCGGTTCAGCCAGCTGAAATCCGTCATGTAATGCGCTATCTGCGCATCCAGCAAATGAATAACAAGGCTGGTGGTTGATTCGACTTCAGCCAGCACATCTTCACGTGCATTCTTGATGATTGATATTGCCCAGGATAACAGCAACCCCACCAGCAACAAGCTGATAATCAAATTGAGTTTCGTCTGCAAGCTTAATGATTTCATAGCCAGTGATAATACTAGCGAGCTTCATTCAATAGCAATGAGGAATTTTCCCGACATGTAATGAAGGATAAGGGCGATGAATAGAATGCAGCGGGCGGAGGGATGATGCGGTGTTTCAGCAAGCCTTGCAAAATGGTTTGTTTGAGCGTGATGGTGTGCCTGCATCCCATCAGCCAAGACAGTCTTGGGCGCATCATGCGGATATAGCAGACGGGCGATGAGATCGGGCCAGATCCCATGGGTCAGGCTTGGATATGAAGATATCTTGTAGCCCTGTTTATACAAACGGCGATAAAGCATTCAAGTCCTGAATCAGCCCATTGGGTAATACATCATTGGTGGCTTTATTGAAACGGTTAGCGAGCGGAAGTGCAAAAGTTAATCATTTATCCAATCTATAAATAAATCATTCAGTTACGAAAATAATTCAGGCCCATTCCACCGAGTTATCCACAGATAATGTGGAAACACGAAGTTACCCTAGGTTGAAAGATCAGCAACCATATCCATGGTAAAGGGCGCCCTCAGTTTTTCTTGATCAAGGCTAATTCTTATATATTTAAAATATGTCGAGCCTGAATTGCCTCGGCATCTTTTACTCTCACTGCCACCGCATCATTCCTTATAACAAGAAATTGCCTGAGCCTAGGCGCAGCCTCCCCGCAATCGGAACTAGCTCAAACCAGTTCCACTTCAACCAGATTATCACTAAACGTATTGGAGTGCCCCATGTCCCCATACTCAGCGGAACTTATACAGTTAACGGTACCATTGTTAAGTTGCCGCCAGTATCCCAAGGTAGCCACCACAACCCCAGGATTGACGTCTGTGGTCACGCGGGCCTTGCCTTCAAAGGCGCCCCTGTCATTGAAAACCTTTACCACCATTCCATCCTGTACATCACGTGCCAATGCATCAACCGGGTTGATCATCAGGTATTGCTCTCCTTGCACACGGATTTTGGATTCCATATTAGCGTAGCAGGAATTGATGAAACCATGGCTTTTAGGAGAAATGATATTCAAAGGAAACCTGGCTGCCAGCGCCGCATTGGTATCTGCAGATTCCCGATTTGGCACATAGGCAGGCAATGGATCCAGATCTTCCCCGGGTTGAAAACCGTCGTACATCTGCCTGAATGGACCTGCGACGAAATTTTTGGCCCCTTCAACCAGAAACATGCATTTACCCGTAGGGGTAGGGAAATTTCCCTGGCGATGAGGCGCCCGGTCATCTTTTGTCCCTACATTCAACTTTGCAAACCCATGCTCACGCATATAGTTGAGATCAATCCCTTTGCATGCCGGTGAGTTCCAGTCTACATAATTCTGCAGGCATTCACTGTCGCTCCATTTGAAGTTGTCTTCTTCGAATCCCAAGCGCTGGGCTAATCGGCGGAAAATTTCATTATTGGGTAACGCTTCTCCGGGGGGCTCGATACATTTCGTGTTATAGGTGAGGTATAAATGACCCCAGGACAGGATCATGTCTTCCTGTTCCGCGCCCATGGCTGCAGGCAAGATAATATCTGCATAAGAAGCAGTATCTGATATGAAATGATCCGCAACGATGGTAAACAGGTCTTCCCGCTTCAGTCCCTCGATAATCTTGTCGGTTTCGGGCGATTGTGTGACAGGGTTGGTATTCCACACCATGATGGATTTAATGGGGACTTCCAAAGGCGTTTCGCCAAGCAGGGCCCTTCCCAATTGCAGGATGTTAACAACTGGCGTCCCTTCCGGAATGAGATCGGGCCTGCAAATCACGTCAAACCTGTAAGGATGTTCCCAGACCGGGAATTGCAGAATTCCACCTCCAACATGCCGCCAGGCACCAATGAGGGCAGGCAAAGAGGTGACAGCGCGAATAGCCTGGCTTCCGCCATAATTTCGTTCCAGCGCCACGCCTATGCGTATGGCTGCGGGCGGAGTAGTCGCATATTCACGGGCAAACAGCCGAATCTGTTCTGCCGGGATACCTGTTATGTCAGCAGCCCATTCGGGAGTACAGGTTTTTGCCCTTTCTTCCAGCTCCGCATACCCTACCGTATATCTTTCCACATAATCATGATCAACCAGATTTTCTTCAATGATCACATTCATCATGGCCATTGCCAGAGCGCCATCGGTACCCGGCTTAGGTGCTATATGCCAATCTGCTTCTTTCGCCGTCTTGGAAGCGAAAGAATCAACAACCACTATCTTCGCGCCTCTTTTTTGCGCATCCTTAATGATATGCCAGTGATGAAGATTGGTTGAGACAGAGTTACAGGCCCAGATAACAATGAAATTGGCATGGATGAAACTCTCGGGATCAACCCCTGCAGTAGGCCCTACTGTCAGTAACCAGGCGGTACAGGAGCCTTCACCACAGAAGGTCCTTTCGCATACGGTAGCCCCCAGCCTGTTGAAAAAAGCATCTCCGCCATTGAGCCCATGCACAAGCCCCTGGTTACCTAAATAACTGACTGGCAGTATGGCGCGGGGGCCTTCATCCTTGATCAGCGCCTGCCATCGATCAACAATCGTATTCAGGGCTTCATCCCATGTGATTCGCTGGAATTGATTGCTGCCTTTGGGCCCTACCCGCTTCATGGGGTACAGGAGCCGGTTGGGATGATAATGCCGCTTTTCGTAATCCTTCAATTTTACGCATAACCCGCCTCGCGTCATCGGATGGTCGGGGTTACCTGAAACGGACACCAGCTCCCCGTTTTTCACATGGAACTGCATTGAGCACGTATCGGGGCAATCATGAGGGCAACCACCATGAAAGGTTTGGATTCCATCTGCAACATCATTCATCTTACACTCCTTGAAAAGTGTTCAATTGATAACAGTAAAGGCTTAATGGGTTAATTATGGGTATGAAAGATTTTGTTCATGATTCTCCACTTGCCATCGACCTTGAGCAAATTAAAAAGGTCTGTGAAGCGATGCCCTGTCCAGTCATCAAGCTCGACACGAACACTGGCAATGGTGCCTATGATTTCTATTTTGGTAATTTGAGATTTCAGGTTCTCTGCAGCGCCGTTAGCGTCATTCCAGGTGAAAAGGCTTTCAATTGGTCCTGCGAATAAGTCCGCGCCAACGTAACCAAAAACGGTAGCATCAGGATGGAAAGCTGGCCTCATGACTTCACCGTGACCCGACATGGCACCATTCAAATAATGTTGAAGCAAGGCTTCAATCGCTCTGTATTCTTCTAAATCTGCGGCTGCTGTCATAATGGCTCCTTATGTAGCTTTTAATGTAGCTTGCTTTCTTACCGGCATCAATTAGACAGGTCTGTCTACCAGGAATACTATACCCCTTGATTAGGAAATACAACTAGGGTCATTATTCTTTTAATCAAATAGAATACGCCTTTGGCTCTTTGAAAGCTTGATTCAGGGGCTATTTTGAAGATTGGCTGAGCGCCGGTGGGTCTGGCCAGGGGATAACATGTACGTGCAAACCCTTACCAGCCGATTGTATTAGGGCTGTGCGGCTGAGCCGGCGTTATACTAAATCGCGTTTAGTGCGTGATTGAATTCGATCAGTTTCAGGAAAGCTGACTCTGGGATGTTGATTTAATGACGTAATTCCCTCGTTCGTCTTGCGTGATAATGTGGCTGGAATTACACAATTAGTGAAAAATAGACAGGCAAGCATAGATATGCAAAAAAACAAAAAAACCAGCCAAGTAGCTGGTTTTTAATTATTTTTACTGGTGCCCGGAGCCGGAATCGAACCGGCACAGCCGTTAAGCCGAGGGATTTTAAGTCCCTTGTGTCTACCAGTTTCACCATCCGGGCGGTAGTTCTGACAAGCTGCGTATTCTACCACCCTGACAGGGTTTGCATAGTTCATGATGCAACGCACTTGAGAGAAATCTGGAGCGGGAAACGAGTCTCGAACTCGCGACCTCAACCTTGGCAAGGTTGC
>CBIMYT010000036.1:0-17603 GCA_966248215.1 uncultured Methylophilus sp. | reverse complement strand
TGGTAACTGGCAGTCACCAGCCTCTGATCCACTACTGGCTGTCCCTGGCTATTCACGCTGATGCCTGCCAGCAATCCCTCTGCCTCCTGCTGCAGGCGCCCGGTCAGCTGTGACTGTATCAGGTGATCTATGGCAAACGTGACCACTACCCACTGCAATGTCAGCAAGCCGACCAGGCTTAAAGTCAAGCCCAGCGAAAGCTGCCGGCGTAGCGATTTCATATGTGTTTACTCCCGGCTGCTTCACCGCCGAATACATATCCCTGCCCGCGCCGGGTTTGTATCCTGTCCACGCCTATCTTCTGGCGCAAGCGATTCACGTACACTTCAATCACATTGCTATCTTTATCCGAATCATAGGCATAAACATGCTCGGTCAATTCGGTTTTCGAGAAAATCCGTCCCGGATGCAGCATGAAATAGCGCAGCAGCCTGAACTCGGTACCGGTCAATGTGCAAGACGTCGCGCCCTGCCAGACTGTTTGCGTATGCTCATCCAGGCGTAATCCCTCGCTGGCAAGCTCGCCACTGACCAGGCCGACCGTGCGTTTATGGACCGCGCTGATACGCGCCAGCAGTTCCTGCATATGGAAAGGTTTGGTGACATAGTCATCTGCACCCAGGTTAAATGCTTCCACTTTTTCCTGCCAGCTGCTGCGTGCGGTCAGCACAATGACCGGCAGGCCCAGCCCTTTCGCACGCCATGCTGCCAGCACCTCCAGCCCAGGCAGTCCCGGCAGGCCCAGGTCGATAACCGCCAGGTCATAAGGTTCCAGCTCACCCTGTATGCTGGCCTCAGTCCCATCCTGTATCCAGTCGCAGGCATAAGCCGCAGCCTTGAGTGCCTGCTGTACACGTGCGCCCAGCGCAACATCATCCTCCACCAGCAGCACTCGCATCAGTCATCCAGCTCCAGCTTCAGCAACTGGCCTGTTTTTGCATCCAGTTTCAGCTCCCATACCTGGCTGCCGGTATCCAGTATCTCAACTTCGTAAATATAGCGGCCATGTTTTTTCTCCAGCTCCACTTCCAGAATTTCACCCGGTTTATGTGATTTTGCCAGCTGGGAGATCTTTTCCAGACTCAGTATCTGCCCCTGGGCAGATAGCTGCCCGGCGCTGTCAGGGCTTTCACCGGAACCTGCCTGCGGTAGCCAGTACAGCGTTGCCGTCAAGCTGGCAATTATCAAGAGCGCTATCACCATACGCGACACTGTCCACATTTCATGCACTCCTTTATCCATGCCTATTCATTTTGCTCAAGTGTACCAGCGTTGGATTAAACCAGGCTGAATTGTGCCGCACCCCTTGCTCCAGTGGGCCGGCAAAGCAAAAAGTACATACGAACATGCAGCTAAACGCTACAATAACGGATTGAAGATTTAAATCACTCCTTCTGAAAACATGCAATTTCTTACCCACAATGCCAGCGCCCGCTTGCCAACCCAATATGGTGACTTTGATCTGCACGTATTCCATGACCGCCGCACCAATGTAGAACATATTGCACTGGCTTGTGGTGACGTCGTGCGCTCGCAACATCCTCTGGTACGTGTGCACTCCGAATGCCTGACCGGTGATGTTTTTGCCTCCACCCGCTGTGATTGTGGCGAACAACTGCATCACGCCCAGCAGTTAATTCAGGAGCACGGGCACGGACTGGTGCTGTACCTGAAAAACCATGAAGGCCGTGGCATAGGATTAAGCAATAAAATGCGTGCCTACGGCTTGCAGGACCAGGGACTGGATACGGTAGAAGCCAATGAAGCGCTGGGATTACCTGTAGACGCACGCAGTTACGAAGCCGCAGCAGAAATGCTGTCTTTCTTTGAAATCAATACCATACGTCTGCTGACCAATAACTCAGGCAAACGCTCGGCGCTGGAAACACTGGGCATTACCGTGCACCAGCAAGTGCCGCTGCTGACACAACCTACGGCAGAAAACCTGAAATACCTGCAAACCAAGTCAGCCAAGCTCGGACATATCCTTCCTGACCTGATGGGATAACCGCCACGGCAATTCCCCGGTTATAAGCATTCAATTAAATGTTATAAACCGGGCCATCGGTCAGGGTTATACTGTGCCTTCTTGTCATCTATTCACAAGGAGTCCATGCAAGATGAAACCTGAAACCATTGCCATCCATGGCGGCTATCAGCCTGATCCAACCACCAAAGCGGTCGCCGTGCCGGTTTACCAGACAACCTCCTACGCATTCGACAACACCCAGCATGGCGCTGACCTGTTCGATCTCAAGGTCCAGGGAAATATTTATACGCGCATCATGAACCCGACCACTGCCGTGCTGGAAGAGCGACTTGCACAACTGGAAGGCGGCATAGGCGCGCTGGCAGTGGCTTCAGGCATGTCCGCCATCACCTATGCCATTCAAACGCTCGTAGAAGCGGGTGACAATATTGTGTCCGTCTCTACCCTGTATGGCGGCACCTATAATTTGTTCGCGCATACCTTGCCCAGACAGGGCATAGAGGTCAGGTTTTTCGATTATCGTGATCCGGCTTCGCTGGAAAAACTGATTGATAACCGGACCAAGCTGGTGTTTGCGGAAACCATAGGCAACCCGCTCGGCAACGTGATCGATCTCGCCGCGATCAGTGAATCTGCGCACAAACATGGGGTGCCTGTCATTGTCGACAATACTGTTGCCACTCCTATCCTGGTCAAGCCGTTCGAACATGGTGCAGATATTGTCGTGCATTCGCTCACAAAATATATCGGTGGTCATGGTAATTCGATTGGTGGTGCGATTGTCGATAGCGGAAAATTCCCGTGGGCAGAGCATGCTGCCCGCTTTCCCAGCCTCAATACCCCTGACCCCAGCTACCATGGAGTCAACTACGTCGAGGCTTTAGGCCCTGCGGCTTTTATCGCCAGGGCACGTGTGGTTCCTCTGCGCAATACCGGTTCGGCCATCAGCCCGTTTAACAGTTTCCTGATCCTGCAAGGCCTGGAGACCCTGGCTTTGCGCATGGAGCGTCACAGCAGCAATGCGCTGGCGATTGCACATTACTTGCAGCAGCATCCCAAAGTAAAATGGGTCAAGTATGCCGGTCTGGAAGATCATCCTGACTACCCGCTGGTGAAAAAATACCTGAATGGACAGGCATCCGGCATCCTGTCTTTCGGCGTACAGGATGGCCGTGAAGGTGGCACGCGCTTTATTGATGCATTGCAGTTATTCACACGTCTGGTGAATATAGGCGATGCCAAAAGCCTGGCCTGCCACCCTGCTACCACCACGCACCGGCAACTGAACGCCGAAGAGCTGGCAAGAGCCGGCGTCAGTGAAGACATGGTGCGCCTGTCAGTCGGCATCGAGCATATTGATGACCTGATTGCAGATCTGGAGCAGGCACTGGCGCAAGTCTGATATCGTCATTGCCATCATTTTCACTGATGGCCTGCCGGGAATAGTTCAAGCCCGGCTATCGGATTAAGCCAGGTACATGCCTGGCTCTGAACAAGAACTTTTGCCCGGCCCTGTCATCAGATTAGCAGGCGTTTTTAGCTGCCTGTATCGGCTGGTCAGTAGCCGATACAGGCAAACTGTCATATGCGAGAATTTGAGCCAAGGAGAAAAGTATGAAAAAGATCATCGCGTTTACCCTGGGAGTTGTTTCATGTACAGCATGGGCAGACATAGAAGTCCCCATGCACATGGTCGATGAAAAAGGCCTTGGCGCAAGCGTGGGAAAGATCACGCTTTCCGAATCCGGATATGGCCTGGTATTGACACCGGAACTGCATGGCCTGCCTGCCGGGACTCACGGTTTTCATGTGCACCAGAATCCCAGCTGTGCCCCACAGGAAAAAGACGGCAAAATAGTGGCGGCTGGCGCTGCAGGAGGCCACTATGATCCGGACAATAGTCACAAGCATGATGCCCCATGGGGAGATGGTCACCGCGGTGACTTGCCTGCGCTTTATGTGCAGGCGAACGGTTCCTCTACCCAGCCGGTACTGGCTCCTCGCCTGAAGTTAAGCGATGTCAGTGGTCGTGCGCTGATGGTGCATGCCGGTGGCGATAATCATGCTGACCATCCGGCGCCCCTGGGCGGAGGTGGTGCACGGTTTGCCTGCGGGGTGATCAAATGATACGGGCCGAATAAGGTCAGAAGGTCCATCATGTCAGACACCGAAAAAGTGAAAGGTCCAGCCTCTTACTTTCCTGCCATCGAGAAAAAGTATGGTCAGCCTGTGGAACACTGGTTCAGCATTTTGCGACAGTCAGGCGAGCTTAAGCATATGGCGCTGGTGAATCAGCTTAAATCCGGGCATGGCCTGGGACATGGTCATGCCAATGCCCTGGTTGCTCACTATCTGGCCAGGAGCAAGACCTGAATATCAGTCTGCGGACTTCATTCGACCTGCCTGAAAATACCAAGGCGTAACGGTTAAGGTTACGCCTTTAAATTACCGCTTTTATCTATGGCTAAAACACACGTAATTGCGTAGGCTTGAGATATACCGTCTCGCCTTGCCTGAAGTTCAGCTGGTTAAACTGCTCGCGTCCCAGTTCGACATCCACATACTGTTCATTATCCGTGCGTTTGATTTCCAGCCGCACCAGTGAGCCGACAGAATGCACATAGGTCAGCGCACCGGCAATGGTGTTTAATGCCGGTTCGCGGCTGACAGCAATTTCATAAGGGCGCACAAAGCCTTTACCTTGCGGCGTTTCAAACGCATTCACATTGCCCAGAAACTCATACACAAACGGGGTGGCCGGGTGATCGTAAACCGCTTGCGGCGAACCCACCTGTTCCACCTGGCCATGATTCATGACCACAATGGTATCGGCCACTTCCAGCGCCTCTTCCTGATCATGCGTCACAAACACGCTGGTGACATGCAACTCATCATGCAGGCGACGCAACCAGCGGCGCAGGTCCTTGCGGACTTTGGCATCCAGGGCGCCGAACGGCTCATCCAGCAACAGCACTTTCGGCTCTACTGCCAGCGCGCGTGCCAGAGCGATGCGCTGACGCTGGCCACCAGATAACTGTGGCGGATAACGGTCTGCCAGCCAGTCCAGTTGCACCAGTTTCAGCAGCTCATGCACGCGTTTCTTAATTTCAGCATTGGAAGGCCGCGTTTCCCTGGGGCGCACACGCAGGCCAAATGCCACGTTTTCAAATACGGTCATATGACGGAACAAGGCGTAATGCTGGAATACAAACCCGACCTGGCGCTCACGTACATCGGCATGCGTGGTATCGACGCCATCAAACAGCACCTGGCCGCTATCAGGTGACTCCAGACCGGCAATAATACGCAGCAGCGTGGTTTTACCGCAACCGGATGGTCCCAGCAATGCCACCAGCTCACCAGATGGCACATCCAGGTTGATATCGCGCAGGGCACTGAACTGGCCGAAGCCTTTGCTAATCTGTTGTATGGTAATGCTCATAATTACACCGTCACTTCCTTTTCCTGGGCGGCAGCATCACGTGCTGCTTGCCATTCGACATAAGTTTTCAACACCAGCGTGACCAGCGCCAGCAAGGTCAGCAATGAAGCCACGGCAAACGCGGCCGCATAGTTATATTCGTTATATAAAATTTCCACATGCAAGGGCATGGTATTGGTCATGCCACGGATATGGCCGGAAACGACGGACACTGCACCGAACTCGCCCATGGCGCGGGCATTGGTCAGAATCACGCCATAAATCAGCCCCCACTTCACATTGGGCAAGGTCACATGCCACAGAATCTTCCAGCCGGAGGCGCCGAGTACCATAGCGGCCTCCTCTTCCTCTTTGCCTTGCGCCTGCATTAATGGAATCAGCTCACGTGCCACAAACGGGAAGGTGACAAAAATCGTGGCCAGAATAATGCCAGGGACGGCAAATACCACTTTCAAATCATGATCGATCAGCCACTCGCCGAACCAGCCCTGCAAGCCAAAAATCAGCACAAAAATCAGCCCGGCAATCACCGGGGATACCGCAAACGGTAAATCAATCAGGGTAATCAGGAAATTCTTGCCCCTGAAATCAAACTTGGTGATGGCCCAGGCCGCCGCGACGCCAAACACCAGGTTTAATGGCACTGACACCAGCGAAGCAATCAGGGTCAGTTTCATGGCTGACAGAGCGTCAGACTCGGTAATGGCCGCGAGATAGACATCCCAGCCCTTGCGCAGGGCTTCGGCAAACACCGCTGCCAGCGGTAGCAGCAGGAAGATGCCCAGGAATGCCAGCGCCAGGCCGATCAGGCTCCAGCGCACCCACGCCGACTCGGAGGTCGCACGCTTGTAGGCCATTTTTCCCTGGTATTGTTGAAGTTGTGTGCTGTGCATAATTTATATTCAATTAAACATCGATTGACGGGATAAGCGCTATTTACCTGGCACCGTGGCGATGACTGCTCCACCACTGCAACACGTTAATCAGCAGTAACAGGATGAAAGAAATCACCAGCAACACCGCCGCAATCGCGGTCGCCCCGGCATAGTCATACTGCTCCAGCTTGGTGATAATCATCAGCGGCGTAATCTCCGAAATCATGGGCATATTGCCGGCGATAAAAATCACGGAGCCGTATTCACCCACCGCACGCGCAAATGCCAGCGAGAACCCGGTCAGCAAGGCCGGCCAGATTGCCGACAGAATGACTTTGTAAAACGTCTGCCAGCGATTGGCACCCAGGCTGGCCGCCGCTTCTTCCGCTTCGGCGCTGAAATCTTCCAGCACCGGCTGCACGGTACGCACCACAAACGGCAAACCGATAAAAGTCAGCGCAACCACAACGCCCAGCGGTGTAAAAGCCACTTTAATGCCGTGTGGCTCCAGCCACTGTCCCAGCCAGCCATTCGGCGCATAAATCGCGGTCAGCGAAATACCGGCTACCGCCGTAGGCAAGGCAAATGGCAGATCCACCAGCGCATCCAGTATTTTTTTACCAAAGAACTGGTAGCGTACCAGCACCCAGGCTGTCAGCAGGCCAAACACCAGGTTAATCAGCGCGGCAATCAATGACGCACCAAAGGTCAGCCGGTAGGTGGCCAGCACACGCGGTGTCGTCACCACAGCCCAGAACTCATTAAAACTCAACTCGGTTGTGCGTATAAACACCGCTGCCAGCGGGATCAGCACGATCAGGCTCAGGTACACAATGGTGTAACCCAGTGACAGTCCGAAGCCGGGTAATAAATGTTTTTTTCTCGTGGTCATATGGATCGTGACAGGGTTAAACAGGCGCTAATGTAGCCGGATTCTTATCAATCACAAAAGAATGATTAATCATTAATTTATAGCTGACGGTTATATAAATACAGCTCAGGCGGCTTTGGATGTCAGGCGCTGGCGCTGGTCATTCAACACCTTGGCCACTACCGGTGCGGCCAGGAAGTTACCCTGCAGAATGGTAGCGCCAGAGGCAATGGCAATATCCAGTTGCTGCTGCGTTTCCACGCCAACAATCACCGGCGTACTGCCCAGATCCTGCACCGCATGCACCAGACCACTTAATGCTTTTGCCAGTGACGGTTGCTGCGCTGCCTGGTGAATCACCGAGATATCAAACTTGATGAAGTCATGCGGTGTATGCCACAAGCGGTATAACTTGCTGTGATGATTCCCCACATGGTCAAACGCAATGCGGTAGCCCAGCGAACGGTAATTCTCAATTGCCGCCATCAGGTGCTTGTCCTGGTCAATCAGCGACTCGTTGATTTCCACCACCACCCTGTGCGTAGGCACTGAATACTGATGCAGTATCTGTTCAAACACTTTGCCGTGCGCACTGACTTCCAGCAGCAGTTTTGGATGCACATTCAGGAACAGCAAACCGTTTTCCTGGTGAATGGCACGGAAGTTCAGTGCATGCTGCGAGCGGCATACACGGTCAAACTGCACCAGCTTGCCGGACTGCTCGGCATAGGTGAATGCAAATTCCGGTGTGCTACCCAGCGTGCCGAACAATGACGGACGGATCAACGCTTCATAGCCGTAAATCTCTCCGTGTTTGGCGTCATAAACAGGCTGGAAAGCGGTTTTCAGATGCACACCGATAAAGGTACTTTCATATTCACCGCTATCGGCTTCAATCAGCCCCAGCTCTTCCAGGTCCAGTGAAAGTACCTGCTTTAATTCCGCCCGCAAACGGACGACGTGCTCCGGTTCCTGATGTGATTGTCTCTGGGTCATCATGCCCTCCTTATTACTTTGTAATTACTTACAGATTATTTCTGGTAAATCTGGTCAAAAATACCGCCATCGCTGAAGTGCGTATGTTCAACCTCATGCCAGCTGCCAAAAGCCTGTCGGACCGTAAAGGTATTTACTTTTTTGAAAGCAGGTAGCGCAACTTCACTCACTTGCGGGCGCAGATAATGTTTGGCGGCGAGCGCCTGTCCCTGTGGTGAAAAGTGGAATTCCAGATAAGCCTGCGCAACTTTACGCGTGCCATTTTTATCCACCACTTTATCGACCAGTGCCACCGGGTTTTCTGCCAGAATGGTCACGGACGGATAGACGATTTCATACTTGTCCTCTCCCAGCTCTTTTTGCAGCAGGTAGACTTCATTTTCAAACGTGACCAGCACATCGCCAATCTCACGCTGCGCAAAGGTCGTGGTCGCGCCGCGGCCACCGGTATCCAGTACCGGCACATGCTTGAACAGTTCGGTCACAAACTGGCGTGCCTTGGCCGCATCACCGTCTTTTTGCGTGATATAGCCCCATGCTGCCAGATAGCTGTATTTACCATTGCCGGACGTTTTAGGATTAGGAATCACCGCGCTCACGCCCGGACGCACCAGGTCATTCCAGTCCTTGACATGCTTGGGGTTGCCCTTGCGCACCAGGAACACGGTGGGTGAAGCGCTGGGCACGCTGTTATTCGGCAACCGGGCTTGCCAGTCTGCCGGAATCAATTTGCCTTTTTGCGCCAGGATATCAATATCAGCACTACGGTTCATGGTGATGACATCTGCCGGTAATCCATCAATAATGGCACGCGCCTGTTTGCTGGAGCCGCCATGTGACTGGTTGATCGTCACTGTTTCACCGCTTTTCTCTTTCCAGTACTGTACAAAGGCAGGGTTAAAGTCTTTATAGAATTCCCTGGTCACATCGTAAGAAACATTCAGTAACTCGGCCGCCTGTAATGAGGCACTGCTGAACAACACGGCCAGGATGGCACTGCGGAAAATAGATGGCATGAATCACTCCCTGATATTGAATTGCTGCGTACTATACGGGAGGATTTATATTTTTAAAAAGAATAAAAAATAATATATTTATAATAAATAACGATATAAAAGCAACTTGGGATCTGGAGTAACGGAAAAGCAAAAATCTATTGCCGTTTTTTACCTTCTCTTTCAGTTGTGACATTCTGTTCCAGGCTCTGTAAAATCCCCTTTAACCAGCCAAAGAGCTGTCCTTACGATCATCAGGCCAGAAAACTCATGAAATTTGATCCGCGCAATAACAAATTTACCGCCATATTCACCCGGGAAATGCTGGAAGCCACGCTACCGTCGGTATTACTTATTTGCGTAGCCCTGTTTTTTGCCTACAAATTCATAGACCCTGCCCCGCCGCGCAAAATTGTGATTGCTACCGGCAATACCGACATGATTTACAAAGCTTATGCGGCCATCTACGGCGTCTACCTGAAACAGGAAGGGATTACGCTGGAAGTGCGCCCGACTTCCGGTGACCGGGAAAACCTGAAACTGCTGAAAGATCCAGAATCGGATGTGGATATTGCCTTTATCCAGGATGGTGTTGCGCGCAGCCAGGGCTCGGGTACCCTGCTGTCACTGGGCAGCCTGTATTATCAACCGGTATGGATTTTCTGCCGTTGCAAAACACAGCCTGCCCACCTGTCAGCCCTGAAAGGCAAGCGCATAGGCATAGGCTATGCCGGAAATGGTACGCACATGCTGGCAAAAAAACTGTTGTCAGAAAGCGGGATTAACGACACTAATGCCAAACTGGTTTCCATTGGCGGGGAAGAAGCGGCGAGTGCGTTACGGCAGGACAAGCTGGATGTGGCACTGTTTGTGGATGTCGCCAACTCCGGCCTTATCCGCGAAATGATCACTGACAAGCATCTGCGCTTGCTGAGCCTGGACACTGCAGAAGCTTTTTCACGCCAGTTTCCGTTCATGCATCACCTGGTGCTGCCGCAAGGCGGCATGGACCTGGCGCGCAATATTCCCAGCCATGACGTCCATCTGGTCGCACCTACAGCCACGCTGGTCGTCAAGGACAGCATGCATCCGGCGCTGGTCTACCTGATGATGAAAGTGATGGCACAAGTGCATGCCGGCCCCAGCCTGTTTAACGGCAAAGGAGAATTTCCTTCCGCCAAGGATACCGATTTCCCGCTCAGCGAGCAGGCAGTCAACTTTTACAAATCAGGACTACCGTTCATTGATAAATACCTGCCCTTCTGGGCCGCCACGTTTGTGAACCGTACCCTGATCGTCATCCTGCCACTGCTGGCTTTGTTGATTCCACTGACCAAGATCGTGCCTATGATGTATGTCTGGCTGGTCAAGCGCAAACTGTTCCGCTACTACGGTGAACTGCGCTACCTGGATGCACAACTCAAGGAAATCAGGACACCGGAAGATGAGCGCCAGTATCTGGCACAGTTGAACGAGATCGAAGCCAAGGTGGTTAATATCAAGCTGCCGGTGCCGTTCTCGCAGTACGCTTATGAATTGCGCACGCATATTGCACTGGTGCGGGCACAATTGGCCCAGTATAAAAATATGGCATCCAGGGCCGACGGGGAGTGAGGATACAGATTCTGAAACTACCCGGGATCACAATCTGTGGGAGCCGTTGTAGTTAAAACAGCAGTGTTCAGGATGTGCTGGCCAGTTGCGGCTGCTCAGCCGCCCAGCGCTGTAATGCCTCGGCTTCCAGCGGTTTGGCGTACAGAAAGCCTTGCGCAATATCACAGCCCAACTGTTTCAGGAAACTGGCTTGTGCCTCGGTCTCTATGCCTTCCGCAATAATACGGTAATCCAGGCTCTTGCCCAGGCTGACAATCGCCTGAATCACGGCTTCAGCCTTGTTATGGCCCGGCAACTCCATTACAAATGAACGGTCCACTTTCAGGTAATCACCGGGAATATCGCGCAGATATGACAGGCAGGAATAGCCGGTACCGAAATCATCAATCGCCAGCTTGACACCGGCCTCCTTGAGCCTGTGCATAATGCTGGCATTCTGGCCGTCATCCTGCACAAAAGCGCTTTCTGTCAGCTCGACCACCAGCCGTTGCGGCGGCAGGCCGGTTTCTGCCAGGATATGCAGAATGTCTTCCACCAGCGTGCCCGACTTGAGTTGCAAGGCAGAGACATTGACAGACACTTCCATCTTTCCGAGTACCGGATCATCGCGCCATTGCGCTGCCTGGGCACAGGCCGTGCGCATGACCCATTTTCCCAGCGGCACAATCAGGCCGGTTAATTCAGCAACACGGATAAATCTGTCCGGCGAAATAATGCCTTTTTCCGGATGGCGCCAGCGTATCAGTGCTTCCACGCCTTTCAGGCGTCCAGTATTAAAGTCCAGTTGCGGTTGATATACCAGGTAAAACTGGTGCTGTTCCAGCGCGGTTTCAACCTGGCTGGCAAAATCCATGTCCGCCGCAGGCAGCACCACTTGCTCGCTGGTTTGCCCTTTACGGTAATAGGTAGCCGTCATGGTATAGATAATCGCCAGGATGGAGGTCACCACCACCAGAGGCAAGGCGCGCAGCATATTGTCGCCAAACTCGACACCGGCCCTGGCCAGCATGATGGCAAAGAAGCTCAGGAACACGATACTGAAGCGTATCTGCTTGCCGTTATCATCCATGATCAGCAGATAGCTCATGGGCGGATGCGAGGCATGTTTTGCCAGCAGGCTGAATGCACACAGCAAACCGCTCAAGGTCGTCAGCGGTGACATGATGCCGTAAGGCTGTGCCACGCCACAGAAAAATCCCAGCAAGGGAATCAGCGGAATCATCACCGCCACATACAGGATAGCCTGGCTGGTGGCCAGCCAGCCTGAACGCTGGAACAGGTAGGAAGTCGCAATCAGGCAGGCCAGCAGCGCGCCGGCAGCATGATCCAGCACGCGTGAGAAATGATAGCCCTGGTCGCTATTGCTGATCTGCAGCAAGTGGGCGGTGTCGTTGAAATCGGCAGCATATGGCGTCAGCTGTACCACAAACAAACTGATAGTGACCACCGACAGGGTCAGCATGGCCAGATTGGTATGGCCATTTTCCAGTAATAGGTTATAGCTTACGAGGATAAAGGTCAGGTAGGTCAGCAATTGCGCCAGCCACACATTGTTGTCCACATCCAGCAAATAATGCGGAAAACCGAGCAAGGCGCAAACCATGCCCGCCATCGCCAGGTAATGCGTATTGTCCTGTACCTTGCGGACAAGACGATGGCGCATAAACTGGCGCTGGGCAGCATATTCGTTGAGTGGCGCGGTTTGTTCGCCAGCTCTGGCTTGATTCATTATTGACCCTCTAAACTCAATATTGGCCGCATTTATGCATTATGCATAAACTCTGCCTGAGTTACAGCATTTAACCGTGAAACCTTGTGTAGTTATCGGTCAAAAAGGCGGGGAAATATAGATTAAATCAGCCATAACAAATGTAAAAGTGCACATCTGGCGCTAAAAGATACCTCAAAAACATTAGGCGGCTTCCAGTACGCGTTGCATGCCATCCGAACTGTTGCGTGTATACACCACTTTGAGGCCACGCTTGTGCGCTACATGCCTGATCCGGTACATCATGGAATGATTCAGCCAGCCGGTGACCAGCACGATCACATGCACGTTGGCAGGCAGGTCACGCTTGACGTCCCCCGGTTTCCGGCCGGTCCAGTGATCAACTTTATCTATGCCCTGCGCATGCAAGGCCTGCCTGATACCTTCGATACGGTCACCACCAATCACTAATGCTTTTGACATTATCTGCTCTCCTGTCAGAGAAAAAGAAAAAAGGCATCGGGTAAATGCCTTTCTTCAGGGATCATCACTTATTTCTGGTAAATCTCGTCAAACACGCCACCATCTGAGAAGTGGACTTTCTGGGCTTTCTGCCAGCCACCGAACACCTCATCAATGGTAATCAGGTTGATTTTCGGGAACTGTTTTTCATACTTTTTAGCGACCGATTCCAGCGTCGGGCGATAATAGTTTTTCGCCGCGATTTCCTGGCCTTCTTCACTGTACAGATATTGCAGGTAAGCTTCAGCCACGGCTTGCGTGTTATGTCGTTTGACATTCTTATCGACCACGGCCACAGGCGGTTCCGCCAGGATGGATAAGGAAGGCACGACAATATCAAACTTGTCCGGTCCCAGCTCCTTCAGCGCCAGGAACGCTTCGTTTTCCCAGGCCAGCAACACATCACCAATACCGCGCTCAACAAAGGTGGTCGTGGATCCACGTGCACCACTGTCCAGCACCGGTACATTCTTGAACAGTTTTTTCAGATACTCTTTAGCTTTGGTGTCGTCATTGTTGTTCTGTTTCAACGCATAGGTATAGGCCGCCAGGTAGTTCCAGCGTGCGCCACCTGAAGTTTTCGGGTTGGGCGTGATCACTGAAGTGCCAGGCTTAACCAGATCGCCCCAGTCCTTAATGTTTTTCGGATTGCCTTTACGCACCAGGAACACAATGGTGGAGGTATAAGGCGAGCTGTTATGCGGCAAGCGCTTTTGCCAGTCTGCCGGGAACAATTTGGCTTTGCTGCCGACTTCGTCGATATCGTAGGACAAAGCCAGTGTCACCACATCCGCCTGCAAACCATCAATCACCGAACGCGCCTGCTTGCCGGAGCCACCATGTGACTGCTTGATGGTCACGGTATCGCCGGTTTTGGCTTTCCAGTATTTGGCAAATACTTCGTTATAGTCCTGGTATAACTCGCGGGTCGGGTCGTAAGAGACATTCAGCAGGCTGACGTCTGCCGCGGATGCCGTCACCGGCACGGCAAAGGCTATGGCCGCAATAATGTTGAATAAAACAGCATTAAATTTCATAAGGTTCCCCGGTTAAAATCCTAATAAAGTCAGTTCGGTGTAGAAGAAATTGGAGCTATCTGAACGACCCGCCTGCCCGGCAACTTTCCTTGCAGTCGTTTCGACAAAATCACCGCCCCAGAAATGGGCATACCCCAGATTGAGTGATGCATGATTATTAATCGGGAAGCGAACCCGCAAGTCGAATTCTTTACCCAGATCTCTGCCGGCAGCTCCGGTGACATCCGACAAGCCAGCAGCACTCCAGCGGTCAGTCGCATCATCCAGGCGGTACCAGCTAAAACCGGTGTCCACTTTCACGTTATTCAAGAAAGGGACTTTGGGTTCGAACTCTGCGCGCAGTTTTGCCGCACGGATGTTGCTCATCTGAATATAGTCATTACTGGACCACGGGCGACCGAAGCCGAACAGGCGGTCAAAACCCTGGCTATCCGAGGTATCGGTACCCGTTGTTATGTGGTCGCCGCTGGCAACGCCATAAGAGCCACTGAAACGAGGCTTCCATGAATGCTCCTTGAAGGTGTAACCCACCTCTGCGTTATAGGCATAAGCATCATGGTCAACTGTTATATAGCGTCCGGCCGGCACTGAAGCACCGACAAAACGCTGCACATTTCCCCACTGCTTGCTATAGCTGACATCGTAGTCCCACTGCGTCCCCGGCAACACGCCATACGCACGCAGGCCACCCGTCTGAATTTCGCGATCCACCTGCGCCTGGGCTTGCCTTAATCCGCTGTACACACTGCGATCACTGTAAGCGTTGCCATTACCGTCGTATTCAACCTTTCTGCCATCCTGTTTCAGATAGAAGTAATAAGGTTGCAATGTGATGTATTCGGACCAGCCACGCCAGTCACCGACAATGCCGTAAAAGTGCTGGGCATGATCCACTTCATCCAGCTGGTTGGTAAAACGCTGTACTGGCTGTACCGCAAACGCTTCCAGTTGCCAGTCATTTTTCTTTTCACCGATATTGGCACGGATACCTTGGAAAGTATTGGTCGTGTTACGCCATTCGTTACGTGCAATCAGGCGACGGTCCAGCGCTTCCCAGGCCAGCCGTCCACCACGTACCCAGAATGGGCGGCTATTTCCCAGATCATCTTTACCGAAAATGCTGTCTTTGTAATACAGCTCCAGATATGCCTGCAAGAAATCTGCCTTATTCACATCCCGGGTATCATTGCTGCGTGTGTAATCACTGTGGTTACGGCGGGAGTCTTGCACTTCTACCGCAAAACGGAATGGATCCAGAATATTTTTCAAACCCAGATACGCACGTGTACGCAATGCAATAGGATCATCAATGTTTTCCTGGGCACGACGGAAGTCGTTGTCACGATGTTCATGACGTGCACGATATTCCAGGCCGATATCCAGCCAGTCGACATCCGCAAACGTGTCGTAATCTTTCAGCCAGGTTTTATTCAATTGCTTAACATACCTGGGCGGTTCGGTTTCCTTTTGCGTGCCATAGCTGCGGCTTGCGACATAATAGCCATTCGCCGCTTTGGCAGCCGCTTTTTCCTCAGCCTTGATCTCTTCCAGACGCGCTTTTACTTTCTGCTGTTGTTCAGCATCCTCTACTTGCACTCCGGTTTCGTTAACCTCTTCGGCATTCGCGACTCCATTACCTAACCACCACAAACTGGCAGTCGCTAATGCCAGGCTTAATTTCTTTACTTGCATGTAATTCTCCCGTGTCTATGCCACCTCCAGTCATCTGGTCAGTGTTGAATAATTTAATCTCTGTTACTTTTTGGCTTTCACTTGTTGATCGAAACGGACTTTTTCGCGCCGCTCTATCTGAGTGACCCGTCCATCATGGATGGTGATTTCAATCGAGCCGTAGCCGGTATCCCGCTGCACTGCCGAAATGGCAGTTGCAACCGCCGCCAATACAGCTTCGTCGGCCGGAAGTTCCGCTTTGTTTAAAATGCTTGACATACTGTCCCTCAATGCAGTGAATGAGCGGTATTATTTCAGACTATAAATATTTAAAAAAATAATTTGTAATTATTTTAATATTACATTTTGTTATATAAAGGATAAAAAAAACCCACCTTCCGGTGGGTGAATGAGATGCGTTAATAAGAAATTAGAATGCCCATTGGGTACGCACAGTGTAAACGTCAATATCATCCGCATAAGAGCCATCCGCATGACGCAAGGCCCCACCATCCAGGCTAAATGCACGGGAGTAACCGGCAAGAATACGAACATCTTCATTTAAGTACCAGTTAAGCGAAACAGATAAACGTTTGGCTTTACCGCCGGTCAGGTTGGCATCTTCCAGATCAATACTGTCATAACGCGCAGCGACTTCCCATGCGCCCCACTTACCGTTTTTCAAGTCAAAAGGATTTTTTGGTGACAATCTTTTGAACTCACCGTCAGAGCCTTTATAAGTTCTAGACTCTCCTGTCAGCGTCCATCCAACCTGGGCATACCATGCACTCAAATCAACGTCCGGATTCAAATCTCTGGATACTTTCGATTTTGCAAACTCACTCTGGAAGGACAATGGCCCATACATACCAGCCACTTCAACGATGCCGGTTTTCACCTGATCGACATCGGCCAGTGCAGTCGTATCCACAATCTCCAGTTCAGACATATTGGTAGTACGGTAACGGAAACGTGCAGGATTGCTATTTGCAGTACCCGTATCACTGGTATTGCGGTAGCCATAGTTAAGGCCTACGTGCAACACTTTATCTTTCTCATTCACAGGTGCCCATGTACCCCTGATACCGAAACCATTACCTTCATTGTTGAAGGCGTTGCTAGCATTCGTTCCCATCGCATCGCCATAGAAACCGGACTGGACATTCCAGTCGTTACCGAAACCTTTTAAATTCACACCAATTGCACGATCGAAAAAGGGTGTTGTCAATCCACTAACAAAAGAGCGTTCTGTAAACATAATGTCATTAGAACTTTCCTGAATTTCCATGCTCATGGCGTGCTTCTGATGACCGACTGTTAATTCCAGTGGTGCGGAAAACCCATGATAAACGAGGAACAGATCTTTTACTGATGTAGCATCATTAGCAAAATCTGTTTCGATCATGTAATCAAAATCTTTATAGAATGAGCCGCTTAACGCGATACGTCCCCGACGCACTTGAGTGCCATTCACGGGTCGATTGTTGCCAGGCAAATCGCCATAACCTGAATGTGAAGTATAGTCAGCGTGCAAGCGTCCGCCTAACTTAATCTGAAAGTCACCATCAGGGCTCTTCACTTGAAGGCCTTTTTTGCCTACTTCCAGAGTCGGATTACTTTTCAGCTTCTTCTCAGCCATGACTTTCTCACCGCCATGACCTTTCAAAATCAACTCGCCTTCTTCTTCTGTCAACACGCCTTTATTAACAAGCGCGTGAATAATGTCATCAGTTGAATCCGCAATGGCAGACAGAGGCAAAGCAGAAATCATGCTACCTGCCATTGTAGCCAATACGATGCGGCGTAATTTTGTATTCATATTTTTTCCCTGTGAAAATCTGTTTATTGATAAAGCGAGTCGTATTTTGGGCAAGCAATATGA
>CBIMYT010000035.1:0-17633 GCA_966248215.1 uncultured Methylophilus sp. | reverse complement strand
TAATAAATATTTTTAAAAAATTAAAAAGCTTTCTGAAGCATTTTAATTTTCAAGGAGCGACAAAATGGCTTACTCAGATAAAGTATTAGATCACTATGAGAATCCGCGTAACGTGGGTTCCCTGGACAAGAATGACCCGACCGTAGGTACCGGCATGGTCGGCGCACCGGCCTGTGGTGACGTGATGAAACTGCAAATCAAGGTCAATGATGCTGGCGTGATTGAAGATGCCAAATTCAAGACTTATGGCTGCGGCTCTGCGATTGCCTCCAGCTCACTGGTGACAGAATGGCTGAAAGGCAAAACGCTGGATCAGGCACAGGAAATCAAGAACTCTGCGATTGCGGAAGAACTGGCATTGCCACCAGTGAAAATTCACTGTTCCGTACTGGCCGAAGATGCCATTAAATCTGCGATTGCAGACCTGAGAGCCAAACAAGGTAAATAACATGGCGATTACCCTGACTGAAACCGCGGCACAACGTGTGGAAAAATTTCTGGCCAACCGTGGTAAAGGCATAGGTCTGCGCCTGGGCGTGAAAACCACAGGCTGTTCCGGCATGGCTTATACGCTGGAGTTTGTGGATGAGATGCAACCGGAAGACACAGCGTTTGAAAGTCACGGCATCCAGGTCATTGTAGACCCGAAAAGCCTGGTCTATATCGACGGCACCGAACTGGATTTCACCAAGGAAGGCCTGAACGAAGGTTTCAAGTTCAACAACCCGAATGTCAAAGGCGAATGTGGTTGCGGTGAATCTTTCACGGTCTAAGCCCTGTGACCAGTGGTGATGTGTTCAGCATTCCGATTGCCGCCGTCGGCCATGTTGCGTAAACCTTTTTCTGCCTGACCATGCAAAATTACTTTGAATTATTCCGCCTGCCGCAGCAATTTGAGATAGATACCAGCGTACTGGATACCAACTACCGCAAACTGCTGGCCGAAGTGCATCCGGACAAATTCGTGAATACTTCTGCGGCTGAGAAAATGCAGTCCATGCAACAGGCAACTTCTGCCAATGAAGCTTACCAGACACTGAAACAGCCGACGGCGCGCGCACGTTACCTGTTACAACTGGCTGGCATTAGCACTGATGAGGAAAACAATACCGCCATGCCGGCTGACTTCCTCATGGCACAGATGGAATGGCGTGAAGCGATAGATGATGCCAAATTTGCCAAAAACATTGCTGCCCTGGATGATCTGTTACAGGACATGCGCCAGCAGGCCAGACAGTTACAGCAACAAGTGGCCGATGAACTTGGTCGCGCCCCTGCAGAAGCAGCACTGACAGTGCGTAAACTGCGTTTTATAGACAAGGTGAGCGAAGATGTGAATCAACTGATCGCTCAGTTGGAAGATTAGGTTTTCATGGCGTTATTACAGATTTCAGAACCCGGCATGTCACCCGCCCCGCACCAGCACAAGCTGGCGGTCGGCATAGACCTGGGCACCACTAACTCACTGGTGGCCACCGTACGCAGCGGCATGAGCACCGTACTGCATGACGAACATGGTCATGCCCTGTTGCCTTCCGTGGTGCGCTACCTGCAGGATGCCGTGATTGTCGGCCACGAGGCCCAGGCAGCACAAAGCCAGGACCCGGTGAATACCATCGTATCGGTCAAACGCTTTATGGGCCGCGCCCTGCATGATATTACTGACCGTGCCCATATCCCTTACCACTTTGTTGAGAATGATTCTTCACAAGGCATTCTGGAACTGAAAACCCGTGCCGGATTGAAAAGCCCGGTTGAAATTTCAGCCGAAGTTCTGAAAACCCTGAAATTGCGTGCCGAGAAAGCACTGGGAGGCGAGCTGACCGGTGCCGTGGTAACGGTGCCTGCCTATTTTGACGATGCCCAGCGCCAGGCCACCAAAGATGCCGCCAGACTGGCCGGGCTGAATGTGCTGCGCCTGCTCAATGAGCCAACCGCTGCTGCGGTTGCCTATGGCCTGGATAATGCCGCTGAAGGTGTCTATGTTATATATGACCTGGGTGGCGGCACTTTTGACGTGTCCATCCTGCGCCTGAGCAAAGGCGTGTTTGAAGTGCTGGCGACCAATGGTGATTCTGCCCTCGGTGGCGATGATTTCGACCACCGCATTTACTGCTGGCTACTGGATCAGGTACGCAGTAAAACTGCAGACTTCAAGCCCTTGAATGAAGAAGATACACGCCTGTTACTGACCAAGTCGCGCCAGGCTAAGGAGTGGCTGACCGACAATCATGAAGCGAATATTCTCGGCAAACTGAGTAACGGTACCCTGATTGATGAAACCCTGACTGTCAGTCAGTTTGTACAACTGACCGAAAACCTGGTCAGTAAAACCCTGACACCTACACGCAAAGCCATGCGCGATGCGGGTTTAAGTGCTGAAGATATCAATGGCGTGGTGCTGGTTGGCGGTGCCACCCGCATGCCACATATCCGCCATGCGGTACAGGAGTTCTTCAAACAGGAACCGCTGACCAATCTGGACCCGGACAAAGTCGTTGCACTGGGTGCTGCCATTCAGGCCAATGTGCTGGCCGGTAACCGCAGTGAAGATGAACTGTTGCTGCTGGATGTCACACCGCTGTCACTGGGTCTGGAAACCATGGGCGGACTGGTCGAAAAAGTCATTCCGCGCAATTCCACCCTGCCGATTGCCCGCGCCCAGGATTTCACCACTTATAAAGATGGCCAGACTGCGATGGCGATTCATGTGGTACAAGGCGAACGCGAACTGGTGTCTGACTGCCGTTCGCTGGCCCGTTTTGAACTGCGTGGCATCCCACCCATGGCCGCCGGTGCTGCGCGCATTCGCGTCACCTTCCAGGTCGATGCCGATGGCCTGCTTTCCGTCACTGCGCGCGAACAAACCAGCGGCGTGGAGGCCAATATCACGGTCAAGCCGTCTTATGGCTTGAGCGAAGACCAGATTACCGCCATGCTCAAGGATTCTTTTGGTGCAGCTGAAAGCGACAAACAGGCGCGCATGCTGCGTGAAGCTGTGGTCGATGCCCAACGTCTGGCAGAAGCCATTCAGGCGGCATTGGCAGAAGATGGCGACCAGTTGCTGACAGCTGAAGAGCGTGCCACTATTCAAACGCATCTCGATGCCCTGCTTGCCTTATGCCAGGGCACGGACAGCCAAGCCGTTAAACAAGCGACTGAAGCACTCAACCATGCCACCGAGGCCTTTGCAGCCAAACGCATGGATGCTTCGGTACAAAAAGCCCTTGCGGGTAAAAACCTGGATTCCCTGGAACTGTAATATGCCAAAAATCACCGTACTTCCCCACCCTGAACTCTGTCCGCAAGGCGCGGTTGTTGAGGCCGCTTCCGGCACTTCCATCTGCGATGCCCTGCATCAGCACGACATTGATATTGATAGTGCCTGCGGCGGCGTGTGTGCCTGCACCACCTGCCATGTCATCGTGCGTGAGGGTTTCCGCAGCCTGAACGAAATTGAAGAGGACGAGGAAGACATGCTGGACCGCGCCTGGGGCCTGCAACCACTTTCCCGTCTTTCCTGCCAGGCCATTTTGCAGGAATCTGATGTGACGGTGGAAATTCCCAAATACAGTATCAACCTGGCCAAGGAAGGTCATCAGTAACAGCAAGCCACAAAAAAGCCGATGATTATTCATCGGCTTTTTTATTACGGTGAGAACAGGCGCTATCGTTAGCCGATAAACGTGTCTTCCATAAAGTTGACTTTACCGGTGCCTACATCATAAATGGCACCAACAATGCCGATCTGTTTGCTTTGCAGCATATCGTCAATGATGTCACTGCAGCGGATAATGGTTTCGATCTGGTAATTGACATTCAATGCGCAGATTTTTTCCACAAAATCAGGGTTTTTGGAGTTGCGTAACGCCGGGTCAGTGACGGTCTTTTCGTGACGGATGGAAGGCTTGATCAAGTTAATGATTTCACCGATATGGCCATCCTTGAAATCGTCACAGGCGGCTTTTACTGCGCCACAGGAGGTATGCCCCATGACCACGATCAGTTTGCTATCCAGATATTTGCAGGCGAACTCCAGACTGCCTATGCCCTTGTCCGAAGCGATGCTGCCTGCCAGCCGGACACTGAAAATATCTCCCAGCGCCTGATCGAATAACAGCTCTACCGGTGCTCGCGAATCGCTGCAGCTCAGCGTAGAAGCAAACGGATGCTGTTTGTTTTTGGTAATCTGGATCAATGCTCTGAAATCTTTATCCTCTTCACGATCACTGGTAAAACGGCGATTGCCCTCGATCAGAATATCCAGCGCTTCACGTGGAGTCATTTTATCGCGGTCCAGTAAGGGGTGTTTGTACATGTATATCTCCTTTAATAACGATTTTATTATCACATGACCAGCCATGTGGTGGGGTTAATGTCCCAACAAATATGCGGGTGGTTTGAACGCTATGGTTTCTACCTCGATATTTTTCAATCGGGCATGTTGCTGATAATCATGAATAAACTCCACCACATCATGCGCAATCGATTTGCTGTGGGTGCAGTCAATCACAACCTTGCTATTGGCAGGGATAGATTCTAACACTTCCAGAATACTTGCCTTGTTAAAGAAGGAAACTTCCTCCGCCAATACCAGTTCATAGACTTCCCGTTCTTCTTTCTGGGCATGGGTCTGCTTGATGTAATGCGAGTTACGGTAGCTATGATGCAGGGTAAAGAACACCGCCGCGATCAATCCCAGGCCTATCCCTGTCAACAGGTCTGTCAACACAATGGCGATAATCGTCACCATAAACGGGATGAACTGCTCCCAGCCAAGCTTGTACATCTGCTTGAACAGGCTGGGTTTTGCCAGTTTGTAGCCTACCATAATCAGGATAGCTGCCAGGCTTGCCAGTGGAATCATGTTCAGAAAGCTGGCAATAGTGACTACACTGAGCAACAGCCAGACACCATGCAGCACAGCAGACAATTTTGTTTGGGCACCAAACGTCGCATTGGCACTGCTACGCACGATCACCTGTGTGATTGGCAAACCGCCTATCAGTCCCGAAACCATATTGCCCAGCCCTTGCGCCTTGAGCTCCCGGTTAGTGGGTGTCACCCGTTTCAAGGGGTCCAGCTTGTCAGCCGCTTCCACGCATAACAATGTTTCCAGGCTTGCGACAATCGCCATCACCAAAGCAGTTTTAATCACCAGCGGTTGTGTGATGTAACTGAAATCAGGATGTGTAAAGAAGCTGGCAAACTCTGCCAGGCTGTTCGCTACCGGCAAATTCACCACCTGGTCACTATTAAGAGAAAAATTCAACCAGCCGCGCATAAATGCCAGATTCAGCAGAATACCGGTGAGCACGACAACAATAGGCCCCTGCAATATCTGAAAAAACTTGTGCTTTTTGGTTAATACAGTATCCCACAATATCAGGATAGCAAAAGATACGGCTGCAATCAGCACAGCACCGGGGGTCAGCAATTCCAAGGACTGCATAAGCTCATGGAAAGTATTATGCCCGTCTGCTATTTCAAATGACTCATTTCCTTCGAAATCAGCATCATTTCCAACCGCGTGTGGGATCTGCTTCAAAATAATCAGCAGGCCAATGCCCGTCAGCATGCCTTTAATGACAGAGCCTGGCACAAAATAGGCAATAAACCCGGCCTTGAGCTGGCCTAACAGAAACTGGAAGATGCCAGCCAGCACCACAGCAGTCAGGAATACTTCATAAGAGCCCAGCTGACCTATGGCTGCCAGCACGATCACTGCCAGGCCTGCAGCCGGGCCACTCACGCCCAGTTGCGAGCCGCTGGCAAGTCCGACCACAATCCCGCCGACAATGCCGGAAATCACGCCGGCGAACAAGGGGGCGCCGGAAGCCAGGGCAATACCCAGGCATAATGGCAGGGCGACAAAGAAAACAACAATAGAGGCCGGGAGGTCCCGGTTAATATGTTTAAACAGGTCCAAATATCCTGACCTGGCTGCTACTGTCGACATAGTATGTATTTTCCTTCACAAGCAAAACGATGCTTAGTTATAATTTTTATGAGTGATCCCGCCAATAAACAAAACCCCGCAAAAGCGAGGCTTATGTCATCGCCTAATCAGTGTGCGGTCCTGCCATGTAGGGGCGTTTGCCAAGAAAATTCAGGCGCAGTTGCTGGTGTTTATCGTAACCCTTTACCGGCGTGGCACCAGTTACCTCGCCCGCATTCTCGGCATGCGACTGGCTGGTTACCGGCATCTGGTGATAAGAACGCTGTCCCAGAAAGTTTTTCTGATGCAAGTTGCGTATATCTGCATCAGAAGTTTGCCCCTCACCCGCTTGTACATTGGCGCCCAACACCAGCGGCACCAGCAACGCAAATAATAATCGTTTCATTTTCGCTCCTTTATGATTGATCTGTCACACAGCCTAGCAAAGGCGAAGATCATTATGTCGCAACTACCTTACGCAACACTGACGGCAACAGGCGCCATATGCATGTCCGGTCTGTCAGCCTCGGATAGCACAGTGACAATACGTGGCATTTTGCTGGGAGACTGTTCATCACACATCTCCCGTCATAGGTATTTCGGTATATACTAAATGGCATATGTCAAATACGCCGCCCTCTCCTGAAGCCGGAAGTGCATTCGCCTTGCGTCATGCACTCAAGCAAAATCAAACCCGCATGGGTCATGAGCGGCTATTCGAGAAATTTGGACAACAGCTGTTTGTTTCCGGCTGGTCTGCCAGCCTGCTGCAGGGCCTGCTGGATGAAATCTGCCTGCAATTTGGCGCGCAGCATGGGCTGATCAGCCAGCAGCATGCCGGTGCGCTGAAAATACTTGCCCAGCGTGGCAATACTTTTCCGGTCGGCGTGCGTATTCCCATGCTGGGCGTATTGGCGCAATGGCTAAAGGAACCTATTCGCTTCGAAGTACATCAGCAATACATTCCCGGTTTATGGCCATTACAAATGTCCGCCGACGATCAATCAACTACCCTGTGCTACCACTTTCCGATTGCCTGCCAGCAACAGGCGGTCGGGCTCATGGCATTGATCACCGGAAATCCTCTGAACGAAAACAGTCTGCAGACCCTGCATAGTCTCTGCGGCATGCTGGGTTTCGCATTACAGCGACAGGCCCAGGCAAGTGGCAGGTCAGATACCAGCTATATGCAAAAGCTGACACCACGCGAGCGTGAAGTCTTTGCCCTGCTGCCTTCAGGCGCCAGCAATACACTGCTGGCAGCCAAACTCGGTATTTCGCCTGGCACGGTTAAAATCCATATAGAGCGCATTCTCCACAAGCTGGCACTCAATGACCGCACCCAGGCGGCGGTCAAGGCAGTGGAAGCCGGTTTCAACAGTGAAGGTTTATAAATAGTTAAATGATTATTCACAAACTTCGGGCATTGAGTGCTCTGAACCAGCTATGGCAGGACGCCCCCCTGACCATCAAGGGCATCATCCTGAACATTCTGCCGTTAACCGTTCTGCTTGGTTCCCTGGCGCTGGTTTTTGAAAGTGAGCAACAGGCTGCCCTGCTGGAACAACGCGTGCAAAGCGCATTGCAAACCCAGCAGGATATTCAAACCCTGCAGACCCAATTGCTGGAAGCCTCGACGAGCGTACGGGATTACCTGCTGACAGATAACCGCCAGTTCCTGGCAGAATTTGAAACAGCCAGACAAGCCATGCCGCAACTGCTTACGGCGCTGGAGCAGCGCCTGGATGACCGCATGCAGCAAAAGCTCCTGGAGACTATTCGTCCGCTGGTGCAGAAAAATCTGGCTGATCTGGCCATACTGGCAAACAATACCGAAAAAGAAGCCGATGCTCCGATGATCCGCAAATTTAGCGCCCAGGGAACCACAATGCACCTGCTGCGTAACCACCTGGCCCAGATGACCCTGCGCGAGTCCATGATTATCGAGCAGGATAAAAAGAACGTGATTGCCGAGCGCCAGCGTAATCTGCGCATTACCTTGATGGCGGTGACTGCCGGTGTTATCGGTTCCCTTATCGGCGTATGGATATTTACCTATACGATTGTGGGACGCGTCAGAACCATACGCGACAGCGCCATTCATCTGATAAAGAATGAACCGCTGGCATTACCCAGCATCAGCAAAGATGAGTTGGGCGAGTTAAGCCGTGAGCTGGAACATGCTTCCCGCCTGTTAGCCCAGAGTGCGCAGGAGGCGCGCCAGGCCAGAATCGAGGCAGAAGAAGCCAGTGCTGCCAAGAGTAATTTTTTGTCCCGCACCAGCCATGAATTACGTACTCCGCTCAATGCCATTCTTGGCTTTGCACAGATTCTGGAAAACGATTTACCCGAAGGCAGGCAGAAAGACAGTGCCATCCTGATCCATAACGCCGGACAGCATTTGCTTAAAATCATCAATGAAGTGCTGGATATTTCCCGTATCGAGAGCGGCGATATCCGCATGTCCATGGAAGTAATCGCATTGAATCCTCTACTTGAAGAGGCTTTTAACTATTTAAAACCCCTGGAAAAAGTACGGGACATGCGCATAGAAACCCGGTTTGAACCAGACTTGAGAGTGCATGCTGACAAGCAGCGCTTATTGCAGGTGATTCTTAACCTGCTAGGCAATGCGCTGAAATACGCGCCGGCCAACACCCAGGTGAACTTCAGCGCCTACCGTCAAGGCAGGCAAATCCGGGTCGATATCCAGGATCAGGGACAAGGCATTCCTGTCACATTGCGCTCCCGGCTATTCACCCCCTTTGACCGGCTCGGTGCAGAACGCACAGTCACGGAGGGTAGCGGCCTGGGACTGGTGCTCAGCAAGCAACTGATAGAGACCATGGACGGTGAAATCGGGATAGCCGACGATAAAAGCCTGTTCTGGTTCAGCTTGCCAGCTTGTGACGGAGAAATACGCGCACAGGAAACCATGGCAGACGCTATGCCCGAGGTTCACCCTTCGTCAGTCTCTTCGTCCATATCCCCCAAACATCATCTTTTGTATGTGGAGGACAACCCGAGCAATCAGGCTCTGATAGAAACTATCATGAGCAAGCATCGTCATATCACCTTGCATCTAGCGACCACCATAGCGGAAAGCATACAGTGGCTGGATGACATGACACCAGACCTGCTACTGCTTGATTTGAATTTGCCGGATGGTTCCGGTGAGTCCCTGATTCAATATATAAGGGACAGCCAGCCACATCTTCCTGATATTCCAATCATAATATTGAGTGCAGACGCATTGCCGGAAACCATGCAGCGACTACATAACATGGGAGTCGTGCATTATTTCACCAAACCATTAAATGTCGCCACATTTAATCAATTATTACTCACCCTGTTGCCTGTTTCACCATGATAAATATCGAACAACTACGTACTTCCAAAATCCTCATTATCGATGATGCCGAGGCTAATTTAAGGCTCCTGGAAGACTTGCTGGCCCAGGAAGGTTTTGAGCAGGTGATCAGCACCACGGATGCAACCAAAACCATGGATCTGGTGAATGCCTTTCAGCCTGACCTGATTCTGCTGGATTTAATGATGCCGGTACTGGATGGTTTTGCCGTGCTTGACCAGCTTTCACACCATGTCGGTCCTCACGATTTTCTACCGGTTCTGGTATTGACTGCAGATGCGACGATTGCCGCTCGCCGCAAGGCGCTGGCACTGGGCGCCAAGGATTTTCTTACCAAGCCGTTCGACCATATGGAAGCCATGCTCAGGGTATGGAACCTGCTGGAAACCCGCTGGCTGTTCAACCAGCTAAAAATGCACCAGCCTGCCTTGCAGCTCCCCGGCATACAAGCCAATACAGCCTAGCGCCCAGCTCGCAAATTCAGCGTGAATTAAGCTGTACGCAGTATCGTACAAGCTCCTGCAAATAAAAACTGGAGTTCACAATGAATAAAGCAAACCGCATATCAGCCAGCGCCTTCCTCATCAGCCTGTTGCTGGGACTGACACTCAGCCAGCCAGCGCTGGCAGACGATGATGATCCGGCAAAAATTGTCGAAATGGCTAAAGCATTCGGCCTGATTTCACTGGAAGAAGCGCAAAACAAGGCATTGGCCGAAAAGCCTGGCGTGGTGAAAGAAGTGGAGCTGGAACGCCGCAAATTCCGTTCAGGCTGGGATTATGAAGTGGAAATCCTCGATGCCAACGGCGCAGAATGGGAAGTCTACATTGATGCCAAAACCGGTAAGGTCAACGGAGTTCATCGCGACTGGTTTTAAGACACATGCCTGCATAACGCAGGCATGCTTACTGAAGCTGGCATTAATCATGAAATCGCATCAGCCTCTGCTGCTTATGGAATACGGTTAATTCCTGTCTTTCTTGCTCAGTATTTTGGTGCTCTACTCTCCATCCACTCATATGCCACTGGCAAGAAAACCAGCGTTAATGCCGTCGCAGTGAACAAGCCGCCAATCACCACAACCGCAAGAGGTCTCAGAATCTCTGAACCAACCCCTGTTGCCAACAGGAAAGGGATCAACCCGAAAATTTCGACCATGGCTGTCATCATAACTGGCCGCAAACGCAGAGTAGTTCCTTCCAAAACAGCCTCACCTACGGTCATTCCCTCTTCTCGCAGACCATTGATGAACTCCACCAAAACAATACCATTCAGCATTGCCACGCCGAATACAGCTATAAAGCCGATTGCCGCAGGCACTGAAAGGTACTGCCCGGCAATCGCTAGCGAGAAAATACCGCCAATCGCTGCAAACGGGACGTTGGCAATAATCAGTCCGGCATAACGTAACGAGTGAAATGCGGTATATAGAAGTACAAAAATCAAGCCGATGGTTAGCGGAACAATGATTGCCAGTTTGCTCATTGCACGTTGCTGGTTTTCAAAAGCGCCGCCCCATTCGATCCAATATCCACTTGGCAGTGTTACTTGCTGTGCAATCGCAGCCTGTGCTTCCTTGACGAAGCCATCAATATCACGGCCCCGTACATCCATCTGGATGACAGCATAACGTTGCAACTGCTCTCGCCTGACAAATGAATAACCTTCTTCAACACTGACACTGGCGACTTGTGACAGTGGAATCAATGCCCCTTGCGCAGTCGAGATGGGGATATCATTAATTGCCCGGATATTACTGCGATACTCGGGCTGCAACCAAACCTGAATCGCAAATCGTTTTATACCATCAATCAGGGTAGAAACAGGTTTACCTCCGATGCCAGATTGCACAACCTGCAATACATCATCCGCATTAATGCCATACCGTGCAATGGCTTCTCTATCCACGTTGATGATGAGTTGCGGTTTGCCTATATTCGCCTCCAGTGCCAGATCAGCCACACCGTCTACTTTTGAAACCACAGCTTTTACCTGATTAGCGATGCGACCAATAGTAGCCAAATCCTCACCGTAGACTTTTGCCGAAAGAGTCGCCCTCACACCGGAAATCAATTCCTCAACGCGCATTTGAATCGGCTGAGTCGCCCCCACAACGACTTCTGGTACATCCTGTTCAACCTGCGCTTGTAAAACCTTGGCCAGCTCCGGGTATGTCATTGGTTTTGGCCAGTCAGTCACAGGGTTCAGATGAACCAGTATCTCCATGTAATTGACATCGGCTGTTTCACCTTTCTCGGCACGACCTATCATAGCCAGGCTACTTTTTATCTCAGCCCTTTTTCTGAGACTCTTCGCAACGCGATCCGAGATTAAAATGGACTGATCTAGCGAAGTTGAGGGGATGCTGGTTACGCGCAACAGAATGTCTTGTTCCTGCAGGTTAGGCATAAACTCTTTTCCCAGGAACGGAAAGATTGCTAAAGCTGCAACAAAGGCAATGCCAGTAGCGCCGACCACTAGCCTTTTGTTTGCAAGGCACCACTTCAACAGAGAGACATACCTAGGCTTAATTAAACGAATCATCCATGGATCTCTGTCTTCTTTTGGTTTCAACGCCAGAGAACACAGCACTGGAATCAGCGTAAGTGTCAAAATCATTGAGCCAATCATGGCAAAGGTCATATTGATTGCCAGCGGTTTAAATAGCTTGCCTTCCAAACCAGTCAAAGAAAAAATCGGTATAAACACAACAGTGATGATAAGTACACCAAACGTGACTGGATTAATAACCTCTCGCGCAGCGTCTAAAACAATCTTTGTTCTGTCCACACTCTGACCAGCATGATGCGCCAGTCGCCTGAAACAGTTCTCTACCAATACTAGCGGGCCATCTATCGTCATGCCCAAGCCGATGATCAGTCCTCCAAGTGACATCAGGTTTGCCGAAATGCCGTATTTTTCCATCAAGATAAAAGCAATCAACCGCCCCATTGGAATGGCCACTACCACAACCAGCGCAGAACGTACTTCACCTAATAGCAAGAACAACACGGCAATGACCAGTAACGCACCCTCCACCATGGCGCGATCTGCCATGCTAATAGCCTTATCGATGATGGCGGTACGGTCATACACTGTTTCCAGGCTAACGCCCTTTGGCAGGGTCGCTTTGACCAGTTTCAGTTTCTCTTTCGCGGCGTCTACGACTTGCTGGGCATTTTCACCGATCCTGGCAAGTACCATTCCCATCACAACCTCTTTGCCATCTTGAGTGACAGCACCAAAACGAGGACCGGCACCTTCGATAACGTTGGCAACATCTTCAATATAGACCGGAGTGCCCTGGCTTTCTGCAACCACAATACGCTGAATGTCCCGGCTATTCCTGACCAGGCCAAGACCACGTACTAGAAACTGTTCCTGCCCGATATTGACGTACTGACCGCCAACCTGATGATTGTTGGCGGTTAATCGTTCGATGACCTCTGAGAATGTCAGGCCATATTTGAACAGCTTTTTGGGATCAATTTGAACCTGGAACTGTTTCTCATTGCCTCCCCATGAGGTAATGTCATCAACCCCCGGTACAGTACGCATAACCATACGCACATTCCAGTCGTGCAGCGTGCGCAAATCAGTGGTTGATTGCTTGTCTGACTTCAATGTATACCAAAGTACTTGCCCCAATCCTGAGGTATTCGGGCCTAATGTCGGTTCGCCATAACCTGCTGGCATTCTTGAGCGGGCATCAGCCAACTTTTCACCCACCAGAAAGCGAGCCTGCTGAATATCTGTACTGTCAGTAAAATACACGCTGACATAGGACAAGCCAAATAGTGAAACTGAGCGTATTTCCTGTATTCCTTTGAGGCCAGCTAAAGCACTTTCTACCGGGAATGTAATGAGCTTTTCAACATCTTCTGATGCCAATCCCGGAGACTCTGTATAGACATTGACCTGTACCGGAGTGACATCTGGAAAGGCATCCAGAGGAACTTCTTTCCAGGCTTTAACACCGAAAAAAATGACCATGACAAACGCTAGTATCACTAGCAGCTTGTATTTGAGAGCAGCATCTAATATCCAATTTAACATGCTGCTCTCCTAGTGCTCATCGCTGATTTGAGATTTAAGCTGTCGTGCTTTAAGCGCATAAACACCGGTTTGTACCACTGTCTCACCTTCGTTCAGGCCACTTTTAATTTCGACAAACTCGTTATATCGAGAGCCCAGTTCTACTGCTCTTGGAGTGAAGCCGCCGTTCTCGTTGATATAAACGTTAGGAATGCCTTGTAGCATCACCACAGCTGTGTTTGGCACCACCAGTACATCTTTTGTAGTGGCGTGATTTAGCACCACGTTGGCAAACATATCGATACGCAGCTTAAGATCAGGATTTGGTAGTTCGATACGCGCTTTAACCGTACGGGTAGTTTTATCTACGATATTTGAGAGATAGCTCACTTTACCGGTAAAGACTTCTCCAGGATAAGCCGTGACAGTGATATTCGCTGTTTTACCGATATCCAGAAATTGCAAGTCCCGTTCGGGCACATCAGCATCAATCCAGACGGTGGACATATCGGCAATTGTGAAGATGGTATCTGCCGGCTTTGCCAGCTCGCCTATCACCGCATTTTTTTCTATGACGATGCCATTAAAAGGTGCCGTCAATACATAGGTCGATCCACCATGCGTACCCAGTCCGCCATACATCCTCAATCTTTCAGAGTCTGCATACAGTGCTGATCTGGCACGCTCCAGTGCCGACTGTGACTCAATGAATTGTTTTTGCGGAACCACTTTATCTTCATACAGACTGGAGATGCGGTCAAAATTCGCCTGCGCGAGTGCCAGATCAATTTTGGAGCTTTTAAACTGCGCGCGTGCCTCCCCCATCTGGATACTGTCAATTTCAGCCAGTGTCTGACCGGTTTTGACGTGATCGCCCAGATTGGCAATCACTCTGGATAATTTACCTTCAATTCGCGGCGTCACATGCGCCAGCCTGTTCTGGTTAGCCAGAATGCTGGCAGTAAAGCTGAGCTGATCCTGTATTAGCCGTCTGGTGACTTCAGTCATGGTGACACCGCTTTGCTGAAGCTCTGTGCGGCTCAATGTCATTAAGTCTTCGTCAGCCCTGGCCTCAGTGGAAGCTGTTGCAGATTCTGGTTGTGTTGCTGAAGTGTGGTTACTACCGGAGCTGCATCCGCCCAACAATATGAAAAAAAGAATGGCTGAATATGTCAGCACCATGATGTATAAATTTCCGGATATCTTTAGCATGTTAATTTCCTAGTTGACTGGTTGCGGTTACGGGTGACAACCAGCCAGAGAGGTACTCCAGCTCGATCTGTACAAGCCGCCATTCCTTCTGTGCATCAATAATGTCCCGCTGTGCATCAACAACCTGTCTTTGAACGAGTAATAGCTGAGGCAAGCCTATTTCACCACTCTCAAAGGCTTTCCTGGATAAAGTCAGGTTCTGTTCCAGCTTAGGATAAACTTCACTGTCCAAACGCCTGACACGGTCTTGGATATTCTCGCGCCGTAACCATGCCGCTTCTATCATTGCCTTCGTATTGCGAGTACCGGCAATCCGGTTGATTTCAGACTGACTGAGTTCAGCTTGCGCCCGGCCTATACCTGCGGCATTACGGCGAAAGACCGGCAATGGCAAAGAAACACCAATGGAGGAGATATTGTCGCTCCCTGCCAGACTGGCCTCAGTGGTATTGATCAAACTCACAGTCAAATCCGGGTATCGCATGCTTTTCTGCAACTCTAACCGGGAGCGTGCCGAAGCCTCTTTACTGCTAAGTGCCTGCATTCCTGGCCGGGAATCCAATTTACTGAATAAATCCTGCAAAGTGTATTGCGTCTGTTCCGGCATTAATTCGCCTGTAACTTCTGGAAACGCACTGGCATTGAGCTGTATGGTTGCAGCCAGTTGGGTTCTGGCACGCAACAACTGTTCGTTTAAAGAAATCAGCTGGTTTCTTGCACGTTCAGCATCAACAATAGCCAGGTTGCCATCCAGCAGGCTATCTTCGCCAGCATTGACCCTTTTGCGAGATAAAGAGGTATTTTGCTCAATGAGGTTGAGAATACGCTTCTCAATCTCTATACGCTTTTGTATGGCAAGCACAGTAATAAACTGCTCTTCCAATTGCGCATGCAGAACGCGATACTCCTCATCAATACCCTGATTGATAGCCGCCTTGCTTTCCTGGGCGGCTTGTCTGCGAAAACGCTGCTGACCCGCAATCTCAAATGTCTGGGAAATGCCTATGCCATATTCACCACGATACGGATCTGCGCCGCCCGTTTGAGAAATACGGCGGGTTCTCGCCTCCAGATTGAGTACCGGATTGTAGTACAGCGGACCTGATGCATCCTGAATCTCACCAGCCGGAATACTTTGGCTGGCAATCAGGCGCTTAAGATCAGGATTGTTCTGAACAGCCATATGCCAGGCTGCGTCCAATGTTAATGGTTCAGCCTGTATGGCTGGAGCGATGAAGAAAGCTATGACAAGGCATAGCCATCTTCCCAAAGAAGATTCACACACGATAGGCCCCCTCTCGTTAAATCAATCATCAGGATGCAAAATCACACAGCATCCCGGCAAAATTGATTAAACAAGCGCAGGAGGTCTATAGAGGCTTTTCAGGACAGGGTTGGTAAACTGGTCGCCAGGTTCGATTTTAAAGATCATCGTATCTGACTGGGGAAGTGAATTAACAATCTCACTGGTTTCAATCGCAGTGATATGTGCAGAAATATGACAGGCATGATCACAAAACTGACCGGGCAATGACTGACCTTCATCAGCACCTGCGTGTACATGCGACTTTTGCATCAAGTGCACATCCTGCATCACTATCTGCGAAGACACCGCATCATCAAATAAAACTTCAGGCGTGAATGCCCATGCGGAAGAACTCAGTAACGAGATCAGCGCAAGGAATGCCATGATTTTTTTGAAAAGTGGATACATGCTTTTTAAAAGCTAACAACAAGCCCTTGATAAGTCAATCATTTAGATGCAAATACATGGAAATGATGTTACGCAGGGTTCAGACTGAGTTGTACCTGTAACCCGCCCAGTCGCTCAGAGCGGGTCAGCACGATACTGCCGTGATAATGCTGCACAATATCCTGCACAATCGCCAGGCCCAATCCACTACCCGGTTTGGATTCATCCATGCGCAGGCCGCGTTGCAACAAGGTTTCCAGCGCTGGTGCATTACTGCCCGGCCCGTCATCTTCTACCACAATACGGATACTCTGCTGTACGGAAATATTTAGCTGCACCTGATGGCGGCACCATTTGAATGCGTTATCCAGCACGTTGCCCAGCAGCTCCAGCATATCTTCGCGGTCAACTACCAGCCTGGCCTGTGCATCATGCTGCCAGGCAAACGCGACTTGCTTGTCACTGTATATTTTTTGCAAGGTCGCTACCAGTTTAGGGATTTCAACTTCCAGGTCGGTCTGCTGACTGGCATACACATCGCCCATCAGTCGCGCGCGTTTCAGTTCGCGTTCAACATCCTGGTGAATCTCTTCAGCGCAAGCCTGCATGCTGTTACGTAACTGCGGCAGCCCGGCCTGGGTGGTGTCCTCGACCAGTAATTGCAAATGCGCCAGCCGGGTTTTCAATGCGTGCGCCAGGTTACCGATGGCCAGGCGTGAGCGCCTGGTTTTCTGGCCGGCACTCTTGAGAATGCGGTTGAACTCATTGACCAGCGGCATCACTTCGGCCGGACCATTGGCATGAATCTGTTGCAATTCGCCACTGCCTACTTTTGCCAGGTTTTCTTTAATCTGCTGCAAGGGGTTAAGCGTATTGATCACAATCCAGCGTTGCAATGCCAGCAAAGCCAGTAAACCGAGCAGTGATAATGCGCCATAAATCGCGTGAAATATGTGCAGGCCTTGCTGCAGCTCAACCAGGCTTTCAGCGATATAGATAGTGATGGAATGCTGCTGTTTACGATAACCATGCCCCAATAGCAGCAAGGGCTGATTTTCCGGCCCGGTGACATGCGTCACGCGTTGTTCGCCAACCGCCAGTGCGGTGACCGGCACGTGCACATCCCACCAGGAACGAGACTGGATTTTATGTGCATCATCAGTCATCACAATAAAATAACGTCCAGAAAAAGGACGCTGGTAACTGGCAGTCACCAGTCGCTGATCCACCACCGGCTGTCCCTGGCTATTCACGCTGATGCCTGCCAGCAATCCCTCTGCCTCCTGTTGCAGACGTCCGGTCAGCTGTGACTGTATCAGGTGGTCTATGGCAAACGTGACCACCACCCACTGCAATGTCAGCAAGCCGACTAGGCTTAAAGTCAG
>CBIMYT010000034.1:0-19584 GCA_966248215.1 uncultured Methylophilus sp. | reverse complement strand
TAATGTGTCAACCATGTCCTCGTACATGCGTCAACCATGTCTCCGGTCTATACAATTATTAGCCAACTCAATTACTGAACTGACAGGCATCTTTGCGTGCCCGCAGCGAGGAAAACTGGATTCGAAGCGTTAAGTGACTTGCTGACCATACAGGCGCTGATAAACACTGCCAGCCTGATTGACCAGGCTATCGTGCCGCCCTTCTTCAATAATATGCCCGCCATCAAACACCAGTACGCGATCAGCCTGTTTTACGGCTGACAGGCGGTGGGCTATCGTTATCGTGGTGCGGCCTTTTAAAAACTGTCGCATCGCGCTGTGCAATAAGGCCTCGGTATGGGTATCCAGCATGGAGGTGGCTTCATCCAGGATCACCACTTGTGGCTGTTTCAGCATCATGCGGGCAATCGCCAGCCGCTGACGCTGACCACCTGATAATCGCACACCATTACGCCCTAACTGTGTTTCCAGGCCTTCTGGCAAATCACGCACAAACTGCGCCAATTGTGCCACTTCCAGCGCCTGCCATAATGCGGCATCCGTATATACCTGATCCATGGCCAGATTCTGGCGCACACTATCGTTAAACAGCATCGGGTGTTGTAATACCACGCCGATATGCTCACGAATTTGTGCATAGCCCAGTTGTTCAATCGGTTTGCCGTTAAACAGGATTTCCCCATGATTGGGGGCATATAATCCGAGCAGCAGTTGCACCAGCGTGGACTTGCCTGCGCCAGAAACGCCGACCAGCGCCACTTGCTCGCCTGGCGCAATGGCCAGTGTGACCCGGTCAAGAATGGGCGCTCCTTCAGCATAAGCAAAACTCACGGCATTCAAGGCGATGGTGGCTGGCTGATGGTCGCCAAATCCGCTCACTGCGGCAGGATAATATGGCTCTTCTTCTGCCAGCAGTACCTGATTAATCCTTGCCAGTGCCGCTTTGGCGGCGTAATAGGAAAACTGTACGTTCAGCAATTCCTGTACCGGCCCCATCATAAACCACAGGTAGCCAAACACGGCGATCATCTGTCCCACGGACAGATCGGAAAACACCACCATGCACATGGCCACGGCGCGGAAAATTTCGAAGCCGAACAGGAAAACGCCAAATGACAGGCGGGATAAGGCATCTGACTTCCAGCCGGATGCTGTTGCAGTTTCCCTGACTGCTTCCGCTGCCTGCCTGGCTTTATCCAGAAAACGTTTGTCACTATTGCTGGCACGCAGTTGGTGCATGACTTCCAGCGTTTCGGTGACTGACTGCGATAACCATTCAAATGCCGTGTTCTCGCGTTGCTTCCAGACTTTTACTTTTTTGCCCAGCACCATGGTCAGCGCAATCACAAACGGATTCAGCAGCAGGATAATCAAGGCCAGTTGCCAGTGCATCCACAACAAGACCACTGCGACGCCAATCACGCTCAGCACCGCTACCAGCACTTTGGCAATGGTCTCACCGAGGAACTTGTCCAGTGTCTCAATATCGGTCAGCAGGCGTGCAGTGACCTGCCCTGCTCCCAGACTTTCATACACCTGCATGCGTATGCGGGCAAGCTTGTCCAGCAATGCCTGCCGGACATTCAAAGTGACTTGTTTGGATAAATTGACAAAGATGCGGGTGGTCGCCACACCGAGCAATACGCTGCTCAGACGCAGCGTGATAGTGAACAGGGTGACGCAGATGATAATCGCCACCGGCCCTAACCAGGCAGGCGGCAGCAAAGTAGTCATCAACCGGGTGAGTTTTCCCGGTTGATGCAATAACACTTCATCCACCAGTAATGGCATCAGCAGCGGAATAGGCACGGCCACCGCTGCACCACACAATGCCAGCCATTGCCCTAGCCACAAGCGCCGGGAATGCTGGCGCAGTTGCTGCCACAAACCTGCGAATGTAATCATAACGACTTACAAGAGTTATTGATTGGCGGCCAATACGCGCTGACGGCGGATTTCGTACAAGCCGATGCCACTGGCCACACTGACATTCAGGCTTTGCACCGAACCGAACATGGGAATCGTGATCAGGGCATCACAGGTTTCCTGGGTTAAACGACGCAAGCCATCACCTTCAGCGCCCATCACCAGGGCAATCGGGCCTTCCAGTTTAGTGTTATGCAAGTCACCTGGTGCATCCATGGTCGTGCCAACGACATAGACGCCTGCTTCTTTAAGCTCACGCATGGTACGCGCCAGGTTGGTCACAGAGATAAACGGCACGGTTTCAGCCGCACCGCTGGCGACCTTGCGCACGGTGCCATTCAGGCCGACCGAGCGGTCTTTAGGGGCAATAATCGCATGCACGCCCATGGCATCGGCCACACGTAAACAGGCACCCAGGTTGTGCGGGTCCTGCACGCCATCCAGAATCAGGAAAAACGGTGGTTCATCCAGATCAGATTCGAGAATATCGTGAATATCCTTGTAAGGCATGGGTGTTTCCACCACACGTGCAATCACGCCCTGATGGCGGCCATGTGCGCCGATAAAGCCATCCAGGCGGTTACGTTCTGCCTGAATGACACGGATGTTCTGTGATTTTGCCATTTCGAGCAGGTCACGCATACGCGCATCTACTCTATCCTGGTCAATGATAATTTCCTGAATGCTGTTGCCATGCTGACGCATGCGACTCAACACCGCATGAAAACCAAACAGAATGCGGGTTTCCGACATAATTACTCCTAAACTTTCTATAACCTGGACAATACACCGGCGACAGCGGTAAACAAACCCTGCATCACTTGCAGGGTATCCAGCCACTGTCGCGATTGATAAAAGCCGTATTATCGGGCTTTTGCCTTGGGCTTGCCTTTATTTTTTTGTGTGGCATGCCGACCTTTTTCCTTGGCGGTCCTGAGTTTTCCGCCAGTCGCCCTGGTTTTACCGGCTTTAGCTGGTGTAGCCAGTGCCTTGGCAGCGCTCTGCTCGCCAGAGGTTTTGCCTGTTTTTGCCGTGCTGACAGGTTTGGCTTTCGCTACTGTCTTGCCAGGCTTTCTGGCTACAGGCATGTCATTTTCAGATACGCCCTCGCTGACTGCAACCCCTGCTGGCACTTCGCTCCCTGACACCAGCGTGAAATCAATACGGCTGGTTTCCAGGTCTACACGCACCACTTTAACGGTCAACCTGTCGCCCAGGCGATAACGCACACCGGTACGCTCACCGACCATTTCGTGCCTGGCCTTGTCATGAATAAAGTAATCGTTACCCAGGTCGGTCACATGCAGCAAACCTTCGACATAGACTTCATCCAGTGCCACAAACAGGCCAAAACTGGTCACGCCAGCGACGGTACCGGCAAACACTTCACCAACCTTGTCCTGCATATAGAAGCATTTCAGCCAGTTGGTCACATCCCTGGTGGCATCATCGGCGCGGCGTTCGGTCATGGAACAATGCGTGCCCAGCTGATGCCAGTCTTTGGCCTGGTAGTGTTTGCCTTCCACCACCGCCTTGATGGCACGGTGTACCAGCAGGTCAGGATAACGACGGATAGGCGAGGTAAAGTGCGTATACGCCTCATAAGCCAGGCCGAAGTGACCTACATTATCCGGGCTGTACACCGCCTGCTGCATGGAGCGCAGCAGGACGGTTTGCAATAACTGCGCATCCGGCCTGTCCTTGATGCGCTGCATCAGTTTGGCATAGTCCTTGGCGTGGGGACTTTCACCGCCACCGACACCAAAACCGAACTCACCCATAAACAGGCGCAAGGCTTCCAGTTTTTCCGGCGTGGGGCCTTCGTGAATACGGTATAAACAGGCCTGTTCGTTCTTGAGCAGGAAGTCAGCGGCGCAGACGTTGGCGGCCAGCATGCATTCCTCAATCAGCCTGTGTGCCTCGTTACGCACCACGGGGACAATCTTGTCGATCTTGCCGTTATCGTTGAACACCATCATGGTTTCCGTAGACTCGAACTCTACCGCGCCACGTTTCTCGCGCTGGCCCAGCATCAGGCGGAATACACTGTTGAGATTATTCAGGTGCGGCAGCAACCAGGCATATTCCTCCGCCAGCGCAGGATCTTCGCCTTGCAGCAGGGTATGGACCTTGGTATAGGTCATGCGCGCCTTGGACAACATGACTGAGGGGTAAAACTGGTACTGCTTCACCACGCCCTGCCCGTCCACCTGCATGTCACACACCATGCACAAGCGCTCTACATCAGGGTTGAGCGAACACAAACCGTTAGACAAGGCTTCCGGCAACATCGGAATCACGCGACGCGGGAAATAGACTGAATTGCCTCTGTCATAAGCATCCTTATCCAGCGCATCGCCGGGCTGCACATAAAAGCTGACATCGGCAATCGCCACCACCAGCCGCCAGCCCTTGCCTTGCGGCTCAGCAAATACCGCATCATCGAAGTCACGCGCTGTTTCACCATCAATCGTAATCAGCGGCAGGTCACGCAAATCCTTGCGACCCTTGTAATCTTTGGGTTGAACAGTTTTAGGAAAATCTTCTGCCTGTTTGATGGCAGCAGGATTAAACTGGTGCGGCAAATGGTGCTTGCGCAAGGCAATTTCGATTTCCATGCCACTGTCGGCGTAATTACCCAGTATCTCGACCACTTTGCCCATAGGCATGGAGTGTGAAGACGGGTATTCGGTCAACTCAATCGTCACCACCTGCCCGACCTGCGCATCCATATCCAGATTGTAAGGAATCAGGATATCCTGGCTGATGCGTTTGTCTTCCGCTGCCACAATGGTCACGCCCTGGGCGCGGATCACCCGCCCTACCAGAGTTTTGTTGGCGCGTTCCAGCACCTCGACCAGCTTGCCTTCCGGACGACCTTTCCTGTCCACTCCGGCCAGGCGCACCATGGCACGGTCACCATGCATGACCATGGTCATTTCTTTCGGGCCCAGGAAAATATCTTCAGGATTCCTGGTTTTATCATCAGGCACTAAAAAGCCGTAACCATCAGTATGGCCAAACACGGTCCCGGCAATTAAATGTATTTTGTCGGGCAGACAGAATGCGCCCTTGCGGTTGCGCATTAACTGGCCATCGCGCTCCATTGCGGCCAGGCGGCGGTTAAAAATATCCCGCTCATCATGGCTGATATCAAGCAACACATAAATCTGTTCAGCGCTTAAGGGGACACCCTGATCTGACAGGAGTTGCAGCACTAACTCCCGGCTTGGTAACGGAGTCTGATATAACTCGGCCTCACGTTGGGCCTGCGGATCATTTGCACGCAGGGATTTTTTTGTTTTTCTGGTTGACAATATTTATTCTTCCTTTAAAATGCACAGCTTCTTTAGCCCAGATGGCGAAATTGGTAGACGCGCTAGTTTCAGGTACTAGTGTTTAACGACGTGGAGGTTCGAGTCCTCTTCTGGGCACCATCAGATGGTTTATCAACCATCCCAGTAGTAAATTCCCTAAGTTGGTTTGATCTGGCGTACCTCAAGGTACGCTTTTCATTTTCTGCCTGAGGAATTCCTGATTTCTGCATGTGGTCAGTGTAGCATCTTTTCATTTTGATTCAGACTTTACTTCCCGATTCGCGGACTTTATCGCCCAGCTGGTCAATGCGGCAAAGGCCGGCACCAGCCGTTATCGCTTAGAATCCACGCTTACACCTTAAAATCCGTTATCCCTTAAAACTTTAGTGTAACCGTGCGCTCATCGCCGACAAAAATAGTACAGCGCACTTCTGTCCATCTGTCTGTCACAGCAATGCCCTGGCACGAAGCAACGACTTTTTTATCACGAAAATTGTCACCTCCCACCACCCCGGAAAAATGATAGCTGTCTACCGGTTTTCTGGAGATCACGCGCTCGCTTCCAATGTTTACCGTCAAGAAGGCGCCATGATAAGCCCGGTCATTGCCATACTTTTCCAGCGACCCGGTAATTCGGGTTGGTTGATGATCGCCATCAAACTGATAGCTTTGTGCAGGAGAAACTTCACGGTTTTTCACTTCAGGCGTTGTCAGGCAAGCAGCGAGATTCATAGCCATCAGCAGGATCAATATGTATCGCATATAGCCTCTTTGCACATAACAGCTCTAAACAGCTCTAAAACCAGGCCGGTTGTAAGCTCAGCCTCCATAAAAAATTATTTCTATTTTTTACGCACGCTATTGCGTTTGCGGGAGCCTGTCTGCTCCGCGGCATCGAAATAAATCACCCCTCAGCTATTGAAGTTTCTTCTGAAGGTATATCTTGGAAGTGCCAGCCGGGATTTAAGTTCGATGATGCTCTGACAAAAGGCATCGTCCTGCAGGCATCCATCACAAGCTCATGCAGGCGCATTCCTACAACGAAAGCAGCCGTTCCCCGATAAAGTCTGTCCTTGAAAAACCGTATCCTGCAACTGTTGATACCAAGGTTATACCTGTAAGGGTTTTATCTCCAAAGATGGTGATTGACTACACGGTGGCTTCCGCAGGAGCCACCGTTATTTTTTGTACTGTTTGGGGAAAAGTCTGCTAGTTATCAGGATTTTCCAGTTCCAGCAATGTCTTCAAATCCTCACGCCCCTGCTCCATCACACTGGATAGCGCTTTGCGGTCATGCCGGATTTTACGGGAGGCTTCCAGTTGTGCGGTATCGTGTTTTTCAAATTGCCTGATGACTCTGGCAGCAACGGCAGAGGTTTCCCCCATTGCCATGAGTGACTGTCTGGCGGCCTCCAGTGAAGAGTAGAAAATTTCCCGCACCGGCTTTAATTCAAGGTCGCGCAAATCAAAAGCATCGGTTCTGCTGCGTGCCCTGACCACAATTTTAACGTGAGGCCAGCGCTCCTTCACCAGTTTAGCCATGGTCAATATGGCAGCGCTATCGTTGACTGCAATGACAATCAGCTTGGCTTCGGCAATGCCCGCTTCTTCCAGCACATCCAGCCTGGATGCATCACCGTAATAACAGCGCCAGCCGAACTGGCGCATTAAATCCACCTGGTTAGGGTCGTTATCAATCAATGTAGTGCTGATGCCTTTGGCCATCAATACGCGGCCGACAATCTGCCCGAAACGGCCGAACCCGGCAATGATGACGGTATTGTTTTCCGGAATGGCATCTTTAGGCCGCTCGCCACACTGCAGCATCAGAAAGCGGTCATATAACAATAACAGCACGGGCGTAATCAGCATGGAGACGGCGACAATCGCATTGAGGATGTTGTAAGTGTCACGGGAAATCGAGTCCTGCGTCAAAGCCACGCCAAAAATCACGAACGCAAACTCGCCAACCTGCGAAAGCGAGACGCCGAATAGCAACTTGTCCCGCAAAGGGTAATGAAACAGCCAGCCCAGACTCATCAGTACCAGCATCTTGGTGATGACTATCAGCAATGCAAAACCAAAGATGACTACAGGTTGCTGCGTGACTAGCGACAGGTCCACCGTCATGCCTACCGAAATAAAGAACAGCCCTAACAGCAAACCTTTGACAGGCTCAATATCCAGCCTGAGTTCATAGCGGTATTCCGAATCAGCCAGCAATACCCCGGCCAGGAAAGTGCCCAGCGCCATCGACAAGCCTACCGACTGCATGGCGAGTGACACGCCTATCACCAGCAATAATGAAAAAGCCACGAACACTTCGCGTATGCCGGTCTGCGCCATAATGCGCATGACAGGCCGCAGAATGGTTTTACTCGCCACCACAATCAGCAGGATCACCGCGATCGACTTTGTCACCGCCACAAAATCAAAACCGGAGGCGGTTTTATGCGGGGCAATAAATGCCAGCAGCATGAACAGCGGAATCACCGATAAGTCCTGAAACAGCAAGGTGGCAAACGCCGCCTGACCTCCCTGCGTGTGCAACTGTTTCTTCTCGATCAGGGCGGTCAGGCCAATTGCTGTCGAGGACATCGCCACACCCATGCCGATAATCAGCGCCTCGCGCCAGCTGAAATGCAGCAGATGGGCAATCATTGTCACCAGAACAATCGTGAGCGTGACCTGCATCCCACCCAGCCCGAACAGCAGTTTGCGTAATTGCCAGACCTTTTGCGACTCAAGTTCCAGGCCGATCAGGAACAGCATCAACACCACCCCGAACTCGGCGAAATGCAGCATGTGCTCCGGGTCTGCAATCAGTTTCAGCGCATAAGGTCCGATCAGGATGCCGGCAATCAGGTAACCTAGCACCGAGCCCAGACCCAGACGTTTGAAAACAGGCACCAGCAGAATCGCGGCAGAAAGATAGATGGCGGCTTGAACAAGAAAACTGGAAGTATCCATGACGGTCTTTCATCGTTGTTTTTATGGAATGATTCACGCTGCCCCGGTCATTGGCAACGTTTTGCGCATACGGGCAGGAAAAGCGCTACAATCGAGTGCCGCGAGTACGCTCAGGGCGTTTTCTCAATGCGATTAACAGAAGTGTTTATAATGACTTAAGGAGGTAGTAAATGTCGCATGTTTTGCTGATACTGAAAAGACCTTATGATGTATCCCCCGCTTACAATAGTATCATTGATGAAGTTAAGGAAAAGTTTGAAAAGGAAGTGAAGCTGCTGGACAAGAATGTCCTGCTGATTGACCTGCTCGAATATCATCATGTCTTCACTTATGTGGTGGAAAAATGCCGGGAACAGAAAATAAACTACTGTTTCTCAATATCGGAAACGCCCTTGAAGTTCGTCACTAAAGAATTCAAGCGGGGATAACAGAGGCTCACAGCACTGACAGGGGCAACTCTTAATCCCTGTCAGCACCCTTCCCTGCAAAATCCCCGGTATTTTCTTCAAACAATCAGCTGCTGGTACTTTCTGCCACGGTAATCCGGCCAAAAAAGTTTATAATCGCGGCCATAAAAGCATGGCCAGCCTCGCCATTGCCCGATCTCCACCTGTTTCCGTTTGACTGGAGCTTTATGCTAGCCGTCCCCTCTTCACCCACCACATTGAATGAATTGAAAACCAATCTGCTCAGCGGACTGACCGTCGCCCTGGCCATGGTGCCCGAGGCCATTGCCTTTGCACTGATTGCGCATGTTTCACCGTTAACCGGTCTGTATGCCGCGGTGCTGGTTTCCTTTATTACCGCTGCCTTCGGTGGCCGTCCCGGCATGATTTCCGGCGCAGCCGGGGCACTGGCGGTGGTGATGGTTGCGCTGGTCGTGCAGCATGGTGTGCAGTACCTGTTTGCCACCATTGTGCTGATGGGGCTGCTGCAGATACTGTTTGCCGTTGCCAGATTAGGTAAATTTATCCGTATGGTGCCGCATCCGGTGATGCTGGGTTTTGTCAACGGACTGGCGATTGTGATTTTCCTGGCGCAGTTCGGTCATTTCAAAACCACGCATGCCGATGGCTCGGTCAGCTGGTTGTCAGGTCAGCCTTTGCTCATGATGTGCGGCCTGATCGCGTTAACTGTGGCCATCATTTACCTGTTGCCACGTTTCACCAAAGCGATTCCATCCACGCTGGCGGCGATTATGGTGGTGACTTTATGCGTGGTCGGCTTCGGGCTGGATACCAAAACCGTGGGTGACCTGGGTTCCATTGCCGGTGGCCTGCCTACTTTCCAGGTGCCGCAAGTGCCCTGGAACCTGGAAACCCTGTCCATCATTTTCCCGTATGCGCTGATTCTGGCGGCAGTCGGCCTGATTGAAACCTTGCTGACCTTAAACCTGATTGACGAGATGACGGATACGCGTGGCCGCCCCAACCGCGAAGCCATGGCACAAGGCGCCGCCAATGTGGTGACTGCCTTTTTTGGCGGTATGGGCGGTTGTGCCATGATAGGCCAGAGCATGATTAATATTAACAACGGTGCACTGAAAAGGTTGTCCGGGATTGCCACTTCCATTTTTCTGCTTTCGTTTATCCTGTTTGCTTCGAAGTGGATTGAAATGATTCCGCTGGCCGCGCTGATAGGCGTAATGTTTGTGGTCGCAGCCAAAACCTTTGAATGGGGCACGCTTAACCTGTTTGGCAAAGTGCCCAGACAGGATGTGTTTGTCGGCCTGCTGGTCGGTGCCGTCACCATTATTGCCAACCTGGCAACCGCCGTGATTGCCGGGGTGATTGTCTCGGCACTGATATTTGCCTGGGAGCATGCCAAACAGATTACCGTGCAGATTGAAACCGGCCAGGATGGTCAGAAAACGTATTTGCTGAACGGCAGCCTGTTCTTTGCATCAGTAGCTAATTTCCAGGCGCTGTTTGACATCAGTCATGATCCCGGGCATGTGGTCATTGATTTCAAACAGGCCCGTGTGGTGGACCATTCGGCGCTGGTCGCCATAGACAGCCTGGCAGCAAAATACCGCGCAGCAGGCAAACAACTGCATCTCCGGCACCTGAGCAAAGACTGTCATGAGCTGCTTGAAAATGCCAGGGACATGATAGAGGTCAATCTGTTAGAAGACCCGAAATATCATGTGTCAGATGATAAATTAAGCTAATCAAACCTGAGTGCCAGAAAATCCGGCATGAGTGAAGCCAGCGCACGACGCATTGCGCATATTGATATGGATGCTTTTTTTGCATCCTGCGAGCTGTCGCAATATCCGGAGTTACGCGGCTTGCCCATGGTGGTGGCCGGGCGCGCTACGCATGCGCCTGAAATCCGGCCTGATGGTACACGTGCGTTCGCCAGATTACGGGATTATGCCGGGCGCGGCGTGCTGACCACCGCCACTTATGAAGCCCGCGCACTCGGCGTGCATTCGGCCATGCCTGCCATGCAGGCGGCCCGCCTGGCACCTGATGCCATTCTGCTGCCGGTGAATTTTGAACTATACCGCCGCTATTCCCGCCTGTTCAAAGAAGCGGTACGCTCTATCAGCCCCTTAGTGCAGGATGTCGGCATTGATGAGGTCTATGCCGATATTTCTGATCTGCAAGCTGATTCGACCACGATTGCGCAACAGCTGAAAGCGGCAGTATTTGCCGCCACCAGGCTGACCTGCTCGGTGGGTATTGCCCCAAACAAGCTGCTGGCAAAACTCTGCTCCGACATGCAAAAACCGGATGGCATCACCGTGATCACCATGGATGACCTGCCCGCCCGTATCTGGCCCATGCCAGCCAGTAAAATCAATGGCATAGGCCCCAAGGCAAGCGCAAAACTGGCTACTTTTGGCATCTCCACCATAGGCGAGCTCGCCACATACGCTGAAACATGGCTGGTGCAGCATTTCGGGCAAAGTTACGGCCGCTGGCTGTATCGCGTCTCCCACGGGCTGGATGACAGGCCTGTGGTCACCGAGCGCCAGCCAGTGTCCATGAGCCGCGAAACCACGTTTGAGCGCAATTTGCATCCTGTCCGCGACCGCGATGAGCTAAGCGCGGCTTTTACCCATTTATGTGAGCGCGTCGCGGAAGATTTGCAGCGCAAAGGCTATCTGTGTCGCAAAGTCGGCCTTAAACTGCGCTTTGATGATTTTAAAACCGTTACGCGCGACCTGACCCTGACGGAACCTGTTGCTGAGGCCAAGGCGTTGCGTCATGCTGCTGGCCAGTGCTTGAAGCGGATAGACCTGAGCCGCACAATACGCCTGCTCGGCGTCAAAGCCAGTGGCCTGGTGCGAGCGGATGCCTTGACACACCCCGGCATCAGCAAAGACGACGCGCAATTTATGCTGGATTTTGATTAAGAGGAGTTCCCCCATGAAATACTGGCTGTTCCTGGCCATCGCCATTGTTTCCGAAATCACCGCGACCTCGGCGCTCAAAGCCAGCGCCGGGTTTACCAGAGTCGTACCATCCATCGTCGTCGTGATTGGTTACCTGCTGTCTTTCTATTTTTTATCGCTGACCCTGAAAGTGATTCCGATTGGCATTGCCTATGCCATCTGGGCCGGCCTGGGCATTGTGCTGCTCGCCATCATCGGCTGGGTAGTTTATGACCAGCAGCTGGATACTGCCGCAATTGTGGGCATGTCTTTTATCCTGGCAGGCGTGCTTATTTTGAATCTATTTTCAAAAACAGCCTCTCATTAGCAAATATCCAGGCATACACAGCCCTGGTTTGAGAGGAGATTTTTCATGGCCACACGCTTAATCATCGTCTTGCTGATCGGTTTTTTCTCATGCTTGCCTGCCGTGCAGGCAGCAGAAAAAATAAAACTGGAAGACTCGGTGGAAATCAATGCCAGGGCAGACAATGTCTGGGCCTATGTCAGCAATTTTGGCGATCTGGGCATCTGGCACCCGGCGGTTAAAACCACGCAAATCGTGAGTGGCACGCCTAACCTGCCTGGTGCGGTGCGCCTGCTGACGTTGCAGGATGGCGGCACGGTACAGGAGGAATTGCTGACCTATAGCCCGGAGCAGAAAATATTCAGCTACAAAATGCTGGGCGGCGTGCTGCCTGTCAGTCACTACCAGTCCACACTGGAAGTAAAAGCGCTGTCTGAAACCAGAAGCAAGGTTACCTGGAAAGGCGAATTCAAACGCAAGGATCTGTCAGACAAGCCGGTTGCTGAACAGACGGATGCGGATGCGATTAAAGTCATGACAAGCGTATACAGAACCGGGCTGGAGAATTTGAAAAAGATTGCCGAAGGCCGCTAATATGGCCCGACCGGCATACTTTCCTGCAAGGAGATGACCGGTATTTTCGAGGACTGGCCGTAAAATAGCGCCGCCGGAGAGTACAAGGCGATATAATCCCGGTCTTTCCGGTAATATTAGGTCATCATGCAAAACGAGCTGCTTCTAACCCTGTTTGCGTTTGGATTAGTGCTGCTAAACGGTTTTTTTGTCGCTGCCGAGTTCGGCCTGGTCAAACTGCGCAGTACCCGCGTAAAAGCAGTGGCAAAAAACCATCGCTGGGTCGGCCCGATTCTGATCAAGGTGCATCACGACCTGGATGCCTATTTATCCACTTGCCAGCTAGGCATCACCCTCACCTCGCTGGGTCTGGGCTGGATAGGCGAACCGGCATTTGCCACACTGATTGAACCGCTATTATTGCTGATGGGCGTCGAGAGTGAAGAAGTCATCAAGGCAGTTTCATTCGGCGCTGCTTTCTTTATTATTTCCTATCTGCATATCGTGCTGGGCGAACTGGTTCCCAAATCCCTGGCAATCAGAATGTCAGAAAAACTCAGCATCTGGACCGCGCCCGGCCTGTATTTCTTTTACTGGCTGATGTTCCCGGCCATCTGGGTACTGAACCAGAGCGCCAACCTGGTGCTGCACAGCTTTAATCTCAAACACGTTGAGCTCAGCGACAGCAATTACTCCACCGAAGAACTGAAAATGATTCTGCGTGCCTCCCGGCCCAGAGACGAGTTCAACGCCATTGAGTGGAAAGTGCTGGCCCAGGCCATTGACTTCAAGGAACTGGTGGTCTCGGACCTGATGCGGCCATTTGGTGAGGCCGTCGCCCTGTATCAGGCCGACACATTTGCGCAGAACCTGGAAAAGATTACCAGCCATCGCTACAGCCGTTATCCCTGGATCGGGCTGGATGGCGAAGTGAACGGCATCATCCATATCAAGGATGTACTGGTCGCGCTCGCCAGGGATAGTCAGTTTGACGATCTGGCCAGCCTGGTCAGGCATGTTGAAGTCGTTTCACCTGATACCCATGCCGCAGAATTATTCAGCCGTCTCAAGGCAGGCACGCCGCATTTTGTCGTGGTGGGTTACGATGACTGGGAGCCGCTGGGTTTTATCACGCTGGATAATTTACTGTCTGCGCTGGTCGGTGATATCAATGATGAATTCAAGCGTTCGCAATCAGAGTGGATCAAGCTGGAAGATGGCTCCCTGCTTGGCAAGGGCACCCTGCCCATCAACACCCTGGAACGTACCCTGGGCATAGACATCGAATCAGAAGAAGCAGACACTGTCGCCGGCCTGGTGCTGTGGAAACTGGCAGAACTGCCGGTTGAAGGCCAGCGTGTGACTTTTGAGCCATTTGATATCGTGATCAAAAAAATGGCTGGCCCGAAAATCCTGCTGGTGCGCGTCTATCCGCGTATGCAAAATGGCTAGCCCTCATCTTCAGGGCTGACTGGATAAATGATGTTGCCATGCCCAGAAATGCGCCGCCAGTAACGCACGCCAGGGTTGATACACCTGCAACCAGTGCGCGGCCTCCTTTTCACTCAAGTCATCCAGCGTCATCAAGCGTCTGATTGCCCGGCGTACAACGACATCCCCGTGCAGTGACCCGTCCAGCCAGCCATAGCCTCTGAGCAAAGTGTAGTTAATCGTCCATGGTCCTATGCCCCGGATGCCGGATAATGCCTGAATGATCTCCTGCGACGGGATCTTCGCCTGCAGCCAGGCGTTCAACGGCAAATCTCCGCAAGCCACCCGCTGGCTTACCTGGATCAGCGCCTGCGCCTTGGTCTGCGAAATACCTGCTTCGCGCAATCTTTCCGGAGTGAGTCCGGCAACAAACTCTGCCGACGGATAACTGAATAACCCTGAAGAGTGCCGCAGATCGGCCAGCTGAATAAACCTGCGCCTCAATGAAGTCGCCGCACTCAGGCTGATCTGCTGGGCAATAATGGCCCATGTCACGGCTTCGTAAGGGTCCACACTCACCGGTACACGTAAACCCGACTGTGCAGACACCATCGCACCGATATAGGGATGATCGGCATACGCCTGTTCAAATGGTTCTATTGCCTGGTTTAAACCCAGGATGTGCCTGAGCAATTCATTCACTTCGTCCAGCGTCACATCTGCCCTGTCATGATCCAGCTCCAGCGTGTAATGAACCTGATCTTGCTCGAATTTCAAACTGAGCAGCGCCAGATGGCCTTTAAGCATAATGGCTTTCTGCAGCGAATCAGGCGTCACCCGCTCGGAAACCGCCTGCTTATCCCGCCCGTGAAACAGCAGAAAATCCTGTGGCCGGAAGCCGGCAGGCAAACGCATCATCGCTTGAATGGGCACCACTCTTCTCTTGTTCTCTCAATAGTCAACACGCTTTGGTATCAGCCCGATGGCAAAAGTTCTCATGATTCTGCAACTGTAGGAATATTCATACATAACTTTCAGAAAGAAAATGACGCAGCTTGCACTGAACCTTATGTAGGATATATCTACACATTCAAGCAACCAGGACTCATGCATGCGTGGGTCTTTTTATTTTGTACTCATATTCAGTTATCAACAAACTATTGATAGTGGATTTAGGAGCCATAAGATATGTGCAGTCCGGAGTATTTTAGAACCCCTGACAATGTCATGTTGTCTGACAGACGCTGCAAACACATCACAATTGAACAAATTTACCCGGAACTACAGGCGCTGACCCTCGATCAAGACCCACCAGCCGCAATCACTATCGAATTTGAAACTGTTAAAAACCTGTATTTATATACCTGGTTCGTCTACGAATTCATGCATATTGCAGACAGGCAGGCGCTGCTGTTGCTGGAAAAAGCGTTAAAAATCCGCTGTGCTGAATTAACCATTCCCTCTAAACAAAAAGACGGCCTGTGGAAGCTGTTACTCAAAGCTGAACAACATGACTTGATCGGGTCTGAGGATTTACCGGCAGACCTCCTGCGACATGCAAGCTTTCAACCGCAGCATCTGAGCAAATCCATCAAAAAAATCATCAAGCAACATCTTGCCGGCTACCAGAGCAGCGAACAACCGGCCAGCATGGAAGTCGAAAACACGAGGCTGGAAAAGATGGATCAGCCACTGTTAAATGAAACGATCAGCCATCTGTCAGCGCATCCGGCAGCTCTGCCGGCTGAAGAAAATGCACTCCTGACAGTTGACTTCACCATACTCAGGCTGACCTGTGCGCTCATCAACGCCATGTATGCCGTACATTAACTGAACAAAGCCCGCACTGCTCTCTGGCATACGGCTTTACCTGAAAGTGAGAGGTATACAAATGCATAAGCAAATGATCATGATAGTGCTGGCGCTGGCAAGCTTATGCGCCCCTCACTTTGCCTCTGCCACAGAAACCGGAGAGATGCCCGTCGTTGCATTCTCCAGCAAATTCCGGCATGTGGATTACCTGTTTACCGAGCATGCCGAAAAGGCAGCTCTGGAAGATGGTGCCAGTTATGAAATTGCGTTACGTGAGGTGGGCTGGGAACTGATTTCCGCCGTGGGCAGGGCATGCAGTTCGGTGAATAATATCGAAGGTATTTTCATAGACCGCATTCACTTCAAGACTTCACATTCACTGGTCGCTTTGGGGGTGCTGTCAGATCTGAAGTTTTTGTCATTCGCTGAAAATGCATCCGCCAATCCCGCCCTGAAAGCCTTATTCGAGGCTTTCGACCGCGAACATATCACGATGACCCGGCTGGCCGATACGAATGCAGTCGAGCTTTCAATGACAAAATAAATCTACCTAAGGAATGCCAGACTGTTGAGCGGCTCTGTCATGGTTTCAGGCAGCATTGACGTATGCCTGTTTACCCAGCAAAGCCTTATGCAGCCACCCTCGACAAGCATCCTGACACTGCAATTCGCCAGCTCCCGGCCATCAAAGCGGCTTGCACACTCATGCAAGCCTTGCTGGCAGGCGCGGCATCTTCTCCCGAATCAGCAAGCTACTGTTTTGCAGGCTTTTATAAAGGTCAGCTTCTGAATGCTATATAATAGCCATATAGCCCCCCCTCCTATATAAACATTCAAAAAAATAGCACCAGAAATCCGAGCTTTATGTCGACTGCCACCGCGAACACTTATGCATACCTGCCCGCCCTCTTTGTATCTTTAGCCGCCTTATCGCAATTTCGTGTCGCCATGGCCGAGGAGAATGTACTACCCGTTATCGAAGTTAAGGGAAAACAAGTGCAGGAATCAGCCATTAACCTGCAAGCCGAAACCGGCACCGGAAGCCGGCTGGGCTTATCCAATCTTGAAACACCGGCCAGTGTGGAAACCCTGGATGCCGAGACAGTGAAACTGCGCGGAGACTACAGCATAAGGGAAGCTGTTTCGCGTAGCACCGGCTTTACCGATATTAGCAATCTTGGCACAGGCGTCGCCTATTCTGCACGCGGATTTACCGGTAACAACTCGGTGGCGCAGGCAGAAGACGGCATACGCCTGCTGGTCGCTGCGAGCACCATCACCTACCCATCCGATAGCTGGGGATATGACAGGTTTGAAGTGTTGCGTGGTCCGGCTTCCGTCCTGTTTGGCGATGCCTCGGTCGGTGGCATCGTCAACAGCATACGCAAGGTGCCCAAACGCGAGTTTTCCTTGCAGGGGCTGGTCAGTGGCGGCACCCAGGACACCTATCGCCTGGGCATAGGCGGCACTGCGCCCGTCGGTGAAGTCGCTGCCGTGCGTATTGACGCCTCCGCCTCGGGCGGCCAGGGGCATGTGGACGATGGCCGTTATTACAGCCACAAGCTGATGACCAACTTTGAGGTCAAGCCTGGCGATACGCTGAAGCTTAATTTCATTTATGACCATAGTGACGAAAACCCCATGCGATACACGGGAATTCCTTTGAAAAACGGACGCATCATGCGTAGTTTGCGTGATGAAAACTACAATATTAAAGATGGCAGCCAGGAGTTTCTGGATGATCGCCTGAAAGCGAAACTGGAATGGGATATTTCCGACTCATTGAAACTGACCAATGTTGCATACTGGTTTAACTCCCGAAGGCATTGGAAGAACCTGGAATCTTTTTCCTTGGATACGAGCACCCAAACGGTAGACAGGTCGGGATATACCGAAATACGGCATAAACAAAGACAACTGGGTAACCAGACGATACTGAATGGCAGTAGTGACTTATGGCACCATGAGAACAAATGGTCATTAGGCTATGAAGTCGCGCGCGTCGATTTTCAATATTATGACAACTTCTACGATCCCAATGCCATTCCGTTGACCAGTACCGTGGATATCAGCAACAGCAATCCTGGCGTGTTCCAAATCCAAACTGCTATCCCAACGCTAAAAGAGTTCAGTTCTAAAACCATACAGCAAGCCTTGTTTGTGGAAGACGCTTTCCGGGTGACGCCAGAACTGACCTTGAATGGAGGTTTGCGCCAAGATTGGATTGATTTGGACCACACAGCTACGATCCCCATTAGAACCGCCAATTACAGCAAACAGTTTTCACCACTTTCGTTCCGCCTCGGTGCGACTTACTTGTTTACGCCTAACACTTCTCTATATGGTCAATGGAGTCAGGGCTCAGATCCTGTGTCCACTCTTGTCAGCACTCTCTCGAACAACCAGAACTTCAAACTCACCTCAGCCGAACAGACCGAAATCGGTATCAAACATATTCTGGATAATCGCAAAGGAGAGTTGACTCTGGCCATTTACGATATCACCAAAGACGATATTCTCACCCGCGACCCCAACAATCCGAAACTTGCGGTACAAGGTGGCAGGCAATCCTCGCGAGGCATAGAGTTTTCTGCGTCATTGCTGCCATTTGAACACTGGCGCACAGACTTTAACCTGGCCATTCTGGATGCCAAATATGATGAATTGCTGGAAGCCGGTTCAGGGGTTTCGCTTGCCGGCAACACGCCTACCGATGTGCCGGAACGCGTCGCTAATGCCTGGATCTATTACCAGCAACCGTCATGGCAAGCGGGACTGGGGGCACGCTTTGTAGGCGCACGTTATTCGGATAGCGCCAACACGACAAAAATGCCGGGCTATACCGTGTATGACGCCAATGCGGCCTGGACCATTAACAAGAACGTGACGCTACGTGCCAGCATCCGCAACCTGACCAACAAACTGTATGCCCCTGTCTCATACGACACTCAGCAGTTCCTGATCGGTGAATCGCGGCGTGCGGAAATCCGGGCAGAGTTTAACTATTAGTGCCACTTTCCTGTAGCTTAGGCAGCTATGATTTAGCCGCTTATGGCCAGTCTCCGGCAGCGATTCATTCATCGCTACCGGAATATACCAAAGGTTATTTCAGGTAGGTTTTAAGTACATTAATCACTTCATTCAGGTCTTGCTGGCGAGTATGCGTGTCTTCATGATGAGCTGGATCCAAATGCTCGCGAATATGACCTTCAAGCGCCTCTGCCATCAAGCCGTCAATCGCCCCTCTGACTGAAGCCACCTGATGCAGAAAGCTGGCACATGCATCCCCGTTCTGCAGAGACTTTTCCAATGCATCAATTTGCCCCTTGATGCGGTTAATCCTCAAGCCAAGTTTTTTCTGGTTTTCAATAATATGGGACATGGTATTCCTTAAAATTAATGCCGGATAAGCAATACGGCCATCCGGCGACGACATACATGATAAACCAGTCAGTGATGCATTCTATAAATCTGCAGAATTGAAGCAGCACACCTGAAACAATCAACACGCTTTGTCAGCTTGCCATCTCATCCATTAGTAACAGAATCGATACATTTCAGTTCAACCCAAACAAGAGACTTTTTACGTATCAACCCGCATAATAGTCATTTTTGAAGTTCAGACTCTTCGTGTAACTCATGCTTGAAATAATGGTGTGCTGTAATGCCTGATAAAAAACAACTTATTAAAATCTCCATGGTCGTTTTAATTGCCGGGTGTGCCTTCTGGTTCTGGAATAAAACGCACCCCGACACTGAAACACAGGCCGGCACAGCATCTGACCAATCTACAGCCAAAGATCACAGGCGCGGCGGACGTGGCAGTCATGGCGGCGCGGGTGGCCCGCGTGGCGACAAGGCGGTAC
>CBIMYT010000033.1:0-21451 GCA_966248215.1 uncultured Methylophilus sp. | reverse complement strand
ACTTCCACCGCCACCATGGTGGTTTTATTACCCAACGGACGGTAACGGATTTCAACCGGGTAAGTACGACCAGAGACCTCAATGACAGGCGCGCCTTCGAAATGACTGGCAAAACGGTCAGCATCAATGGTTGCTGAAGTCACAATGATTTTTAAATCTGGCCGCTTAGGCAATAACTGTTTCAGGTAGCCCAGCAGAAAATCGATATTCAGGCTGCGTTCGTGGGCTTCATCAATGATGATGGTGTCGTAGCCATTGAGGAATTTGTCACTCTGCGTTTCCGCCAGCAAAATACCATCCGTCATCAGCTTGATATAGCTGTTTGCGGACAGTTTGTCGTTGAAACGCACCTTGTAACCAACGGCCTCACCGAGCGGGCTTCTCAGCTCCTGCGCAATGCGTGACGCTACTGACCGTGCAGCCAGGCGGCGTGGCTGGGTATGCCCGATCAGGCCGCTCACACCACGGCCTAGCTCCAGGCAGATTTTGGGTAACTGTGTGGTTTTACCTGAGCCGGTTTCACCACAGACAATCACCACCTGGTGTTTCTGTATTGCAGCAGCGATCTGGTCTTTTTTGCCACTGACCGGCAACTCTTGCGGGTAATCAGGTTTAGGCAACGCTGCCAGTCTGGCCTGCAAACGTTGTTGTGAAGCCTGTACTTTATGCGCGATATCCACCAGGGGCTTATCGACGGGTTTATTCTGCTTCAACGCGTCGCGCAACTGGTTCAAACGGCGTTTCAAGGGAAAACGGTCGGCCAGCATGCACTGGGAAAGTTGTTTTTCGAGTTGGCTGATCAGCTGGGCGGGAGAAACGGCAGTCATAGGAGAGGGATTTTAACATGGCGTGGGAAATGTCATGCAGCCTGAGGACTGACAGATCGCTTAAGTTTGCTTGTTTGATGTGCAGATCTTTGCCTTATAAATCGCCACATAAAAGCATCACTATTCCGTCCGCATCAAAAAAACTTGAAAGCCTGTTTTAAACAACCCTCACTCCTCTACCCTTACCCGCAAAAAACTGGCAAATTTCGGCTTGCCATTTTTAGTCAAATCCCGATAAGTGTAAGTCACCATACTGCCGACGGGTGGCGAATGCGCACGCTCTGCATCACTGAAACCGGTGCCCAGTTTGAAGCGCAATCCTTGCGGCGTTTCCACCAGCAATGCGCCCATCTTTCCCAGGTACTTACCCTTGCCGGGCAAATGCGCAATCACCCTGGCCTCAGCATCCAGCTGCGGTTTGAGTTTCAGCAGGGCGTGATTGCGGCCAGTGACATAAGGCGCATCAGCACGATGCAGCATCAGGCCTTCACCATGCCTGGCGACAACACTGTCCAGGGTACGTTTAAGTGATGCTGCGTCATTGACATGAAACTGTTTGATGGCTTTAAGATAAGGGCTGCGTCTGCTAGCGGCAAGGCGTTCAATCTCTCGTGCGCGTTCAGCAAATGTACCGGTTGCATGGGGTAATTCGAACACGTAATAGCATACTTTGCGCCAGCTGCTATCGTTCGGAATCGATTGACGCACGGTGCCGGAAAGCCATTCAAATTGACCGCGGCCACTCCATAATTCGCCATCCAGCGCCTGTTTGGGAAAGCCTCTGGTAAACCAGTCCGGTGCATGGATGACATTACCCTGACGGCTGATCAGCTGTTTGCCGTCCCAAATGGCACGCACGCCATCCAGCTTTTCACTGACCAGGTAATCCCGGACATCCATGCCCTGCTGATACACATGGGCAAGCAGGATATCCGGCGCTTTGGCACAGACTGGCGAGATCGTTCCCAGGCACAGCATCAAACAGATGAACCAGTGCAATTCGCGCATAAACCGCCTCACAAGTTAACTTAAATTAACAATATCAAGTTACCTGATCCGGCCTGTTCAGGCAATGGCAACAGCAGGGAAAAGATAGGAAATCGTGAGAATGAGAGAACTAAAGCACCTGGCACCACAATTTGTCGTGGTGCATGATATCCATCCATAATGCCATCAGGCTGAGCGCCATCAGGAAAATGCCACTAAGACGCATACCGGTGGATTCTTTCATCCAGAGAGGCAGCTTTTGCTGACCGGCCTGCCACACGACAGGTGCAATGGCCAGGATAGTCGCCGAGCCGGTGGCAAATGCCATCATCACCAGTGCGCCTTGTAACCACTGTGACTGCAGCGAAGCCAGCATCACCGCGGAATATAATAATCCGCATGGCAACAGGGCCCACACCATGCCAGTGAATAGAAAACCCAGTTTCGCATGCTGGGTACGCTGTTTAATCCATGTCCAGACTTGTTGTGCACCTTGCACCGCCCACTGGGGCTGCTTGCCGGTCAGCAGCAGCAAGCAGCCCCAGGCAAGAATCAAGGTATGGGAAAAAGTCCACAGTGGTTCGAATACGCGACTTTGACTGGAGAGCCAGGCCAGGCCGCGCAGGCTTTGCGCTGCCAGTGCACCCAGCATGCCATAGCCCAGCATCCGTCCCAGGTAAAAGCTCCAGGGAACGGTTCTGATGACACGTATCGGGATAGATTTGATACTGGAAGAAGTTTGCATGGCGCCGCAAGCTGCACCACACATGGCTATGCAGTGAGGCCCGCCTGCCAGCCCCATGACGAAGGCGGTCAGGAGTAAACTGGCTAACATGCCGAGAGTTTAAAGGATTTTGGAAAACCTTGCACGGTTGGTATCGTGCTGCAGATAGCGGTCAAATACCATGGCAATCGCACGTACGAAAAACCAGCCCATCTCAGTGACTTTGAGTCCATCATCTTCGAGCATGAGCAGCCCCTGTTTCTGCTTGTCTGCCAGTTGTGTCAGCTCAGGCTCGAAGTATTCCCTGAAGCTGATCATGTACGACAACTCTATCGACTCGTAACTAAGCTCGCCATGGCACATAATGGCCATGATCACGGCGCGGCGTATCAGGTCATCGCGGCTGAGCGCCAGTCCTCTCACAACCGGTAACTGGCCCTGGTCGAGAAAATCATAATACTCTTCCAGCGTCTTGGCATTCTGGCTGTAACTGGCGCCCATTTTGCCAATTGCCGACACGCCCAGCGCCAGGATATCCTGGTCCGCCATGGTGCTGTAACCCTGAAAGTTACGGTGTAGCCTGCCCTGCTGTTTGGCGATTGCCAGCGCATCATCCGGCAAAGCGAAGTGATCCATGCCGATATACACATAACCGGCCTGCATCAGTTGCTGAATTGCCTCGGACAACATCTGGATTTTATCGACCGCACTGGGCAGATCATCCTGCAAAATACGACGCTGCGGTTTGAAGCGGGAAGGCAGGTGCGCATAGCCGTACAAAGCAATGCGGTCCGGGCGCAGCGTAATAATCTGTGTAATGGTTTCACGGAAAGTCGCGGGCGTTTGCCTGGGCAAACCGTAAATCAGGTCGGCATTCATGGAGTGGTAACCCATGGCACGCGCATCCTGCATCAGAGTTTCCACCTGCTGATAAGATTGCACACGATGGACGGCCTGTTGCACATCGGCGTTAAAGTCCTGCACGCCAAAGCTCAGGCGGTTAAAACCCAGGTCACGCAAATGCTGCAAGCGCTGGCGATTCACCGTGCGCGGATCAGTTTCAATCGAATACTCCCCTTCTTCACTGAATACAAAAGCCTGTTTCAGCATGTGCATCAGCCGGGACAGCTCTTCGTCATTGAAAAAGGTAGGCGTACCGCCACCCAGGTGCAACTGGTTAACTGCTTGTTGCATACCTAGTTGTTGCAAATGCAAGTCCAGTTCGCGTTGCAGATAATCCAGGTAAATTGCGCTTTGCTCGTAGCGTTTGGTGACGATTTTGTTGCAGGCGCAATAAAAACACAGGGAAGCACAGAACGGGATATGCACATACACGGACAGTGGCTGGGCCCATCCGCTGATATTGCGCTGCTCTATGGCTTTGCAATAAGCGCTTGCATCGAATGCTTCCACAAAACGGTCCGCCGTGGGATAGGAGGTATACCTTGGCCCTGAAACATCATAGCGTTCGATATGTGCCTGCGTAATCTTCAGCGGTTGGGTCATGGTCTGTGGCAAACTTTTTCCTGTTCGATACGGGTGGAGAAGTTCAGTGCTGTCACTCACTGGGTGATACTTTGCCACAGAGCAATCGCTGACTACTTGATGTACATCAAGTGAGTCGCAGGCCCTGGCTTGCATAATGGCCCTATATCTATAAAGGGAAGAGAATACATACCATGCTCAAAGAAATCGCCGGCTCTGAAATCCTCGCCCGGGAAGCGTATAATCAGGGGCATGTGCCACAAGCGCCCGGGAGCGTCGCCATGCATAGCGAATCAAAATCTTTAGAACAAAAACCACTCGAATCCAGCTTCAAAGTCGCTTGCTCCAATTGCAATCTGCGCGAGCTTTGCCTGCCGGTCGGCCTGAATACGTCAGAAATGCAGCAGCTGGATGGCATAGTGGCTACCCGCAGGAAAGTAAAACAGGGGGGGCACTTGTACAGCAGTGGCGATGCCTTCACTACGCTGTACGCGATTCGTACCGGTTTCTTTAAAACCTGCGTGGTGTCCGAGGATGGCCGTGAACAGGTCACCGGCTTCCAGATGGCCGGTGAAATCATGGGCCTGGATGGCATTGTCAGCGACAAACACAATTGCAATGCCATTGCACTGGAAGATGCCGAAGTCTGCGTCATGCCATTCAATCATGTAGAAGACCTTTCACGCCAGATTCCTGTGCTGCAACGCCATGTACATAAAATCATGAGTCGCGAAATCGTACGCGAAAACGGCGTCATGATGCTGCTGGCCAACATGCGTGCCGAAGAGCGTCTGGCTGCGTTTCTGCTCAATCTGCTGCAACGCCTGCACGCCAGAGGCTATTCTCAAAGTGAACTGATTTTACGCATGACGCGTGAGGAAATCGGCAGCTACCTGGGCATGAAACTGGAAACCGTGAGCCGTACTTTCTCCAGGTTCAGCGACGAAGGCATTATCGAAGTCAGGCAGAAAAATATCCGCATTCTTGACCACGACAAGCTGAAAGCCATTTTCAACGCCAGCACCTGCTAACCGTGCCTGAGTCAACCATACAGACCAGAACATTGTTCGACGGCCTGTCCGCGCATGCACAGAGCCGTCAGTGGCAGTATGTTTACCCGGTCTGGTCACGGCGGGCACAAGGCATTTCCATCGGCATAAACCTGCATCCCAACCATTGTTGCAACTGGCATTGCGTCTACTGTCAGGTAACTGGCCTGCAACGTGGTCCTTCTCCTGTTATTGCCATCAGTAAGCTACACCATGAGCTGGAAGACTGCCTGGACTGGCTGCGCCGGGAAATTGCCGCGCACGGAAAAGGAACTCTGCAAGCACTGGTGCAGGATATTGCATTTGCCGGTGATGGCGAGCCCACCACCTCGCCGCAGTTTGCCGAAGCCATGCTGGCGGTACACGAAGTACTATCTCATCATCAGCCGGAAGATAAGCCACGGCATGTACGGCTGATCACCAATGGCAGCCAGTGCCAGCATGCACATGTACAGCACGCCATCCGGCAGTTACAGGAACTGGGCGGCGAAGTCTGGTTCAAGCTGGACGCAGGCAGCGATGCGGAAATGCTGGCTATCAATGACAGCCACCTGCCTCTCGCCTTGCATCTGCAACGCCTGAAAACCTGTTGCAGCTTATGCCGGACCTGGGTACAGACTGCGATATTGCGTCGGCGTGTTTGCCAGGAAATCGTGACGACTCCTTCGCTGCCAGGTTATTTACAGGCTCTGAGGCCTTTGCAGCCACAGATTAAAGGTGTTCTGCTATACAGCATTGCCAGGCCCAGCCAGCAGGATACGGCAGGCCTGATACAGGCCATACCGGAGCAATTATTGCAGACGTATGCAGAACAGATACGCGCACAGGGATTTGAAGTGCGCGCATTTCATTGATGTATACCGGATGAAAGCTCCGGACATCGTTCAAACAGCCTAGCGATCTTTCGCTTTCATGCCGGTTTGCGCATGATTGCGCGCATCGACCGCAGGCGCCATGGTGTCATGGTATGTTTCACCCGCCTGCGCTTCTGCATCCAGGGTTTTGTTGATTTCTATCCCTTTGCGATAGTAATCATCAATCGCCGGATCAGGATTACTGATGGCCAGGTACAGCGTGATAAAAGAGGCCACAATGACGATGGACGGGCCGCCTATAATCAGCCAGACATACGGGTTCTGTTTTTTGAACCACTTGCTTGAATTACTCAATGATGTTCCTTTATGCCGCGCGGGGAGTACCCCGCGCCTGGAAATTAATTACTGGGAATAATAAAGACAGCTTTTTCCTTCAGTACTTCGCTGGAATGCAAGTCTGTCACTTCAAAATACACTTTATGCGATCCGGCACTGTTGACTCCGTCAGGTAGCTGCAGCTCAACCACGACATTGCGTTTCTCAAACGGCTTCAATCCTTTGAAGTTTTGCGAACTGTCGTCGGAAAAATGCAGTACCAGATCCGGCAGACCGGTCACTTTCAGGTCAAAATCACGCTCGGATTCGGTATCGTTTTCCAGCTTGAGATTGTAAACATTCTCTATTTTGCCATCATTGGTATAACGTGCCATCACCGCACGGTCACGCAGCACATCCAGCCGGAAATCCGGTTTGAAGTACAGACTCATCACCATGCCTGCCGTCAGGCTGGCCAGGATGACACCATAAATCAGCACGCGCGGCCTGAGCAGGCGGCGCAGCATCTGCTGGCGATTCCAGCGGTTATCCAGGCCATTCTGGGTGGTGTATTTAATCAGGCCTTTGGCGTAACCCATTTTATCCATGACATCGTCACAGGCATCAATACAGGCGCCACAACCTATGCACTCATGCTGTAGGCCATTACGGATATCGATACCGGTCGGGCATACCTGTACGCATATACTGCAATCAATACAGCTGCCGAGGCCATTGGCATTTTCACCGGCCTTTTTGGAACGTGCGCCACGTGGTTCGCCACGTGCCTCATCATAAGTCACGGTCATGGTATCGCCGTCAAACATCGCACTCTGGAAACGGGCATACGGACACATGTATTTGCAGATCTGCTCGCGCATATAGCCGGCATTGCCGTAAGTCGCAAATCCGTAGAAGCAGATCCAGAAAGCTTCCCAGCCACTCAACTGCATGTCCACAATACTGGGGACCAGCTCACGGATAGGCGTAAAGTAGCCCACAAAAGTCACGCCTGTCCACAAGCCAAATGTAATCCAGGCAAACTGCTTCAGGGATTTGCGCGTAATCTTGTTCAGGTTCCACTTGCTGCTATCCAGGCGCATGCGTGCAATACGGTCGCCTTCGATTTTCTGCTCCATCCACATGAAGATTTCGGTATACACGGTTTGCGGACAGGTATAGCCGCACCACAGGCGTCCTGCAATCGCCGTGAACAGAAACAGGGACAACGCAGAGACAATCAGCAGGAAAGACAGGTAAATCAGGTCCTGCGGATGAAAAATCAGGCCGAAGATATAGAAGCGCTTGGCATCCAGGTCAAACAGCATCGCCTGCCTGCCACTCCACTGTAACCATGGCACGCCATAGAAAAACAGCTGTGTCGCCCATACCATGATCCAGCGCCAGCGGTTATACAAGCCGGATACGCCACGGGCATAGACCTTATCATCAGATTTATAAAGTGACAAAACCACCTCCCTTTCGGGAATGGTGGTTTCAGTCACAGCGCGTTGTTTAGTTTCGCTCATAGCCTTTTGCATACTACTTGTTGGAAAGTCCCCATACGTAAGCTGTTAATAAATGAATCTGCTCAGGGCTGAATTTCTCTTCCCAGGCAGGCATCTGGTTGGTTTTACCTTCGTGAATACGCTTGATAATCGCCGCCTCACCCTGTCCATGTAACCAGGTATTATCAGTCAGGTTAGGCGCACCTATCATCTGGTTACCTTTACCGTCAGCGCCATGGCAGGCAGCACATACCACAAACTTGTCTTTACCGGCATTGGCACGACCGGAGTCATGAATGCTACCAGACAGGCTCAATACGTAGTTAGCAACGTTTTTCACATCCTCTTCGCTACCAACAGCGGCTGCCATTGGCGGCATCATGCCAACGCGACCATCAGTAATGGTTTCCTTGATTCTTTCAGGACTGCCACCATACAACCAGTCATTGTCAGTCAGGTTAGGAAAACCACGGCTACCCTTGGCATCAGAACCATGACAGGCCGCACAGTTGTTCAGGAAAATACGTTTACCAATATCACGTGCTTCCGGAACCTTGGCGACTTCTTCTACCGGCATGGCTGCATATTTGGCATACAGCGGCGCAATTTTTTCATTGTTTTTTGCCACTTCAGCTTCATATTGTTTCACCTGTGTCCAGCCGAACTTGCCTTCATAAGTCCCCAGGCCAGGAAACAGGAACAGGTAACCCAGTGAAAAAATAATGGTGATGATAAACAAACCCACCCACCACATAGGCATGGGATTGTTCATTTCCTTGATGCCGTCCCACTCGTGACCATTGGTATTGTCACTATCCAGAGGCACTTTGATACGGCTGGCAAAAATCAGCAAGCCAAGACAAAATGCAATCCCACCCAGAGTAATGGTCGAAATCCAGATCGGCCAGAACCCGCTTACAAAATCACTCATGATGTTTTCCTTAACATTTCCGCACAAATATTAGTCTTGGTCGAACGGCAAGTGCTGCGCGTCCTTGAATTGTACGGAGTTGCGATTGCGCCATGCCCAGATCAGGATGATTACAAACAGTACAAACGTCAGTACCGTAAAGAATATGCGTAATATATTGATAATATCCATGGCGCGTCTCCCTATTTGACGTGAATACCCAGTACTTGCAGGTAAGCCACCATTGCATCCATTTCGGTTTTACCCTTGATGGCCTCACCGGCTGACTTGATCTGCTCATCGGTGTATGGCACGCCTACTTTACGCAATGCGGCCATATGGTTGCCAATTGTGGTGTCATCCACCAGATTGTCATTCAGCCATGGATAAGCCGGCATGATGGACTCCGGTACCACATCACGTGGGTTGTTCAGGTGAACGCGATGCCAGTCATCACTGTATTTGCCACCTACACGATGCAGGTCAGGACCCGTACGCTTGCTGCCCCACTGGAACGGATGGTCGTAAACAAACTCGCCCGCCACAGAGTAATGGCCATAACGCAATGTTTCGGCATGGAAAGGACGGATCATCTGTGAGTGGCAGTTGAAGCATCCTTCACGCTGATAAACGTCACGTCCAGCCAGCTGCAAAGCGGTATAAGGCTGCAGACCACGCACAGGTTCTGTAGTGGATTTCTGGAAAAAGAGAGGCACGATTTCAACCAGGGCCCCGAAGGAGATCGTGATGAATGTCAGCACGATCAGCAGGAAAGGGCTTGTTTCAATCTTTTCGTGGAAATTGCCACTATTATGTTCATGAGTTGCCATACTAAATTCCTTAAGAGTGCGCAACAACCGCAGGTATTTCTACCGTTGCTGGTTTACCGCTGCTTGCTGTTTTATATGTGTTCCACAGCATGAGAACCATGCCGCTCATGTAGAGGAAACCACCCAATGCACGAGTAAAGTAGTACGGGAATTTAGCTTTTACGCTCTCAACGAAGGTATAAGCCAAGGTACCGTCAGCGTTCATGGCACGCCACATCAAACCTTCCATCACACCGGAAATCCACAGGGAAGCGATGTACAGCACCACGCCAATAGTGGCCATCCAGAAGTGCACTTCAATCGCTTTTACGCTGTACATCTGTTTCTGGCCGAACAGGCGTGGAATCATGAAATACAGGGAACCGATGGTAATGAAGCCTACCCAGCCCAGCGCGCCGGAGTGTACGTGGCCTACGGTCCAGTCAGTGTAGTGGGACAAAGCGTTCACAGTCTTGATCGCCATCATCGGGCCTTCAAAGGTACTCATGCCGTAGAAAGACAGGGAAACGATCAGGAAGCGCAAGATAGGGTCTGTACGCAGTTTGTGCCATGCGCCGGACAAGGTCATGATACCGTTAATCATGCCGCCCCAGCTTGGTGCAAACAGGATCAGGGACAACACCATACCCAGGGACTGGGTCCAGTCAGGTAATGCGGTGTAATGCAGGTGGTGAGGACCTACCCACATATAAGTGAAAATCAATGCCCAGAAGTGCACGATAGACAGGCTGTAGGAATACACTGGGCGCTCGGCCTGCTTGGGCACAAAGTAATACATCATGCCCAGGAAACCTGCAGTCAGCAGAAAACCTACCGCATTATGACCATACCACCACTGTACCATCGCATCCTGTACGCCTGCGTAGGCAGAATAGGACTTCATCCAGCCAGCCGGAATAGCCGCACTCTCAACAATGTGCAGCAAGGCCACTGCCAGAATGAAGGCGCCGTAGAACCAGTTGGCCACATAAATATGCTTGACCTTGCGGACAAAAATGGTCCCGAAGAACACCGTGGCATAAGCAATCCATACAACGGCCATCAGCACATCAATCGGCCATTCGAATTCACCGTATTCTTTACTTTGAGTGAAACCCAGAGGCAAGGAAATCGCGCCGGCAATCAGCACAGCCTGCCAGCCCCAGAATGTGAAGCTGGCCAGTTTGTCGCTGAACAAACGGGCCTGACAGGTTCGTTGCACCACATAATAGGAGGTACCAATTAACGCAGTACCGCCAAATGCGAAAATCACCGCATTTGTGTGCAGTGGTCTCAAACGGCCAAAAGAAGTAAATGGCAAGCCCAGGTTCAGCTCCGGCCACACCAGCTGGGACGCGATAATAACGCCCATCAGTGTACCGAAGACACCCCAAACTACTGCCATGATTGCGAACTGGCGGACAACCTTGTCATTATAGGTTGCAGCCTTCACGGTTGCATCTTGCATGGATTTCTCCCAATCAAAAAACTAACACCCAACATGAAAAAACTACTTTTCTAGATATACACCACTATCGCACACGTTAAATGGCGATGATTTGACACATATCAATCCTGCTCAAGAATCCGTGAACCTTCTTCTTCCAGATCCTCAAACTGCCCTGTTTGAATGGCCCACCAGAGGCCACCCAGAATCGCGAATACCAAGATGACTGCCATCGGTATCAATAAAAATGCTATTTCCATGCTATGCCTGACCTTTCTGCCACCGGGTCTTATCCCAGTCCGTGAGACGCAACGCATTCAGCAGTACCAGCAGCGAACTGGTGGCCATGCCCAACCCGGCCAGCCAGGCGGGAAGCAGGCCCATGATCGCCAAAGGCACGCCAGCAGCGTTGTAAAGTGCTGCCCATAACAAATTCTGTTTTACGATTAGGATGGTTTTTTTACAGTGTGAAATGAGCGAAACCAGCACTCCGATATCATTGCCCAATACCACCATATCGGCTTGTGCCTGCGTCAACGGGACGCCGGTACTCATTGCAATAGAAGTATGCGCTGCTGCAATGACAGGGCCGTCATTCAAACCATCACCCACCATTAAAACTTTTCGCCCCTGTTGTTGCAGCAACTTAACGTGCTGCAGCTTATCTTCTGCTTTTTGCAAACCTGACGCATTTTGAATGCCCAACTGTGACGCCAGATTTTTTACCGGCGCTATTCTATCACCAGATAACAGTTGAATATCAAGCCCTTGTGAAATTAATTGTGAAATTGCCGCCCTGGCATGTGACTTCACCTGCTCGGATAAAGCCAGTCGTGCCAGCATGTTTGCCCCTGTGGTCAGATACACCTGCCGCAGTGCTTCAGTTTCCGCTTCATCGCTTATGCCACAGAACTGGGCGTTGCCGACCTTAACTTCCATGGCGTCGCCGGATTGTGTAGTAAACGTCGCAGAAATCCCGCCACCAATCACTTCCTGCCAGTGCTGCATGGGCAACTGGTCACTGCTATCCTGTGTCATGGCAAAGTCATATAGCGCTTTGGCCACCGGATGCAGGGAGTCGCGCGTCATGGTCGCCAGCATATCCAGGACCAGAGTGTTGCCCCAGTCCGGATGCGTTTCCGCCAGTTCCACCTGCTGCAGGTTTTCGGTCAGGGTGCCGGTTTTATCGAACACAATGGTATCGACCTCACTGATTGCCTGAATCGCCTGCAAGCGGCGGATCAGCACACCACCTTTGGCAAACGTTCCGGCACTGGCCAGCATGGCCGCCGGCGTTGCCAGCGACAGTGCACAAGGGCATGTCACCACGAGCACAGCTACCGCCGACATCACGCCCTTTGCCGGATCAATACTCCACCAGTAAATCACGGCGGCAATCGCTGCCAGCAGCACGCACCACAGAAAAGGTTGTGCCATTCTGTCAGCCAGCAGGGCAATGCCGGGTTTTTCTGTCGAGGCCGATGTCATGAGGTTAACCAGCGCATGGTATTGCGTGCCTTCACCCACCTGTTCAACCTGCATTTCAATCGCCGAAGTCAAATTGCCGGAACCGGCAATCACCGTTGCACCGGCCGGTTTCATGACCGGTTCCGACTCACCGGTCAGCATGGACTCATCGACACTCGTATTGCCATTAACTACTTTGCCATCGGCAGCGAACACTTCGCCAGGGCGCACAAACAGGATATCGCCGACATTGATATTACTGGCCGCAATCTGCACCCACTCGCCCGCCGGGTTTTTCTTGAGCACGGCATGGGGCAAACGGCGCATCATGTTTTCCAGCGCGCCCGCCGTACGGTTACGCAATTTCACATCCAGCCAGCGGCCAATCAGCAGGAAGCTGACAAACATGGTCAGCGAATCATAATAAACCGTATCCCCCCACCAGCCACCAGGCGCAAAAGTTGCCAGCATGCTCATGACAAATGCGGCCACAATTCCCAGCGCCACCGGCACATCCATGCCTAACTGGCGCTGCCTGATACTCGCCCAGGCCTGGGAAAGAAACGGGGTCGCCGAGAACAGCATGACCGGCAATGTCAGCACCCAGGATGCCCATTTCAGAAGCTGTACCATGTCTGCTGTCATGTCGACATCACCTGTCAGGTAAGTCGGGTAGGCATACATCATGATCTGCATCATGCAGAATACCGCCACCACCAGTCGCCACAGCATCTTGCGTTGCTGTACGGTTCTGTCGGTAATAGCGTGATATTCGGTAACCGGCAGCGCGGGATAGCCAATTTCACTCAGGCTGGCAAACCATTGCGAGGGGGAAGTTTTTTGCGCGTCCCAAACGACACGGACACGCTTGGAAGCGGCACTGGCATGCACGGCAAGCACACCGGACTGCTGTTTCAGGGATTGTTCAATGCGCCCGCTACAGGCGGCACAATGCATGTTATCGACCCAGACATGGGAGGTCCATACGGGAGAGGTCGTGGTTTCACGCTGACTAAAACGCTCCCACTCCGGCTGGATATCCAAACCCAGCCAGGGATTTGCACTGCTCACTGCGCGGGGTTCTGCCATTGCAATACGGACCATTCGTGAAACATTATACAATTTTATATTATATGATTAGGTATAATATAAATCAAGGGCTTAGCTGGTTTTCAAGGCTTATATTAAAGCCGGAAAAGGCCATCTACTCTTTGATTTAGCGCAAAAAAACAGCGTGAAAACATTCATTGCCAGCAGCACTTGCAAGTCTTTGACAGCGCCTGCTTGTGCATTGATGGCAATATATTATTTTACGCGCATTCCGGGTTGTGCGCCACTGTCAGGTGACAAGATATAAGGACCGCCGCGCTCATCGCTGGCAGCCAGCACCATACCCTCACTCATGCCGAATTTCATTTTGCGTGGCGCCAGGTTGGCCACCATCACGGTCAGGCGCCCGACCAGCGTCGCCGGATCGTAGGCGGACTTGATACCGGCAAACACCTGACGCGGTTTTTCCTCGCCGATATCCAGCAGCAGCTTCAGCAGCTTTTCCGCCCCTTCCACATGCTCGGCGCTGGCAATTCTGGCAATACGCAGATCCACCCTGGCAAAATCGTCAATGGAAATATAGTCGCCCTCGCCTGCCGCCTTCACATCAGCGTTGCTGTCGGCCTTGGCTGCAGCTTTGCTTTCGGTCTTAACCGGTGCCGCAGCTTGCAGGCTTTCTTTGTTGGCTTCTACCATGGCTTCGATCTGCTTGCCTTCCAGGCGTGTCACCATATGGCTGTAAGGCTGGATAGTCTGCGCACCCAACCCTTGTGCCACATCAGCCCATTGCAAAGGCTGCACATTGAGGAAAGTCTCCACAGACATCGCAATATGCGGCAATACCGGTTTGAGGTATATGGTCAGCAAGCGGAACATTTCCAGCGCGTTGCTGCAAATGGTATGCAGCTCTGCCGTCTTGCTGTCATCTTTTGCCACCACCCATGGCGCGGCTTCAGCCACATAAGCATTGGCGGCATCGGTCAGCTTCATGATGTCACGCAAGGCGCGTGCAAAATCACGTGCGGCAAACGCTTCGGCAATCGCCGGCGCTGCCGCGCACATATCGTCGATCACCGCATGCTGTGCAGCAATTACCTTGTTATCAAACCGCTTGGCAATAAACCCGGCTGTCCGGCTGGCGATATTGATGTATTTACCCACCAGATCGCTGTTCACACGCGCCACGAAGTCTTCCAGGTTCAGGTCTATGTCTTCCATGCTGCCGTTCAGTTTGGCGGCATAGTAATAACGCAGGTATTCCGGATTTTTGACATGATCCAGGTAGCTGCGTGCCGTAATGAACGTGCCGCGTGACTTGGACATTTTCTCGCCATTCACGGTCAGGAAGCCGTGCGCGAATACCTGTGTCGGGGTGCGGTGTCCGGAGTATTCCAGTGTCGCTGGCCAGAACAGCGCGTGGAAATACAGGATATCCTTGCCGATAAAATGATACAGCTCGGTAGAAGAATCCTTTTTCCAGTATTCATCAAAATTCAATCCAGCACCTTGATCACCGTCAGCTACTTGCTGACTCTTGGCACAAAGATTCTTGAAGCTGGCCATATAGCCAATCGGCGCATCCAGCCAGACATAGAAATACTTGCCCGGTGCATCCGGGATTTCAAAACCGAAATATGGCGCATCTCGCGAAATATCCCAGTCGGACAATTTGTTCTCGCCCGCTTCGCCCAGCCACTCGTTCATCTTATTGGCGGCTTCGGCCTGCAAGGTGCCTGAACGTGTCCAGTCGCGCAGAAAGTCCACACACTCGCTGAGCTTGAAGAAATAGTGTTCGGTTTCCTTGCGCACCGGTGTGGCACCTGAAACCGCAGAATACGGGTTAACCAGGTCAGTCGGGCTGTAAGTTGCGCCACAGACTTCGCAATTATCGCCATACTGGTCTTTGGCATGGCACTTGGGACACTCACCCTTGATAAAGCGGTCCGGCAGGAACATGCTTTTGACCGGGTCAAAATACTGTTCTATGGTTTTGCTGGCGATTTTGCCATTGGCCTTGAGTGCGCGATAGATATTGGCGGATAACTCGCGGTTTTCTTCGGAGTTAGTCGAGTAGTAATTATCAAACTGCACCAGAAAATCAGCGAAATCCTGGCTGTGTTCGGCGTGCACTTTTTCAATCAGCGCTTCCGGTGTGATGCCCTCTTTTTCCGCACGCAGCATGATAGGCGTGCCATGCGTATCATCGGCACAGACATAATGCACATGATGCCCCTGCATTTTCTGGAAGCGCACCCAGATATCGGTCTGGATATATTCCACCAGATGGCCCAAATGAATGCTGCCGTTGGCATAAGGTAAGGCGGACGTCACCAGAATTTTGCGTATCATGAAAACAGGACCGGAATAAAAAGCGTTATTTTAGCAAACCATGCCGGTTTCAGTCAGTCCTAATTCAATCAGCCATTCACAAAACAGTCATGCAGGCTTGGCAAGATAGCGCAACCCTTACGTTTGGAGCGTAGTGAACGATGTTGATTGTGACTGACACCTTCCAGCAAACCAATGGCGTTTCGACCACCTATAAAAACCTGCGCCGGGTTGCCAAATCGCGCAATATCCGCTTCCAGGTACTGCACCCCAGTTTATATCGCTGGATGCCGCTACCGTTTTACCCTGAAATCCAGCTCAATCTGCAACCGTGCCGCCTGTGGCGCACACTCAACCGCATGCAGCCAGCGCAACTGCATATCGCCACCGAGGGTCTGATGGGCCTGGTGGCGCGCAGCTGGTGTAAATTGCACCACAAACCGTACACCACCTCTTACCACACGCGCTTTCCCGAATACCTGGAGTTGATGTGGCATCTCCCAGCGCGCTGGACATATGCGTATTTACGCTGGTTTCATCGCGGTGCCGTGTCCACCTTTGTCACCACCGAGAGCATGCGCCAGGCGCTGGCCAAACAGGGGTTTCACAACCTGGTGATCTGGTCGCGCGGAGTTGCCGAGCAATTAATCAGCCCAGTCGCGACCACAGCACCCGCAAACAAATTACGTGTACTGAATGTAGGCCGCGTCAGCAAAGAGAAAAATCTGGATGCGCTGTGCGCCTATCAGGATGAGTTTGATATTACCGTGGTCGGCAATGGTCCTTATTTAAATGAACTGAGGCAGAAATATCCGCGTGTCCGTTTTGCCGGTTACCAGTATGGCCAGGCCCTGGCTGATCTTTATGCCAGCCACGATGTGTTCGCCTTCCCTTCGCGCACAGATACGTTTGGCATCGTCATGATAGAAGCCATGTGCAATGGTCTGCCAGTCGCCGCCTTTGATGTGACCGGCCCCAGGGACGTGGTCGAACCCGGATTTTCCGGCGCATTGCACCACGACTTGAAAGAAGCCATCCTGCGCTGCCAGACGCTGAACAAACAGGCTATCCGCCAGAAAGCCCGCAACCAGTGGACCTGGTCACACTGCTTTGATACCTTTTACCAGCACTACCCAAAATCAGATGAGTAAACTCTTCTGCGCAGCATACCAAATGCCGCATGACGAACGCAGGTGTATGCGGTAAAATACCCGATCTAATTAGTCAGGCATTATCGCAGGAACCCAGGCATGGCCATCACCGAATTACTGATTCAAAGCACCTTAAAACTTTGCATAGACCCCAATACTGGTAAAGACTTTATCAGTGGCAAATCCATCAAGAATATCCAGATCACCGGCAATGATGTCAGCCTGGAAGTGGTACTGGGTTATCCGGCGCAAACACAGCTCGATGTGATCCGCCAGCAAGTGGCAGATGCCCTCAGAAGCATAGACGGTATAGGCAATATTACGGTCAACGCCGGTTGCCGCATCGTCGCGCACAGCGTGCAGCGCGGCGTCAACCTGCTGCCCAATGTGAAAAACGTGATTGCCGTCGCTTCCGGCAAAGGCGGTGTGGGCAAATCCACCACCTCGGTCAACCTGGCACTGGCACTGGCCGCCGAAGGCGCCAGCGTCGGCCTGCTGGATGCCGATATTTATGGCCCCAGCCAGCCGCAGATGCTGGGCATTTCCGGCCGCCCGGACAGTGCCGATGGCAAAAGCATAGAGCCCATGCGCGCGCACGGCATCCAGGCCATGAGCATAGGTTTCCTGGTCGATACCGACACGCCCATGGTGTGGCGCGGCCCTATGGTCACCGGCGCGCTGGAACAGCTGTTACGCGATACGCGCTGGCAGGACCTGGACTACCTGGTGATAGACCTGCCACCAGGCACCGGTGACATCCAACTCACGCTGGCACAGAAAATCCCCGTCACCGGCGCAATCATCGTCACCACGCCACAGGACATCGCCCTGCTGGATGCGCGCAAAGGCCTGAAAATGTTCGAAAAAGTCGGCATTCCCATCCTGGGCATCGTCGAAAACATGAGCACGCATATCTGCTCCAACTGCGGTCACGAAGAGCATATTTTCGGCGCAGGCGGCGGTGCAGTCATGGCCAAGGATTACAACGTGGATTTACTCGGCAGCCTGCCGCTGGATATCAATATCCGCATGCAGGCCGATGGCGGCCAACCGACGGTAGTCGCATCACCCAACAGCCCCATCTCCAGAACCTACAAAGAAATCGCGCGCAAAGCCGCCAGCAAGATCGCCATTGCCAGCCTGGACCACAGCGCCAGATTCCCCAATATCGTGATCCAAAAAACCTGATCACCCCGCAGCTTCTCACAGATGCTGTCCCACACAAAAACAAAGCCGCATCAGCGATTTTGTTTCATTCCAGATCTGGCAATTAAATATGTTCAATCTTTATTTCTTTGCCATTCAAAAGCCGCCATGACTACTGGTTTAACCCAGTCATTAATGGGCTCAATCAAAATCACTACCTTCTCAAAGCTGGGAAATAGCACTGTCGACCTATAAACTGACGCCGCTAAAAACACCCATAAAAAAGGCGACCCTAAGGCCGCCTTTTCAATATCCACAGCAATTAATCTGTAATGATTTTTTGCTGGGACAACAAGTTAGCGATGATCTGGGCATCTGTGCTTTGACCGCTGGTCAAATCAACACCGCTCAACACAATCTGCTGGGTGGTATGGTCGCTATTGAAAGCACCACCTACATTATGTGCATCACCGGCATAACCACCATTGGAACTGATGTTGATAATGGTGTCGTTACCTGATTTCTCAAAGTGCAGGTAGTTTTCCAAGTTGCCACTGCTCTCGCCTTGCAGCAAGTCACGTACATCCAGAATATCGCCACCCTGGCTGATCGGGCTCTTGTCGAAATCGGTGATCACGTCACGCGCAGGGCTACCTGCCACGCCATCATCACCTCTATCCCACTTGAACACATCCACACCAGCACCGCCAGTCAGGATGTCATTGCCTTCACCGCCAATCAGGATGTCGTTACCGTTACCACCGTTCAGCGTATCGTTACCGGCACCACCGCGCAGCAGGTCATCACCATCACCGCCATTCAGGGTATCGTTACCTGCATAGCCGTAGATAATATCGCTGCCTGGCGTACCGTTCACAATATTGTCACCGCCATTGCCTTCCAGGATGATGTCATTGCTATTGGTCAGCAAGTCGATATTGATCAGGTTGCTGGAAGCCGCCCCATCGTGCAGATTGGTATCGTCAGTCGCGGTAATCGTGAAGCTGCTCAACGCACTTACATTCACCGTACCATCCATTTTGATAGTAGACAGGAACTCATTCACCTTCAGGTTATCAATCGTGCCGCCATCAGCAGAGGTGATCACCATCTCGCCATGACCACCGATCAGACCCAGGAAGCCGTTATCCTGGCTGTAGCGGACGCTCAGGCCCAACTCGTTCGCCACTGCCGTGGAGTAATGCAGCAGGTTTGCACCCAATGCCACACTCAGCAAAGTGCTGTAGGCGATAGTCACGCTGGTGATGTTGTTGTTTTCATCAGCAGCCATAAATGCCTGACGGCTGGAGAAATTCAACAGATCGACATTGACCAGATTGGATATCGTCAGCAAACCGGCGGTGCTTGTCATGGCAACCTGTGGTGCAGCAGCACTTGTTGTCGCAGTTTTCGACACATCCAGCGTCAAAGTACCTGTGCTGGTATCTTTGTCGTTATCACTCAGCGTGTAGCTGACCGGCAGCGTGCCTGTCACCTTGCTGTCTTTTGGCGTAAAGCTGAAAGTACCGTCATCCAGATCTACAATCAAGGTACCTTTGCTGGTCGTAATCGTCACTTTATGGCTACTTGCGTCATAGGTGTAAGTACTGCCGCTACCAGCCGAAATACTACCGTTGGAAGGATTAAACGTATATTTAACATTTTCAACAGTAATTGACTGTACATAACCACCATCTGCACCAAACCCGCCGCCATTGCCGAACAGGTTACCGGTTACCTGAGCGTGAACTGTGTCGTTTAATACACTATCCAACTGGTTAAAGTTAGTCACAACAACAGCATTACCGCTAGGATCACTACCGCTGCCATTACCGTTGTAAGCAATCGGCTGCAATGGATTAAGCGCTGCACCAGTACCCATACCGATAGCGTAGGAGTTGATGTCATGGTCTTTCAAGAACTGCTCCCACAGAGCCTGCTCATTTGGTTGAATACCCACATCAGTGTTAGCCCCTCCACCAGAGTTTGGACTGCCCTCCAAAGTAGAGGTATTACCTGAACCACGGGTAGGCTCACCATCGGTAAAGAAGTAAGACACATTCTGTGCATTGTCCAGTTTGCCAGCGCTGTTAAACGCATCCATTGCGCCATCCAGAGCCGCATCATAGTTGGTGTTACCGTTACCGCCAGCGGCAAGTATCAGCGCCAATTGAGCTTTAGCCTCAGCAACGGTTAACCATTGAGTCCCCTTTTGCGCTGCACCATCAGAGAATGTTACCAAAGCGACTTTCACATCGCCCATATCATCGTATTTATCAAGCAACGTTTTAATCGAGTCAATCGCACTTTGCAAACGGGTTGCGCCATTCACACCATCACGATTGCTGGTCATACTTCCTGAAATATCCAGAGTAATCAGCAGGTTGGTATTAGTCGAATTATTCGCACTGATAGTCTGGTTGACTGCCAATGGTGAGTCATCTTCAACCGTCACTGGCAAGTTAGTGGTTTGTGTCACACCATTCACCACGGCTGTCACCCCCACATTCGCCAGCACATTATCTTCGGCATTACCGTTAGGATGATCCAGAGGTGCCTTCAAATCAATGCTGTACTTACCTTGGTCATTGATCGTCACGGTCAGGACAGTGCTACCGCCAGCAGAGCCAGTCAAGGTATGGCCATCGCTAGACAAGGTCCAGGTCACAGTTTTGCCACCAGAAGTCAGGCTCTCGGTTGGTGCCTGCAGGCTCCATTTCGCACCGTCATTGCTACCATTCAAGGTAAAGCCACCAGTTGCCTGGGCTGAATCGGTTGAGTCTGCGCTACCGGTAGTATCTTTAATACCATTTGCCAAACCTTCTTCAGACACAGCTGTTTTGCTGCCAGTGTCCAGGGTAATGCCACGGTCATTGTCAATAATGGTGCCTGTGCCAGTCACACTGTGAGTGCCATCAGGGTTGCTGATCCTCAGTGGAACAGTCTCATTAGTCTCAATAATCTTGTCATCAATGGTTGGCACTGTCACTGTAAAGCTGGTTACACCAGCAGGTACAGTGATCGTGCCGTTCGCAGCGTTGTAAGTCACACCGTTGCTGAAGGTTGGAGGTACGGTGTAATCAGAACCAGCTGTTGCTGACCCGCCACCCAATGTGAAGTTGTATATTGTTGCTGTATTGGTTTGTGCACTCAGAGTGACTGTGTAAACCAGGGATGTACCTTCAACAACAGCATCATCACCTACACCAGGTTGACCTGGCTCTACGGTGATCACATTTGGCTTGTCGTTATCAATGATGATGCCTGTACCAGTCACAGCATGGCTGCCATCCGGGTTGCTCAGAGTCAGTGGCACTGTCTCGTTCAAGGCTTCAACCAATGCGTCATCAATGGTCGGTACTGTCACTGTAAAGCTGGTCACACCAGCCGGCACAGTGATCGTACCGTTCGCAGCGTTGTAAGTCACACCGTT
>CBIMYT010000032.1:0-21732 GCA_966248215.1 uncultured Methylophilus sp. | reverse complement strand
GGAAGTGTCCACTATGTCCTCGTACACCTGTCAACCATGTCTCCGGTCTATACACTAATAATTTAGAAAATCAATCGAGTCTGCCCCACTGCTGTCCCACAATTTAACGAATAAATGAGGCGGTTTGGAAGTCCTTTGGTAAAATCAATGTGTTCTCAAGACATTGATTTACATAGGAAATCCAAACCATGAGCCATTCTAATACAATTCTCTCCCAATTGCTGAAACTGGTGGGTAGACATGAATTTGAAATGATCGCCAGTCAGCATCACAATGGCCAACGCTTACGCAAGACTTCGCGCTGGTCACAGTTTGTTGGCTTGGCTTTTGCCCAGTTAACTGGGCGTTGCAGTTTGCGTGACATCGTAGATAACTGGCAGGCACAACGTCATCTGCACTACCACACAGGGTGCGGCAGTTTGAATAAATCCAGCCTGGCCAGACTCAACGAACACCAGCCCGCCAGTTGTTACGAAGCCTTGTTTTATGCCTTGTACGAACACTGTGCCAAGCATGCGCCGAAGCATGGCTTTAGCTTTAAGCATCCGTTATATGCGCTTGATGCCAGCCTGATTGATTTGTCACTAAAGCTGTTTCCATGGTCACACTATGCGTTGAGTAAAGGTGCGATGAAATTACAGGTAGGCTTGGACTTGCGTGGCAATATCCCGGCCTTTGTCACCATCACCGAAGGCAAGCAATCCGATGTGGAGTGCGCCAAACTACTCAAGCTGCCCAGGCACAGCATGGTGGTGTGTGACCGTGGCTATAGTGATTATGGCTGGTTCAAGTCGTTGACTGCACAACAGATTCATTATGTGACGCGCCAGCGTGGCAATGCCACGTATAAGGTGGTGGCGTCATTACCTGTGCCGGAAGCAACTGGGGTATTTAGTGACAGAATCATTCGCTTTAACTCATTACGCTCCAGACAAAAGAACCTGCCTGATGTGCGGCAGGTCGTGTATTGGGATGCAGAGAGCGAACGTGAGTACACATTCATTACTAATCATTTTGAGCTGCCTGCACAAACTATCGCCGATATTTACAAGCAACGTTGGCAGGTGGAATTGTTCTTCAAATGGATTAAGCAGAACTTGCAAATCAAGGCCTTTGTTGGCTTGAGCAAGAACGCGGTGATGACGCAAATCTGGGTGGCGATGTGTATGTGTTTGTTGTTGGCGTATCTCAAGTTCAGCAACAAAGTGACAGCCTCCATGCAGCAGATATTGAGACTGATTAGCGTGAATGTATTTGCCAGGCGCAACTTGATAGCGCTGCTTAAACCTGAGCCACCGCCAAAAGCGCCAGGCTTTGTTCAGGGCGTATTATGCTAGGCATGGAATTGTGGGACAGCAGTGAGTCTGACCTTATTGATTGCTCGAAAAGATCGAGTTTCAGCTTGTTCTGCGCGAGGCGCCATTGTCGATACGCGATTAGCGAGCCGAGTACAGCAACCGTCGGCGTCAGCAGCGCGGATAGATAAGTTGTCCAGTGTGAGTCGCAAGTCATGGTAGGCCTAACGTTTGAATTAAGGGGCTGGCTTTAGCCAGTCCCGTTTGAATGATGGGTTAGGTTTTTTTGTGAAGCCCATATAAATAAGCCGTCCACTAAATAAACAAAGTAATAACGATGTCGGTACTTTGCCAAGATAAATGCAGATAAACAATAACACTGCTGCCAAGCCCTGAGATTTAGGAATACCAGTAACAGGAGAGAATGGAAATGATGGACATTGATTATTTAATAAGACATCGCTAGCTAGCAACAGGCTGCCAACACCTAACACAATATAAAACCTATTGAATGCTACTTCTGAGTAACTAGTGCCAAGAGGCCAAACCAAGTAAACGAGCAGAGTGTAAATTAGAGATGCAACTGCTAAAGGAATGTATAGGCTTGAAGAAGAGTGCAGTAACACCAACGAAATAACAGCCCAAAAGAGCGTTAAGACCAAAATTAGAAGTGCTTTTACAATCTTCATCAGAAGCTAACGTACTAGTTCAGCGGCCGCCAAAGGCGGTCCGCTGGAATGCTGGGTTGGGCATGTTTAGCCATAGTGGGCCTGTCTGTGGCAATTGGGACAAAGAGCCACTGAATTCTCGACAGAGTCATCCCCGCCAGAAGCCAGTTGAATTCGATGATGAACTTCCAAATATGGTGATCCATCCTTTTTTCGCATGAACGGCGCCTCCGAAAGGCACGATTCGCACTTGCCGTCTGCTCGAAGAAGAACCTCAGCAACAACATCGGGATTTCTAACGAAAATCCTACTTTTTACGGTTACAACAGTTGGGGTCTTCGGAGCGTTCGCAAGTCGCTTGAGGCGATCAGTCCTATTGGAAAGTAAAGATTTTTGAACCGCGTGCTCAAAATCGGTAGCTAGATCTGCAGCGGTCACTTCGGTTTTTATTCGAGCATCGAAATCATCTGCAACAGCCCGCATAGCCTGCATGGTCGTTTTGTAGTGATTTTCATAATACGCGATGTGAGATCGAAGAGAGGATATCGCGTTGATCTTTGTCCCTTCGTTGTGCGCATTGAATATCTGCTCCATGAAGTATCGCATCGCCGAAGCGCTCATTGCCCTGTGGAAGACTAGGCCTTCCATAAGGCACTTGTAATCTCGTATGAAGTCAAGTGCCGTGGCTTTGTTCAGACCATGCTCAGTGACGAGGGTTTCGACCGCATCGTTGGTTTTGCACCCGCCGTAGAAGACCTCTTGCGCCTTGCGGCAAGCGGCGACAACCTGTGCTTCTGTAATTTTCACAATGCGCTCTTAGATCCCTAACTATTAAGTAGCCATCCCAATGATGGCGTGTAAAGGAGCGGTAAGCTTTTCATTCATATTGTTATATCATTAACTTGGCTTGATGGTATAGAGCGTAAAGATGAGAGTCAATACCACATGGCAACTCAGTCTCCTTTTTTAGATTCGGTGCGGAATAAAATTCGCTTGAAGCACTATAGCCTCAGAACGGAGGAGACCTATGTGTAGTGGGTGAGGCTTTTTGTGATCGACTTTGCTAACGCTGTCATGACATACATGGGTGGTTTCATCTTTATCTTTAAGTGAAATCACCCATGCAGTTTTTAGCGTAGTAGATGACTTTTTGCTGTTTCTGATAGCAAGAAACAGAAGTAGTGTATTTATGGCATGCGAGATACTTCATGGCCGGGTTTGGACGTTTCGCCAAGTGCATTCAGCACATGCGTAATTTCCCCGACACCGCCCAGTGACACGCTGGTGATATGCTTGAACTGAACGCCTGGCGTGACCGGAGCTTCAACAGCGCTATTGAGCTTGACCTCGGGGTTGGTGCTAAAGAAGCAGTAAATGCCGAGGCCAATGGCTTTGTGGTGGGTGACTTTGTCAGCCACTTTATATGAAGCATAGCCGTTAATGTGGCCGTTCATCCAGCTTTTCTGGTCAGGAACATCGTAAGGCGCTTCGCTCTGGTAGAAGTAGACTTCGCCGTGATTGCCGTTCCATAGCGTCTGGTAATGGTGAAAGTGTTCCACAAACAAGCCATACATGGTGACGTGGTCGCCATTGACGATGATGCCGTGTCTGGTTTTGTTGGTATTCCAGCCTATGCCATCGCCATGGTCGCCACGCCAGATCCATAGATTGTCACCAATGACATGGTTGCTATTGATAATCACGCTGTTGCTGGCATTGCCAATGCTTGCTCCGCCCACACGGAAAAACACATCATGCAGGCTGATGGGGTTTTGCGCATGACTGGCCGTGTTTTTGCCGTCACCGACTTGCAGTAATACTTCGGAGTTCTTTTCGCCGGCATCAAACAGAATGCCTGCCACTTTGATGCCATCCACGTCGGCAACTTTCATTGCGGCATTGCCTGCGACAGGGAGCAGGGTGGCAATACCCAGGCCCAGGACAACCGTATCCGGTTTTGTGATTTGCAATGGCGCATCCAGTTTGTAAATGCCTGGTGTCAACAGCAGATGCTTGCCTTTTGCCAATGCAGCATTGATGGTCTGTGCGGTATCTTTGCCAGCCTTGGCAATGTAAAACTTCTGTAATGGCAATTTTTCATTTTGAGGCTGGGCTTCCTGCCAGCTGATGCCCTGGCTGTTTTTACGCAGCGACGGTACGACTACGCTGTAGTTGCCGGCCTTGTCTATGGTCAGGAATGGCTTTTCGCGTACTACAGGTGTTTGGTCCACCACGGTATAGGGCGGGGCAGGCCAGTTCCCGGCTGCGGGCGCATTTTTCACGCCGACAAATACCATGTTCCAGTTGGCATTGGTCCAGCTGCCTATGGTGGAATTACGCGTCAGCCATTGCTGCTGCGTGCCGGAGTTAATTTGCCGGTCAATCAGGCTGTCGGCGATGAAGCCGCCACTGGACCAGCCGCCGTCATCATCAAGCAGCATATTGCCGCGTACATGCAGGCGACGTAATGGTGCCGCCTGGGAGACTGCCCATTGCATGGTGCCGTTATCAGGAATCACGGAAAGGTTTTCCACACTGCGCCAGAAGTTTTGCGTGGCATCGCCGTCATGCCAGGACGCTTCCACGCGGATGCCTCCGTCTAGCGTGACATCATCCGGCGACTGGCCAAGGCCCAGCAGCTGTGTGTAAAAACCCAGTTGCACTTTATTGTGGTAAACGCCGGGCTTGAACAATACGGCATAGCGTTCCGGGCCGAACTGGTTGCTTTCCTGCTGCTTGAATAAAGTGTCCAGCTTATGCTGTACTTCACTGGCAGGCATGGAGGGGTCCATAATGAAGACATGCTCACCGAAATCCGGTGCAGTCACCTGGCTTTTTTGCGCTTGCGCAGACTGCCCTCCCAGTGAAAGCAAGGCAGCAATTATTGCGGTGACAGTAGGTAAACCATGACGACGAAATGAGGAGTAAGGCATAAACAGATTTCTTCTAAGGTATTGTGACTATTTGCTTGACTATTCAGTGGGCAGTTAAATTCAATTTAAATTGATTTAAAGCCCTGGGCAAGCCGGGTGAGGGCATGCCCTTCCATGAAGCAATTGATTAGGGCGCAAGATTCAAGGTGCTTAATGTATCCCGCCTGACTCGCGCAAGCAAGCCAGCATCTTCTATCAGTGACTCACCATAAGAGGGAATCAGGGTTTTCAGGCTTTCCTGCCATGCAGGGCTTTGCATGCGTTCTGCAAAGCAGCGCTGCAATACATCCAGCATGGCTTTGACGCTGACAGAGGCACCTGGGGATGCGCCCAGCAGGGCGGCCAGGCTGCCATCTGCACTGGCGACAATTTCAGTGCCGAACTCCAGTTTTCCCCAATGCTGGTGACAGCGCTTGATGATCTGGACGCGTTGTCCGGCGTGGGCCAGAGTCCAGTCTTTGCCATCTGCATCCGGTAAAAACACGCGCAAGGCTTGCATGCGCTGTTCGTGATTCTGGAAAACTTCCTTGATCAGGTATTTGGTCAGGTCGACATTATGCCGGCAGACGCCCAGCAGGCTTTTAATGTTCCTGAATTTAACCGATTTGGCCAGGTCGAAACGCGAGCCTTGCTTGAGGAAGCGCGTGGTGAACCCTGCATACGGGCCGAACATTAGCGACGGTTTGCCCTGGATCATGCGGGTATCCAGATGCGGCACGGACATGGGCGGTGCACCCACGGCAGCCTGGCTGTAAACCTTGGCATGATGCTGATTAATGAGCGCAGGATTATTGCAGATCAGCCACTGGCCACTCACCGGGAAGCCGCCATAGCCGTGAGCTTCGGGAATACCGGATTGCTGCAACAGCGGCAATGCACCACCGCCAGCGCCCAGAAACACGAATGGTGTATTGAATGACTGTGTCTGTCCGGAAGACAGGTGCTGCACCTGTACTTGCCAGAAACTGCGACCATGTCTGGGGTGCTGCTTGAGTTTGCTGACGCGTGACTGCGTCAGCAGGGTAAAGTTGGGGCGTGTTTTCAAATAGGCGACCAGCTGGCGTGTCAGTGCGCCAAAATTGACATCCGAGCCATATGCCACGCGGGTGGCTGACATATTGTCAGTGTGTTTGCGGCCGGCCATCATCAGCGGCATCCAGTCATTTAGTGTGGCTGGCTGATTGCTCCACTGCATGTCTGCAAACAGCGGGTGTGCCTGTAACAGGGCATGACGTTTGCGCAGGAAGGCGCTGTTCTGCTCTCCCCATACGGCACTCAGATGCGGCACGCGCTGGATAAATTCAGGCGCATTCAAAATACCTTCGCTGACCAGTGTGGACCAGCATTGCAGCGACACTTCAAAAGCGGCATTGATTTCAAGCGCACGCCGGATATGAATCTCGCCATGCTTGTCTCTGGGCGTGTAATTCAATTCACAATAACCGGCGTGCCCGGTACCGGCGTTGTTCAGTGCATCCGAACTTTCGAGTGCCACATCTTCCAGTTGCTCCACCATGCAGATATGCAGTTGTGGATCCAGTCGATGCAGCAGAATCGCCAGCGTGGCGCTCATGATGCCGCCGCCGACCAGCAATACATCGATATCCGTCGTTGCCATGATATGTGAATTCCTCAAAATGAAGGCGCCTGCAGGCCAGGCGCACAATAACTGCACATTATAAATCGAAAAAGCGAACCATCATGCACGCATATGCCAGGTGCGCCGAGCTGCTCAATGCGGCTATAGCCTTGTCAAATATTGACTTTTGCGGTAATCTCCACCATTCGCCATAGAAGTGATTTGACAAGTAGAAAAACAAGTACTGGCCAGGCTTTGCAAGCATTTGAATAACAGTTGCTGCCTTGTTTGCCTGATGAAATACATGGCTGGATACGTGAATGGGGAACGTATGAAAAATCCGTTGGAATCAATCACCGGCACCATCATTTCAGGGTTGTTGCTGACTCTGGCACTGGTTTTTTTCCTGAAGAATTTTATTGTGGCCGGAGGCTGAATCATGGAACTGGTTCCGGCGCTGGCACGATGGATACATTTGCTGGCAGGCATTACCTGGGTAGGCCTGCTTTACTATTTTAACCTGGTGCAGATGGCGGCGCTAAAGGCTGCAACAGCTGATGGAACGGCCACCGGCATCAGCAGGCATGTGGCTCCGCGTGCCTTGTTCTGGTTTCGCTGGTCGGCGGTGGTGACCTGGCTGGCTGGCGCGGCCTTGTTAGGCGAGCAGTTCACTGATGCGTTTATGTTGCGTAACGGTTTTGAAGTGATTGGCACAGGCGCCTGGCTGGGAACTATCATGCTGTTGAATGTCTGGCTGGTGATCTGGCCCGGCCAGAAAAAAATTCTGGGCCTGGTGGTTGCTGATGAGCCTGCCAGAAATAAGGCGCGACGCGCAGCCATGCTGGCATCGCGTGTCAATATGGTGCTCTCTTTGCCCATGTTGTTTTTCATGGCAAACGGATTGAGTCATCGTGCGGTATTAGGGTTTTGACGGGGTTAAAGCGGTTACGGCGGCTTAAGCCGCCGTTTTGTTTTTGAAAAAGGGTTTGAAATGCATTCCGAACATTTAATGAACACGTATGGCAGACAGCCTGTGACGTTTGTCAAAGGCGAGGGCGTCTGGCTGACAGATACTGCCGGTGATCGCTATCTGGATGCATTGTCCGGCGTTGCGGTGAATGGTCTTGGTCATGCGCATCCGAAATTTGTGGCGGCATTGAATGCGCAGATTGCCAGGCTGATTCATGTCTCCAATGTATATCAGATTGCCGAACAGGCGGCCCTGGCTGAGAAGCTGGCTGAATTGTCCGGCATGGATCGCGTGTTTTTCTGTAATTCCGGCTGTGAGGCCAATGAAGCGGCGATTAAACTGGCCAGGCTGTACGGTCATAACAAAGGGATAGACCATCCTGAAATCATCGTCATGGACCAGAGTTTCCATGGCAGAACCATGGCCACCTTGTCTGCGACAGGTAACCGTAAGGTACAGGCCGGTTTTGAGCCATTGGTCAGCGGTTTCCTGCGGGTACCCTTTGATGATCTGGAAGCGATTAAAACCATTGCTTCGCGAAAAAACAATGTGGTAGCCATCCTGCTGGAACCGGTACAGGGCGAGGGCGGTGTGCATATTCCCGCCAGCCTGGATGCCTATTTCCAGGGCTTGCGCGAGATTTGCGATGCCAATGGCTGGTTGCTGATGCTGGATGAAGTGCAGTCCGGCATTGCCAGGACCGGTACCTGGTTCGCTTTTCAGCATACCAGCATCATGCCGGATGTGATGACCCTGGCAAAAGGCCTGGGCTCCGGTGTGCCGATTGGCGCCTGTGTGGCACGCGGTGTCGCTGCAGAAACATTTACACCGGGCAAGCATGGTTCCACTTTTGGCGGCAATCCGCTGGCGACGGCCGCTGGCCTGGCCACACTGAATATCATTGCAGAAGAAAAACTGCGTGAAAACGCACAAGTGGTGGGTGATTACATCACAAGTTTGCTGGGCAATGCGCTGAAAGACCAGACCGGTATCGTCAATATACGCAATGCAGGCATGATGATAGGGGTGGAACTGGACAGGCCATGCGGCGAACTGGTGAAACAGGCTTTGGCTGAAAAACTGCTGATCAACGTGACATCAGACAAAGTCATTCGCTTGTTACCATCGCTGGTGATGAGCAGGCAGGAAGCTGAAGAGCTGGTCAACAGACTGGTTCCTCTGATTTTGAATTTTTTAAAGGCAAGCGCGTAAAGTAATGAGCGCCTGAATATCATGAGTATCAAACATTTTTTGCAATTTAACGATCTGACCCGCGACGAGATAGAGCATATCTTCGAACGTGCCAAATGGATTAAGTCGCAGTTCAAGAATTACCAGCAATACTGGCCTTTGACAGACCGTACCCTGGTGATGATTTTTGAAAAAGCCAGTACGCGTACACGCCTGTCATTTGAAGCCGGCATGCAGCAACTGGGTGGCTCGGCCATTTACCTGAATACGCGTGATTCCCAGCTGGGTCGCGGTGAACCGGTCGAAGATGCCGCGCAAGTGATCTCGCGTATGAGCGATATCGTGATGATTCGTACCTTTGAGCAAAGCATTATCGAGCGTTTTGCGCAAAACTCCCGCGTGCCCGTCATCAATGGCCTGACCAATGAATATCATCCCTGCCAGATCCTGGCGGATATTTTCACCTTTATTGAACATCGCGGCCCTATCCAGGGTAAAACCGTGACGTGGATAGGTGACAGCAACAATGTGTGCAACACCTGGCTGCAGGCGGCCGAAGTGCTGGACTTTAATGTCCATGTATCCACACCCCCCGGGTATGAAGTCGAGCCTGAGCGCGCCAATTTGTACGGCACGGATCACTTCGAGTCCTTTGCTGACCCGATGGAAGCTGCGCGTGGCGCTGATCTGGTGACTACCGATGTCTGGACCAGTATGGGGTTTGAAGCCGAGAACGAAGAGCGTCGCAAAGACTTTGCTGACTGGCAGGTCGATGCCGACATGATGAAAGTGGCCAAAGCCGATGCTTTATTTATGCATTGCCTGCCCGCACACCGCGGTGAAGAGGTTTCTGCCGAAGTGATTGACGGCAAGCAAAGCGTGGTATGGGATGAGGCAGAAAACAGATTGCACACGCAGAAGGCACTCATGGAGTACCTTTTGCTTGGAAAGGTTCTGTAAGCGTAAGCTTACAGGCGCAAGCTGTTTCGGGGTAGGCTAACCTTCAGGTTAAGCATAGCGGCCGAAGCCAAAACAGATTGCACACGCAAAAAGCATTGATGGAATATTTGTTATTGGGAAAAGTGGCTTGATTGAACAGGCCGGAAGATTTGGGATTAATTTAAATGAGCGATATTAAAAAAGCGGTATTGGCGTATTCCGGCGGTCTGGACACCTCCGTGATCTTGAAGTGGCTGCAGGACACTTATCAATGTGAAGTGGTGACATTTACCGCTGACCTGGGGCAGGGGGAAGAGCTGGAGCCTGCGCGTGAAAAAGCCAAAAAATTCGGTGTCAGCGAGATTTACATCGATGACCTGCGTGAAGAGTTTGTACGTGATTTTGTGTTCCCTATGTTCCGTGCCAATACGGTGTATGAGGGCGAATACCTGCTGGGTACTTCGATTGCGCGCCCGCTGATTGCCAAGCGCCTGATTGAAATCGCCAATGAAACCAATGCCGATGCGATTTCCCACGGTGCAACCGGTAAAGGTAACGATCAGGTGCGTTTTGAACTGGGCGCTTATGCCCTGAATCCGAATATCAAGATCATCGCGCCATGGCGCGAGTGGGATTTATTGTCCCGTGAAAAACTGCTGGCCTATGCCGAGAAGCATGGCATCCCAGTTGAAATGAAGCACAAACAGGGTGGCAGTCCATACTCAATGGATGCGAACTTGCTGCACATTTCCTATGAAGGTCGCCATCTGGAAGATCCGGCTGCTGAAGCAGAGGAAGATATGTGGCGCTGGACTGTGTCGCCGGAAAAAGCACCGGATGCGGCTGAATACCTGGATCTGGAATTCAGGAACGGCGATATCGTGGCGTTGAATGGCAACGCCATGAAAGCACATGAAATCCTGGCCGAGTTGAACCGCCTGGGCGGCAAGCACGGCGTGGGCCGCCTGGACCTGGTGGAAAACCGCTATGTTGGCATGAAGTCGCGCGGCTGCTACGAAACACCCGGTGGTACCATCATTCTGAAGGCGCACCGTGCCATCGAAAGTATCACGCTGGACCGTGAAGTGGCGCATTTGAAAGATGATCTGATGCCACGTTACGCCAGCCTGATTTACAACGGTTACTGGTGGAGTCCTGAGCGTATTGCCTTGCAAACACTGATTGACCACACACAAGCCACCGTCAATGGTTGGGTACGCGTGAAGCTGTACAAAGGTAATGTGATTGTGGTGGGCCGTGACAGCAAGACTGACTCGCTGTTTGATTCCACCATTGCCACGTTTGAAGATGACAAGGGTGCGTATGACCAGAAAGACGCAGGCGGCTTTATCAAACTGAATGCCTTGCGCATGCGTATTGCCGCCAACCTGCACAACCGCAAAAAATAAACGCATGACCAGGCGTGTGATTGCTTATGACTCTACCTTGCGCGACGGCGCGCAAGCGCAGGGCGTGTCATTCTCTGTAGAAGATAAGCTCAAGATCGTGCAGCGCCTGGATCAGCTGGGTATCGGTTATATTGAAGCCGGTAATCCCGGCTCCAATCCCAAGGACCTAGAGTTTTTTGCACGGGTCGGTGAATTGCAGTTGCAGCATGCCAGGATCATTGCATTTGGCAGCACGCGCCGGATTGGTATTTCAGCGACTGAAGACAAGAATCTGCAATCTCTGCTGTCAGCAAATACCCAGGCTGTTGCCATTTTCGGCAAAAGCTGGGATTACCAGGTGACAGATATCCTGCGTACCAGCTTGCAGGAAAACCTAGCCATGATAGGCGATACAATTGCCTACCTCAAAGCGCAAGGCAAAGAGGTTGTGTTCGATGCCGAACATTTCTATGACGGCTATAAGGCGAATGCCGACTATGCCTTGCAGACCTTGCAGGCGGCTGCGGATGCCGGTGCGGATGTGCTGGTCTTGTGCGATACCAATGGCGGGACTTTTCCTGACGAAATCTTTGCCATTACCAAAACAGTGGTTGCGCAATTTCCTTTATTGCAGATAGGCATTCATTGCCATAATGACTGTGAGATGGCTGTGGCAAATTCGGTAGCCGCCGTGCAGGCAGGAGCCGTACAGGTACAGGGAACCATCAATGGCATTGGTGAGCGTTGCGGTAATGCCAACCTGGTTTCGATTATCCCGAATGTACAGCTGAAGTTAGGACTGGAGTGCATCTCTGCATCGCAAATGGCCGCGCTGACAACGGCGGCCCGTTTTGTCAGCGAAGTGGCGAATGTGGCTTTTAATGACAAGGCGCCTTATGTTGGCTATGACGCCTTTTCACACAAGGGCGGCATGCATATTGATGCGGTCAACAAGAATCCCAAATCTTACGAACATATCAGCCCGGATGCCGTGGGTAACGAGCGGCATATTCTGGTGTCTGAAGTGGCCGGGCGGGGGGCTATTCTGAATAAGCTGCAGCAGATAGATCCTACGCTGACCAAGGAGTCTGATGCGGCCATCCGGATACTCGAACATCTGAAAGCGCTGGAGCACGAAGGCTACCAGTTCGAAAGTGCAGAGAGCTCGTTTGATTTGCTGATGCAGAAACTGCTGGGAAAATTCCAGCCATTTTTTACACTCAGCCAATATAGTGTCGATATTCATGAGCCTAACGTTGATGGCATGAATTCATCCGTAGCCGTGCACCTGCTGGTGAACGGAAAAGCGTCTGGAGGCACTGCACAGGCAGATGGGCCGGTTAATGCACTGGATCAGGCGATGCGCAAGGCACTGGAGCCGTTTTATCCGGTGATCCGGGATATCAAGCTGGTCGATTACAAGGTGCGTGTGTTGGACTCCAACCAGGCGACAGCGGCCAAAGTGCGCGTGATGATCGAATCCACTGACCAGCAGGCAAACTGGACCACGATAGGCGTATCTACGGATATTATCCAGGCTTCCTGGCTGGCATTGAAGGATGCGATTGAGTATAAATTACTCAAGTCCGCTAATGCAGGCGTGACTGCCTGATTACACCGGTTGTAACAGCACCAGTTTTAATTGTTCCTGCTCTACCAGTCGCAAGGTGACTTGCTGAAAATGTATCAGTCCGGATTGCGGGTGCTGGAATTCACGCTGCCCGCCCTGTCTTTCCAGCACATCATGCTGTCTCCAGAAGCGGTCAAATTCCGGACTGCTGTTACTTAGTTCATTAACCAGTTGTTTGACTTCAGGTTCTTCCAGCCGTGAACGGCAATCCGCCCTGAATTCGGCTACCAGCCGGCGGCTGCGCATTTCCCAGTTGACGACAAACTGTCTGGCAAGTGGATTGGTAAATACAAATCGCAACAGGTTAGGGTGCTGGCCGGTTGGCCAGGCTATGTCCAGCAAACCGGCAAATAATCCGGCGGCAGCCTGGTTCCAGGCCAGCATATCCCAGGTGCGGCCCATAATGTAAGCAGGAATCTGGATATGACTCAATATGCTGACCAGCGTTTCCGGTGCAGTATCCACTTCACTTTGATGTGCCTGCGGGTCACGCCGGTCGGCCATATCAAACAGATAGTTACGTTCTGACTTGCTGAGTTTTAATGCCGTTGCCAATCTGTCCAGCGCTTCGGCGGACACATTGATTTCACGCGCCTGTTCAATCCAGGTATACCAGGTGGCGCTGATGCCCGCCAGTTGCGCGACTTCTTCCCGCCGCAGGCCTTGTGTGCGCCTGCGTGAACCGGAAGGAAAGCCGAATGCTTCCGGACTGCCACGCTGACGCATGGCTTGCAGAAATTCTGCCAGTTCGACTCTTCGTGTATCCATTTGATTTGATTATCCTGTTAGTGTTAATACTAGTATAAATCATATTCTTGTAAGGGTATTAAAAGTTAGGTATTCTGCGCATGTTTTAATTTATTGATAAAGCAGGAAAGGAACTGTCATGGCAGGAAAAACGCTGTACGACAAATTATGGGATTCACATGTGGTACGTGAAGAGTCAGATGGGACCTGTTTGATTTATATCGACCGTCATCTGGTGCATGAAGTCACCAGCCCGCAGGCGTTTGAAGGCCTGCGTATGGCCGGTCGCAAGCCATGGCGTAATACTTCCATTGTGGCAAACCCGGATCACAATACGCCGACCAAAGACTGGGATAAAGGCATTGAAGACCCGGTTTCACGCCTGCAGGTGGAAACACTGGATAACAACATCAAGGAATTTGGCGCGCTGGTGTATTTTCCTTTTAAAAACAAGGATCAGGGCATTATCCACGTGATCGGGCCCGAGAACGGCACAACGCTGCCTGGCATGACCGTAGTCTGCGGCGATAGCCATACGTCCACGCATGGTGCGTTTGGTGCACTGGCGCACGGTATCGGAACTTCTGAAGTGGAGCACGTGCTGGCCACGCAAACGCTGGTGGCTAAAAAATCCAAACGCATGCTGGTGCGCGTGGATGGCCAGTTAGGCAAAGGCGTGACGGCAAAAGACGTGGCGCTGGCGATTATCGGCAAAATCGGTACTGCTGGTGGTACCGGCTACGCCATTGAGTTTGGCGGTGACGTGATTCGTGCCTTGAGCATGGAAGGGCGTATGACGCTGTGTAATATGGCGATTGAAGCCGGTGCGCGTGCTGGTCTGGTAGCGCCTGATGAAAAAACAGCCGCTTACCTGGAAGGCCGTTTACATGCGCCTAAAGGAGAAAACTGGACCAAAGCAGTAGCGTACTGGAACACCTTGCAGTCAGACGCGGATGCGCAATATGACACCGTAGTCACATTGAATGGTGCCGAGATTGCACCACAAGTTACCTGGGGTACTTCGCCCGAGCAAGTACTGCCTATCGGCTCCATCGTGCCTGATCCGGCTAAAGAGGCTGATGCAACCAAGCGCACCAGTATTGAGAATGCGCTGAAATACATGGGGTTGACAGCTAATACGCCGATTGAGCAGATCCAGCTGGATAAAATTTTTATCGGCTCCTGCACCAACTCGCGTATTGAGGACTTGCGTGCGGCGGCCAGTGTGGCCAAAGGCAAAAAAGTCGCCAGCAATATCAAGCTGGCCATGGTGGTGCCAGGTTCCGGCCAGGTGAAGCGCCAGGCGGAAGAAGAAGGTCTGGACAAGATTTTTATTGAAGCCGGTTTTGAATGGCGCGAGCCAGGCTGTTCCATGTGTCTGGCCATGAACTCAGACCGTTTGAGTCCGGGCGAGCGTTGCGCTTCCACCTCTAACCGTAACTTTGAAGGCCGCCAGGGCCCGGGTGGCCGTACGCACCTGGTCAGCCCGGAAATGGCTGCTGCTGCTGCGATTGCCGGTCACTTTGTGGATGTGCGCAGCGCATAACAGGAGAATATGATGAAAGCATTTACTACTTTAAATGGCCTGGTTTGTCCGCTTGACCGTGCCAACGTGGACACAGACGCGATTATTCCTAAACAGTTTCTGAAGTCGATCAAACGCTCCGGTTTCGGCCCTTACCTGTTTGATGAGTGGCGTTATACCAACTATGGCGAGCCTGGCATGGATTGCAGTACGCGTCCGCTCAACAAGGACTTTGTACTGAACCAGCCACGTTACCAGGGTGCACAAGTGCTGCTGGCACGTGACAACTTCGGTTGCGGATCTTCACGTGAGCACGCGCCATGGGCGATTGAAGATCAGGGTTTCCGCGTCATTATCGCACCCAGTTTTGCCGATATTTTCTTTAATAACTGCTACAAAAACGGTATTTTGCCGATTGTGGCTTCCGCTGAACAGGTCGATCAGTTATTTAAAGAATGTGTTGCCAATGAAGGTTACAAGCTGAGTGTTGATTTGGAGGCACAAACCGTGACCACGCCATCCGGTCAGTCATTCAGCTTTGAGATTACCCCGACACGCAAGCACAATCTGCTGAATGGCCTGGATGAAATCGGCCTGACTTTGCAGCATGCGGATGATATCAAGGCATTTGAAGCAAAACATAAAGTTGCACAGCCCTGGTTGTTCGCTTAAAAGCTTTATAAACCTGTGACATCGGTTGTGATGATTTCTGAAGGTTTTTATTAAGATTAAATTGATAGGTTAGGAATAATAATGGCATTAAATATTGCTGTATTGCCCGGTGATGGTATCGGCCCTGAAATTGTTGCACAAGCATTGCGCGTACTGGAAGTGTTGAAAAAAGAAGGTCTGGACATGACCTTTACTGAAGCCCCACTGGGCGGGCAGGCCTATGACCAGTTTGGTCATCCATATCCGGAGTTCACGCAGAAAGTCTGTCGTGAAGCCGATGCGGTATTGCTCGGCGCTGTTGGCGGTCCGCAATATGACACACTGGACCGCCCATTGCGTCCGGAGCGTGGTTTGCTGGCGATCCGCAAGGATTTAGGTTTGTTCGCAAACTTGCGTCCTGCCGTGCTGTTCCCTGAGCTGGCAAATGCATCCACCTTGAAAGCAGAAGTGGTCGCTGGCCTGGATATCATGATTGTGCGTGAATTGACCGGTGACGTGTATTTTGGCCAGCCACGTGGTATCCGCACCAACGAAGCGGGTGTACGCGAAGGCTTCAATACCATGATTTACAGCGAGCCTGAAGTACGCCGTATTGCGCATGTCGCTTTTGAAATTGCCATGAAACGCGGTAAAAAGCTGTGTTCTGTGGATAAAGCCAACGTGCTGGAAACCACCGAATTCTGGAAAGAAATCGTCATTGATGTGGCGAAAGAGTATCCGGAAGTGGAACTGAGTCATATGTATGTGGATAATGCCGCCATGCAGTTGATCCGCAATCCGAAACAGTTTGACGTGATGGTGACTGGTAATATTTTTGGTGACATTCTGTCCGACGAAGCTTCCATGCTGACCGGTTCTATCGGTATGCTGGCCTCTGCTTCTCTGAATGAAAGCAAAAAAGGCTTGTACGAGCCATCACATGGCTCTGCACCGGATATTGCCGGTAAGAATCTGGCTAACCCGATTGCGACCATTTTGTCCGCAGCCATGATGTTACGCTACAGTTTTGATAATGAAGCGGCTGCCACCCGCATTGAAAATGCAGTGAAGAAGGTATTGGCTGCTGGTTACCGTACTGGCGATATCTACGAAGAGGGCACCAAAAAAGTTTCCTGTTCCGAGATGGGTGACCAGATCGTCGCTGCCATGTAAGTGAAACTGGCTGTACGGGCACATGACTATTCATGCTGTCCGCACAGTTTTAAGATATAGTCACAACTAGAGTTGATTAGGAATTTAAAATGGCGCAATTTGATAACGTCAGTGTAAAAAAGAAAGCCAACGTTTATTTCGATGGCAAATGTGTCAGTTATACCGTGCTGTTCCCTAATGGTACACGCTGTACCGTAGGCGTCATCTTTCCCAGCACATTAACCTTTAACACCGGCTCACCTGAGCTGATGGAGATTAATGGCGGCGAGTGCAAGGTACGTCAAAAAGGTGAAGAGAACTGGACGACCTATAAAGGTGGCGAGAAGTTTACCGTGCCTGGTAACTCCAGTTTCGACATAGAAGTGGTTGAAACTGTAGACTACGTCTGCCACTTCGAATAAAAGGCCAACCGAACTTGCTTGAGCGGTGTTATACGTCCTTGTCGTACTTATATGTACTGCCTGCGGACGTATGCCTTGCTCAAGCTGCGCAATTTCTAGTTGGTGCAGGAGAGAGAATATATGCCAAGCTTTGATATTACATCCGAAGTCGATATGGTCAATTTGAAGAATTCGATTGATGCTGCCAGCAAGCAGATCACCAATCGTTATGACTTTAAAGGCACATCGGCCAAGGTAGAGTTCAACGAAAAAGACAAAGTCATTACGCTGCATGGCGATAATGATTTCCAGCTGGATCAGGTCAAGGATATTCTGCTGCCAGCCATGGAGAAGAAAGAACCTGAGTCTTCCAAGCGCCTGGAGCACAAGGATGTGCAAAAGGTGTCCGGCAACAAGGTGAAGCAGGAGTTGCGCGTGCGTGAAGGCATCGATAGCGATCTGGCAAAGAAAATCACCAAGCTGATTAAAGACAGCGGCATGAAGGTGCAGGCCAGCATTCAGGGTGACACTGTGCGTGTCAATGGTGCCAAGCGTGATGTTTTGCAGGAAGCCATTGCGTTTGTGAAAAAAAGCATTACCGATTTTCCTTTAAAATTCGGTAATTTCAGAGATTAATAATAGGGGAGATAAACATGTCAAAGGTAATGGCAGTATTGGTGGTGGCGATGGTGTTGGCTGGTTGCAACACTGTCAATGGAATGGGCAAGGATCTTGAGCGCGCTGGTGAAGCGGTGCAAAATTCATCCAAATAATGATTTGATGCCGGCGTGACCGGTGAGAGTATCGAGATAACATGTTAAAAGTAGGGTTTGTAGGCTGGCGCGGTATGGTGGGCTCTGTGCTTATGCAACGCATGAGGCAGGAGAATGACTTTGCAGATATCGAGCCACAATTTTTCACGACATCGCAAACAGGTGGTGTGGCGCCTGATATAGGTAAGTCATCGCCCGCACTGAAAGATGCAAAAAATATTGCCGAGCTGAGCAAAATGGACGCCATCGTGTCCTGCCAGGGCGGCGATTACACCAGCGAAATTTTCCCGCAGTTACGCAATAGTGGCTGGAATGGCCACTGGATTGACGCGGCTTCAACCCTGCGTATGGAAAAAGACGCGATTGTGATTCTCGATCCGGTCAATATGCATGTGATTAAAGATGCATTGGTGAATGGCGGTAAAAACTGGATTGGCGGCAACTGTACCGTGTCATTGATGTTGATGGCCTTGAATGGCTTGTTCAAGGCCGATCTGGTGGAATGGGCTACTTCCATGACCTACCAGGCGGCTTCAGGGGCAGGCGCGCAGAATATGCGTGAGCTGATCAGCCAAATGGGGGTGATCCACGCACCGGTGTCAGAATTGCTGACAGATCCGGCTTCTGCAATCCTGCAAATCGATAAAACGGTAGCGGATACTCTTCGTAGTGACACGTTGCCGCAATCAAACTTTGGCGTGCCGCTGGCTGGAAGCCTGATTCCATGGATTGATAAAGACCTGGGGAATGGTCAAAGCAAGGAAGAGTGGAAAGGTGGCGTGGAAACCAACAAGATTCTAGGTCGTGAAGCCAATCCGATTGTGATTGATGGCTTGTGTGTGCGTATTGGGGCCATGCGCTGCCATTCCCAGGCCTTGACCATCAAGTTGCGCAAAGACGTGCCACTGGATGAAATTAACCAGATGCTGGCTGAAGCCAACGAGTGGGCCAAAGTTATTCCCAACGAGCGTGAAGCCAGCATGCGTGAACTGACGCCTGCTGCAGTGACCGGCACGCTGACCACGCCGGTAGGCAGGTTGCGCAAACTGGCCATGGGTGGCGAATATCTGTCTGCATTTACGGTCGGCGACCAGCTTTTATGGGGCGCTGCCGAGCCATTGCGTCGTATGCTGCGTATTCTGGTCGAAGCTTAGTAACTTATTCTTAGTAACTTATTAAAGTTCAGCCCGTAAAGCCATGATTTGTTAAAGGAATCATGGCTTTTTCGGGCTTTTGCTTTTTATAGATTATTATTTAATGGATGATAGAGCGTCATCAGGCGTGTTTATCGTGCATATGTGCAGCAATGGGCGTGCTTGCGTGGCTTACTGATTGATGCTATGTTGACAAACGCCATGAATTACAAGGGTTTAACGGTGCCTACATTCCAACTAAAAAAATTAGCCTTTACATTGAGCCTGGGGTTGGGCTTAAGCGCGGCAATCACCGCTTATGCAGCTGGCCTCGGTACCATGACCTCCAGTTCAAAGCTGGGGGAACCGTTGAATGCAGAAATTGAATTGCTGGCCGTGACGCCTGGTGAGTTGAGCAGCATTCAGGCCGCGCTGGCCAGTGATCAGATATACCAGGACCAGATGCTGGAAAAGCCGGTTTCCTATCCTTATATTAATATTGCCGTTGCTAACAATCAGCAAGGCAAGCCTGTTCTCAAACTCACCAGTTCGCAGCCGATTACGGAAGCTTTCCTGGATATGCTGATCCAGGTGGATTGGCCCACCGGCAGGCTGGTCAAGGAATATACCTTGTTGCTGGATCCGCCAGGATTCAATTCGAACTATGTATCAGAATCAAACGGATTGCCTGTGGCAGCACAGCCGGCAACGCCATCCGAAACAGCACAGCCTGATGCTGCACCTGCGACAGAAGCCGCCAAACCTGAGGCGAGTCAGCCTGAAGCTCAAGAGCTTCCTCCACCAGTTACAACCCCGGTGAAACCGGCCACTCGGGAAGCTGCCGATGATGCGTTGGCAGCGCCAGGAACATTGACCACGGCTCGCGGCGATACCTTGTATGCGATTGCCAGACAGATGAAACCGGATAATGTCAGCATGGAGCAAATGCTGGCCGCACTTTATCAGTCCAATAAAGGGGCGTTTGATGGCAAAAACATGAACCGCCTGAAAGTCGGCAAAATCATCCGCATGCCGGACCAGGCCGCGCTGAACAACATCAGTCGCCAGCAGGCGAGTCAACTGGTGGCGGAGCATACTGCTGACTGGCTGGTTTACAAGAACGCGTTGTCGAATGCGGTCAGGAATGCAGACAGCAGCGAGGCCGGCGGCAATACCCGGCAGTCCGCTGGCAAGATAGGGAGTGCAGAAGAGAAAGCTGCACCACAGGCTTCTACCGGTAAAGACGTGCTGAAATTATCTGCCGGTGATGAAAAATCCGGCAGCCAGACAGATAACTCAGCGGGCAAAGCAGCGACAAATGCCGCAAAAGAAGAAGCCATTGCCAAGGAAAATGCCATCAAGGAAGAACAGTCTCGTGCCGCCGCCCTGGAAAAACAGGTCGCTGACATGAAAAAGCTGATGGAAATGAAGAGCAATGCCATGGCACAGGCAGAGCAGAATGCGGCTCAGGCACCGGCGAGCGAGCAGAACAGTGATCAGCCTGTTGCGGAAAAAACAGGGGAAAATTCCGCAGACTCAGCGCCACAGGCAGCCTCTCCCGTAGCCCCGGAAAAAGCAGTCCCGCCTGCGGCAACCACACCATCTGCGGTAGAACCGGAGGCGGAAAGTACGCAGCCTTCCTTTATGAAAGTGCTGCTGGAGCGCTTGAAGCATATTAACCCGGTTTTGCCATGGGCATTGATTGCATTACCTGTTCTGATTTGTGCCTGGATATTAATCCGTATCCGTCGCAAAAAAGAAATTGATACTTTTGAAGACGCAATTGTGACGGCGCCTGCCACGGAGATGCAGAACAATACCGTCTTTGGCGATACACAAGCAGCTTCCGGAGATACATCTTTCCTGACTGATTTCTCGCAAAGCGGGGTTGGTGGCATGATAGATTCACACGATGTGGATCCGATTGCAGAGGCTGAGGTGTATATGGCTTATGGTCGTGACACGCAGGCGGAAGAAATTCTCAAAGATGCCATTCAAAAAGATCCGGAACGTCAGGAGCTCAAGCTGAAACTGCTTGAAATCTATCAAAACACGGGTAACAAAGTGGCGTTTGAATCGCTGGCTAATGAAATTTATTCAAATATTAGCCCTTCATCTGCTACTGGCGAGCAGGCCTGGTCCAAAGTGGTGGCTATGGGGCAAAAACTTGATCCTGAAAACGCTCTTTATCAAATGCCGGCTTTGGATGGCGATAGTTCCGAAAAACCGGTGGCTGACGTGCAGGGTGAAGAAGAAGGCTATCACTTTAACTTTGAATCCCCGGCCCTGGAGTTTGATACAGCAGACACGCCAGTGAAGATGGCAGAAAATGATGCCATCACCGAGGATGCTTCCTTGGTCGACAGTGTAAATACTTCTGAAGATTTTGCAGATACCCGGCCGGAAATGATGGCATCGCTGGCCGGCCCGGTCGAGGACTTGCCAACCTTCGCTGAGCCACCTGCCACGCTGGAGCTGCCTGAAGATCCTCAGGAGGAAAAATCGGCCGCGGAGATGACGCAATCACAAAGTCTGGATGATGAGCCTGTGTTTGTTCAACAGGCAACAGAAATTGTTGAACCGCCATCTGATACAGGTATTGATACTGACCTGACGCCAAAATCACTGGACCTGCCTTCCCTGAATCTGGATGAGGGCATGCCGGAAATTGAAAGCAATACTTCTTACCGGCCACCCGTGACCGGAGAACAGGCGCTGGCCTCTGATGATGCGGTGTTTGAGTCCTTACCCGAGCTT
>CBIMYT010000031.1:0-24359 GCA_966248215.1 uncultured Methylophilus sp. | reverse complement strand
CATAGTTGGGATTGGACTCTAATATCAACTGCTACTCAAGTCGGGGGGACGTCGGAGTTGCAAAAACAACTTGAAAACTCGAAATAACCTGACTCAAGTGCGAGGCTAACAAAAAAAATATTTCCAAAAGGCGCTGGCAGATAAAGCCAACGTTGATAGGTCTTATATTGGTGGGGTAGAACGTGGCGAGCATAATGTCGCGGTGATGAATCTGCTTAAGATCGCAGATGCTTTAGATATGAAGCTGAGTGATGTGCTGATTACTTGTGATCTTTGATTTTGTCTCCTTCCATTGATAATTTCTGAATAATAAGAATTACAGCTCCCTGCCTGGACAAGCTCCGACTCCCACGCCAAGCCAACATAACGACCAACGATTGCCACCGGGATTACCGTCGTATCAGCCAGCTCTTGTTTGTTGGCCTATGGCTCAAGATGTGTGGCTATGGGTCGGTTCTCAAGGCTGACTTTAGCCGGTCCCGAGTGAGCGAAGCGAACGACTTGAACAGTTGTTAGAGCATTACTGCCGAGAGTGCTGGTAAAAATGGAGCGACAACAGGGCCAAAAACTTGCATGTGGTCTGAAAGTAATGAAATAAAGCTCTGGTAGTGTGCTCTGAAGCCTTTTTCTCCTTGGCTTGCCTGCATTTTTTCTACTGCGCTGGATAGTTCGGATATTACCCGCTTGTCGCCATTTGATTGATTTAGCGCGTCTAGAAGGTCTTTAAACAACTCTTCATTTATAGAGTTCTGCACTGCATTTTGACTAACATTTGAGCTTCCTGTTGCTACGTTTTGAACGGTACCTGTAATGTATGTGTTGAATATTTGATGGACTTTTTCTTGTGGGACTGGATTTGAATTTACTGGTGCCTCGCCGGCATCAGGTGACTCCGCTTCAATTTCCAGCACAAAATTGAGAACTCTATTTCTAATTGCATCTAAAGCTGCAACTATTCCGGCTACCGGTATAACCTTCCAAGCTTGCATGCAGTTCATGCCTTGATAAATATTCTTACCGACGTAAGCAACTAAGTCAGGGTTCCAAGGTTCTTGAAGTGTTCCACCTGATCTATCCCTTACAAGCGATTCTAACGCTGCTACAGCTTGAGCCATGTACGAATGAGATAGACTTTTGTGAAAGTCTTTTTCTATGCAAGATAGTGGTATGTCCGCGTTGCGTAGTCCTGACTGAAATGGTCCGGAGAAGTGACCTTTTGAGTTGACTTTCATAACTCGATATTCAGGAAGGGTATCAATGTCTTCATAACCGCTTAGCTCATTTTCCACCCATTGCTTAAATTCTGGGCTACCTAGTCGGGCCGCAAGAACCTTGCATTTTCTAAGCAGTACAGCGAGCTCCGTATTGGAGTCTATCGCTGCATCTTGTATTTCTCTTAGTAGTGACATTGTGAGTCCTTGTAAAGCCCTAACGTTTGGTTACGCGAATATGGACAGGGTTTTGGCTATTAATGTGTGAGTTCCAGGGAATGAATCAAGCGCAGCCAACTGGAAAGCAGCAAAACCGCGGAATGCTGAAAAGCTGAAATATAGAATGCGGGGACTTGAGTCAAGTAGGCTTTACATGAAGTTACGGAAATCATATACGCTATCAATCATATCTGGATTTTGCTGGATTATTTGTGCGAACGCTTTTGAATAAACTAGCGTGACAGGGAGTTTTTTGTAAAGCGTATTGTTGTTCCAATCCATATACGTAACTAACGAATCGTTAGAGCGCATTAAACAGCAAAAGCGTCGAAACAAACGAAAATTAGAACATACATTCCTCACGAATGAAGAAGGCGAAGAGTTTAGCTTATTAGAACTTGCCGAACACTCTTTGGCAAATCCAAAAAATCGCCGTAACGAGATTATGACCCGCGTCCGCGGTATGGAAGACATTGCCAAATCATATGATTACGCTGCCATGTTCTACACCATCACTTGCCCATCTCGAATGCATGCAAGATTGTCCGCTTCCGGTGAGGAAAACCCTAAATACGATAGCACCGACCCGCGACAAGCCCAGCAATATTTAGTTAAGCTGTGGTCACTAATTCGCGCGAAGCTAGATCGACTGGGAGTGCGCTATTACGGCATTAGAGTAGCCGAGCCACACCATGACGGCACTCCGCATTGGCATTTACTGCTATTTGTCGAGAAAAAACATGCAGAAATCTTAACCGCAGTTTTACGCGAGTACGCTTTACGTGACAGTCCTGATGAAGAAGGGGCAGAGAAACATCGTTTTAAAGTCGAAAAAATAGATCCCGCTAAAGGTAGTGCTACTGGATACGTTGCAAAGTACATAAGCAAGTCCATAGACGGCTATGGAATAGATGAGGATCTATATGGAAACGAAGCCAGCACGGCAGCTGAGCGAATTGTAGCCTGGGCATCTGTTTGGAAAATCCGTCAATTTCAGACTGTCGGGGGGCCTCCTGTAACCGTATACCGGGAATTACGCCGCATTAACGGTAACAACCTCACGGGAGTTGTGAAAATGGCCCACGCGGCAGCTGATGCAGGTAATTGGGGCGACTTTATAGAGTCGATGGGCGGCCCGTTTGCCAAACGCAAAGATCATCCAATAAAAGTGGCACGCCTATGGAGTGATGAGCCCAATCGTTATCAAGAGCCAAAAGGTTTCAAAATTCATGGTGTAGAGGCAGGAAACGTAACTGTACTCACACGCCTACACAAGTGGACAGTAAAAACCACATCGGCTGACTCTTCAATTAATAACGCATATTGGAAGGCGGTACCAATAGACGAAAATACGGGAGTTATTGAAAAAATAAGGGCCAATGGCCCTTAGGTTTACTTGGAGTACTGTCAATAACTGTACTTAGAATTTATGCTATGTTTATGAAAATCAATGCATCGAAGAATATGTATGAGCGTAGGCGATAATATTTGGACAACTACTAAAAATATCCCAATCCTTTTAGTGGCACAAGCATTGCACATTGAGGTTAATCGTAATAAAGCAATGTGTTTTGGCAATCATGATACGAAGAGTCCTAGCCTTTCCTTCTCGCCGGAGAAAAACTTGTGGCATTGCTTTGGTTGCGGTTTGGGAGGCTCCAATATAGAACTAGTAAGTAATGTTCAAGGAGTTAGCCATATAGATGCTGCAAGATGGTTAGACCAAATGTTTATTCAGACAAAATCATATTTGACCGCAAAAACCAGAGCACCTAAATCCAATAAAAAAGCAGAGATAATTCCTGAGTACGTAGCAGATACCGATGTATATAAAGACTTACTTTCATTAGCAAAATTACAATCCTCTGGAAGACAATATCTCGAAGTACAAAGAGGATTTAACAACGATACAATCGAGAGGTTTCATATTGGTCAGATTAGTAACCCTCGATATGTTTCTGGAAAGTTACTTGATAAATGGGGAGTCGAACGGCTACTAAGCTGCGGACTATTCAAGACAACAGAACAAGGAACTAAATTTATTTGGTGGGATGAGGTTTTGCTTTTCCCTTTTTTCGATATTCACCAAAACATTATTTACATTCAAGCCAGACGGCTAAATGGCACTGATCCCAAATATGTTAATTTATCCAAAATAAAGAAACCCCTATTCAATGCCCAAATTCTGGATCCTCTTCCTGCTCAATCAAAAATATATATTTGCGAAGGCATTCCCGACACAATTGCTGCCAGTCAGTGTGGGATGAATGCTGTAGGGTTATTAGGCGCAAACTCTTTTAATCCAGAATGGGTAAATTTATTTATTCCTTATGAAATATACGTTATTCCCGATGCAGATATAGCTGGCAACAAAATGTTTAAATCGATTCAAAAGTCCTTCCGCAGTGTGGGTAAATCAGTTGAAGCATTAATCATCGAAGATGGGAAAGATTTTTCCGATGTATTTCGCTTATTCGAATAATTATTAGGTAAAAAAATGGAATCCATCGAAATAATTAATGCTATCTCTCGCCTCGAGAACTTAAAGTGGGCTTGGCAAAAAGTACAGAAATATTATTCGACAGAGGCTGCATGGAAGGATGAGGCAGAAATTGCTGATTTTGAACTCAACCTTAATGACAACCTGCTAAATATTGCCAAAAGCTTTCAGGCACACCACTACACTTTAAGCTCGATTAAACCGATACCCCAGCCTAAGAAAATCAATGAAGATGGCGAGCGGGAATTGAGACAACTTTTCTGGGTGTCTGTGCAAGATCAAGTAGCTTGGATGGCAATAGTTAATATTATCGGACCACTACTTGATAACAAAATGCCTGTATGGAGCTTCGGTAATAGACTTCATAGAAGCGTTTGGTTTGAAGCACAAGAGGACGGTAAAAACGTATTGAGAATAGGTCCTTATAGACACTCAACCGGAATCCTTTATAGACGATTCTCGCAAAGCTGGCCATTGTATCGTAGATATGTTTACTTGACTTTAAGACACATGGCCAAGAAAAAACATGCAGAGTTTTACTTAGAGTTGGATGATGCTGAAAAGCAAATTCTAGAAATAGAAGAAAATTCGCCTGCCTCACAAAAGATGCCTTATCTGCTCAATGACTATTGGAAATCTGATTCTGATGAAATTTACTGGGCTTCTATAGACTTTAAAAAATTCTACCCGAATCTAAAGATGGTTAAGATTCAAGAGCAGATTTTAAAAAATCTACTCATTTCTAAAAGTGACCCATTCAATGAGTTACTCAACTCAATGATGAGCTTTCCGGTTGATTATGAAGGGCTTTATCTTGATTTAAATAAAATCAATTTATCTACTGAAAACAAATTTTATGATGCCATCCCCACAGGGTTAATGGTCGGTGGATTTCTAGCTAATGTAGCAATGCTAGAGATCGATCAAGCCTTATCAAATGATACTAAAGACGCTCAAATTGCACACTTTAGATATGTAGATGACCACATCCTATTAGCAAGCTCATTTAAGGACTTAACAAATTGGATAAATAAGTATGAATCTATTTTGGAAAGAACTGGAATTGCAATAATTAGCGAGGACAAAACAGCCCCCAAAGATTTACAAAAGTTTCTAAAGGGAGATAAAGATTATTTTGAAAAAGCAGTATTAGCTTGCAAAATTGATCCGATATACCCAAAACCATTAATGACTAAAACTCTCGCAAGAGTATCGGAACTATCCAAATTAGATTTTGAATTTTCTGATGAAAATGAACAGCTAGCCACCTTAACTGATCTAGAGTTACTACTTCTAGCAGACATTGCTGATACCGAAATACCCGAAACTACTCGCGTTTCATTTGCTGCCACTTTGATCTCAAGATTTTCGGCAGTAGTAACCCCATCAAAGCATCAAGTTACGAATATTGCTGAACTGAATAGAAAAATACACAAGCAAAAGATTTTAGAGCAGAGGATTCTGGATATATTGCAAAAAACTGATTCAAAAACTCAAAAAAAAGAACTATCGGAGCAAATTGCCAACCTGAGGCTTGAGTTAGAAGGAAAGGAAAAAGAGTTTGGTGAAATTCAATCAAAGATCTCACTCAGCAAACAAAATAGATTAAGCAAATCATATGCATTGTTGTTAAAAGCAATTCATGAGAATCCAGAAAAATTGCGTTTATGGCAAAGAGCTGTAGATTTTTGTTTGGCAACGGGTTACAAAGGTTTAGGCAAACTTCAAGAAGAACTCCAACGTATCAAAAATACTTGTCTAACCACTGCGCAATATATTGAGGCTTTATTAATTTCCGACTTATCGGGAAAAGTTGTAAAAGCTTTAGCAATATTGCAATACGAGAGTTTATCAAGGGATAGTAAACTTGAGAATTTAGCATTTTTAATTGACACGATTTCCACTTTACAACACTGGTCTGATGCCAACAAAAACCCTTACTATCTTATTCGTTCTAAAAAGCTTCTTGGGCTTTCCCTTGCTGGGGCTGATGGCGCATTAAAGTTATTAATAGAAAATGATTACACACAGTCTCTTGCACCTTTTGCAGACTCATTCTTTAGAAATCGCCGTCACCTTTTTGTATTTAATCGACGAAACAATTTCACCGAGCCACCAAGTTCAGCCTTTCAAGCTAACTGGCTATGGTGGACTGAATCAATTTCTAAATTCTATAACAGTATTGAACCGACATACCTATGGGCATATTGGTCCGCTAATTTAGACCCTGACTGTCCTAGCTCTTGGACACTATGGCTAAAATACCCTACGTACTTACCCCACGTTGCCGCAGAAGCAATTCTAACTGGAGAAAAAACCTTCAATAAAGGATATGAAGGCTGGCTAATCGATGCATTCTATGAAAGATTAATAGGATCTTTGGGGGATCAACCTCAATTCCCTGATCAACTGAGAAAAGTCATTAGAGCATCACAACATGGGCAGGGCATATCCCTTTACGAATGGACCAAATGGATAAATTCGCAGTCTCAAAAATCTACTGAATTTGACCCACGGTTTGGTGAGTGGACAGCTTTAGAAATTATAAGGCAGCTAATAGTCCAATTAAACTCTCCTAGAGAACATAGTTTAGCAAGGTCTCTTCCCATAAACCCAGCAAATATAGTCGTGCCAGAGAGTTGGCAAAACTTAAAAGACATTAAGTTCATTACAAAAAATGAAATTCCAACATGGGAGTCTTGGAAAGGCTTTGTTAAAACGCAGAGCCCTAACCTTATCTTAACTACTCATAAACAACCTATATTCGATTACAGATTTTATCCAGAGTTGGAAGGTGAATTCTTACCTGATTTAGGCTGGTTGAATGTCAGAGCAGTTGGTTTAATTTTACTCGGTTTATTAAGAAAAGATTTTTGCTGGCCAGCTACTTGGAATGTTCCCGATCATGCTCCAGTTCTCGATTCTGCAATTAAAAAGCTTATAGGCGAACTTCCATGCTCATCACTTACAACAAGCATCTTAGAGGCTTGTTTGTTACCAAGGAATAGAGAGACATTTTTATTAATGACCCTTCAAAAAGAAATAAATTTTGAGAGTGATACTACCAATGACGCGGCTGTGATAGATAGCCTTTATGATTTACACGATCACATACTTAACTCGCAAGCAGTTTTGGAAACTCATCAGTATTCTGTACAAGCACATAAACCGAAACAGCTAGTACCTCTTAGAATTGAGCAATTACCTCGTTTTGGAAATGATCTTACCTTACAGGAAGATAACCTAAATGATTAAAAGTATGCCTAATTTGGAAGATGTGATTCGAATTGGGATCATACAAACAGATACTGACAATGAGGTAGCTTGGGCAGACGCTAAAGCTGGGATATTCGAGATGGATTCATTAGAGGCTAAAAAGAGCTGGAGCTATATCAGATCTACTCTGAATCAAATGAAATCCTCCCCTACACCACCAGATATCATAATCTTGCCAGAACTTTCTATTCCAAACGACAAACTAAAATCGCTTAGGCAGTTTGCTAACTCATCAGGCATCATAATTATTGGTGGTTTAGATTATAAAGTTAATTATGGCGTTAAAAAGGTCCAGAATCAGGCATGTGTAATTATCCCTTCTAAACTAAAGGGAACAAAAACGTTTAAAGGCAGCATTACTAAATATGTTGGGAAAATATTTCCGGCTCCAAAAGAAAATGACATTATTGAAGATGCTGGATTTAAGTTTGAAGGTGACGATGTAATCTGGCTTTTCGAATCCGATAGGCTTGGCAAATTTGGGGTAACAATATGTTATGACTTAATGGATTTAGAGCGAGCCTTAATATACAGGTCTAAAATCCACAATCTATTTGTCCTAGCATACAATCAAGACATTGATACTTTCTACCATTTGGCGGAAGCTCTTTGCAGAACTCTTTATTGTAATGTGGTTATATGTAACACCGGCTTTCATGGCGGATCATTAGCAGTAAAACCCTACAGAGATATTTGGCAAAGAACCATTTACAGGCATGAAGGTAGAGGTATGGAAACCTCTCAAATAGTTGAATTACCAGTAAAAGCAATTGATTTTGCTCAACACAACACCGAAATACCTAAAGAGCTCAAAAACAAGCCACCAGGTTTCAACTCAGACTAAACAACCTCAATGAAGATCGTGAATGAGAAAGTTTAAGCCTACTATACGGCTACTAAAAAAATGAAAAGGGTTACGAAATATCGTAACCCTTTGATTTTATTGGTGGCCCCTCTGTGAGTCGAACACAGCACCAACGGATTATGAGCTTTAGTTAACCCACTGTTTTATATGACAATTAACCCGCCAATGCTCGCCGATTACCGTTAAGTTTGTCACGCTGACTGATGCTCCTTAATGTCCATACTGAGCCAGTAACGACGAGCTCTCTTTCTTGCTCCATCTGGCAACTTGTTCCAGTAATTAACCTAATATTGCTTACCTTTTGTCAGAATTAAACGCAACGACTGCGTAGCTTAATTAACAAATCAACAACTTAAGGCTACCTATTTCCCCCATAAATTAGTATTAGATGGAATTTTCTTGACATACGGTTATTAATTCCTCAAATTAATTAAATAAATACCAATACAAATAAAATGAGACCGACAAATGTTTTCTTTAGCTCCTTATAGGGTATCAGTCGAAGTAAATGGGAAACGTATAAATTTGTTAACTAAAGGCAAGGGATTCACGACTTGGCTTTACGCTTATTTAGAGAGTGATTTAGGAAAAATTAATGAATCCGGAGACAAAAAAGTATCAAGGCTTGCTAGGGTTTGCCGAAATTCAGGATACACCTTTATTTGTGGCAAATTGCAAACAGGTGAGTTTGGATACACTAGTGATATTGTGAATAGTAAATCCAGCACGGTGAGTCATCAACGCACTACGGAAGAAGCAGAACTTATTCCTTTTTTCTTTTCAGTTACTTGTCCTCTCCAATCTGACTGGGCTGTTTTAGTTCTTCAAAAGTTTAAGAATTTAGGTATTCATGATTTTCTTGTTCCAAGACTACAATTTGACTTTGAAAAGGCACACCCTGATACACGTATTTTTATAGAGAGATTAGTTCCAACAACATTAGTTAACACACTACTGGATTCATCGACAATTAAAGCTGTTAGATTTGTGCAATATTCAATGCCAAAAGCAGTAGAAGATGCGTTATTAGGTACGGGTTATAACAATCTCAATACTCATGAATTTGAATGGGTTCTGAAACCTAAAAGAAATCAAGTACTTCCAATGTTAGAAGCATTTAAGGAATTAGTTGGCGGTAAAAAGAATCTAACTGATATTGTAGCTATGCCCGATAAGTATGATTTTGACTCAATTAAGCTTGAGTTAGACTATGCAGGTCGTAAGAGGGTTGTAGATCTTGGAAAGCCTTTTAAAGTAAATCCTAATATCGATATCACAGAAGATGTAGCAAGTGGTAATGATGGTCATCCTATTTGGGATCAAATTATGAAAACATCTTTGGAGTTTTCAAAGGAACTCATAAAGACAACTGGAGTAGTTTTTAGTCTAGACTCTAAAATAAGTGAGGATAAAGAAGCGCCGAAATTAAAAAGAGTTAATCGATCTTAATTTATAAAACCTATGTTTGCCAAATTCTCCTTATCAGTTATTTTCAATGGCCAGTTGAAATCCATGGCCAATACCTCTGGGGATCGTGACAATCAGGAGTTTTTAATCTTCTTTTTAATTCCAATCCTTTCGCCAATAGCCCAATACCTTTTAGATTTACATTTAACAACCACGATAGTGGGAATTATTGTATCCGCAGCATCAATTTTTGCAGGTTTGTTATTAAATTTATTAGTTTTACTTTATTCCGTACAGTGTTCAAACTTAGCTACAAATAATTCAAGTGAAACAGATGAAAATCATGACACTGATATAAAAATTGATCAGGAAGCAAAAGTTATTGAATATACGTTCTATAACATTTCCTTTGCTATCATGATTGCTGTGTTCTTAGTCGTTTTTTCTTTGCTTTCGGTGCCAAATTTGCCTTTACTTAAAACAATTTCGGAATTGTTAGTCTATTACTTTGGTTTTCAACTTTTCATTTCAGTAGCACAAATTCTTAAGCGCTTTCATAGCCTATTAGAATTTAAAATTACAATAAAAGATAAACCGGACTCTCTGTGGAGAAACTCTAAAAATTCCATTGAATAGTCAGTACAGTTTGGTAAGAGAGCTTATATTTGCGGTTTGATTAAGGATGGCTCTCTCGTAGAAAAGCACAGCCTATTATGATGAATGGACGCAACCCTAGGTTGGGTTGAATTGGCGATTAAAAATTCGATGCTATTCTTACCTCCAAACCTACAATCCCTTATCGCTGAATTAGCAATCCCCGATGATTTAAGGGAGCTTCCACCTAGCAATCTGCTTTTACAATTCATTGTACATATGGCTGCAGAGTATCGAGCATTTGTGCCGGAGCTGAACTTTCAAAAAAATTGGAGCAAATTGAAAGCTAGGTTCGCAGAACAATGTAAGGCACTAAAAATTAATAATTACATTACTCTATACGAACACCCAGAAAATCTTATTCCTTTAGCTCTAAACGTATCATTTTTAGCTGATTACAAGGAAGCCATCACCAAAACAGCTATTGATCGTGGGTTTACAGATTTATTATCCAAATCAATCGAAAATGCTGAACCGGAAAGGGTTAAAGCGCTCATCAAGATTGTGATTGAAGAATCTATTAGCTGGGCTCAGGAGTTTGGTCAAGCTATGGATGAAATCGATACAGACTCTGCTGAGGACTACTGGAAAAACATTCATCCAAATTTACCCATAGAAGAGCAGAGAAAAGTTGAAACTGACGCACAAATACTCACTAGTGTATTTTTGTGTGGTTTTCATAATGCTATATCAATCATGGCTTATAGTGAGTCCTTACCCTCCTTGGTTCAGAGAGCTTTATCAGAGGGTCCAGACGCTGATATCGCCATGTGTAAAGCTGTACGTGTAGATAATACGTTACGGCAGCATCCAAAATTTATGGAACGTTATATTCGTGCTACTAATGACAGCGATACCAGTTTTTTAAATCGTTATAACCTTACATCATCCCCCCTTACAAATAACATTCGTTTCCCAGGGCTTTATTTCTTACTATCTCTTTTAGATGCTTTTGGCCTTCTGAAACAATTAACAAATTCTCAAATTCTAGACCTTTGTGATCATGCTAGGCTAGATAGATGGGAGAATCGTATTGTCGATACCGGCAATTTAGCCAAACGAAGAGCAGCCTTTATTAATCACAAGTTTCTGTAGTAGTCAACGCACTCAAATAATTATTTCAGTGCGTCGTTACCTGTTCGTTTGATGTAGAGAATTCTTATCCACTCCAGTAACCAATTCGGGACGCTGGTAAACACTCAAGGAGTGGATATGTCTTCAAGTAATGATTTCGATAAACCTTCCAACGCTTCGCGGGATGCCGCCCGCGCGCCGCGCCAGCGCCGCACGGACGGAGACCGCGAAGCGGTAGCGGTGCCTAGTAACACAGCTACTAATAACAGCATTATTAGTCCTGATATTCAATTTCTGCGTTACGGTGTAGATAGTTTGTATTTGTCCTATCAGGGCGAATTGTTCAAGGATGTAGATGCAAAACTATCCGAGCTGAAACGTCTAGCTAGATCAGAGAACCCCAGAGAGCAAGCCAAAGCGCAATTAAAGCTCGGCGATCACTTGTTTGAGGTAAAAGACAAGGGCAGCTCCATGTTTGCTTACGTCTTGGAAGATAACGCATTCAGAATCCAGTTATCCCGCCCTAAAAAAGCCGTGCCTATGGCTTATGTGAAGATTTCCAGTGAATACCTCACCTATCGCACACCTGCGCAGGCAGAAGCCCATTTACGTGAGTTACTGAGTCATTGGGGAGCAGTACAGTCGGTTGCCAATGTGAGTCGCATTGATTTGTATTTAGACTTTGTTAGTCATCAGGAGATGAACGCATGGGATGAGAATGCATGGGTCACGCATGCAGGGGCGATTAATCGTTATTCGATAGATCGTCACTTCACCGGCTGGGCGATTGGCCTTGGTGGGGTGATTGCCATGCGTTTGTATGACAAAGTGACAGAGATCATCAAAAGCCAAAAGAATTACTTAATCCCCTTATGGCAGCAAGCAGGGCATCAGATGGGTGATCCTGTGTGGCGATTGGAATTTCAATTTAAACGTGACTTTCTCAAACAGAAAGAAATTCAATCACTGGATTTGTGTTTAGTGAATCTGGGCGGGTTGTGGTCGTATGCCACCACTGAATGGCTGAAACTCACGATTCCGAATGAAGCAGACCAGACACGCTCGCGCTGGCCTGTGCATCCTCTCTGGGCGGCTTTATCGAGTGTGGATTGGGAAACCAATGATTCACCTTTAAAAAGCCGTTTTAAGAATGATAGAGCACCATCGGAGAATGGTTGTCTAGATCGAGGCTTTAGCGGGCTTACCACTTGGATGGCGATTAAGTCACTGGATGATCATCATGAGGGGTTACATAGTTATTCCGCGGCGGTTGCAAAACACATACAGTCAATTGCGGATCGTATGGGGATTCCTGTAGATGAACTGATCGCGGGCAAGGTGGCATTCAAGGCGCGATTATTCAACACCATGAATAACAATATCAGCGATGAAGATTTGGACTATCTCGCAGAGGCTTATCGTCGCGCGGCAGATGGAGAATAACACATGAAAACAACCGACCTGCCTCTGCCCGATAAGCGTTGTTTATCCAAAAAAGAAGCGGCCTCCTATTTGGGAATAGGCACCACCTTGCTGGCTGAATTACGTATCCCTGCCGTTAAACTCGGTCGCCGTCTGGTCTATGACAAAGTTGACTTGGATTTGTGGTTGGAGGAATATAAACGCGGCGAGCAGAGACGGGTTGGAAAGGATTTATTATGGACCAACCCAAAGACGGCGTTTTTAGACGCCCCGACTCCCGGTATTGGTGGATCAACGCCACCCTACCAAATGGACAAAGAATACGCGAGAGTGCTCGGACTGAAAACAAAGCCGAGGCGTTAGCGTACCTTGCCAAGCTAAAGCATGAAGCCTATTTGGAAACATTTTTAGGTGTAAAGCCAAAGCGGAGTTGGAAAGAAGCAGTACTTCGTTATCTCTCTGTAAAATCGTCGTTGAGAAGTTTTGCAGACGTGAGGCGTATTGTTCGGAATCTTGATCCGTATGTCGGCCATTTGATGTTGCATGAAATTAACGGCGACGTTATTTGGTCCATCATCCAGGGAGAATTGGATAAAGGCAATAAACCCGCGACTGTGAACCGATACTTAGCCACTGTTCGCTCATTGTTGAGAATGGCACGTGACGAGTGGCAATGGATCGATAACTTTCCCAAGGTGCGATTGCTCGGCGGTGAGGTTGAACGTGATCGTTGGCTAACAAGACAGGAAGCGGAAACATTAATCGCTTGTTGTCCTGAGCATTTAGCTGCCATGGTGCGTTTTGCTCTAGCTACAGGCTGCCGAGCCAGTGAGATTAAAGGTTTGGAATGGAATCGTGTTGATCTGGAAAGACAGACAGCATGGCTTAACCAAACGAAAAATGGCACGCCGCGAGGTGTTCCATTAAATGCAGATGCGATTGCAGTTTTGGAAGAACAGTTGGGTAAACATTCCCGCTTTTGTTTTACCTATCAGGGTAAACCGATTGGCTGGGAATTATCGAATGATGCTTGGCACAATGCACTAGCAAAGGCCAATATTCAGGACTTCCGGTTCCATGATTTACGCCACACTTGGGCATCTTGGCATCGTCAGGCTGGTACCAGTACCGACGAGTTAAAGGACTTGGGTGGATGGAAAACACGGACGATGGTGGATCGCTATGCAAAGTTTGCCACAGAGAATTTGAGGTTTGCCGCCTCAAGGATAGAACAGCGCGACGGCAACAACGTTATACCGCTGTCACGTTCTGGTCACGTTGAAAGAAAAACGGCTTAAGTGAAATTCACCTAAGCCGTTGATTCTAAATGGTGGCCCCTCTGTGAGTCGAACACAGCACCAACGGATTATGAGTCCGCTGCTCTAACCAAGCATGAGCTAAGGGGCCGGAAAGGGTGGGATTATAAACTAATCCTGGCCGTTTTCTAAGAAGCTGCGCAGACGTTCCGAACGGGTCGGGTGACGCAGTTTACGCAGTGCTTTCGCTTCGATCTGGCGAATACGCTCACGCGTCACGTCAAATTGCTTGCCTACTTCTTCAAGCGTGTGATCGGTATTCATTTCGATACCGAAGCGCATACGCAGCACTTTGGCTTCACGCGGGGTCAGTGACTCCAATACTTCGCTGGTCGCATCACGCAGGCTGGCGTAAACCGCCGCTTCCATAGGTGCCAGTGTCGTATTGTCTTCGATAAAGTCACCCAGATGGGAGTCTTCATCGTCACCAATCGGGGTTTCCATCGAAATTGGCTCTTTGCTGATTTTGAGGATTTTGCGGATTTTTTCTTCCGGCATTTCCATTTTTTCAGCCAGGGTTGCCGGATCAGGCTCCAGGCCGGTTTCCTGCAGAATCTGGCGGCTGATACGGTTCATCTTGTTGATGGTTTCTATCATGTGCACCGGAATACGGATGGTACGTGCCTGGTCGGCAATCGAACGCGTAATGGCCTGGCGGATCCACCATGTTGCGTAAGTGGAGAATTTGTAGCCACGACGGTATTCAAACTTGTCTACCGCCTTCATCAGGCCAATGTTGCCTTCCTGGATCAGATCGAGGAACTGCAGGCCGCGGTTGGTGTATTTTTTGGCAATCGAAATCACCAGACGCAGGTTAGCCTCGATCATTTCGCGTTTGGCGCGACGGGCGCGTGCTTCACCGGTGGTCATCTGCTTGTTGATTTCACGCAATTCCTTGATCGGCAAGCCGACGCGGTTCTGCAGGTTCTGCAAACGCTCCTGCTGATCCAGGATGGAGTGTCTGAACCGCTCCAGCCGTTCGGCATAGGCAGGCTTACCAGCCAGCTCTTTATCCAGCCATTCCAGGTTTACTTCGTTACCTACAAAGCTCTTGATGAATTGCTGGCGCGGCATATTGGCTTTATCGACACAGAAATCCATGATTTTGCGTTCGTGCGTACGCACTTCTTCGACCATGCTGCGTACCTGGTCGCACAAGGCTTCCACTTGCTTGGCTGAGAAGCGGAAAGCAGTCAGCTCATCCAGCACCTGCTGGTGCATGGCTTTATATTCGTCGCTCTGTGTGCCGGTGGTGGTGCGAATTTCGCTCATTTTGGCATTGAGGACACGAATCACGGAGAAGCGGCTCAGAACCTCTTCTTTGAGTTTTGCCAGGATTTCGGCAGACATGGCAGAGGCTTTGGCACCTTCTTCCTCTTCTTCCTCTTCGTCTTCCTCTTCTTCGTCGTTGGACTCTTCTTCGGTTTCAGTCACAGCCAGCGCATCATCCAGGCCGAGATCGCTATCAATCAAGCCGTCAACCAGCTCATCCACACCCATTTCATCTTTTTCTACCTTGTCGACCATCTCCAGCAACTGGGCAATGGTGGTCGGACAGGCGGCAATCGCCTGCACCATGTGCTTGAGGCCATCCTCAATACGCTTGGCGATTTCGATCTCGCCTTCACGGGTAAGCAGGTCAACCGTACCCATTTCACGCATGTACATACGTACCGGGTCGGTAGTTCGGCCAAACTCGGAGTCCACCGTCGCCAATGCCTGCTCGGCTTCTTCAGCAGCATCATCATCAGTCACGGCAGGAGGGGCATCAGACATCAGCAGCACTTCGGCATCAGGAGCTTCTTCATAGACCTGGATACCCATGTCATTGATCATGCCGATAATGCTCTCGATCTGCTCGGAGTCCTGCACATCATCCGGCAGGTGGTCATTGATTTCAGCGTAAGTGAGGTAACCACGCTCTTTACCCAGGACGATCAGGGTTTTCAGGCGGGTACGACGTGCCTCGGCATCCAGGGCCTGGCTGGCGGGATCTTTAGCGGTTTCGACTTCGTTGATTCCGAGTTCTTTATCTAGACTTTTATCTGCTTTTGGTCTGGCCATGGCCGATTCCACCTCTAAAATGATTGTTGTCGGGTGCTGAGCGTGACTTCTGACACAACATCCGCTATAACATTACGGGAAACCCTCTATTTTACCTTATTTTTGTACTTTCTTTAAGTATACCCATGATGCTTTTCAGGGATATATGCAAAAACAGGCTAGCGCTTGCTGGTCAACTGCCGCAAAGATTCCCGCTCGGCATCTGTGAGCATGGCAAACGGCTTTTCCGTGAGCTTGTTCAACAGGGATTTTTCACGGGCTGCAAGCGCCATATCGGATAATTGGGTACACGCACCCTCAAATTCAAGCGTAAAGTCCAGGCTTTCATCCAATAATGATAATTCTCTATGTAATTGATTACGCAGCATATCTGAAATCGCAGGGCTGATAATTTGCAACAGCACCACTGGTCGCGATTCCGGATTTGCCAGTGCCGCCCTGACTACTTCACGCAACATGTGCGCCTCATCGCTTTCACCCGGCACATGATCCAGCAAGTCCACGCGCGCCCATTGCGGCCGCATCAGCAGCATCAGCGCCAGGCGCACATGCAGGGATAATGGTGTCCGCGCACGCTGGCGCGGTGCTTTTTCCTGAACCTTTTTCGGATCAGGCAATTTCAGCATGCGCCGCATTTCACCTTCAGCCAGTCCGGTCATTTCAGCAATCTTCTTGCGCAACAGCATGGCATACCGCGGCGCCTGGATCTGCTTGAGGATAGGCTCGGCATCATTGAGAAACTGCACCTTGTCCTCCTGTGAGGCCAGCGGATTATCTTCACTCAAATGCTGGATGACGTACTGCGACAATGGCATGGCCTTATCCATTTCGGCTTCAAACGCTTCTTTACCAAACTCGCGTACAAAACTGTCCGGATCATGTTCGGCAGGCAAAAACAGGAATCTTAATTTAAGGCCATCCTTAATTGCCGGCAAAGCATTCATGACTGCGCGCCATGCCGCCGTGCGGCCCGCATTGTCGCCATCAAAACTGAACACGATTTCATCGGTCTGGCGCATCAGTTTGGCAATATGGAAGGGCGTCGTTGCTGTCCCCAGTGCCGCCACCGCACACTCAATGCCGTATTGCGCCAGCGCCACCACATCCATATAACCCTCTACCACCAATACCCGCCCCGCATCACGAATCGCGCGTCGCGCCATAAACAAGCCATAAAGCTCGTGGCCCTTCTGGAACAGTGGCGTTTCCGGCGAGTTGTAATATTTGGGCGTATCTTCAGGATTAATCACACGCCCGCCAAAACCGATCACTTCGCCTTTCTGGTTATGGATAGGAAACATGATGCGGTCCCGGAAGCGGTCATAGCGGCGACCCTGCTCGTTTTGCACCACCAGCCCGGTAGTCTCCAGTGCTTCGGCATCATATTGCGGAAAAACCGTTTGCAGATTTTGCCAGCCAGCCGGGGCATAACCGATCTGGAATTTGGCCGCCACCTGGCCGCTCAAACCTCTCGCCTTCAGGTAATCAATCGCACGTGACGATTTTTTAAGCTCGGCTTTGTAGTAAGCCGCAGCTTGCTGCAAGGTTTCCTGCAAACCCAGTATGGCTGCTTTACTTGGTGGTGCAGGTTGAGACGGGTCGCGCTTTTCCTGGGGCACAATCATGCCGACCTGTTTGGCCAGCTCATGAATCGCTTCGACAAAACTGAGGCCGTTATACTCCATCAGAAAGCTCAGCGCCGAGCCATGTGCACCACATCCGAAACAATGATAAAACTGCTTGGTCGGGCTGACGGTAAAACTGGGAGATTTTTCGTTATGGAACGGGCAGCAGGCAGAATAATTCGCCCCGGCTTTTTTCAGTGGCACCGCCTTGTCGATGACTTCGACAACATCGACACGATTCAGCAGTTCTTGAATAAAACTTTCGGGGATCATAAATGCAAGTATCGCTTATGCCGTTCAAAAAAACAAAGGGCGCTTATGCGCCCCTGTGACATGCATTCAAACGATTAGCCCAGCGCCACTTTAATCAGCCCGGAGACTTTAGCCATATCAGCCTTGCCGGAAACCAGTGGTCTGACCGCACCAACGACCTTACCCATATCTTTGGCACCTGCCGCACCGGTGTCAGCAATCACTTTAGCAATGATGGCGTTAATTTCTTCTTCACTTAGTTGCGCTGGCATATAAGCCTGCAACACAGTGACTTCAAATTTTTCCTGATCGGCCAGATCCTGGCGATTGGCACCTTCATAAGCCGCGATTGAATCACGTCGCTGCTTGAGCATTTTTTCTATCACACCAATGACGGCGGCATCATCCAGCTCGATGCGCTCGTCCACCTCACGCTGCTTGATCGCTGCCTGCAACAGGCGGATCACACCCAGTCTGGCCATATCCTTGGCACGCATGGCTGTTTTCATGTCTTCGGAGATTTGTGCTTTCAAGCTCATGTGGAGTTTCCAGTAAAGTGGATGATAAATACCGACTATACAAATAGCTAAAGGTTGTGGCATGCCACAACCTTTGCGATATACCGGCCAGACAAAAATCCCAGCCGCAAAACACCCTACAAATTAGTAGAGTTTTGTTGGCAACTGTTGGTTGCGCAGACGGCGATACTGACGCTTAACTGCAGCAGCGGCTTTACGCTTACGCTCCCAGGTTGGCTTCTCGTAGAACTCGCGAGCACGCAAGTCGTTCAACAAACCGGTTTTTTCAATCAAACGCTTGAAACGGCGCATTGCAACGTCAAACGGTTCGTTCTCTTTCACACGAATAGCGGTCATGTAAATCCCTATCCTTCAAATATTAGTTAGACAATGGTGCTTGCGGATTGATGCAGCACTGAAAACCGCGTATTCTATCGCGCTTGTCTGGATTTATCAATCTTTTCTGCAAAAAATCGTATGCGAGACTTGTTTTAAGATGTTGGTGCTAGGGATAGAATCTTCTTGTGACGAAACTGGCGTGGCGCTATATGACACGCGCCGCGGATTACTGGCACACGCCCTGCATTCACAAATCGACATGCACGCGGCTTATGGCGGCGTGGTGCCGGAACTGGCATCGCGCGATCATATCCGTCGTGCTTTGCCACTGACACGGCAAGTCCTGGGGCAAGCGGATAAAACGCTGCACGACATTGAAGGTATTGCCTATACCCAGGGTCCCGGGCTGGCCGGGGCCTTGCTGGTAGGCACCAGCATCGCGCAGTCGCTGGCGTTTGCACTCAATGTGCCATCGGTTGGCGTACATCATCTGGAAGGCCACTTGCTCGCCCCTTTGCTGGAAGCAGACCCGCCTGCCTTCCCTTTTGTTGCCTTGCTGGTTTCCGGTGGCCACAGCCAACTGATGCGCGTAGACGGCATAGGTCAGTATGAGTTACTGGGTGACACGCTGGATGATGCCGCCGGTGAAGCCTTTGATAAAACCGCAAAACTGCTGGGCTTAGGCTATCCCGGCGGACCTGCCCTGTCCAGATTAGCAGAACAAGGTAAACCGCGCTTTCAACTACCCCGTCCGATGTTAAACAGTCCGGATCTGAATTTCAGCTTTAGCGGCCTGAAAACTGCCGTGTTGACCCTGGTGAATAACCAGCCGCAACTGGATCAGGAAACCATACAGGACATCGCCTGGGAATTTCAGGAATCAGTCACCGAGATTCTGACTCTCAAGTGCATGAAAGCGCTCAAGCAGACCAAGCTGAAAAGATTAGTCGTTTCCGGTGGCGTCGGTGCTAACAGGCGTCTGCGCGAACGCCTGAATGAAGCGGCGGCCAAACGCGGCGCCAGCGTAAATTACCCGCGTCTGGAATTCTGCACCGACAATGGTGCCATGATTGCTTTTGCAGGGGCGATGCGACTGCATGCCATGCAGCGCACTACACAGGATTACAGTTTCAGCGTGCGTCCGCGCTGGGACCTGGCCGAGCTGCAAACACCGGCTTAATTACTTTTTGCCAAAACGCGTTTCAGTTCCAGCCAGGATTTTCTCAATATTAGACTGATGGCGAATAATCAGAAACGCCGCCATCACCACAACCACTGCGACATACACAGGATAAGGTGACAGGAACTGCCAGGCAATAACGGGAGACAGCACAGCAGCGACCAGCGCTGACAATGAGGAAATACGGCTGATCAGGAACACTACCAGCCACACTGCCACTACACTTAACGCCAGCCAGCCTGAAAATGCAATCATCACACCCAGTGCCGTCGCCACGCCTTTACCTCCTTTAAACCGGTGATAAATCGGGAACAGGTGTCCCAGGAATACAGCCAGGCCAACCAATGCCACCACATCCATCAGCATGCCGGCCTGCAATGCCAGCCAGACTGGCAACCAGCCTTTAAACGCATCGCCCAGCAGCGTCAGAATTGCTGCTGACTTCTTGCCGCTACGTGCCACATTGGTCGCACCGATATTACCGCTACCTACCGTACGCGGATCCGGCAACCTGTAAAGCTTGCTCACAATAATGCCGAAAGCGATCGAACCGATTAAATAGCCTGCCACTATCCAGATCAATGCTTCAATATCAAACCCGATTTCACTCATATGCTTTGCTTTCCATTGATGTGCCGCGCCTGGCTCAGCCGCGATACGATGTTGTATGATGCCGAATCATACTGGATTCCGGCTTGCGCGGAAATATCAACAAGGATACCTCATGGACACCATTTTTCTCGAACAGGTCAAAGTACAAACCAGGCTAGGCGTGCCAGAATGGGAGCGTACATTACCTCAAACCGTGATACTGGACATCGAAATCGGCTACGACTTCAGCAAAGCCTGCCAGACTGATGCGATTGAAGATACCATTGATTACGGCCTGGTAGCTGCCCGTATTCGCGAGACATTGGCAGAGCACAGCTTCAAACTGGTCGAAGCGTTAGGGGAGCATGTCTGCCAGCTGATTCTGCAGGAATTCAAAGCACAGAATGTGAAGTTGAAAGTCAGCAAACCAGGAATATTGCCGGGGCTGAAAGCGCTGGGGATTGTAATTTATCGGGCAGCATAATCTTCTGCTGCTCAAACCCACGTCGCCTCAATTCCGGCCGGCACCGCAACATACCGATGCTGCAAGAATCACCCCCTGGGATGATGCATCTTGTGCAATTGCTGCAACCTCTCCCTGGCCACATGCGTATAAATCTGCGTGGTTGAAATATCCGCATGTCCCAGCAACATTTGCACCACCCGCAAATCCGCGCCATGATTGAGCAAGTGCGTGGCAAACGCATGCCGCAGCACGTGCGGACTGATATGCTGGGTGATGCCTGCCTGCAACGCATAACGTTGAATCAGATGCCAGAAGGCATGTCGTGTCATGGCGTCACCACGATTAGTCACAAAAACGGCATCACTGATGCTGCCTTTCAATATCTCTGATCTGGACTCCGCCAGATAGCGATCTATCCATTCGGCAGCCTCCTGCCCCATGGGCACCAGACGGGTTTTGCTGCCTTTACCGGTCACGCGCACCACGCCATCCGGGGTACTGACTTCGTGGATCCGGATATTCACCAATTCTGAAACACGCAAGCCGCTGGCATACAACAGTTCCAGCATTGCCCTGTCACGTTTACCTAACGGCGTATTGATATCCGGGGCCTGCAACAAATCCTCCACCTGCGATTCACTCAGGGTTTTGGGTAGCGATTTCGGCATTTTTGGCGCTTCGATATGCAATGTCGGATCTTGTCTGATCAGGTTTTGCAGCAAGGCGTAGCGATAAAAACGGCGCAGGGTTGCAATCAGGCGATTAAGACTACGGACTTTAACCAGCGGGAAACGGTGCGCGAGATATTCCTGCACATGCTGCGCCTGCACCCCCCACAGCGTCAGCGTGCGCTTGCCACACCATTCGGCAAACCCTTTCAGGTCGTTGCGATAGCTGGACAAGGTATTTTGTGATAGTCCGTCTTCCAGCCATAACTGGTCGATGAACATATCGATTTCCGGAAATGATGCTATCGCTTGTGAAGAATCTTTTTTCTGCTGCATCTATATTATTTTTTGCCACGCTGTTCATGTGCCAGCAACCAGCGCTTGATCTCCAGACCGCCGGGAATTCCCTGCATAAATCCGCCCAGGCCATTGCTGGCCACTACCCGGTGGCAGGGATTAAACAAAGGCAACGGGTTGGCGCCGCAAGCATTGGCAACGGCACGCGGACCCGACTTTATGGCAGCGGCCAGCTGGCCATAGGTACATGTTTCACCGACAGGAATTTCACGCATGGCAGCCCATACGCGCTGCTGAAACGGCGTACCACTGCAAGGCGCTATCGGCTGCCAGACCATATGCGGATTTTCCAGGTAGGCTGCAATCTGGTCAGCGGCCGCACGGGCACGCGGATTAGGTCTGGTCTTCAGCGGTAAGGCGTGCAGCAGGAATTGCAACTCCTCGCCCTGGTCATAACATCGCACACCGACAAATCCAAACGGCGCAGGCACCAGCGCATCAAGTTCATCATAGAGGCTTTTCATCTCTACATTTAACTGTAAACTCACTCACGATGCAACCGGCAATAAAAAAGCCCTTCTTGCGAAGGGCTTTTGTGCAACGCTTAAATTAGCTGTTATCCGCTGCGATTTCTTTCTCGCGTGCAACCAGTTTTTCTTTAATACGTGCAGATTTACCTGAACGCTCACGCAAGTAGTACAGTTTAGCGCGACGTACATCACCACGGCGTTTCACTTCGATAGAAGCGATTTGCGGGGAGTAAGTCTGGAATGTACGCTCAACGCCTTCACCGGAAGAGATTTTACGCACGATGAAAGAGGAGTTCAGACCTTTGTTACGCTTGGCGATAACCACGCCTTCGTAAGCCTGTACACGTTTACGGTTACCTTCAACCACGTTTACACCAACAACAACTGTGTCGCCAGGTGCAAAGCTAGGGATAGTTTTGTTCAAGCGGGCAATTTCTTCCTGCTCTAACATTTTGATGATATCTGCCATTTGGCTTCCTTTCGTTCCTTTTAATTGTAAAGTGACTCGTTCCTACTCGACATCCTTGAGTAGCCTAGCCTCTTCCTTCGTCAACGGCCTTGCGGCCAGTAAATCCGGGCGTTTAGCCCTTGTTAGCAGCAGCGATTGCTGTAATCGCCACTGTCTAATCTTTTCATGATGTCCTGACAGTAATACATCAGGCACCTTCAATCCTGCAAATTCTTCCGGGCGCGTGTAGTGCGGATAATCGAGCAGGCCATTCACAAACGAATCTTCCTGCGCCGAGTCGGCATCACCCAAGGCACCTGGCAACTGGCGGATAATCGCATCCAGTAACACCATGGCAGGCAATTCCCCGCCACTTAACACGTAATCCCCAATGGAGATTTCTTCATCCACCAGCGTATCCAGCACGCGCTGGTCCACACCTTCATAGCGACTGGCTAACAACACCAATCCCTGACATTCTTTGAGCTGCAACACTTTTTCGTGTGTCAGCGGTTTTCCACGTGGCGACAAATGTATCACCCGCGGCTTAATTCCCTGTTCCTGCCCCCGTGCCTTGGCATCGCCAATCGCCGCACTCAGCGGCTCTGCCAGCATCACCATGCCGGGACCGCCACCATAGGGACGGTCATCCACCGTATGATGCACATCCTGCGTATACTGCCGCGGATTGGTCAGGGTCAACCGATACAGTCCACGCTGCCTGGCACGGCCGGTAATGCCGTATTCCGTCAGCGCCGAAAACATCTCAGGAAACAAACTGATCACTTCAATCTGCATCATGAGACACTATCTCTTTTAAAAGTCGGCATCCCAGTCCACCAGCACCGTACCAGCCTTGATATTTACTTCTGGTACAGCGTCACCGGTAAATGGTATCAGGCGCTCGCGATATTCTTCGCGCATTTTGCCATCTTTACCCTTAACGCTGGTTGGCCGCTCTTCACGCACCACCAGCACATCGTTGGCGCCGGTTTCAAATACCTGCGTGATTTTGCCAAACGCCACACCTTCAGTATTACTGACACTTAAGCCGATAAGATCAGACCAGTAATACTCGCCTTCATCAGGCTCGGGCAAAGCTTCACGCGGCACCGCAATCTGCTGGCCTTTCAGGCTGAAGGCAAGATCGCGATCTGAAACACCAGCCAGCTTGATCAGCAATACATCATTGTGAACCTTGGCTTGCTCCACCGTCACTTCACGCCAGTTTGGCGCTTTGCCTATCCACCAAGCTTCGTAATCAAGCAAACCATCCAGATACTCGGTATCCGGGACCACTTTCACCCAACCATAAACGCCATATGGGGCGACAATGCGCCCCATTACAACCATGTTTTCAAACGCCATACCAGTCAGGCGTTAAAACAATTACTCAGCAGCTGGAGTTTCAGCGGCAGCGGCTGCAGCAGCTTCTGC
>CBIMYT010000030.1:0-25433 GCA_966248215.1 uncultured Methylophilus sp. | reverse complement strand
GTATTAATCTAATTTTCTCGCTAAATCGGTCGGATTGAGATGAGTATAGCGCTTTAGCATGGACAGGGATTTGTGACCAGTTATGCTTGCTGCCTCGATAACATTCAATCCTTTTTCAAAAAAACGACTGGTTGCCTCATGCCGGAGATCGTGAATTCTCAAATCGCCGAGGTTGGCCTTTTTACGAATGTCCTCCCACCTTTTACGAAGGTTGGATTGCGTTATTGTAAATACAGCTTCCTTATCGCGACCTTTGAGCTCTTCCAGCAGCGAACGAGCCCGTGACGATAGAGGAATAGAGCGGCTTTCACCATTCTTCGTGTCTGTCAGCCATATCGTGGACTTTTTCAAGTCTACCTGGTGCCAACGTAAGTTGAGTAACTCACCTCGTCGCATGCCTGTTTCAATGGCTAGATAGACGTATTGTCTTATTTCGCCGGTCAGTAGTTTGTCTAAGTCTTCCAGCTCTCCCTCTTTGAGTCTTCGGTCACGTGGCTTGCCATTGCTTGGCAAGACTATTTCACCGGCCACAGGGTTATGAACGTCCATATGCCACTCTAATTTTGCTGTTCTGAAAAGATGCGAAATTAATGAGGCATATTTGCGTTTATTGTTTTCACTAAAGCCTATTTCATTCAAAGCCGTCAGAACATCATTTGGTTGAACGGCATAAATACTCTTGTTGGCGAGTGAGGTTTTCTTCAGCTTGCCTATCCTGGTAAGTTCAACAGAAGCGCCTTTTTTCCTTGGAGTTATTTCTTTTTCGTATTTTTCAAGGGATTTGAGTACAGTTGAAGACTTTGCTTCACGCTGACGTAATCTAGCCTTTTTAATTTGTTGTTTATCGGTATCTAGCTCATTCCCAGCCTTCTTTTTATCACGCCAGAGTTGAGCATCTTTAAGGGTATCAAAAGTCGCTGTTTGGTAAGCTCCATTTGCAAAAACTCTGACTCTGAAGCTGTATTCGCCACGCTTCGTTATATTTTTTAAGTCCATGATGTTAAAATCTCCGCTTTGTTACGAGAGGAAGCCTGATTCTCGTAATTAACTATTTGATAAGTATTTGACCAAATTTGACCATTAATTATGGAAAATATACTACAAATCGTTATTTGGTGCGCTTGGAGTGGTGCTGGTTCTCGGATTTAGGTTCCAGCGCCGCGAGGCGTGAGAGTTCGAGTCTCTCCTTTCGCACCAGTGGTTTTTGAGCTTCCCGGACGCCTGGCATCAGCTTCAACTCCTGAATATCTCCAAGTATTGCTCGCTCTCGGCATCCTTATCTCCTGTAAAAATGCAAAACGATCAAAGCGTCGGCTGGTTTTGCCGCAGTATTTGCTATTCGCCATGTTAGAATTACTCCGTATCAGGCCAGAAAAGTCGACTCTGATTTTCCATTGCATGAATCTGGCCAGTTGTATGGAAGCAGGCTTCCGTTTCGGAAGCCTTTATTATTTCTGCTTTTCTGCTAATACTTATGAATAAGCCCTCAAGTGGCTCCCAGAAAGGATATCTATGAATATCGTACAAACCCCGAATGCACCCGCTGCCATCGGACCCTATGCACAAGGTGTGGTGGTTGGAAATACCCTGTACACTTCCGGTCAGATTGCGTTGCGCCCTGATGGCAGTCTTAATGATGGGGATGTCGTGGTACAAACCAGGCAAGTCCTGGCTAACCTGCAGGCGATTGTTGAAGCCGCCGGTGGACGCATGCAACAGGTAATCAAGACCACCGTGTTTTTGAAAAACCTGGATGATTTTGCTGCCATGAATCAAGTATACGGTGAAGTATTCGGCACCCACACGCCGGCACGCTCAACTGTGCAAGTGGCAAAGCTGCCGCGCGATGTGCTGGTTGAAATCGAAGCGATTGTGGCATTGGATTAAAATCCACACCCATCATCCAGCTTTAGCTGCAGTTTATTGTTGCAGGCCTTGTTTATTGATATTGAGTGATTGATGTTGGCATGGCAATGACGTGTACTGCGTTGAAGTTTATTTCAATAAAGAGTTGTGTTATATTTTTATGCTCTTTTTTCACGGCCTGATGATTAACTTGCTTGCTGAGTGTGATCAGGTTGTGTAAACACTATAAATAAGGCGTTCTAAAGTTCGTCTATTCATATAACCCATCGTTTAGCAACGATTTTTACAGGAAGTTCAGCATGGCAGCAGTATCTGTTGAAACAGTCAGCAACTTGGAACGTCGCATGACAATCAAAGTCCCTTTGGCACCGCTTGAAGGGCAAATCAGACAACGTTTACAGCAAATTTCACGTACCGCCAAATTTGCTGGTTTCCGCCCGGGTAAAGCGCCTGTCGGTCTGGTCAACCAGCATTATGGTGACCAGGTGCGTGACGAAGTCTATTCCAAGGCTGTTGAAACCAGCTTCGGCGAAGCGATTGAGCAGAACAAACTGCGTGTGGCCGGCTTCCCCAATATTGAGCATATCCCTTTCAAGGATGCGGCTGAAGAGTTTGAATACATTGCTACTTTCGAAATTTTCCCTGAAGTGAGCATTGGTGATTTGAGTAAGGTCAAAATTGAACGGCCAACTCTGGAAGTATCTGAGGCCGATGTGGAAAAAACACTGGATGTGCTGGTAAAACAGCGCGTGAGCTATGAGCCGGTAAAACGCATGTCCAAGAAAGGTGACCGCATCAATATCACACTGACGGCTTCTATTGATGGCCAGCCAGTGGAAAGTACGGGTGAGCGTGGTATCGATCTGGTGATCGGTGAGCCGGGCCGTGTCAAGGAGTTTGATGATGCGCTGGTAGGTGGTAAAGCCGGCACGGAAAAAACCTTTGAGATCACTTATCCTGAAGATCACAATCCGGCGCAGCTGGCAGGTAAAACAGTGTCTTATGCTGTGAAATTTGTTTCTGTTTCACAACCTGTTTATCCGGAAATTGACGCAGAGTTTGCTAAAAACCTGGGCGTGGAGGACGGCAACCTTGACACCATGAAAGCAGAAATCAAGCAAAGCCTGGAACAGGAAGTGGAAAAACGTATCAAAGCCAGAGTGAAAGAAGCTGTTTTCCAGGCATTGATCAGTGAAAGCAGTTTTGAATTACCCAAAGCCATTGTGACGGCAGAAACCAACCGTCTGATGCAAGTGGCTGCACAAAATCTGCGTGAACGTGGCGTTGATCCGCAAACAGTGCCTATGGAGCCCTCTGTGTTTGAAGCACAAGCGCAGCGTAATGCAAAATTGCGCCTGATTCTGTCCGAAGTGGTGAACAGCAATGATTTGCAAGCCAATGCAGATCAGGTGCGCGCCATGGTAGACACATTTGCACAGAGTTTCGAGAAGCCTGACGAACTGGTGAGCTGGTATTATGCAGACGTCAAGCGCCTGGATGAGCCGGCAGCGCTGGCAACGGAAGAGAATGTCGTGAACTGGGTGCTGGAAAAAGCCAAGGTAACTAACAAGAAAATTAAATTTGACGAATTGATGATGGGTGCTTAAACCATGAATTATATGAACGCGAACGAAGGCATGATGCAACAACGTATGGAGCCGCAAGGACTGGGTTATATCCCAATGGTCATCGAGCAAAGTGGCCGGGGTGAGCGTTCATATGACATCTATTCGCGCTTATTGAAAGAGCGCGTGATTTTCCTGGTTGGCCCCGTCAACGATATGACCGCTAACCTGGTCGTGGCACAGTTGCTGTTTCTGGAGGCGGAGAATCCTGACAAGGATATTTCCCTGTACATCAACTCACCAGGTGGTTCGGTGACAGCAGGGATGTCCATTTACGATACCATGCAGTTTATCAAGCCGGACGTCAGTACCTTATGTATTGGTCAGGCTGCCAGCATGGGGGCGTTCCTGCTTACTGCGGGCGCGAAAGGCAAGCGTTTTTGTCTGCCCAACTCCCGTGTCATGATTCACCAGCCACTAGGCGGTTTTCAGGGCCAGGCATCAGACATTGAAATTCATGCCAAAGAGATTTTGTATTTGAAAGACAAGTTGAATGGCATTATGGCGCATCATACTGGCCAGGATATTGAAACCATTGCCAATGATACCGATCGTGACAATTTTATGAGTGCTGACGCTGCCAAAGCCTACGGCCTGGTAGACCAGGTGATTGCCGCACGTAATGCTGTTTAATCAGCGAGCCATCAGCAGAGGAAAACATGGCAAATAAATCTGATAGCGAAAAACTTTTATATTGCTCATTTTGTGGCAAAAGCCAGCATGAAGTTAAAAAACTGATTGCAGGGCCTTCTGTATTTATTTGCGATGAATGTGTCGATTTGTGCAATGACATCATTCGTGAAGAAATTCAAAGCCTGAACGAGATCAAATCCGCAGACAAGAAACTGCCTACACCTCAGGAAATCTGCGCTATTCTGGATCAATATGTCATTGGCCAGGTACAGGCAAAAAAGAACCTGGCAGTGGCGGTATACAACCATTACAAGCGATTGGGTTATAACCCGCTATCAGAAGGTGCTCAGGCAGCTAAAGATGACGTAGAAGTCCAGAAAAGCAACATTTTGCTGATTGGGCCTACCGGTTCCGGCAAAACCTTGCTGGCGCAAACACTGGCCCGCCTGCTGGATGTACCTTTCGTCATGGCGGACGCAACCACATTGACTGAAGCTGGTTATGTGGGAGAAGACGTCGAAAACATCATGCAGAAACTGTTGCAGAAGTGCGATTACGACGTTGAGAAAGCCCAGCGCGGTATCGTTTATATCGATGAAGTCGACAAGATTTCCCGCAAATCCGACAATCCATCTATCACGCGTGATGTTTCTGGTGAGGGTGTACAGCAGGCACTGTTGAAGTTGATTGAAGGCACGATTGCCTCCGTGCCGCCACAAGGTGGACGCAAGCATCCTAACCAGGAGTTTGTACAGCTTGACACTACCAATATCCTGTTTATTTGTGGTGGTGCCTTTGATGGTCTGGAAAAGGTCATTCGCCATCGCTCGGAAAAGGGCGGCATCGGCTTTGGTGCCGAGGTGAAAAGCAAGGAAGACATCCGTGCCGTCGGTGAAGTGCTGCGTGAAGTTGAGCCCGAGGATTTGATTAAATTCGGATTGATTCCGGAATTTATTGGTCGCTTACCCGTAGTTGCTACGCTGGAATCTCTGGATGAAGCGGCATTGATGACGATTCTGGTTGAGCCAAAAAATGCGCTGACCAAGCAATACATGAAGTTGTTCAAAATGGAAGGTGTAGACCTTGAGTTCGAAGAGTCCGCTTTACGCCTGATTGCCAAAAAGGCACTTGAGCGTAAAACCGGTGCGCGCGGCCTGCGGTCCATCATGGAACATGCATTGCTTGATCTGATGTATGAATTGCCATCCCTCAAAGACCTGTCCAAAGTCATTGTCGATGCCGGTGTCATCGAGCATAGCTCCGATCCCATCCTGATTTACCAGGATGCTCACAAGCGTATTGAAAACGCCAGTTAAATCCTGCTTGCAATAGCCGTCCGGCTATTGCAAGATACCATCTATGTCAGTAGATGGCCTGTTCTCTTGAATTTCCAAAGTACGTTCCCATCTAAATGCAAGGGCGAATGCCTTTGACACTTTTTGAAAGAATCTATGACTGAACAAACTTTGTTTGATACCGAGACTCCGGAAACCTCTTTGATTCCCTTGTTGCCATTGCGTGATGTTGTGGTCTACCCACATCTGGTTATTCCGCTGTTTGTTGGGCGCACCAAGTCGGTCAAAGCATTGGAGCGAGCTTCAGAAGGCGATAAGAAGATTTTGCTGGTTGCGCAGAAGTCTGCCAATAAGGATGATCCGGTTGCTGAGGACCTGTATGAAATCGGGACTTTGGCCACGGTATTGCAAATGCTCAAACTGCCTGATGGCACGGTCAAAGTGCTGGTTGAAGGCTTGCATCGCGTACGCGTGTCTGATTTCACTGAGACCGATGAATGTTTTATGGCATCAGGCGAAGAGATTGCACAAACCGACCAGGACGACAAAGAGGCGGAAGCCTTGATGCGCACAGTCATGACCCAATTTGACCAGTACGTCAAACTGAATAAAAAAATACCACCAGAAATTCTGACTTCGCTGGCCACAATCAATGAGCCAGGCCGTCTGGCAGACACGATTTCTGCGCACCTGACACTCAAGCTGGAAGAAAAACAGAAAGTGCTGGAAATGCTCAGTGTCATTGAGCGTCTGGAGCATTTGCTATATCTGATGGAGTCGGAAATCGATATCCTGCAGGTCGAAAAGCGTATCCGTGGCCGCGTGAAACGCCAGATGGAGAAGAGCCAGCGCGAGTATTACCTGAACGAGCAAGTGAAAGCCATTCAGAAAGAGCTTGGTGAGCAGGACGAGAATGCCGAGATGGACGAGCTTGAGCAGCGTATCAGAAACGCTGCCATGCCTAAAGAGGCCCTGGCCAAGGTAACGGCTGAGTTCAAGAAACTGAAATTGATGTCGCCAATGTCTGCAGAGGCTTCTGTGGTGCGCAATTACATCGATACTTTGCTCAATTTACCCTGGAAGAAAAAAACCAAAATCAGTAAAGATCTGAAGGTTGCCGAAGCAATTCTTGATGCCGATCATTATGGTCTTGATAAGGTGAAAGAGCGTATTGTTGAGTATCTGGCGGTACAGCAACGAGTGGGTAAACTCAAAGCGCCCATTTTGTGCCTGGTTGGGCCGCCTGGGGTGGGTAAAACCTCCCTGGGGCAGAGTATTGCCAAAGCAGTTAACCGCAAGTTTGTGCGCATGGCGCTGGGTGGCGTGCGCGATGAAGCTGAGATTCGTGGCCACCGTCGTACTTATATTGGATCCATGCCAGGCAAAGTCTTGCAAAGCATGACCAAAGTTGGTGTAAAGAATCCATTATTCCTGCTCGATGAAGTCGATAAAATGGGGCAGGACATGCGGGGAGATCCTTCCTCCGCCTTGCTGGAAGTGCTGGACCCGGAGCAGAACCATACTTTTGCCGATCACTATGTTGAAGTGGATTATGATTTAAGCGATGTTATGTTCGTGGCTACGGCCAACAGCATGAATATTCCCGAACCATTGCTGGACCGTATGGAGATTATCCGGCTGTCAGGATACACCGAAGACGAAAAAATCAATATTGCTCAGCGATATCTGCTGCCCAAGCAGTTGAAGGCGCATGCATTGAAGTCGACTGATATTTCTGTGGCAGAAAGTGTGTTGCGCGATATCGTGCGGTATTACACGCGAGAAGCCGGTGTACGACGCCTGGAGCAGGAAGTGGCCAAGATCTGCCGTAAAGCAGTGAAAGAGCAATTACTGGCTAAAGGTAAAAATAAGGTTATCAGGAAAATTAACGTAACCAGCAAGAATCTTGAGCAATATCTGGGTGTTAAGCGCTATGACTTCGGGGTTGCTGCCAAGGAAAACCAGGTAGGGCAGGTAACAGGCCTTGCATGGACCTCTGTTGGTGGCGAGCTGTTGACTATTGAAGCTGTGACCTTGCTGGGTAAAGGTAAAACGATTACCACAGGTAAACTGGGCGATGTGATGCAGGAATCCGTTGCGGCAGCCATGAGCGTCGTGCGCAGCCGTGCCGAAGGCCTGGGGATTAGCCCTGACTTTTACGAGAAAAAGGATATTCACATTCACTTGCCGGAAGGTGCGACACCCAAGGATGGCCCAAGTGCGGGGATTGCCCTAACCACTGCGCTGGTTTCAGTGTTAACCGGTATTCCTGCCCGCGCTGATGTGGCAATGACGGGTGAAATCACATTGCGTGGCGAGGTGCTTCCTATCGGCGGTTTGAAAGAGAAACTGCTGGCAGCACATAGAGGTGGCATTAAAACGGTATTGATTCCTGCCGCCAATGAGAAAGATCTGGTGGAAATTCCTGCCAATATTAAAAAAGATCTGGAGATCCACCCGGTAAAATGGATAGATCAGGTATTGGATCTGGCGCTTGAAAGTGCGCCGCAGCCGCTTCCTGTGAATACCGAGGCAGTCGAAATAGTGGCCGCTGGTGATGCAAATCCGGAGCAGGCTGTGACGCATTAGTGAAATTGATGCGAATTATTGTCAAAAGGCCGGATTAGCGCTTGACAGCTCGTTTTGCGGCTTGATATAAAGGCAATACAGGATGTACCTGTCTTTTTAACTAGATATTAGGGGAAACTCGTGAATAAATCAGAATTGATAGATCATATTGCAAATGCTGCCGGTATTTCAAAAGCGGCTGCTGCTCGTGCTCTGGATGCCACAACTGAAGCAATCTCTGGCGCGTTGAAAAAAGGTGATATGGTAACCTTGATTGGTTTTGGTACATTCTACGTAGGTGAGCGTTCTGCTCGTTCCGGCCGTAACCCTCGTACCGGTGCAACGATTAATATCAAAGCTGCTAAATCTCCTAAATTTAGAGCTGGTAAAGGTCTGAAAGATGCTGTAAACTAGCGTTCTTTGGTTGAGCAGCTTAAATTGCTCAACCAGCAGTAGCACCACAAAGTGGTTGTTACGGGTGCTTAGCTCAGTTGGTAGAGCGTCGCCCTTACAAGGCGAATGTCAGCGGTTCGACCCCGTTAGCACCCACCAGACAATTCAGTAAAATTAAGAGTGCGAAGTTGGCGCTCTTAATTTTTGAGTGTCGGTGCACTTAAGAAATTACTTTAATAAGTGAAACTAAGTGCAGATAAATATTTGAAATATAGTTGTTGATTTTATAAAAAACGATGTTATAATTTCAGCTTAACGATTACCGGGAGCGGTAGTTCAGTTGGTTAGAATACCGGCCTGTCACGCCGGGGGTCGCGGGTTCGAGTCCCGTCCGCTCCGCCAAATAAAAGCCCTGATTTTTCAGGGCTTTTTCTTTTTATCCCTGCCAATTAAGCTGTTTTAAATATCTCTCAAATTCCAAAATTTGGAATTTGGTTATTTAACCGGGGTGGCTTTCTTGATTTTTCTGCAGATCATGAATCTGCTCGATCATCCTGGCTGTTGTGGCCTGTGACGTTGATTACATCGCTGTGGCCGCTCTCAAGTTTGTCGCTGACGCCTTTAGGTCGGCAGTCTTGCAGGTTTAATGGCTTGAACTTCTGGCCATGGCTTGCTTGCTTATTCTTTAATTAAAATCATCTATTCAAATGAGTTATTTTTTAATAATTGGCACAATGTTGGTGCAATTTTTGGCTTAATGAGAGAAAATGCACCTTTTTAGGTTGTTTTGTTAGAGAGTATATAAAGATGAAGTATCAATCGGCCCATGATTTCCTTGCATTAGTCGCAGAACAGAATCCCAGGCAACCAGAGTACCTGCAAGCAGTGACTGAAGTTGTCGAAAGCCTCTGGCCATTTATCAGCCAGAATCCCCGTTATGCCGAACATGGCGTATTAGACCGTCTGATAGAGCCTGAACGGGCTATCATTTTCCGTGTTTCATGGGTCGATGATAAAGGTGAGGTGCAAGTAAACCGCGGTTACCGTATCCAGCACAATAGCGCTATCGGTCCTTACAAGGGCGGTTTGCGTTTCCATCCGTCGGTTAACCTGTCTATTCTGAAGTTCCTGGCATTTGAGCAAACATTCAAGAATGCGTTGACTACATTGCCGATGGGCGGTGGTAAGGGTGGCTCTGACTTTGATCCTAAAGGAAAAAGCAACGGCGAGATCATGCGCTTCTGTCAGGCATTTGTCAGCGAATTGTTCCGCCATGTAGGCGCTGATACCGATGTGCCTGCAGGCGATATCGGCGTGGGCGCAAGGGAAATCGGTTATATGGCAGGTATGCTTAAAAAACTTACCAACCGTGCAGACTGCGTATTTACCGGCAAAGGTTTGAGCTATGGTGGCTCCCTGATCCGCCCGGAAGCGACTGGCTATGGTACGGTCTATTTTGCAGAGGAAATGCTGCGTCATAGTGGACGTAATATTGCTGGCTTGAAAGTCGCTGTATCCGGATCGGGTAATGTTGCGCAATATGCCATTGAAAAATGTATGGCATTAGGAGCGAAAGTGATTACCGCTTCCGATTCCAGTGGTACTGTGATTGATGAAGAAGGCTTTACACCGGAAAAACTGGCTATTCTGATGGAAATCAAGAATAACAAATATGGGCGTATCCGTGATTATGCCGAACAAACCGGTGTGCGTTTTGTTGCTGATGCAAAACCCTGGAATGTTCCCGTGGATATCGCATTGCCATGTGCGACTCAAAATGAGCTGGATGAGAAGGATGCCGAAACACTGATTGCCAACGGCGTCATCTGCGTTGCCGAAGGTGCCAATATGCCTTGTACTGCTGACGCCATGAAATTGTTTGATCAGCATCGTACGCTGTACGCTCCCGGCAAGGCAACCAATGCGGGTGGGGTGGCGACTTCAGGCCTGGAAATGAGCCAGAATGCTGTACGCATGTCATGGTCACGTGAAGAGGTGGACGCGCACTTGTTCTCTATCATGAAGAGCATTCATGAGGCGTGTACACGTTACGGTACGCGTGCTGACGGTACTGTCAACTATGTGGATGGTGCCAATATTGCCGGTTTCGTTAAGGTGGCAGATGCCATGCTGGCGCAAGGGGTTGTTTAGCCCTGGCTGTGACAGGAAAACTATTCGGTTTTCCGGTCATGTATTCTCTTGCAAGTAAAAATCCCTGTCATGCGGCAGGGATTTTTTATATATTTAAGCCGCAGAAGTATTACGATAACGCCGTGAAAAATATGCTCATTAAGGTTGAGCATGATTCGGGTCGCTTGCGCAGCAGGAATCCGGAGATTGTCGCGGGTTTATGGTATAGTTTGCTGTTGCAAAAATCAGGTAATGGAAATTAGAAAATGTTGGAAGCACTCAGAAAACATACACAAGGATGGATGGCAAAAATCATTCTGGCACTGATTGTGGTGCCGTTTGCATTGTTCGGTATCGACTCTTACCTCAATCAGGCAGGCGGACAAGTGGCCGTAGCTAAAATTGATGGTCATAAAATTTCAATGCAGGAATACTCCAATGCGGTAGAAAATGCGCGCAATTACATGCAATCCCAGGGGGAAAAAGTAGATACTGCCTTGCTGGAAAGTCCTGCATTCAAGCAATCCATACTGGATGGCATTATTACCCGTCGCGTGGTTGAAAGCGCAGTGCATGATTACCGATTCAAAATCAGTGATGAGCAATTGAGCCAGCATATTGTGGACATGCCCGAATTTCAGAGCAATGGCAAGTTCTCTGAGGAAACTTACAATCAATTGTTATTCCAGAATAAACTGACACCTGCCAAGTTTGAACAGAGCGTGCGCAAAGACTTAACGGTACAGCAAGTACGTGACGGTTTGGCTAATCTGGTATTTGTACCGAAAAATGTTGCTGAACAATCCCTGATGTCTGAATTCGAACAGCGCGAAGTGACTGTGGCAGATATCAAGGCTAACGACTTTTTAAACCAGGTAACGGTGACACCTGAGCAGGTGCAGGCTTATTACAATCAGCATAAAACCAAATTTATTGCGCCTGCAAAAGTGAAAATGCAGTTTGCCTTATTAACTGCTGCCGGCCTGGTAGGGCAGGTTAGCGTGACTGATGAGGAAGTCAGGCAAGAATATGAGGCCAATGCTGCAAAATATCAGGGCAATGAACAGCGCCAGGCCAGTCATATTCTGATCGGCTTCAATAATAATGCCAGCGCGCAGGAAAAAGCAGCGGCCAGGGAAAAGGCTGAATCTATTCTGAAGCAAGTCAAAGCCAATCCGAAAAGCTTTGAAAAACTGGCGTTCGAGAATTCACAGGATACTGGCTCTGCCAGCAAAGGTGGTGATCTGGGCAGTTTCGGCCGCGGCGCGATGGTGAAGCCATTTGAAGACGCTGTGTTTTCCATGAAAGTAGGGGATATCAGTGATCTGGTCGAGTCTGACTTCGGCTACCATATTATCAAGCTGACCGGAATTACTGGTGATTCTGCCGACTTTGACGCGGAAAAACTCAAAATCAAGGCAGAATTATTGTTCCAGAAAGCCCAGGCCAAATATGCTGAACTGGCTGATGATTTCGGTAATACTGTGTATGAACAATCCGGTAGCCTGGACCCGGTTGCCAAGAAGTTTAATGTAGAGGTGCAAACTTCCCCGGCAATGAGCAAGGATGAAATTGCCAAGTTCTTCAAGAGCGATCGACTGGCTACACTTGTATTTTCGGATGAGGTATTGAAAGAAAAACGTAATACTGAAGCCGTAGAAGTATCACCGAATAACCTGGTAGCAGCACGTGTGCTCGAATATACGCCCGAAGCCCCACGCAGTTTCGATGAGGTAAAAGGCGGAATTGAGTCTCTGCTGAAGCTGGAAGCGGCGGCCAAGCTGGCACAGCAAAAAGGCGAAGCCATGCTGGCAGATTTGAAAGCTGGTAAATCTGTAGACGCTGACTGGATTTCACCTGTCACTATTGACCGTAGAAATGCCCAAGGCCTGAGCGATGGTGTGATGAGAAATGTATTCAAAGTGAATACCCATACGCTGCCAGCGTATTATGGTTTTAATGAAACCAATAAGGGCTATACCGTTATCAAAGTGATCAGCGTTAACCAGACGCTGAAAGAGACACCGGAGATGGCGGAGCAGGCTTACAAGGCTTATGAGGCGGCACTTGGTGCTGAAATGTTGCACGCCTATGTGACCTCACTCAAAGCCAAGAAAAACATTCAGTTAAATGCGAAAGTACTGTTATCCAAGGGTAATGAGTAATTCAGTTGACTGAAACAGCAAAAGGAGGGCAATGCCCTCCTTTTTTGTTTTTGATACTTTGATAGCAGACACTGGTGTACGTCTGTCAGATGCCCCGCTGATGACATGCGGCAGCAGGCTTGCCCTGCATCTCAGCATAACGATCAGTTGCCGGCATTCTAATGTTCGGAAAATCACGATAACAGCTAATACTTAAATAACCACGTAATCATAAATAAAACAGTAAGTGGCAACGGAAATATGCTTGAAGGAACACGATGAAGTGCGCCGGGTAAAGGGACGAGATTTGCTAGCCTGTAAAAATCATTTTGATATTTTTTCTTAGCTGATTGTCATGAATGCGTTTCAATATATAACTGACTATCCTGGTCTGGACATAAGTGACAACAACAGCAGTTGTGAAGGCGATAAAATACTTGAGCATGAAGTGCACATGAATGCTTTTAATGACAGGAATGTGCCATAGATAAATCCAGATAGAGTTCCCTGCAATAAACAGCACTAATGGCTTGGCTTTGATACTTGCAAGCGCATGATCGATATATTCACTGTGGCGCCATAACAGGCTGGACACCAGTAAGGCATAAGAAAAATAATAAAGCGAAGGCGGATATTTAAGCGCCTGCGTGGGCATCCATTCGCCATGGATAAGAAATAGTGCTATCCCGATCAACAGGAAGATCGAGCCACTGGCTAAAGCAATTGCATACAACTGGCTTTTGTCTGCTTGTGCCATGCGCAAGCCCAGTGCAAATATCACACTGTATGGAATAATATAAAACACTACGGACGTGATTAGTTCTGTGTTGCCGTCCTGAATATATGGCAGTGAAAAATAACGCGCTGCCTCATAAGCAATAAGCAACGCCGCAAGTACTCCATAATATTTGCGATTATCCGTTGTGTGCTGATGCCAGTTAAAGATCAGTGGCGAAACCAGTGCCACCAGTAAGAACACCCTGATAATCCAGACGTAACCTATGCCTTCTAGCAAGGCATAAGAAGTCAGGATGGTGTGTCTGCCCAGGTCGGTATTTGCCGGATCAATAGCCAGTAATGCAAGGAAATAAACCGTGAGAAATATCCATACAGGCAGTACCAGCCGTTTGATTCTTTTCCAGAGATAATTCTGGTAAGACTCATGTTTCTGATAACTCAGGCGGAATGACATGGCCGAGACCATTATCATTAACGGCACATCGAAGTTTCTCAACTGAAAGGGAATGGCTGGCGGATCTACATGTGCAAAAATAATCATTGCCAGGCCGATAAACCTGAGGATGTCTATCCTGTCGTCTCTCATGTAGTCTCCTGATTAAGTGGCCGCTTAATAAAAAAACGCCTGACTTTGAAGCGCAGGCGTTTTTAATCGGTAATGGGTTGGACTAATCTATTTGACCAGCTGCGGTAATATTCATGCCGCCATCAACATAGGTAATTTCACCAGTGACGCCGGAAGCAAGGTCGCTGGCCAGGAAAGCGGCTACATTACCGACTTCTTCAATCGTGACATTGCGACGCAGAGCGGCGTGTTTTTCGTTAAAGCCTATCATTTTGTCAAAATCGGCAATGCCTGATGCTGCCAGCGTTTTGATCGGGCCGGCAGACACTGCATTGACGCGGATGCCACGTGGTCCCAGGCTTTGTGCCAGGTAGCGCACATTGGCTTCCAGGCTGGCCTTGGCCACGCCCATCACATTATAGTTAGGCATGGTGCGCTCTGCGCCCAGGTAGCTGATGGTGAGCAGGCTGCCATTGCGTCCCTGCATCATAGGGTAGGCGGCTTTGGCCATGGCAGAAAAGCTGTAGGAACTGATATCGTGCGCGATGCGGAAATATTCGCGATCGATGTTGTCCAGGTAATCGCCATCCAGCGCGACTTTGGGCACAAACGCGATAGAGTGCACCAGGCCATCCAGGCCATCCCATACTTTGGCCAGTTCCACAAACAGGTTGTCAATTTGCGCATCTTCGGCCACATCACAGGGCAGTACGATATTCGAGTCAAAATCAGCAGCGAGGTCGCGCACACGTTTTTCGTGTTTGTCGACTTGATAAGTGAATGCCAGTTCAGCACCTTCACGTTTCATTGCGGCTGCAATGCCATAAGCGATTGAACGGTTGCTCAGCAAACCGGCAATCAGAATTTTTTTTCCAGCAAGAAATGCCATGCTTGTTCCTGTTTGGTTGTTAATTCATTGGGTTAAATCAGCGTGCGTTGTCAGAACGCGGGTCAAACACGTCACGCAGACCTTCACCAAGCAGATTATACCCTAACACGGTGATTAAGATGGCAAGTCCGGGGTAGAGCGAGAGCCACCAGGCAAACTGGATATACTCTTTGCCATCGGTGAGGATATTGCCCCAGGAGGCTTGTGGAGCCTGTACGCCCAGTCCGAGAAAACTCAGGCCGGACTCCAGTAATACGGCGCTGGCAATACCCAGAACCACGCTGACGATGACAGGTGTCAGGCTGTTGGGCAGACAGTGTTTAAAAATGACGCGCCAGTCTTGTGCACCCAGTGCAGCAGAGGCCATGACAAATTCGCGTTGGGTGATGCTCAGGAATTCTGCACGCACCAGACGTGTGACACTCATCCATGAAGTCAGGCCGATGACGATCATGACGTTGGTAATGGACGGGCTTAGAAATGCAATGACCGCCAGAATCAGGAAGAAGGTGGGGATGGACAGCATAATATCTACCAGCCGCATGATCACGGTATCTGTCCAGCCGCGATAATAGCCCGCGAGTGCGCCCAGAATTACACCAATCAGGGTGGAAATTCCCACCGCGACCAGGCCGACCAGCAATGACACTCTGCCTCCGTACAGCATGCGGCTCCATACATCGCGACCCAGTCCATCCGTGCCCATCCAGTGCTGGGCAGAGGGGGCGAGCAGAATGTGTTTGACATGAATTTCATCCGGATCATACGGTGCCAGCCAGGGAGCGAGCAATGCCAGGATCAGGATCACGCTGATCAGGCACAAGCCGCTCAATGCCAATGGATTTTGCAATATCTTTTTCATGGTCTTATTCGATTATCGCTCAGGCATGACGCCTTTGCGTAAGCGCGGATCTGCCCAGGCATAAGCCAGGTCAGCCAGTAAATTGCCGAACAATGTCAGTGCAGACCCTATGGTCAAGATCCCCATCACAACCGGAAAGTCCCGCATCATGACGGCTTCATAAAATAGTTTACCCATGCCGGGAATGGCAAAAATCGTTTCTGCAATGACCGAGCCGCCGATCAGCCCCGGCAAGGATAATCCGATTAAGGTAATCAGCGGCAGCAGGGCATTGCGCAAGGCATGCCGGTATGTCACTGCATGGTCACTGAGGCCTTTGGCACGTGCAGTGGTGACGTAATCCTGACTCAGCACATCCAGCATGCCATTTTTGATAAACAGCGTGATACTTGCCAGGCCGGTGATGGATGGAATCACTACCGGTAAAAACAAATGCATGAATAGGTCCTGGCATTTCTGCCAGGTACTCAGTTGTTCGTAGTTCAGGCTATGCAAACCGGAAATCGGGAACCACGGATGAATGACACCCAGCCAGTACATCAGCAACAGCGATAACCAGAAGCCGGGAATCGAGAAGCCGATAAAGTTAAAGAGCGTAATGCTGCGGTCCGGCCATTGCGTATAGCGTTTGGCCGCCCATACGCCTAAAGGAATGCCTAAGGTCAAAGTGATGAGCAACCCTGCCACATTCATCAGTAAAGTAACAGGAAGAGCCTCTTGTATCATGCCAGGTGTAATGTTGCCTTCCTGGTCTTTTTCTCCCCAGAATACAGGCTTGCGATGGCTGGCAAAAGAATGGCCAAAGTCCAGGTGCAACATGCGTTCCACCCACAAGCCATATTGCACGATCACAGGCTTGTCCAGGTGATAGAGTTCGCGTAACTTCTGTCTGGATTCTTCGGGCGATTTCGGGTCAAAAGCGGCTTCGGTACTGGTGATATCACCAGGTGCCAGGTGCATGATAAAAAATGAAATCAGGCTGATACCTACCAGCATGGGTACCATCCAGAGCAGTCGCCTGATTAAATAGCGTAGCATAGTTATTCCGCCTGTATCTGTGTCCGTCGCAATGGCAATGGAATATACCATTTTTGCGAATCATAACTCACGCCTGCGGGCGGAACCGGGTGCATGATACCTTGCACGCGTTTGTGTATTGCGGTCAGGCCATAACCAGCTGACAGGTAAACAATCGGGCTGTCTTCATACAACACTTCTGCAAACCGGTGATAAAGTTGCATGCGCTTGTCCGGGTCAAATTCCCTGCGGCCCTGTTCCAGGAGCGCATCGACTTGCGGATTGCTATAACCGATGAAATTAAATTGTCCCGGCTGTTGCTGGCTGGAATGCCAGATGTTGTATTGATCCGGGTCCAATCCCAATCCCCAGCCCAATACCACCGCATCAAAATCGCCGGTTTTAATAAAGCGCGTGATGAAACTGGCCCATTCAATACTGCGGATGCGGATTTCGATACCCACTTCGCGCAGGCGGCGCTGGATAATCACCACTGATTTTTCGCGCTCTTTATTGCCATGATTGGTGAGCACCTCGAAAGACAGCTTCTGGCCATTGCGTTCCACAATGCCATCACCATCCGTATCTTTGTAGCCAGCTTCAGCCAGCAGTGCACGGGCTTTATGCGGATCGAAAGCATAAGGCTTCAGGCCGGGATTGCTCCAGCGTGTCCCCGGTTTGTAAGGTGAAGCAATCTGGATTCCCAGGCCAAGGTAGACGCCATCAATGATTTCCTGTTTATCAATCGCGTAATTGATGGCTTTGCGAATGCGTACATCGTCAAATGGCTTGCGTCTGAGATTAAAACCAAGATAGGTATAGCTGTTGCCCAGCTCCTTGTACTGATTGAGCCTGGCCTGCAACTCCGGACGCGCAGGAATAATGCGTGCATAGGTGATCGGATCCATATTCATGCTATCAATATTGTCCGCCATCAGCTCCAGGAACTGTGCTGCCGGGTCAGGAATAATACGCTCTATCAATGTCTGGATATTGGCTGGCCCAAGCACGGATGTCGGATTTTTTTCCAGCTTGATATATTCGCCGTGCCGCCATTCTTTCAATTGGTAATAATTGCTGCCTAACGGCTTTTGCGCAAAGCTGGACGTATGTACATCCTGGCCGGCAAGCTTATGTTCGGGTAATACTTGCAATCCGGCCCAGCTTTCCAGTGCCGGGGCAAATGCTTGTGAGTAATAGACGGTAAAAGTGCGGGGATCTGGCGCCTCGGCTTTGGTTACCAGTTGATAGTCAGAAGCGTAAGGGCTATGCGTCTTTTCATCTGTAATCAGCCGCCAGGTAAACAGAACATCGTCGCTGGTTAACGGTTTGCCGTCAGCCCATACCAGGCCCGGCTTGAGGTGGAAAACAATCTTTTTCTTGTCCGGTGCAATTTCCCATGATTCCGCCAGCTCGCCAGTCAGCTCCAGATTCTCATCATAGCGTAACAGTGAATTGAATAAGTGTGCTCCGATGGCCAGGGAGGCTGATTCACCAGCCACCATGCCTATCATGCTGCTTGGATCTGAAGGCATGGCACCAATTAATGTGCCACCGGTTTGTGGTGGATAAGGCTGATTGAGCAGTGTTGTATCGGATTTCTCGGTGCCTTGGTTACATGCAAGCAATAGCAGGCAAAAAATGCCTGTAAAAAGGCGATAATGAAACACAGACTGTTTTTTGTTTTTTAAAAAAAACGAATGTGACATGCGTCTCATGATGATGAGGTGTTAGCGTTTATGACTGGTACCAGTTTTTTTTGACTTGCTTGAAGAACGCGTTTTTACCGCAGTTTTCTGTATGGACTGAGACTTTTTACCAGTCGATTTCTTTGCACTGGAAGTACTCGCCTTACTGTCTTCCGATTCAATTTGCAGTACTTGTCCGATTACCAGTTTCTGGGATTTCAGCCGGTTCTGCTGCATGATCTGTTTGCTAGTGACGCCATAACGTTTAGCCAGCTGCGAGAGAGTGTCACCTGATTTTACCTTGTATGCAATGGGCGCTCTTTTACCTGAAACAGCATGGTCCACAGCATTTTCAATGGGTATTTTTGCCATTGCAACCACATCAATGGGTTTTGTCAGTGTGGGATGCGTACCTGCAGGAACGAGCAATGGTCTGCGAACAATCAGGTTTTTATTGGGCTTGAGATTGTTGGTGGCACTGAGTTCATAAAGGCTGATATTAAAGCGGCTGGCGATATTGCCCAGACGTTCACCGCGCTTAGGCTGGTAAGTGTGCCAGTTGGAAAGCGGGCGGGTATAAGCATTCAAGTTATTGGTGAAATTACTTGCCGCCCAGGTCGGTAATAGCAGTTTTTGATAGCTATGTTCGGTAATCAGTACCGGGCGATTGGAACTGGGATTCAGTGCGTTGAATTCTTCCATCGAAATACCCGCCAGTTCTGCCGCCAGTTTGGCGTCAATCTGATTGGGCGCCTCAACCGTGGTGAAGTAGGGTTTATTGGGAATTTCATTCAGGGTTAATCCGTAATCTTCAGGGCGGAAAACAATATTCTTGATCGCTTGCAGCTTGGGTACGTAATTCCGGGTTTCATCAGGTAGCGACAAATGCTGATAATCGGTTGGCAATCCCAACTGGCGGTTGCGTTCAATCGCACGGGCGACAGTACCTTCACCCGCATTGTAGGCTGCCAAAGCCAGGTCCCAGGCACCGAACATGGTGTATAGCTTTTGCAAATAATTGAGTGCTGCCTGGGTTGCCGCTGTGACGTCCTTGCGTGAATCTTTCCAGTAATTCTGTTTGAGGCCGAAATCCTTGCCTGTCGAGGGTATGAATTGCCAGATACCGGAAGCTTTGCTGGTCGAAAGAGCTTTAGGGTTGAAACCGCTTTCTATCATGGGCAGCAGCGCGATTTCCGTGGGCATGCCTCTTTTTTCAACCTCGACTACAATGTGGTACAGGTATTTTTTACTGCGCTCGAGCATACGTGACACATAATCAGGCCGCGAGGCATACCATTGCTCATGCTTGTTGGTATACGCGGAGTTGATATCCGGCATGTTAAAGCCATCGCGGACACGATCCCACAGGCTTTCTTCCTGTAATGTCAGTGAGCCTTCGAACTGATAGCTGGAGCTGTAACTTTCTGTGGAGGATTCACCATAACTGTCGTCATAACTGCTGCTGTCATCCGGTAAAATAGCTGATTCTACTTCTTCGGCAGCTACCCAGAGCGGGCAAGCTGACAGGGTCATCCATAGCAGTAATTCGTTAAAACGCATGGCGGTGTTTCTACATCCTGAGACTAATTGCACACTTTCCGACAACCCTACGGACATTGCGTGCATTTATTGAAAACCTGGCTGGCCAGCGCGCTAGGTCAGACAGCAGGGAATGACTTAACACAAACGGGCGCTCAAAGAAGGACATCATTCTACGTTAATTTCGCAGTGAGACAACCTTTTTCCGCCACGAGCTGGCTCCGTATGTATCGAACACCTAAAACACATTTCGCCGTGCCCGTATTTCGGTAAAAATATCCAGAGGCGGCTGACCGTAAAAATCTGATCCTGCCTGGGAGGCAAGTGCGCCACAACGCAAAAAAGGATTGGTGGCTTTTTCCAGTGCGACTGTGGTGGGCAAAGTGGGTCGCTGCAACTGTCTCAGCGTCGCTGTCTCTTTTGCCCGTTGTTGCAATTGTTTGTTTTCCGGTTCTATGGTCAGCGCAAACGCAATATTATGTGCAGTATATTCATGGGCCGGATAAATAAGGGTATCTGCAGGCAATGCCGCGATTTCCTGCAGCGAAGTGTACATCTGGAGCGGCGAACCTTCAAACAACCGACCACAACCTGCACCAAAAATCACATCGCCGCTGAACAGATGCTGCTTATTCATATAAAACGCAATATGATCCAGCGTGTGCCCTGGCAATGCCATCGCTGTGCATGCCAGGCCGGGTAAAGTTTCAAACTGAATAGTGTCGCCATTTTTGACCCTGATAGCGCTTAATGCGGTGTAAGCAGGATGCGTACTTTCCGGTGCATACAGCGGACAGTTCCAGTGTTGCTGCAAGGCCGCTGCACCTTCGGTATGATCCGCGTGATGATGCGTCAGCAGGATGCCATCGAGCTGACAGCCGTTGGCCTGTAAGGCTTTTTCGACGACATCAGCATCACCTGGGTCCACAACCAGCGCATGTCCCCCGGCGTGGATAAGCCACAAATAGTTATCACTGAACGCGGGCAGGGGAATGATTCGGATACTTGCGGAAGTGCTGTGCATCCCTCATCATTGAAAAAATGCATGCTGTTGTCAAGGCCGGTTTCCTTTGGCCATGGCAGAAATGCGGATCTTTATTGATATCTCGCCGGAGTTTAAATGCAGCCTAGCCAGCCAAGCGTTTTTGATGTGACCGCATTAGGACACTATATCGCACAGTGTGAAATGACGGTTTATGAGCAGGCCGTATCCAATGTATTCGGATTTCACGCCTTACAGCTGGGCTGGCCTGGTTACGACCTGCTTGCGCAATGTCGCATTCCGTACAAGCATTACCTCAATATGAAGTTGGCAAACCATACCTCCATGCTTTGCGAGAGTGAGTTTTTGCCTTTGGCTGAACATTCGGTGGATCTGGTTTGCCTGCCGCACATACTGGAACAGTGTCATGACCCGCAGCAGACATTGCGCGAAGCTTTTCGCGTGCTGGTACCTGAAGGCACATTAATTCTAACGGGAGTCAGCCCGTTGAGCTGTCTGGGTTTGCGGGCCAGTACAGGTCGCTTCAAGCAGAGCGGGCAATTTCAACGGTTGTTTACTGCACGCAGAATCCGCGACTGGTTAAATGTACTGGGATTTGAGGTGGAGCAAAGCCATTATCTGATGCATGCTTTTCCTGTCAACGATATTCGCTGGCTGGAGCGCCAGTCCCGGCTGGAAAAGTGGGGAGCCTGCACTTATGGCATGACCGGAGGCATTTACTTTCTGATGGCAAAAAAAAGAGTGCTGAATGTCCGTTTGCTGAAACCGGAATGGAAAAAAACATCATTAAGTCCAGCTCTGCAAGTGCAAAAAGGTCGGCCGCGTGTTCAAAATCGCATACAAAAACGGTTAGAATGCGCGGATGTCGATAGAACGCTGGATTGAAATGTACGCGGACGGAGCCTGTAAAGGCAATCCTGGCGTAGGTGGCTGGGGGGTCTGGCTTAAAGCCGGGCCACACGAAAAATCATTATGTGGTGGCGAGCCGCTGACGACCAATAACCGCATGGAATTGATGGCAGTGATCCAGGGGTTGCAGGCAGTAAAAAAACCTTCTCATATTAAAATTTATACTGACTCCAGCTATGTACAAAAAGGCATGACCGAGTGGCTGGCGGGCTGGAAGCAGAAACAATGGCGCACTGCTGATAAGAAACCGGTCAAGAACGCTGATTTATGGCAGATTCTGGATAAGCTTGTGATTCCGCATGTGGTTGAGTGGATCTGGGTAAAAGGGCATGCCGGCAATGCCGGTAACGAGAAAGCCGATGCGCTCGCCAACCAGGGTGTGCTGACCGTCACGCAACAATCTCCGATAAAGTAAAAATATGAGACAGATATTCCTGGATACGGAAACCACCGGTTTATACCCTGATCAGGGCCATAGGATCATTGAGATTGCCGCGGTGGAAATTTTTAACCGCCGGCCGACACAACGTCATTTTCACATATACATCAACCCCGAGCGGGAAATTGATGCCGGCGCACAGGAAGTGCATGGCATCTCGCTGGAATTTCTGCAGGACAAGCCGCTCTTTTCCCAGGTGGCTTCAGAGTTTCTTGAATTTGTACGTGGTGCCGAACTGATTATTCATAATGCACCGTTTGATGTCGGTTTCCTGAATATGGAGTTATCCAGGCTGAATATGGATAAGCTGGAGACTTACGTCAGCGGCATTGTGGATACGCTGAAAATGGCCAAGGAGATGCGTCCCGGCCAGCGTAACAATCTGGATGCATTGTGTCGTCATTTTGGCATTGATAACTCCAAGCGTACCTTGCATGGCGCATTGCTGGATGCCGAGTTGCTGGCAGATGTCTATATTGCGATGACGCGTGGCCAGGAAAGCCTGCTGATAGAGCTATCCAGTACCACCGAAGATGTGGCAGAAACGACTGTGGAAGTAGATCTGAATGCCCTGACTTTGGTGGTTGCCAGTCAGGAAGAACTGGCGGAACATACGCAATATATTGACAGTCTGGCAAAATCCGGCGCAACGCCGTGGTAATTTTGCCATCATTCAGGCTAATTCTGGGTGAATATCAGGGCTGGTCAAATGCATCTGTCCAGCTATTTGGCGTTTCGTACAGTCTGACTTTTACCAGCTTGAGATGGTTGTCAAAGGTGTCCCGGTATTGAGCTTTTAACAATTTAAATGCTTCTGCTGCCATGTTTTCTGCAGTAGGAATGGTAGGGAAAATCACCGTTTTGTGATTGGGCAAGCTGTTGAGGAAATCCAGTACTGCAGTGTCACCCCGATACACCAGGAAGGCATGATCCCAGCGGTCGACAACGGTTTCGCGGGCAATCCGCTTTACATCGGCAAAATCCATGACCATGCCGTTATCGGAAGCATGTTCAGTCTGGATAATGTCACCGGACAGGGTAATCTCAATGGCGTAACGGTGACCGTGTAAATTGCGACATTGACTTTTGTGATCGGGAATGCGATGCCCTGCATCGAATTCCAAGCGTGTAGTAATTTCCATAATGCTTATTATATCAGCATCCATGCAGCACGCTCTGCATGCACCTGTTGTTAATACAGCTCGTCAATATCCATCAATGCGTCTTCTTCGGCAGAGTAATGCTTGTGAGTTTTTTCATAGCTGCCGTAACCTGTATCAAAGTCATCCATTTCGTCACCGGCAAAGTCTTCCAGCATCTGGTCGATACGCTTGAATTTGTCGGTTGGTCCTGCTTTCCGCAACATAATCCGCTCCTCTGGTTTTGTTAATATTGCTCAAACATGTCAGTCGTGACATTCTTACCGTATCATTAGCATAGACTGTGCCAGCGGCTGTTTTAGTTCCTGAAGAAGCTTGATTCTGAATATTGGTAACAAGCGCCGCCGACTATGAAGCATAGAACAAACCAGTTAAGGTATTGTCTGTAAAGCATATGTTTGTTGCTCGGGAGAGTGGGGATGCGGGGTACCATCATAGGACTGTTTACTTTAGGGATGTCGTTAATGGCCAATGCCGAATGCCTGCCTTTGTATCAGCACCAATTCAAGACGCTGCAAGGAGAGACTGTCGATTTTTGTCAATTTCAGGACAGGCCTGTCCTGATTGTCAATACCGCCAGCAAGTGCGGCTTCACACCACAGTTTGAAGCACTGGAGTCTTTGTATCAGCAATACAAAGATCAGGGGCTGGTCGTGGTCGGTTTTCCGTCTAATGATTTCAAACAGGAACCCGGCAGCAACAAGCAAATCGGAGATTTCTGCAAATTGACCTATGCAGTCAAATTTCCCATGGTCGAAAAAACCAGCGTGACTGGCGCAGATGCCAATCCGCTATACCGGCAGCTGATCAAACAAACAGGTCAGCCACCGCAATGGAATTTTTATAAATATCTCATTTTGCCAAAAGGACAAAAGGTCTACTCGTTTAACAGCATGACCCGTCCGGAAAGTGAAGAGATTCTGGGGAAAATCAAACCTTATCTAAAGTAGGCAAACCACAAGGGCGCCTGATCAGTTTGGCTCTTAGTTCTGTGGACATTTTTTAGTGCGCTCTATCATTTGTCCGTCCATCAGCTGGGTTGTTTCCTCACCCAGCCTGCAGATTTTCTCTGTATCCCAGATCCAGATGTGCTTGTAAATCTCGACATAGCCATCCTTGTTCCATGACCAGATGGATTCTCGACCATGTGTTTCATCAGCGCTTGCCTCTTTGAGCTTTCTGTAACCATTTAATTTTTTGTCCAGAATTTCCAGCGTTTTGGTGGCTGACGAACTCCACAGCGGCTTGCTGACATTGCCTTTGGCTCTAAATAACCACATGGGGCAATTATTCGACTCGCACAGGCACATATGCGCCGGTTTCACCAGAAGCGCTTTAGTAGAGTCATTCAAACTCACCGTGTGGGTTTCAAAAAGCTCCTGGGGTTTGACAGCCTGGCAAGCGCTGGCTTTATCGGCAGTAATTGTTCTGGTCAGATAAGCCATGGTGGAAGCAGGCATACTGGCGGATTTCTGGAAATGGTCTTCACTAGTGAATGTTTCATCTGCGTGACTGGCAACAGAAATCAGTAAGAGAGCAAATGAGGTTGCAATTGAACGTAGTGGCATCATGGTGGTATATGGGCTTGATAATGTTTATTGGGTTGTGCTTTTATTTATGAGGCAAGCAGAATTGGAACGGGTGATGGCTGCTTGGACTGCACAATGAAAAAAACCTCAAGTGTAACACTGGAGGTTTAATTTGACTGGATGTATTTCAACATCCAAACCACTAAGTGGTTTTGGCGTCCCCACGGGGATTCGAACCCCGGTCGCCTCCGTGAAAGGGAGGTGTCCTAGGCCTCTAGACGATGGGGACCTAAGAAATTTAACAACCTGTGCAGTATACCGTAATTTATTAAGTAATTCAAAATATTTTTATAAAAACTTCAATATTTTCAATCACTTGGTGGAGATAAGCGGGATCGAACCGCTGACCTCTTGCATGCCATGCAAGCGCTCTCCCAGCTG
>CBIMYT010000029.1:0-26541 GCA_966248215.1 uncultured Methylophilus sp. | reverse complement strand
CAGCATCATCACCCACACCAGGTTGGCCTGGCTCTACGGTAATCACATTCGGTTTATCGTTGTCGAGGATGTGGCCTGTGCCGGTTACAGCACCTGTCACAACACCAGCACTGTCCACGCTACCCACTGTGAGGGATACTGTCTCGTTGTAATTACCATCAACATCAGTGTCATCAATAGTCTTCACGCTCACGGTGAAGTCTTTAACACCCGCTGGGACAGTGATCATGCCAGTAGTCGCATCGTAGTGGATACCTGGATTGCTAAAGGTCAGTGTTGTCCCGTAGTCATCTCCTGAATCCGCTGTATCGCCAATCTTGCCAAGATCCAGTTTGTAAGTCGTCGTTGTATTAGTCGGCTCACTCAGCGTCACTACGTAATTCAAGGTGCCACCTTCAACTACAGTGTCACCTCCTACACCTGCGCTCGGATCAACCGTTACAACTGTTGGCTTGTCGTTGTCAAGAATGTGGCCAGTACCAGTCACACCGCCAATAACCAATGGCAAAGTCTCATCGTAATTACCATCAACGATAGTGTCATCAATGGTCGGTACAGTAACAGTGAAGCTGGTCACACCAGCTGGCACGGTAATCGTGCCGTTTGCAGGATTGTAAGTCACGCCATTACTAAAGGTGGGAGTGCCATAGTCAGCACCGGCAGTGGCAGTACCTCCGCCCAGATTAAATGAATAGCTTATTGGTGCCTGAGGAGCTGCACTCAAGGTCACGGTGTAAACCAGGTTATTACCTTCAATCACGGAGTCTCCACCTGGGCCAGGCTGGCCTGGTGTCACGTTGGTGATGGTTGGGGAATCAGGATAATACATGTAGTTTTGCAGGCCGTTCTCGGCCGCTGGCGCACCAAAGGCACTGCCACCATCATATGGCGTTGCTGGAGTCAGACTCTCGGAGATACGATCAAGGTTTACAAAACTGGCGTTACCCTCACTGCCTGCTGCACCAGCAGCAGGATCATCGAGGACTTCAGTAATATCACGGCCTTCATTCAGGGCGACCAGTACCGCATCAAACACAGCCTGATTAACAGCATTTTCTGTCACATCCGAGACGTCCACCTGTGCCAGGTTATCTGTGATTTTCACGGTTTGCGCTTCAGCGAAATTCACTGTTTCGCCATTGGCAAGTTTGGCAGTCACGGTGGCACCACTTGCGGTAATCACTTTATCTCCCGCATGCAATGCCTCGCCGACTTGCAGCATGTGACGGTTGCCATTGGCATCCACCACAATTGCCATCCCCTGAACGCTAGTAACGGTACCAATCACTGTAGCCATTTTTATATCCCCACTTAAAAGGTTGAGAAAATTTTGATTAAGAGAATCTTGATAGTGTCGTATTAAACGCCAATACAAATCTAAAATCTATTGTACCGAAGTACAATATCTGCACCTCACCCGTAACTTTCCGATCCCATGCGGCGCGAGTGAGCGCTGGCGGTTAGCCAAAACAAAAAAGCGAAGCTGTTTCCAGCTCCGCTTTTATTTTCAGCCTGCAATCAAGCAGGATTATTGATTTTACTTATTATTCAGCTACTGACTGATAACGGATCACCTCAACACGACGGTTAGCGTCATTACCGCTGACCGGATCGTTTTCAGCAATTGGCTGGGAGAATCCATATCCTTTAATCACCAGACGATTGGCATCCAGACCTTTTTTGGTCAGGTAGTCTGCCACTGCCTTGGCGCGCTTCTCGGAAAGCACCAGATTGTATTTCTCTTTTGAAGTGTTACGCTTGTCGGTATGACCAGCGATTTCAATTCTATCGTTGCCCCACTCTTTCACTACGTCATACACGATATCCAGATCAGCATAAGATTCTGGCAGGATGATCGCGCTGTCCGCTTGGAACAGGATGCGTGGCGTAAATTTCATGGTCGCTTTTTCTGGCGCTTTGGGCTTGAAGGCTTCGCCTTCCCATGGTTTGGCATTGGCCAGCAAAGCCGCCTTGTCCGGTACCAGCTGCGCAGGCACAACTGCCTTACAAATTGTTTCACGGTCCATGTATTCTTCACGCGGATATTCGCCCACATCGGTACGTGTCACACCCAGTTTGCGCAACAACAGGCCCTGGCCGGCATAAACCCTGGCATAAGCGGTGCTCAGATCCATTTCGGCACTGGTGTAGTTACGACGGGACTGGAAATATTCGTTCTCGGTATCCAGCAAGTCAAGCAAGGTGCGCTGACCGATGTCGTATTGCTTGCGATAGGCAAGGCGTGCATTTTCGATGGAATCCTGGTGCTGCTTGCGGTAAGCAACCTGCTCGCTCAACTGTCTGATATCGTTGTAGGCAATTGCGACCAGCTGGCGCGTATCAATACACGCCTTGTCGCGCAGGTCATGCGAACGGTTCAGATCCTGGGCTGCAGAATCCAGGTTGGATTTATCGGTAAAGCCGTTGAACAGGTTCCAGCTGGCAGTCACTTCCAGTGTATCGGCAGCCAGAGTGCTGTGTCTGGAAGCATCGTTCACATCAATGTTCTTGCGTCCCGTCAGGTCCAGACGCGGCATGAATGGTGCTTTTCTACCGGAAACTGAGTTCTCGGTAGCAATGATGTTTTCAATCGCAGCCAGAATGTTAGGGTTTTGCTTGTAGGCATCATCCAGCACTTTATCCGCGCTGCCAGCCAAGCCATCGCCTGTCATCTGCACTTCCACCACATTGTCTGGTGGCAACTCACCTACCAGGCGCTGGAATCGTGCGGATACATCAAACAGGTTACTGGTTTCAGTCAGCAGGTTGGCTTCAGCCAGGGCCAGACGGCCTGTTGCCTGCTCAAGGTCAACTTTTTTGCCCACGCCGGCTTCGACACGGGATTTGATTTTTTCATGAATTTGCTTGTGTACGACAAAGTTGTCTTGCGCATAAGTCACCAGACGGCGGTAACGCAGCAGATCAAAATAGGCGGTTGCGGTATCTAGGGCGATGCCTTGCATTTGCCCTTGCAACTCGTAGAAACGGGACTTAGCCACATGATCCAGGCGGGCTACTTCTGATGGCGTTGCCAGGCCATCAAAAATCATTTGTCGCAATGTCAAGGTGGACTGCTGATTGGGTGTCTGGGTATTGTTGATATTGGGCGAAAGACGTTCCTGGTTGCGGAAGGTCTGGTCTACCGTGATATTCGGCAGGTAGCGGCCCTTGGCAGCGGACTCGTCAAACTCCGCACCTTTAAATGCGTGAAAGCGTGCCTGAACCTCAGGGTTTTCAGACACTGCCTTCTCAACCATTTTCTCCAGTGTCTCAGGGCTGGCTGCCAGAGACACAGTCGAGTGAGAAAACACCCCCATTACTAACAGCGCCGAAGCGATTTTTTTTATTTTCATGTGCAGACTCTTATACAAGTTATTAATGATTCATCCGGGAACCAGTATAACCACAGTATTGTCAAGGCACAACATAACTATCCCGATTAAATGGGAATTAATCTCACTTTTTAGGGGAAAATGTCAAAAAACGGTTTTTTCAGGCAGATTTCCGTGCAAAAACTCCGCAATTCTTGTGTTTTATGGAATTTCAAGGATGAATTTCATCTCAGGAATTGAGTTGCGGCTTGTTGAATGGCATCTTCAGGACGTCATCCTGACCAAAATGGCCCTGCGAGGACTGCCCTTGTAATACCAGTGCCAGATGCAAGCGATCGCGTACTTTCAAGGTATCGAATACCGAGGTCAGATGCGCTTTGACGGTACGTTCGGAAATAGACAGCGTGCGTGCAATTTCTTTATTGCTGTCACCTTTGGCAGCTTCCAGCGCGACTTCGCGTTCACGTTTGGTCAAGCCTTCCAGAATATCATCCTGGATGTTTGCCTGATGTGCGCCACGGGTGGTCATGGTGATCAGGTGTTTTAACAGCTCACGCCCCAGCCAGACACCACCATGCGAAACCACGCTATACACCTCTTTTAGCACCTGCTGGTGTGCATAGGCATGCAGATAGCCGACCACACCCAGTTCCAGCGCCTGCATTGCTTCAGGCTGCTCGGGGTTGTTGGATAACACAATTACTTTGGCAGCAGGAAGCAGCGACAGCACTTGCTGCACCTCGCTGCGCCATTGCTGGCCATGTTCAAGTTGTGCGTGTACCCACACCACGCTTGCGCCGGCCAGGTCAGCAGACACCACCTCTTTGCTGGCGACCAGTTTGGGAAATGCTTTCAGCCAGGCTTCAACAGGTTGTTGCAATGAAGTAATAAAAATATGTTTTATCATGATCAACGCTCGGTTAACGCATACGATTTAGCCTTAAGCACAGGTTTCAGCAAATAAGACATCACTGTTTTTTTTCCGGTCAGAATGTCAACCTGTGCCACCATACCAGGAATAATCGGCAGATTCTTGCCCAGATTATTCTTTATTGTTCTTACCTTAACGACATAAAACGCATTTCCTTTATCGTCTATGGTGGAATCAGCAGCAATATCTTCCACCAGGCCGTCCAGGCTGCCATAAATACTGTAATCATAGGCAGTCAGTTTTACCACGGCAGGCTGTTTTGGCCGGATAAAGGCAATATCCTTGGTTTGCACCTTGGTTTCAATCACCAGCGTATCATCCGAAGGCACCACCTCCATCACTTCTTTGCCAGGCTGGATCACGCCACCTACGGTGTTGTAGTAAAGCTTGCTGATTTTGCCGTTTACAGGGGACAGCAGTGTGGACTGCTTCACTTTGTCAGACAATGCCAGGCTGGATTGGGTCAAGCTGTTAATCTTGGCCGTGGTTTCATTCAGTTCGGTACGTACCTTGCTCATGAAGGATTGCTGTGCTTCAGACACTTTGCGCCGGGCTTCTGAAATCGCTGCATTCAAACGGCCAATCTGGGCAGAAGTCTGGTCAATATCACCTTTGGCCCGCGTGGCTTCGCGTTCCAGCCGCAGAAGTTCTATTTCCGACACGGCGCCGCTGGCAAGCAAGGGCTTGTTGGCCGCCAGTTCGCGACTGGTAGAGTCATAGGTTTTAATAGCCAGGTCTTTCCTGAACTGCGCCTCAGCCAATTCGCGTTCGCGCTGGGCCAGCTGGTCCCTGGCGATATTGATCTGCGAATTCAACTCGTCACGTGCCGCATTGAATAACTGCAATTCCTGGTAATAGGTATCTGGCGCTTTCTCCTGTATCTCGGCAGGCGGATTGAAGCTGGCACCATTGGCCAGGGCTTTGAGGCGCGCTTCTTTGGCTTTCAGGGACAGATACTGGCTTTCGTTTTCTTTTAACGAGGAAATTGCCCGCGTTTCATCAATCTTGATCAGAGGTTGCCCGTGTTTGACCGTATCCCCCAGATGCACCATGATATCGGTGACGATACCGCCATCCAGCGACTGCACGACCTGGATCTGGCGGGAAGGAATCACGCGACCTTCCCCGCGCGTGACTTCATCGACTTCCGCCAGGTTGGCCCACACCAGCAGCATTATCAGGATCAGCAGGATGGCATACATGATGACTTTGGCATGCAGCATGCGATCTTCCACCATCACCTCATGCGCCTGCTCCGTCCAGGAACGGCTTTCTGCCGTTTCCGTTTTGACAATTCTGTCGACCAGCGCATGCACCGGCTTACCCAGGCGCACCCAGATACTGTCGTTTTTAGTCACGCCGCCATAGGTATCAAATATTTTTTTTGTCATGATGCTTACCTTGCCTTACCCACTTTGCCCGAGCGTAATGCGGCAGTCACGTCTTCTTTATTGCCGTCAGCCACAATCTGGCCGGCATCAATCACGATCAGGCGCTCCGCCAGTTCCAGCATGGCATTGCGGTGACTGATGACGAGTAGTGTCTTGTCTGCGGTGGCAGCGGCAATGCTGCGTTTAACGATTTCCTCACCGGAATGATCCATGGCACTGGTGGGCTCATCCAGCAATACGATTTGCGGACGAGTGACAAATGCTCGCGCAATACCCACGCCCTGGCGCTGCCCTCCGGACAGGGTTTCGCCACGCTCACCGACTTCCAGGTCAAAACCTTTGGGATGCGTATTGACGAAATCGGCAATCCCGCCCACCTGTGCCGCATGCAGCACGGACTCGTCATCGGCATGTGAGTGACGCAGGGTAATATTGTCCCGCAGGGTGCCATAGAACAAATGGTTATCCTGCTGCACGTAGCCTATGCTGCGACGCAACTCGGCCGGGTCGATCTGGCGCGCATCTATGCCATCAATCAGGATGGCGCCTTCGGTCGGCTGGTACAGGCCCAGAATCAGTTTGTTGATGGTGGTTTTACCCGAACCCATGCGACCGATCAGGCCGACATGTTCACCGGGCAGTATTCTGAAGGAAACCCGGTTCAAGGCCAGCTCATCCGATCCCGGATATTTGAACGACACATTCTTGAACTCGATCTCGCCGCGGAAAGCCGGCCTGGACAGAAAGCCTGCCTCCTTGCTGCGCTCGACCGGTTTTTCCATGATCGCTTCCAGCGATTTCAGCGAAGTGGCGGCGGAATGATATTGTGTGAACAGGTTGGCGACTTGCGAAATCGGCGCCAGTGCGCGGCTGGTGAGTTGCGAGCATGCAATCAATCCGCCCATGGTCAGGTCGCCATTCGAAATCAGGTATACCCCGAGAATAATGATGGAAACGCTGATAATCTGCTGCAAGGCATAAGAGCCATTCGTGATCGACGATGACAGTAACTTGAGCTTGCTGCCGACCTCGGACAGGAACAGCGCGCTCTTTTCCCACTTGCCCTGCATCTGCCCTTCAATACCCATGGACTTGACCGTTTCCAGCCCGACCAGGCTTTCAATCAGCGTGGCGTTACGCTGGGCACTGGCACGGTACATGGTTTCGGACAAGTCGTGCATTTTGGTCTGCACGCTCAGGGAGTAGACCATCACGATGCTGCCGCCAATCAGGGCAGGCAATACCATGACCGGATTAATCCAGGCGATGACTATCAGGAAAATAATGCCAAATGGCAGGTCGATCAGCGTCACCACTGTCGCGGAAGTAATGAAGTCACGTACACTCTCGAACGAGCGCAGGTTGGAAGCAAACGAACCGACGGAAGTCGGCTTGGCCTCATAGCGTGTGCCGAGTACCTTTTCCATGATTTTGGAGCTGAGTTTGACATCAATGCGCGCACTTGCCCAGTCGAGGAAATAGGCTCGCATGGAGCGCAGCAGCAGGTCGCCGCACACAATCAGCGCCACCCCTATGCCGAGTACCCACAAAGTTTCCACTGCCTTGTTCGGCACCACGCGGTCATACACATTCATGGTAAACAATGGCATGGCCAGGGCAAACATATTGATCAGGAAGGCCGCCACCATCACATCGCGATAGATGCCCTTGTTTTCCGCCAGGGTGCCCCAGAACCAGTGCCGGACTTTGACCCGGCCGACCTCAGGGGTGCGTGCGTCAAATATATAACTCTGCTTGCTCACCAGCGCATAACCGGTATATTCCGCCGCCAGATCAGCCAGGCTGAGAGTAACAGGTTCGGAAGAAATATCCGGGAAAACCACTTGCGCGAAATGCTGGCTGTCGTCTACTTTCAGCAACTGGCAGGCGCGGTGATTGTTCAATAACAAGGTGATATCACCCTGCGAGTGAATCAGGGCGGGAATCGCGTTTTGCTGTACCGTGACATCGAAACGCAAGCGTTCGGCGGAACGCTTGAACAACTCCGGGTTCAGTTTGCCGTCTTCCAGCGGCAGGCCGGAAGTCAGGGCGTCGCGGGTGGTCGCCAGTCTGTGATGCCGGCAGAGATAAAGCAGGCATTCAAGTAAGGCGTCCTTGTCAGTGGGGTTAAAATATTGCGTCGTTTCCATGGCTTTGGCTTGTTATTATCCTTATCAACGGCTCAAATACTTCAGTATGTAATGAGTATTGTACTCAATTGCAACACCGTCAAAACGCCGAGTATATGGCATAAACCCGGCGATTTACAGAGATTGGCAACCTTATAGTGCGCCGAATTGCAGATTTTCCTGCACAAATGGCCCGGTCACGGCTTCTATACCCACCGCGTTCAAACTGTCCAGCTCCTCCTGGTCCCGCACGCCTTCTGCAATCGGCATAATGCCCATGGTACGTACCATCATGCACAAGCCGCGTAACAGTGATTGCTGCTGCGGACGCAGATGAATATCCCGAATCAGCGAAGCATCAAACTTGACAAAATCCAGCCCCAGTTCGTGCAAGTCACCCAGTTGTGCCATTCGCGTTGCCACATGTTCCATGCCGACCATGCATCCAAGCGATTTCACCAAGTATACAAATTCCCTGAACTGCAAAAAGTCACTGAATGCTGCCTCTTCCGAAACTTCAAAACTTAATCTCGCCGGTTGCTGGATGGTCTGCATCAAATTTTGTATCTTGGCCCGGTACTCATCACTGCGCATGGCTGCCGCCGACACATTCACACTCAGGCTATCATCGCTCTTATGCAACATATCCACGGCACAATCCAGCGCCAGGCCATCCAGTGTCTTGATCATATCGAGCTGACTGGCCCAGTCGATAAAGGCCCCGGCCGCCAGCCACTGGTCACCTTCATCAATATGCAGGCGCAACGGACATTCATAATGTAAGAGTTGCTGTTCTCTCTGCATCACCGGATAACGCGCCAACTTGATATTCTTGTGTTCAATAGCCTGCAGAAACTGCTCCTTCCACTGGCCAAGGTAGTTTTTCCTGGAAGTGAGAATGCTGTTGGCGTTCATGACACGCATGGGCACCACAGCCTGGTCACTGGACAGATCCAGGATAAACTGCATTACGCGGTGAATATCGGCAAAATCATCGCCTTTTTTGGTTTTGGTATGCGCAACCACAAATTGGAATTGCATCAGCTGTTGCGCTGCATTCAGTTTTTCCAGCACCAACTTGAATTCTGCTGCGACAGCAAAATCATTCAGCGGCTGGCGACTGAAAATGCCAAACATGCCACCTGACATCCTGCCAGACACAACACCGGCATAATGTTCCGCCTGCTGTCTGATGGCATCACCGACCTTCTTGATTAACTGATTGGTCACACTATATCCCAACTGCTTGTCGATTTCGGACAGGTTGCGCAACTGCACCAGTATCAGCATGCCTTCTACGAAGCTGTCATCTTTCAGCGCGACTGCTACCGTATTGCTGAAATGCGCCTGATTCATCAGGCCGGTGACTTCATCATAGTTAATCTGCTGGTTAAAGACATTCAGACGCTCTGATTCTGCCGTGACCATGGATCTGACGCGCCCGGACAGGGTGTTCATGGTGTGTACCAGTTTTTTGAATTCCTCGGTTTTCGGCTCTTCAATCGTAATGTATTTACGTTCGCCCAGCGCTTCCGCCTGACCGATGACATCATCCAGTGGTTTCAGGATACGCTTCAGCCAGACACCGGAAATGACATAACTGAGAAATGCCACAAGCAGTGCCCACAACACGGCATGCCGTGAGGTTTCCCATAGCTGGTCATAAGCCAGTGACGGTTCGCTTTCCAGGATCAGCGTGCCATATTGCTGCCAGCCGGACTGGATGCTGGCGACACCGGGATGAATGCTGATGGAAAACAGGGACTGAAACCATGCAGGTGCCACCGAATGCGGATTGCGGTTCACACGCTCTATCATGGTTTTGTTTTCGGGCGAGACAATCGCAATGCGGCGGTAATTGCCCATATCAAACTGGGCACTGATGATCAGTTCCACCGTGATATTGTCTTTCTGGATATTGGACAGCGTGATCGCCAGGCCATTGGCGTTGTCATTATTCTTTTTCTGCAGTTGCTCGGCCATGAAGCGGTGGTCATCATAGACCCCCAGAAACAGGCAACCGGCCGCCACCATCAGGATAATGACAGAAATCGCAATGCGTATTTGTTTTATTAATGACATATCCAAGCCCTCTTTATTCTTGGGTAATAATCTTGTAACCCGACGTTATTGCAGGCTTTGGCGCAAGCCTAGCATTAACACACCCCATTAACCATACTTTACCTAAGGTTTTATCCCCGGTTTTCATTTATTCAAGTCCGTCCTGTCGCATTCGTGTCAGTACATCCCGCCATTTTGAAATATTGTTGGGAGAACCTGCACGCTGGTTGGGCCTGTTGGCCACAAACAAGCCCTGCTCATTAAAGCTGAAAACCGGAAACAGGTCGCCGCGCCTGGAAGCCGGCAATATTTCAAAATTCAGATTGTCCAGAATCAGCGGGTCACTATTCGGGCTCGCATAATAGGCCAGCACCATATGCGCACGCAGCGCACCGCTGGACATGCGGGCACGGACATAAGTCATGCGTAACTTATCCTGTGCAATGCCGAGTTTCTTGAGCAAGGTGTATTTGGCAATACTGAAGTCCTCGCAGTCGCCTGCTCCTTTACCGAACGTTTCCAGTGGCGTTGCCCAGTAATCTTCCTTGCCCCATATATTGATATCATCCACAAACATGACATGCTGGTTGGTGAAATCATTGACCATGCCTATCTTGGTCATCTCGCTGGCACCTGCCAGCTTCCCGTACAGCTCATTCAGGCGCATCACATTCTGGTAGGCCTCTTCTCCGTAGCGTTGCCTCACTTTTTCCAGCAGTGTCAGCACATAATCATCGGCGCGGATGTTAGTCCATAGCAGACACAGCGCCAGGCACACAGCTGTCGCAACAGTGATCAGGGAAGAGGAAACGTAGCGTCTCATGTCAAATGGGTTCCAGTGAGCGATTATGTCACGTCCCAATCCAGCATAAATTAACAAACAAAGCGGGTTTCTCCGGCAAATTCGGCCATCTTAAAAAGACTTGTGACCAACAGCAAGCAATATCTGCCCTTGTCCCGCTGCGGAAATCCGTCGCTAATCATTCGCCCCGGGAATTCTACAAAGACAAGTATGGTCGGATTGGGTAAAATACCGGCTTTCGAATCAACCGCTTTATATAGTCATGACGTCTCTTACCACCCTCAATGCACTTTCTCCGTTAGATGGTCGTTACCAGGCCAAACTCGACCCATTGCGCCCGTTCTTCAGTGAATATGCGCTGATTAAATATCGTGCCCTGGTAGAAGTCTCCTGGCTGAAAGCCCTGAGTGCCGCACCCGAGCTGGCCGAAATCGCTCCGTTCAGCGCAGAAACCATTCATGAACTGGATGTGGCCATTGAAGTATTCAGTGAAGAGGATGCGGTACAGGTCAAGGCCATTGAGGCGCGTACCAACCATGACGTGAAAGCACTGGAATACTGGCTCAAAGAAAAATTCGACGGCAATCCCGAAATCAAGCAGGCCAGCGAATTTATCCATTTTGCCTGCACCTCGGAAGACATTAACAACCTGTCACACGCACTGATGCTGAAATCCGCGCGTGATGCGGTCATGCTGCCCGAACTGCAAGCCGTCATTGCGCGCCTGACCGAGCTGGCACACGCACTGGCTGACCAGCCCATGCTGTCACGCACCCACGGCCAGACCGCCAGTCCGACTACCATGGGTAAAGAACTGGCCAATGTGGTCTATCGTCTGCAACGCCAGCTGAAACAGCTGCAAAGCAATGAGATTCTCGGCAAGATCAACGGTGCCGTAGGCAACTTCAACGCACACTTGTCCGCCTATCCTGACTTCGACTGGGAAAGCTTCGCCAGACAATTCGTCGAATCACTGGGCCTGACTTACAACCCGATGACCATACAGATCGAGCCGCATGACTACATGGCAGAACTGTACGACACACTGGCGCGCATCAACACTATCCTGATCGACCTGGACAGGGACATCTGGGGCTATATCTCGGTGGGCTACTTCAAGCAGAAGGTAAAAGCCGGCGAAATCGGCTCTTCTACCATGCCGCACAAAGTCAACCCGATTGACTTCGAGAACTCCGAAGGCAACCTGGGGCTGGCCAATGCGATTCTGCGTCACCTGGCAGAAAAACTGCCGATCTCGCGCTGGCAGCGTGACCTGACCGACTCCACGGTATTGCGCAACATGGGCGTGGCGCTGGGCTACACCTTGCTGGGTTATGATTCCTGCCTGCGTGGCCTGAACAAGCTGGAAGTGAATCCGCAACGCCTGAACGAAGACCTGGACAACAGCTGGGAAGTGCTGGCTGAGCCTATCCAGACCGTGATGCGCCGTTATGGCATTGAGAATCCGTACGAGCAGTTGAAGGAACTGACTCGTGGCAAGGGTGGCATCAACCAGCAGTCACTGCATGCGTTTATCAGCACCCTGCAAATTCCGGCAGAAGCCAAACAGGCGCTGCTGGCGCTTACACCTGCAAGCTATACTGGCAAAGCCAGCCAACTGGTAAAACATATTTGATTTGATCAGAGACTACGCTGCTGGCAGCGGTAATCATCCATGGTTAAGGATATCCGTCGTACGAGCTGCGGAGTCCTTCTCCAGCCAGGCATGGAGAAAGTGTGGTGTGATCCGGCACTTGCTCTTTGCTACCCTGCTGTGTGTCCTTCTGTTCTGCGTCCCTGACACCCAGGCCCAGGAACAGGAATGGTTCCATGTCAGGCAAGGCGATTACCAGACACGTTTTTTCCTCAACGGTGACATGGCTGTCGAGAACACGGCATCCTTGCGCACGCTGCTGGAAAAATACCTGACCATCCATGAAGCCATGCAGAACCCGCGCATGAACAAGGGTGAATGGCGACGGCTGATGCAGAAAACCCCGCAGGAAGTCAGTGACCTGCTGGCAACCGAGGGCTATTTCAAAGTCAGCACCACCCTCGCCCGGCCATCGCCGGAAACAGCAGACTTTCAGCTGACCTTGCCGCCCCGGGCCAAAGTCAGCAAAGTTAACCTGACGCTTACAGGCGAGATACAGCAATCCGGACATCAGGATATCCTGGAAAAGGCAAAGGAAAGCTGGTCGTTACCCGTCAACAGCGTATTCACCCAGTCTGCCTGGAGCGCAGCCAAGCGCGATCTGCTGGCAACGCTGCTGCAAGCTGAATTCCCCAACGCCAGAATCACCCGCTCGCAGGCCATGGTGAATCCGCAAACCCAGGCAGTCCTGATTAATATCGCAATCGACTCCGGCCCGGCTGTCCGCTTCGGCCAGGTGCATATTCACGGTTTGCAGCATTACCAGGAAGCGCTGATCCGCCCGTTGAATACACTCAAAACCGGCGAGCCTTATCGCCAGTCGGAATTACTGGTATTGCAGAACAGCCTGATGAGCAGCGGCAAATTCAACCAGGTGGATGTGGTCGCCAATACGCAATCACTGAATCCTGACCAAAGCGCGGATGTCGATGTCACGGTCAGCGAGTCAGAGCAGAAAAGCATGCGCATAGGCGCAGGTGCCAGCACCAATACCGGCGCACGCATTATTTTCAACTATACAGACCGCAACCTGTTTGACCACGGCCTGTTATGGGATAGCGCGATTCGCCTGGAACAGCGCCTGCAGGCGGCCACCTCCAACATCACTTTCCTGAGAGATGATAAAGGCTACCGGGACAGCATACAGAACAGCCTGACACGCATAGATCTCGAAGGCCAGGTCACCACGGCTTTCCAGAACGGCGTGCGCCGCTACTGGGGAGACGCCAGCACGATTGAACAATATGTAGGAGCTAACCTGCTGTATGAATTCCTGTCCGTGGATGGCGAGCGGTCCGAATTCAACAAAGCAGCCACGCTCGCTTATGGTTTAAGCATGCGCCGCCTGGATAATTCGCTGGCACCGACCAAAGGCTGGATACTTAATACGCAATTCCAGCTCGCACCGCTGGAGCGTTTTTCTGATGGCCGCTTCCTGCAATCCCAGGCCAGGTTGCAGGGATTTTATCCGCTGACCAGTTCCACGCAGTGGCTGGGCAGGCTGGAAGTCGGCACCGTCACTGGCGCACGCAGTGTACCGGCCACTTACCTGTTCCGCGCCGGTGGCGACCAGTCGGTGCGCGGCTATGCCTTCCAGTCGCTTGGCATTGACAATGAAGATGGTGCAGTGGTCGGCGGACGCGTGCTGCTGACCGGCAGCAGTGAAATAGTGCAATGGCTGACCCATGCCTGGGGCGCTGCCATGTTTGTGGATTTTGGTAATGCCGCCGATAGCTGGAAAGATTACGACCCGGCGCTGGGCTACGGCCTGGGCGTACGCTGGCGCAGCCCTATCGGTCCGGTCGGGGTGGATATTGCCTACGGTGAAAAGACCAGAGAATATCGTTTGCACTTTAACCTGGGGGTGAATTTCTGATGCGCCTGCGCAAAATCCTGCACCAGATACTCAGGACTGGCCTGACCGGCCTGCTGTGCCTGTCGCTGGTCATCACGCCACAAATGGTCTGGGCCGCCAATGTACTGGTCATTACCAGTCTGAAAACCTTTGAAACCGACCTGGGCAATGCCACACTGAAAGTGGATGGCATAGATTCCAGCATGCGGCTGGGCATCACGCCACGTGGTGAACTGACCGTCTCCAGCTTCAAGGCCAGACAGGTGACCTTGCAGTTCAAGGCAGAGACTGAATCCAGCAGCAAACCGGCCACTGCACACACTGCTAGCGGCAACGCACCCTTGCCCAGACACATCAATATCCCGCTGCCTTTCCACTTGCTGTCCGGGCAGATTGAGCACCTCAGTATTATCCAGGGCAAAAATACCTACCAGATTGAAGACATCCATCTGGACCTGGATGCCGATAACCAGGCCATGCAATTCCGCATCATGCAGGCGCACAGTCAGTGGGGCGAACTCAGCACGCAGTTCCAGATGCAGAATGCCGCACCTTTTCCGGTACAGGGCTGGCTGGACCTGCAACAACCACACGGCGAGCTGCCCTATCATCTTCGTACTGAATTACAGGGCAACCTGACCAGGCTGGAGATCGCTGCCAGCCACCACTACCAGCCGGAAGCCAGGCCGTTTGCCATTATCCCGGCAGGTGAAACCCCGTCCAGGGAAGATGTAGTAGAACTTAAGGCCTCTATCGGCATGGATGAGGCAAGAAACAGTCATTTTCTGTTTCACCTGCAACAATGGCAGGCCAGGCATGTGCATCCGCAACTGGCAGGGCATATGGATTTAACCGTGACTGCGGATGGCAGCCTGACCGATGATGGCACGCTGCAAGTCGCCATGGATGCCGGGGACAGCCAGTTGCAACAACAGCCACTGATAGTGCGTGGCAACGCCACACTGCAAGGTTATCAACTGGCCAAACTGGACCTGCTGGCACAACTGGATCAGAACAGCCTGACGGTGCGCACGGTAGCGTCGCCAACGGCCTCTACTCCTTCTGCCGCCGGTCCGCAACTGGCCTGGCAAGCCAAACTGCCCAACCTCGCGCAATTCATGCCGGGCTTTGCCGGACAGATCAGTGGCGAAGGCAGCATACAACAGCTGACTGACGGTTTTCAAACCGCATACCGCCTGTCCGGCCAGCAACTGCAATTGCCGCGAGGCTTGCATCTGGCAGGCTTTGAAGTCCATGGTCAGGCCTCCAGCCGCCAACAGGCATCCTTGCAGAATCAGCTCAAACTGCGCGGCCTGTCGCAAACAGATGCACACAACAATGCCAGCCCGCCCATAGATGCAGATCTGCAACTGGATGGCACGCTGGCGCAACACCAGTTAACGCTACAGGTGAAAGATTCAGACCCGCTGCTGCACCGCAATCTCAGCCTGGCCCTCACCGGCAGCTGGCAACATGACAGCTGGCAGGCGCAACTGACACAACTGCAGGATAGCCAGGGCAAACTGTTCCAGCTGGCGCAACCAGCCAGCATGCGCTGGAATGCGCAACAGGGCTTTGACCTGCAACACATGACCCTCAATGCACTGACGGGCAATATGCAACTGGAGCAATTGCATTACCGGCCAGCCATTGCCGCCAACCCCACAACCGGTCAGGCAGAACAGAAAGTGCAGTTCCATACCCGTGGCACGCTGACGGATTTCCCGCTACAGAGATTATTGGCCTGGCTGGTGCCTGAGCGGTCTGCCCGTTTACCTGCCGAACACCTGCAATTGTCTGCACAATGGGATATGCGGCTGGATCAGCAACTGAATGGCTTCCTGCAATTGCAGCGCAGCAAGGGAGACTGGCAGGTATACGATGCGGCCAATGCCCGATGGCAGGGGCTGGGCCTGCAAACCCTGTCTGCCGAACTGAAAGCACAGAACAACCAGGTGTCATTTACCAGCAACATCCAGTCTGCCGATGCCATCAGGCTGGCATTTTCCGGCAGCACGGTGGTACAGCCTACCCTGAGCGGTTTTGTCATTGAAAACACTGCCCCGCTTTCGGCACAACTGGACGCACATATTCCGCAGCTGGCCTGGCTTTCCCGTTTACTGCCCGACATGCAGCCGGACGGCAGTCTCAGCATACAGGCACAGGCCAGTGGCAGCATGGGCCAGCCGCAACTGCAGGGCAACATGCAAGGCCAGGGGCTGGCCCTGCAAATACCGTCGCAAGGCGTCTGGCTGGAACAGGGGCAATTAAAAGCCACCATGGCAGGTGACCAGGTGACTTTTGAGCAGATTCACTTTGCCGGGAAAACCGGCGAGTTAAACGCGACCGGCGCCCTGGCCTTCCAGCCGGATCACTGGCAACTGGATCTCGTCACGCAACTGGATAAACTGCAGGCGCTTTCCCGCGTGGATCGCTGGGTACAATTAAGTGGTGAAACCCGGCTGCACATGACCGCTGCTAACACCAGCATCAGCGGCAAGCTCAACATCCATAAAGGCCTGTTTGAATTGCCAAAAGCGGATAAACCGAAACTGGATGAAGACGTCATCATAGATATTGCCGAATCTTCGCAACCGGCCAAGCCTTCAACCATCGCTTTTCAGGATTTCAGCCTGAACTTCGGTGACAAACCGGCACTGCCGTTTACGGAGGCCAAGCAATTCATGCTGCGCGGCCAGGGCCTGAATGGTGCACTGAGCGGCAATATGCGCCTGAACGGTGCCCTGGATGAGCTGATGGCCACCGGCACGCTGGAGCTGACCGGCACTTATATGGCGTATGGGCAATCGCTCAATATCGAAACCGGCCGCCTGATTTTCAGTGGCAAAATTCCGAATATAGGCCTGGATATCCTGGCCACCCGGCAGGTGGAAAGCACCAAGGTCGGCGTGCAGATCAATGGCAGCCTGCAAACACCGCAGCTCAAACTGGTTGCCACGCCGGAAACGACCAATGAAAACAAGGTATCCCTGCTGGTGCTGGGTCAACCCATGTCTGCCGTGGGCAGCAGTGATATGGCGCTGCTTTCTGTCGCAGCAGGGGCACTGTTATCACAGGGAGATTCAGTCTCGCTGCAAAACAAAATCGCCCAGAGCATAGGCCTGGACAGCATAGATGTGCATGGTTCAGGGCCGACCAATTATGCGGTCAGTGTTGGCAAGCGTATCAATAGCAAGCTGGTGGTCGGTTATGAAAAAAGCATTGTCGGCCTGCTAAATGTTGGTAAACTCACCTACCAGTTAACCAACCGTATTTCGGTAGAAACCCGGACCGGCTCAGATAACGCGCTGGATGTGTTCTATGGATTCAGTTTTGATTAATGCGGAGAACTGCGGAAAACTAATGACTAGCGACAAAACCAATCCCAGGCTGGCGGTGCTGATCGATGCGGATAATACGTTCAGCATCATTGAAAAAATGGATGCCCTGTTTGAGGAAATTTCCAAGTATGGCGATGCCAGTGTCAGGCGCATCTATGGTGACTGGACAGACCACCGGCTGAATCGCTGGAAAGAGCACCTGCCACAACATGCCATCCAGCCCATACAGCAATACGCCAATACCAGAGGCAAAAACGCCACCGACAGCGCACTGATTATTGATGCCATGGATTTGCTGTACACCGCACCGCTGGACGGATTTTGCATTATTTCCAGTGACAGCGACTTTACCAGGCTGGCGATCCGGCTACGGGAAGCCGGTAAACTGGTCTACGGATTTGGTGAGGAAAAAACCCCGAATTCGCTGATCAAAGCCTGCAACAAGTTTATTTATGTCGAGATTCTGTCCCAGGAGGCAGAAGAGCCTGAGGAAAGCCCTGCTGAAGCAGGTACGCATGAAGCCGAACAACGGTTAACAGCTGCCGCACCGGTTAAAGCGCTTACGCCAGGCGTCAAGAAAACCGCCAAGGAACTGGCTTCTGATGCCAAACTGGTCAGTAACGTCCGCTCTGCCATCACCGCCATTTCTGATGAAGATGGCTTCGCCCACCTGGGTGAAGTCAAAAAACAAATGATCAAGAACTTCCCGGCCTTTGACTCGCGCAATTACGGTTACTCAAAATTCAGCGAACTCATCAAAGCCATAGGCCTGTTTGAAGTCGATACCCAGAAACAACGCATTAAAGATAAACGCAAAAAATGACCGAAATCCTGATTCTTTATTACTCCCAGGGCGGTGCCGTCAAGGAAATGGCACAACTGATGGCACGTGGCGTCGAAAGTGTTACAGGTGCCAAAGCCAGAATACGCACCGTACCTAAAGTGTCCGCCAGCTGCGAAGCAACCGAGCCTGAGATTCCGGCATCCGGCGCACCTTACGCCACCTTGCAGGACCTGGAAGAATGTGCCGGCCTGGCATTGGGCAGCCCTACCCGTTTTGGCAATATGGCTGCGCCAGTGAAATATTTTCTCGATGGCACTTCCGGCCTGTGGCTCAAAGGGGCACTCATCGGCAAACCGGCTGCGGTATTCACCTCTTCCGGCTCCATGCATGGCGGTAACGAAATGACCTTGCTGACCATGATGATCCCGCTGATGCATCATGGCATGCTGATGGTCGGCCTGCCCTATTCCGAACCGCAACTGGCTACCACCGCCAGCGGCGGTACGCCTTATGGCGCCAGTCATATAGGCGGTGCCATGGATGACAGGCCGACTTCGGAAGATGAGAAAAAATTGTGCATGGCCCTGGGGAAACGCCTGGCCGAAACTGCACTCAAACTGCAATAACCGTTTTCAGGAAGTCTAGTATGTCTGCTGCCCTCGCCCGTGAAGCCCGCCAGTTTCTGTTTTCCACCCGTCATGCCGTGTTGTCCACGCATTCGATGAAATATCCCGGCTATCCGTTCGGGTCGGTCGCTCCGTTCGTCTGCAACCAGCAGGCGGAGCCGGTGATCCTGATCAGCAGCATTGCCGAACACACCAAAAATATCCTCGACAATCCGAAAGTGTCGCTGCTGGTGTTTTCCGGCGCGGATGACCTGCAAGCCAGTGCCAGGCTGACCCTGATGGGCGAAGCCTTGCCGTGCGACAAGCAGGATGAGGATTTACGCACACGCTATCTGCGCTACCTGCCACAGGCCGTCACTTATTTTGACATGCATGATTTCCACTTTTACCGCATCCGCATTGAACAGGTACGCTATATCGCCGGGTTTGGCCGCATGGGCTGGTTTGAAGGCAATGCCCTGAATGCCGGCCTGGCCGACAGCATGTTGGCCTCACAGGAAGGCGGCATTGTGGCGCACATGAACCAAGACCATAAGGACAGCCTGCTACAGTATTGCAAGCACGTACATGGTGTCACCGCAGATCATGCAGAAATGACCGGCCTGGATGCGGACGGGTTTGATGTCAGCTACCACCAGGGTGAGGAAACACAAGGCCAGTTGCGCTTCCAGTTCGAGCAGCCGGTATTGAATGCCATGGATGCACGCAAGGCACTGGTCGCATTATCACAGGCTTGCAGATCATGATCGCACGTATTTTGCCTGTCAGCCGTACTGCGGCCAGTATCAGCCTGTTTGGCCTGATCCTGCTGTGCCTGGGTTGGGAAATTTTCTGGGCCCCGTTAAGAAGCGGTGGCAGCCTGCTGTTTTTAAAAGCCCTGCCCTTGCTGCTGCCGCTGTTTGGTATTTTGCGTGGCAAACGCTATACCTATCAGTGGTCAGGCATGCTGATCCTGTTCTATTTTACCGAAGGCGTGGTCAGGGCATGGTCTGAGCCGGGCACGACCCGCCTGCTGGCCGCCACCGAAATTTTCCTGAGCCTGGTGTTTTTTGCCAGCGTGATTGCCTATGCAAAATTCAGCGGACCGAAATATCAGCAAGCCTGAATACCGGCATGCCGGAAGCGTTTGCAATGCATCCGGCGGTCAGGCTGCAATAAATTCTTTCGTGCCTGTGTGCGACCAGCACAGGTAAACCTTATATAATATCGGGCATGAAAATTCTGCTATCCAACGACGACGGTTACCTGGCACCTGGTCTCAATATCCTGGCCCAGCACCTGGGAAAAATTGCTGATATCACGGTAGTGGCGCCCGAGCGCAATCGCAGTGGCGCCAGCAACTCCCTCACGCTGGACAGGCCATTAAGTGTCAAACAGGCGGCAAACGGCTTTTACTATGTCAACGGTACACCGACCGACTGCGTGCATATCGCGCTGACCGGCCTGATGCAGGATATGCCGGATATGGTCGTCAGCGGCATCAATGACGGTGCCAATATGGGAGATGACACGCTGTATTCAGGCACAGTGGCTGCGGCTACCGAAGGCTATCTGTTAGGCATTCCCTCGTTTGCCGTTTCCATGTCCCAGCATCAGCCATCCCATTTCGAAACGGCTGCCAGCATCATGGTGGACCTGGTGCAGCGATTTAACCGCAGTGAGATTACCGAACCCACTTTATTAAACGTGAATGTGCCGGACATGCCACTGGAACAAATCAAGGGCCGTAAGATTACGCGCCTGGGCAAACGCCACAAAGCCGAGCCGGTGATCCGGTTGCAGACGCCGCGCGGTGAAACCGTATACTGGGTGGGCGCAGCCGGCCAGCCCAATGACGGCGGTGAAGGCACGGACTTCCATGCGGTTGCCCAAGGTTTTGTTTCCATTTCACCTATTCAGGTAGACTTGACCAAGCATTCCCAGATCCCGGTCATGCAGCAATGGCTGCAAACCCGGAATTAAGTATTATGGCAATTCCAAGAACTTCCAGCAAAACAGCCGGTATCGGCATGACTTCCACCCGTACGCGTGACCGCATGCTGGCTCGCCTGCGGGAACAAGGCATACAGGACGAAGTCGTGATTAACGTCATGGCCGAGATACCGCGGCATATTTTCGTCGATGAAGCACTGTCCATCCGCGCCTACGAAGATGTTTCCTTACCGATAGGCTATGGCCAGACGATCTCGCAGCCGTATATCGTGGCAAAAATGACGCAGATCCTGCGCAACGGCAAACCACTGAACAAAGTGCTGGAAATCGGTACCGGTTGCGGTTACCAGACTGCCGTGCTGTCACGGATCAGCAATGAGGTGTTTTCACTGGAGCGCATCCGTCCTCTGGTCATGAAAGCCAGAAATCATCTGCGCACCCTGAAATGCACCAATGTCAAACTGGATCATGCCGATGGCAGCCTGGGCCTAGAAGCCTATGGCCCGTTTGACGCCATTATGGTGACAGCCGCTTCCAGCCACATCCCGCAGGAGCTGGTGGAACAGCTGGCGATAGGCGGCCGCATGGTAATTCCGGTCGGCACATCAGAACAGGTCTTGCACCTGATAGAGCGCACTGCACAAGGCATACAGAAAACAGCACTGGAACCGGTCAAATTCGTTCCATTATTGGGAGGCACCGCATTATCATGAGACTACGCTTTATTCTCACACTGCTATTCACAACCAGCACACTCGCTTCCTGTGCATTGAATTCCCCCATGCCTCGCGCACCAGTCACCAGCCGCACACCGGTGCCTGCAAGCAAACCAGCGGCCCCTGTAACGGTAGGTGCCAACCAGTACCTGGTGCAAAAAGGCGATACGCTGTACAACATCAGCAGGAAATTCGGCATTCCAGTCCAGACCCTGGCGGAATTCAATCAGCTGCAGGCGCCTTATGGCATTCATGTCGGTCAGGTATTGAACATCAGCGCGAAATCCACCAATACCGCCACTGGCAAAGCGAATGATACCGCCCACGCGGCAGACGATGCAGAAGTCGTGACTTCTGCCATCAGCCGCCCTGGGGTGAGCAATACCGAGGAAAATCCAGCCGGTACAACTGGCGCCAGTCCCGCTGTACCTGCAACAGCAGGCACAGCAAAGCCAGCCAGTGCTCCGCAGGATATTGAGAACGTAGCGGATACGGATATTCAGTGGCAATGGCCGCTTGCCGGCAAAATCAGTGCCGGATTTGACCCGCAAAGCAATAAAGGATTGAATATTGCCGGAACCCCGGGGCAAACAATCAATGCGGCTGGCGCCGGTAAAGTGATTTACAGCGGCATGGATGTGCGCGGCTATGGCCAGTTAATCATTGTCAAACACAATAACAATCTGCTTTCCGTATATGCCCATCAGGGCAACTCCCTGGTCAAGGAAGGCATTTTTGTCAGCCAGGGCGAAAAGCTGGCGACCATGCCGGCTGCCAGCGACGGCAAACCGCCAACACTGCATTTCGAGATCCGGCAAAAAGGCAAGCCGGTGGATCCGGTGAGCTATTTGCCGAACAACACCACCGCAGAAAATTCCGGCAACAGCTAAGCCGTCACGGCAGGTAGTCACCACTTCTGGTGACTACCCTGAATACGCTGGCACCTCAGGCGGTTTTCTCCATTATGCCAGGAACGACCACACCGCAACGGTTGATGCCGCTGATAATGGCCTGAATCGAAGCCGTCACGATATTGGCATGCATGCCCACGCCATAACACACCTTGCCCTGACAAACGATTTCCACAAACGCACATGCCATGGCCTCTCCGGCTGACGTACTGGCGCTGACCGACCGCTCTTCAAAACTGCGCACCTGGGCATCAATTCCCATCCCCTGCAGCGCCTGGATTGCCGCATCCACCGGCCCGTTGCCCTGCCCGTTCAGGATGGCCGGAACACCATGGATATCAACTGACATACGAATAACCTGGCCTTGTGCCTGGGATTGCAGTTGATAGTCATGCAGATACAGCGGTGAGTCAGCTTGCATATACGTGCGATTAAACAGTTGCCAGATATCTGCCGCACTGACCTCGCTGCCATGCGTATCGGTATATTGCTGTACCACACCGGAAAACTCGACTTGCAGACGGCGCGGCATCACCACGCCATACTGACTTTCCATCAGGTAAGCAACACCGCCTTTGCCGGACTGGCTGTTGACGCGGATAATCGAGTCGTAACTACGACCAAGATCTTTAGGATCAATCGGCAGATAAGGTACATTCCAGCGCGCATCCTGCTGCTGTGCCGCAAAGCCTTTTTTAATCGCATCCTGATGTGAGCCGGAAAACGCCGTAAACACCAGATCACCGGCATACGGATGACGCGGATGAATATCAATCTGGGTACATTCCTCCACCGTGCGGCCAATCGCGTTCATATCGGAAAAATCCAGCCCCGGATGCACGCCCTGGATATACATATTCAGCGCGACAGTCACCAGATCGACGTTGCCGGTACGCTCGCCATGGCCGAACAGGCAACCTTCCACACGGTCAGCCCCCGCCATCACGCCAAACTCGGCGGCTGCCACCGCCGTGCCCCTGTCATTATGCGGATGCAGGCTGAGAATCACGCTGTCACGGCGGGCAAGATTTCTGTGCATCCACTCAATCTGGTCAGCATAGATATTCGGCGTCGCCACTTCCACGGTGGCCGGACAATTGATAATCACTTTGCGCGTCGGTGTCGCGCCCCAGGCTTCAGTCACCGCATCACATACCTCTTTGGCAAACGCAAGTTCGGTTGCGGTAAAGGTTTCCGGGCTGTATTGCATGATGACTTCGGTCTCGGGCATGTCGGCGGCAAGCGCCTTGACCAGTTTGACGGAGTCCACCGCCATGGCCTTGACCTCATCCTTGCTCATATTGAACACCACCTCGCGGAACGTCGGTGAAGTGGCATTATAGATATGTACAATCACGCGCTTCGCACCGCGTACCGACTCCATGGTACGGCGGATCAGGTGCTCACGTGCCTGGGTCAGCACTTCTATGGTGACATCTTCGGGAATATGCTGCTCTTCAATCAGTGTGCGGACAAAATTAAAGTCGGTTTGCGAAGCGGCAGGAAACGCCACTTCGATCTCTTTAAAGCCGATCTGGCACAGCATCTTGAACATGCGCATCTTTTTTTCGGCGTCCATAGGTTCAAACAGCGACTGGTTGCCATCACGCAGATCGGTGCTCATCCAGACCGGCGGCTGGCTGAGCACGGCATTCGGCCATTGCCGGTCCACAAGACTGATCGGCGGAAACGGCTGATATTTCTGTGAAGGTTGTGCGTGCATGCTGTGCTCCTGAAAAAATTGATTCGACAAGAGACATGATAAAGATTATGCGAAAAATATTATTGCGAAGTTTGTTTTATATGGCACATACATGAAATTAAATTTCAAATATATAAAATGAGTTGTAATATTATTTCAATACTAACCATATCATTAAAAAATCATGAAACTCGACCGTTTTGACAAGGCCATTCTGGACATCCTGCAAACCGATGGCCATATCAGCAACCAGGCGCTGGCAGAACAGATAGGATTATCGCCCGCGCCATGTTTACGCCGCGTCAAGGCGCTGGAACAGGCTGGTCTGATTACCGGTTACCAGGCACTGCTGGATGCCAGAAAGCTGGGATTATCCCTGATGGCGCTGATTGGTATTTCCATGGACCAGCACACGCCGGAACGGTTTGCCAATTTTGAAACCAGTATTGCCGCCATTCCGGAAGTGCAGGAGTGCTTGCTGATTACCGGCCAGCAATCAGACTATCTATTAAAAGTGGTGGTCAGGGATATGGATGATTACCAGCATTTACTGCTGCATAAAATCACTAAAATTGCCGGGGTGACAGGCGTGCATACCAGTTTTGTTTTGCGCAATGTGATTGCACGCGCCAGGTTACCCATCCAGTGAAAACAAAAAAAGCCATGCAATGCATGGCTTTTTATCGCATCCGACTGCTATTTATTCTTTTTGGCGTCCTCTTCAGCATAGTGCTGACGAACCTGGGTCATATCAAACTCGCGTGCCCATTTGATAATTTCATCCAGTGCAGGTGCACCAATCTCACCCACTTGTGCATGAATGCCTGCGCGCTCGCGAATGACCAGCATGCCTGGAATCTGCTTCACATCAAAATAGTCTGAAATCTCGGGGTCGGTTTCAGTATTGACCATGCCAAACACGATATCCGGATTCTTGGCGGCGGCGGCCTCAAAAGTCGGTGTAAAAGCCACGCATGGATCGCACCATGGTGCCCAGAAATCCACAATCACAAAATCATTGTTTTCAACGGTTTCTTTAAAATTCGCTTTGGTAAGCGTCACAACTGCCATGATATTTCCTGTTCCAATAAATGAATTTTTGTAATGCTATTGTAGCAGAGGATGACAGCCCCAATAACAAACAGCTATCCAAGTTTTCCCACCTTCCCGGGTGCCTGCATTTTCAAGGCAGCCATCTTCATTGTGCCAATACCGTTTCAGCCTTGATACTTGAATAAGTCCATCCGTGTTGTATGATAGGCAGGCTTGCAAGGAAGTGAGGACGACCTCACCACTCCATTATTTTCCAGGGACGACCCTGAGACAAAGAAGGAGTAAAACATGGTCTGGTTGATACTTTTCATTGCAGGATTATTTGAAGTGGCCTGGGCAATAGGCCTTAAATATACCGATGGCTTCACCAGGTTATGGCCTACGCTTGGCACCGCACTGTCCATGCTGGTCAGTATAGGTTTGCTGGGCCTGGCCATGAAGTCGCTACCGGTAGGCACCGCCTACGCAATCTGGGTTGGCATAGGTGCAGTAGGCACTGTGATCCTGGGTATGCTATTGTTTGATGAGCCGGCAACTGCCATGCGTTTGGCAAGCTTGCTGCTGATATTGGCCGGTATCATAGGCCTTAAACTGGCAACACCAATTTAATATTCCGGGTTGGCGGGACAGTCGCCCCGCCTTTAACAAGACAAAAAAGAAGAACTGACGATGATCCTATACGTCGATGCCAACTACCTCTCGCCCTATGCCATGTCCGCCTATGTCTCGCTACGCGAGAAAGACCTGGCTTTTGAGCTGCGCTTGCTCGATCTGCGAAAATACGATCACACCTCAGCGGCCTATGCCGCCATTTCCAATACACAGCGTGTGCCTGCGCTAGTGGATGAGCAGCACAATTTCAACCTGTCTGAATCATCGGCGATTGCCGAATATATTGATGAGTGCTACCGCGAGCAGGGACGTAAGCTGTATCCCGCCGAGCTATCTGCCAGAGCCAAAGCCAGACAGCTGCAGGCCTGGCTGAGAAGCGACCTGATGTCCATACGTGAAGAACGCTCGACTGAGGTGGTTTTCCTCAAACGTTCGCCGGCACCGCTCTCTGCCAAGGCACAGACTGCAGCGAACAAGCTGTTTCATGCTGCGGGGCAGTTATTACAACCGGGACAAACGCATTTATTTGATGAATGGTGTATTGCAGACACGGATCTGGCATTGATGCTGAACCGTCTGATCCTGGCTGACGATCCGGTACCTGAATATCTGATCAGCTACGCCAGTTTACAATGGCAGCGCTCCAGCGTTCAGGACTGGGTCAACCTGCCACGGCAGATCAGATGATCTGGCATGGCAGCTAATCATA
>CBIMYT010000028.1:0-26578 GCA_966248215.1 uncultured Methylophilus sp. | reverse complement strand
CATCTGGTTGCCGGTCTTGCCGGGCGCGGGATAGCCGTAATCGTTGTTCAGCTGGTTGAGATACGCTTTCTCCAGGTAAAGTTTTTTCTTGTTCGTTTTTAAACACGACCTTATTTAATTTACGGCCGGCCGCTTCAATTTAATTATCTGGAAATTGTGCATACATGAAGATTCTTGTTGTCTCATCCGGTTATCCTCCCGATGTGAAAGGGGGAGGAGAGCACTCTACAAAAATAATCTCGGAAGAGCTTGCCGCCAGAGGACATGAAGTCAATGTATTAACGCTCTCAGATCATGCTGTCAGCGAAATCATTAACGGCGTGCATGTGCAGCGGGTGCTTTCCCCCAATGTTTACTGGAACTTCAGGCCACAACCATCACGTGCAAGGAAAATAGCCTGGCATGTGCTGGATAACGTTAACCCCAGAGCTTATTGGCTGGTTAAAAAACAGCTGCAGCGAATCAACCCTGATGTCGTACTCACCAGCACCATTGAAAACTTTGGGGCCGAGGCATGGCGCGCCTGTCATGCCTTGAAAACACCAGTAGTGCATGTACTGCGCAGTTACTACGTGCTTTGCTACCGCGGAACCTGTTTCAAGAATGGGCAGAACTGCACGACGCCTTGTGGTGAATGCCAGATACTCACGCTGGGGCGCAGGCAGGCTGCGAAAGCAGTAAACGGCCTGATTGGTATTAGCGAATACATCCTGGATAAGCATATTCCGGCTTTCCCCGGCGCGCATGCGCAGGTGATTTACAATCCGGTACAGACCCGGCCTGCCACCCCTAAAACCATGCAGGGGACGGATATCCACTTTGGCTACCTGGGTCGCCTGGAACCTGAAAAAGGCATAGAGCCATTGCTGGAAGCCTTTGTCCAGTTGCCGGATACCTGCATCCTGCATATTGGCGGAACAGGTAATGAAGACTATGTGGCTTATTTAAAGAAAAAATATCCGCAACCGAATATCCGTTTCCTGGGCTGGGTAAATGCCAGGGACGTATATGAAAAAATCCATTACCTGATCCTGCCGGCACAATGGCATGAGCCTTTTGGTCGCGTGGTAGTGGAAGCTTTCTCTTATGGCGTACCTGTGATCGGGGCAATGCGTGGCGGCATCCCGGAGCTTATCCAGGAAGGCGAGAACGGCTACCTGTTTGAGCCATCATCGGCAGGCAGTTTGCAAGAGGCCTGCCGCAAAGCCTTGCAAAACAGCATGCATTACTCTGAGATGTCCAGCCGGGCGATACAGTCATCCGCTTATTTCGAAAAAAGCGCCATCGCTGCCAAATATGAGGAATTCTTGACGCAAGTGGTGGTCAATTTCAAACAGGATGCAAACAGTGATGCGGCGAACCTGAGTCCCTGACTCCTTGACGGTGCTTTTATGATGCCGGCATCTTTCTCAATTGATAGCGACGACAATACCAGTGTCCAATAAAAAAATATTATTTTATCCTCGCTTTGGCGAGAACCAATACACCGAAAATACCTATGAATGCCTGCAAACATTTTCCACTGATATTCAGGCGATAGAGCCTCTTGACTTCAGCGTACTGAAAAGCGGTTTTCATCATTATGATATCGCCGTCGTGCACTGGCTGGATAACACGCTGGTCACGCAGGAAAAAACCATTTCTGTCCTCTCGATTGCCAAATTCCTGCTTAAATTATGCATTCTTAAATGGGTGGCGAGAAAAATTGTCTATGTCCGCCACAACCTTTACCCGCATGCCTTGCATGGCAGGGCGGCCAGAATTGCTTGCAGTTTGATCAATATGGCGTGCCGGGTCAGTGACCAGTGCGTGGTGCACTCCGGTCATCTGGCGGACCGCCATACCAGCTATATTCCGCATCCCCTTTACCAGCTTGAGACGCAGCAGGGAGAGTCAAATGCCAGCCCGGCAGGGCCGTATATTGTTTTTGGCCGTATTGTTGAATACAAGGCCATAGACCGTTTGCTTGAAAACTGGGGGGACGTGCCGCTACTGATTGCAGGCAAGGTGGATTCGGCAGCTTATCTGAGTCAGCTGCAACAGATTATTACGCGCAGAAGGCTGGGTAGGCATGTTTCCCTGCAGGCCAGGTTTATCAGTGACCAGGAAGCAACTGCTGCGGTATCTGCTTCCCGGGGATTGATCCTCACGCACAGCGACGAGGACATGATAGTCAGCGGCAGTTTCTTTTTTGCTGCCAGCCTGGGGGTGCCGGTACATGCCGTGAAAACTCCTTTCTTTGAGTGGCTGAAAAACAATTACAATTATCCTGGCTTGTTTATCCATGATGATATTCCGGCATTAATCGCCGGTTTGAATCATCATCAGGAAATTGACAGGGCTGCCTTACAAACAGCTGCCCGTACACTGTTCGGGCAAGAGGTTGTAAGCGCAGCCTGGCGTAATCTTTTATTAAAACTGAGTTGAAAAAATATGAAAATTGCAATCGCCGGAACCGGCTATGTCGGCCTCTCGCTGGCCGTTTTACTGGCACAAAAGAATGAAGTGGTGGCACTGGATATCGTGCCGGAAAAAGTGGCCATGCTCAATCAGCGGAAATCGCCTATCGTTGATCACGAAATTGAAGATTTTTTTGCGCACAAGCAGCTGAATTTCAAGGCCACCACAGATAAGCAGGAGGCCTACCGGCATGCCGAGTTCGTGGTGATTGCCACGCCCACCGATTACGATCCGGACACCAATTACTTTAATACCCAATCGGTAGAAGCGGTGATTAAAGATGTCATGGCCATTAATCCCGATGCAGTGATGGTGATCAAGTCCACTATTCCGGTCGGTTATACCGAGAAAATCCGCGCAGAACTTAAATGTTCCAACCTGATTTTCTCTCCCGAGTTTTTACGCGAGGGCAAAGCGCTGTACGACAATTTATATCCATCGCGGATTGTGGTGGGTGAAGTCTCAGCGCGCGGCGAAAAGTTTGCCAACCTGCTCAAGGCGTGCTGCCTGAAACCTGATGTGCCGGTATTGCTGACTAACAGTTCAGAGGCAGAGGCGATCAAACTGTTTGCCAATACCTTCCTGGCCATGCGGGTAGCTTATTTTAATGAGCTGGATACATACGCCGAAACCCAAGGCCTGGATACACGGCAGATCATCAATGGCGTATGCATGGATCCGCGTATCGGCAACCACTATAACAATCCTTCGTTTGGTTATGGCGGCTATTGCCTGCCCAAGGATACCAAGCAGTTACTGGCCAATTACTCCAAAGTGCCGCAAAACCTGATTAACGCCATTGTGGAAGCAAATACCACGCGCAAGGACTTTGTCGCCATGAGCGTGATCAGGAAAAACCCCAAGGTGGTGGGGATTTACCGCCTGATCATGAAAGCGGGATCGGATAATTTCAGGGCCTCCTCCATCCAGGGCATTATGAAGCGGATTAAAGCCCGCGGCATCGAAGTAGTGGTGTATGAACCGGTGTTGCAGGAAAAAGAGTTTTTCAAATCCAAAGTCATGACTGACCTGGACGAGTTCAAGAAAATCTCGGATGTGATTATTGCCAACCGGCAAACCAGCGAGCTTGAGGATGTGGCGGAAAAAGTCTATACCCGGGATTTGTTCGGAAGTGACTGAGTATTTCGCCGAGCCCATTGATTGACCCCGGTATTGTTAAGCCCGATATGCACTTTCAACTTGAAACAGGCAGGTATTGTTTGTGGTGAATAAAGAAAAGTTACTTGCACTGGATGGACTGAGAGGCTGGATGGCGCTCTGGGTATGGATCACGCATGTGGTGACCATGGCGACCTTGCCGCTGGTTAAAACCCATGGAATAGGCGTGGTTCTGGCCAACGGGCAATATGCCGTTTGCGTGTTTATCCTGCTGAGCGGCTTTGTGATCAGTAATTCGGCCACCACGCATTCCTGGAAGGACTTCATTATCCGCCGGGGTTTCCGGCTGTTTCCGGCTTACCTGATCTGCCTGGCGATCAGCGTGCTGATTGTCGGTTTGTCTATAGAGCTAATCAAAGCCACACCGTGGCCCATGATGCGTATAGACGACAGGCTCGAGTACCTGCAGGATAGTCTGGCGCATTTCTGGCCACATTTAGGCCTGCATGTGCTGCTGTTGCACGGTCTGGTACCGGATTCTATTTTAAGCTCGACTTCATATGCCTTTATGGGACAGGCCTGGAGCCTGACGCTGGAGTGGCAATATTATCTGATGGCCGGCCTGTTAATGAAGCTGTCGTTCAAAAGCAGATCTCTTGTTTTTGAGCTGGCAGTATTAATTGTGTTATTGATGATGGCGAAGGTCTTCACGCAACCGTCTTTTATTGCTTCGTATTTATGGCTGTTTTATGTCGGTCATTTATTCTGGAAACACTTTGATCAGCACGCGCTATGGCGCTACGCGATTTATTTTACCGTTTGCCTGGTCATGGGAGCCAAATCGCTTGCCATTCTGATATTTGGCCTGACGGTTTACTCTTCATTTCATGACGGACGGTTGAAACACTTTCTCGAGAACAGGGTTTCACTGTTTCTAGGCAAAGTTTCCTATGGGTTTTATTGCGTGCACATGATTGCAATTTTCCTGACCGGTTATGTGCTGGTAGTCATTCTGAAACTGGATTCCAGGGTGTTGTATGCCGTGTTGCTGATCAGTTTGAGCCTGGTATTTTCTCTGCTTTTATCTGCATTGCTGAGTCGTACTGTTGAACAGCCCATGATTCAGTATGCCAGAAAAATAACGGCTTCCAGGCCCCGTTAAGCTCCCGGCATCAGGCATTTATACCGTATGAGTTCCGAGTTGAAAAAACAGTCCAGGGCCGGTGTACTGTCCCTGCTGTCCGGCCAGATGGCCAGACTGACGGCACAAGTGATCAGCCTGGTGGTGATGGCCAGGTTTCTGTCGCCACAGGATTATGGCTTGACGGCGGTCGTCATTGCGATTGTCAGTGTCGGCGAAGTGGTCAGGGATTTTGGTTTGTCTAGCTCGGCGATTCAGGCGGACTCGCTGTCTGAGAGTGAGAAATCCAACCTGTTCTGGATGAATACCCTGATCGGAGCTTTGCTGGCGACAGGCTTGTTTTTGCTGGCCGGGCCGCTGGCCGTGTTTTACCACGATGCCCGCATTGAGTCTATTGCCCAGATCATGAGTGCCATTTTCCTGATCAACGGGCTGGCAACGCAATACAAGGCAGGCCTGAGCAGGCAGATGCAATTCAAGGCGCTTGCCGTCAGCGAATCGGCTGCCGCGCTGGCAAGTACCGCGATTGGCGTGGCTTGTGCCATGCACGGCCTTGGCTACTGGGCGATTGTGGCGCAACAGGTGTTATTAAATGCATTTATCCTGCTGTTTTATATATGCGCACACCGGTGGCTGCCTGCCTTGCCCGACTTTAAAACCGATATGCGGCGGTTTATCAGTTTTGGTTTGCATTTGATGGGGTCGCAAATCATTGGCCAGTTAAGCCGTTCGGTCGACACCCTGATTATCGGTAATAAATTCAGCGCGGAATTACTGGGGTTTTATAACCGTGCGCAGCAAGTGGTGTTCATGGCGCTTAACCAGATTAATGCGCCTTCATCGACCCTGGCGATTCCCGTGCTTTCGAAATTGAAGCATGACTCTGTTGAGTACTACCGCTTTTTGAATTTTGGCCAGTCGGTATTGCTGCATGCTGTGGGCCTGTTTTTTTCGCTGCTGGCGATCAATGCCGATATGGTCATCGCCATTGTGCTCGGTGATCAATGGCGTGCCACCGTGCCGCTGGTGCAGATATTGTCGGCAGGCGCCATTTTCCAGGTAGCCAACTATTCCAGCTACTGGATATTTGTCTCCAGAGGATTAACGCGGCAACAACTGACATTTACCCTGTTCAGCCGGCCGGTGATGATTGCGATGATATTCCTCGGCGCTTTTTACAATATCTACACGGTGGCGATAGGCTATGTGGCTGGCCTGTGGTTTTTATGGCTGTATTGCATGTATTTCCTGAGAAAACACCAGATTGATATTTCCATGCTGTTAAAGAACTCGCTGGTGGTGTGTTTCTCCTATCTAGTCATGACGTTCCTGGTGATCTTCCTGTCATCTATGCTGAGTGCCGGATGGGGGAATGTTCTTATCAGGAATGCCGTTTTCTGCCTGCTGGCCGGGTTGATGTTTTTCATGTCTGCCACGTTCAGGGAAACAGGGCAGTGCGTACTGCGGCTCAATTTGATTAATCGTATCAAACTATCAAAGAGAAATTAGATGAAGGTAGATAACACCCGGCTAGACAAGACCCAGGTATTCTGGTGGAGTCCCATTCCTTTTCTGGGACTGAAGATTTTCCAGAAAGAAAATGTCGGCGACTTGCTCGGCCCCTTACTGGTACAGAAAATCCTGGACAGCAAAGGCTTGCGTATTCACGATATCAACAAAAGAAAACTGCTGACCATAGGCTCAGTCATGCATTTTGCCGATACCGGTGATACGCTGTGGGGCACTGGCGTGAACGGCAAAGTGGCCGATACAGAGCATCATTATGCCGATCTGGATGTCAGGGCAGTCAGGGGGCCATTAACGGCAGAATACTTAAAGCGCAAATCTATCAACGTGCCTGAAATCTACGGTGACCCGGGTGTGCTGGTGGCTGATTTGTGGCCCCGCTCACAAGCCACTGAGCCAGGCAAGGTGTTGTATATCCCTCATATGCGTGAAAAGAAATTTCATCGCAAGGGCTTGCAGACCTTATCGCCACTGGTTTCCCTTGAGAAATTTATTGCAGAAATTCAAACTGCGGAAAAAGTCATCTCAAGCTCGCTGCATGGGGTTATTATTGCTGAATCTTACGGCGTACCCGCCTGTCTATTCCAGAGTGCGAATGAAACAGCTTTCAAATATGAAGATTATTACCAGGGAACGGGCAGGCATACATTCAAGGTGTTTGACGATATAGCTGCTGCCCGCAAGTATGAGCCGGAAGTGCCTGATTTCACCCTGGTGAAAAAAAATCTGTTATCGGTTTTTCCGTGGGATCTCTGGCAGAAATAAGTGGCATGAATGGCACAGATTCAGATTAAACCAATGTGCTCAGCGTCTTGCGCTGAACAGTTGGTATTTAAAAAGTTTTATTGTTTATAAGTAGGTGAATTAAATGAAAATCATCCCGGTTGTTTTGTCTGGTGGTTCAGGCACGCGTTTGTGGCCGCTTTCCCGTGCGGTATTGCCCAAGCAGCTGTTACCGCTGGTCACGGATAATACGATGCTGCAGGAGACATTAACCCGCTTGTCCAACTGGGCCGAGGTTGGCGATCCGCTGGTCGTTTGCGGCAATGATCACCGTTTTCTGGTGGCGGAACAGTTACGCCAGGTCAATTTAACGCCTGAAGCCATTGTGCTGGAGCCGGTGGCGCGCAATACTGCCCCGGCCATTGCGGCAGCGGCGATTACCCTGCAGGACAAGGATGTCCTGATGCTGGTGTTGCCGGCGGACCATGTGATTACCGATGTCGCTGCATTTGAAGCTGCGGTCAGACGTGCCAGTGTGGCCGCAGGGCAGGGCAGGCTGGTGACGTTTGGCATTGAACCTGCACAGCCAGAAACAGGTTATGGCTATATCCAGTCCGGCGATGCGCTGGCAGACGCCGACGGATGCTTCAATGTGGCGCGTTTCGTGGAAAAGCCGGATGCAGCCACGGCCCAGCAATATCTGGATGCTGGTAATTTTTACTGGAACAGTGGCATGTTCCTGTTTAAACCCTCCGTGTTCCTGGCCGAATTGCAGCAATATGCTCCAGATATGGTATCGGCTGTGTCAAATGCCGTCGCTCAAAGCTACAAGGATCTGGACTTTGTGCGCCTGCATGAAGCGTCTTTTGCCGAATCTCCCGCCGACTCGATTGACTATGCAGTGATGGAAAAAACCACGCTGGCGGCAGTCGTACCTGCCAGCATGGGCTGGAATGATGTGGGCTCCTGGACGGCGCTGAAAGAAGTGCAGGACAATGATGCGGATGGTAACGCCACGCGCGGCGATGTCTACCTGAAAGATGTGAAAAATACGCTGGTACGCGCCGAGAGCCGCTTTGTTGCGGCGGTTGGCGTGGAAGACCTGCTGATTGTAGAAACCAGTGATGCCGTACTGGTGGCGCATCGTGATTGCGCCCAGGATGTCAAAAATATCGTGGATCATCTCAAGGCTCATGGCCGTTCCGAACACAAGATGCATCCGCGCGTGTACCGGCCATGGGGCTGGTATGAAGGCATAGATATCGGCGACCGTTTCCAGGTCAAGCGCATCATGGTCAAGCCAGGCGAGAGATTGTCATTGCAGATGCATCACCATCGTGCCGAGCACTGGGTGGTGGTGAGCGGTTCTGCCATGATTACCATTGATGATGTGAGCAGACTGTATACCGAGAATGAATCGACTTATATCCCGATAGGCTCTACCCATAGGCTGGAAAATCCGGGCAAGTTACCTTTGCACCTGATAGAAGTGCAATCGGGCAGCTATCTGGGCGAAGACGATATCGTACGCTTTGAAGATACTTACGGCCGTCATTAAGGAGTAGCAGAGATGACGGTATTACGAACGCTGATGCAGCAGAGCGGGGTGGCTTTCGGTACCAGCGGCGCACGCGGGCTGGTTTCGGCCATGAATGATGAGGTCTGTGCCGCTTATACCCAGGCCTTTGTGCGCACGATGCAAGCGACATTTGCATTCAGGCAGGTGGCGATTGCCATAGACTTGCGCCCCAGCAGCCCTGTTATTGCAGAGGCATGTGCAAAAATGCTGCGCCAGCTGGGGCTGGAGGTCATTTTCTGTGGCGCCATCCCCACGCCGGCACTGGCGCTCTTTGCCCAAACCCGCCAGATTCCCGGCATCATGGTCACCGGCAGCCATATCCCGTTTGACCGCAACGGACTCAAGTTCTATCGCCCTGATGGCGAAATCACCAAATCTGACGAAGCAGCGATGCTGGATTGCGAATTGCAAGCGCTGGCCGAAACGGCTGCCAGTCTGCCTGCAGAAGAGACACAAGCCAGGGACGCCTATATGCAGCGCTACCTGTCGCTGCTAGGGGAGCAGGCTTTTGCAGGTTTGAAACTGGCGATTTACCAGCACTCCAGCGTAGGGCGTGATTTGATGCGTGACCTGCTCCGTAAATTGGGGGCGGAAGTCATATGCCTGGAACGTTCTGATACTTTTGTACCGATTGATACTGAAGCTGTATCAGCCGAGGATCAGCAACGCGGATTGGACTGGGCTGCCAAATATCAGGTGGATGCCATTATTTCTACAGACGGAGATGGTGACCGACCGCTGATCAGCGATGAGCAGGGGCACTGGTTGCGTGGAGATATTGTGGGATTGCTGACAGCGCAGGCATTGCAGATTACGCATTTAGCCGTACCGGTCAGCTGTAATACCGCCATCGAGGCCAGCGCTTGTTTCCGGCAAGTGATGCGCACGCGCATAGGTTCGCCGTTTGTGATTGCCGGCATGCAGGCACTGCAACAGGCAGGTGCGACCAGTGTCGCGGGATTTGAGGCCAATGGCGGCTTCCTGTTAGGCAGCCCGCTGCCGCAAGCGCCTGGGCTGGCACCATTGCCTACCCGCGATGCCGTGTTGCCGGTGGTGATATTGCTTTCACAGGTCAAGGCGCAGGGAAAACCACTTTCACAACTGGTGGCAGCGTTGCCGCCACGATTTACCGCCAGTGACCGGTTGCAGAATTTTCCGACTGAAAGTAGTCAGGCCTTGATTGCACGCTGGACTGCCGACCCCGCGGATTTGCAGCAGTCGCTGCAATTGCCAGCCAATATTGGTCGGATTGATAGCACAGATGGCCTGAGAGCCACGCTGACTTCCGGCCGGATTGTGCATCTGCGTCCATCCGGCAATGCGCCTGAGTTCAGGTGTTATGTGGAAGGTGAAGATCAGGCAGCGGCACAGACTTTGTTATCGCATGTGATGCAACAGCTCAAACGATTCGCATAATATCAGCGACTTTCTCCCGGCAGCGTAATTAAACACTAAAACCTCCTCTGTTTCGCCGTGCGCTGCCGCCTGCCTCTTGTTATGCTATTGCTGACAGAAGCATATCTGCATACTTTTTTGTTCTTTTTGCCCGTCTGAAATTGTGGGCCCGGCAAAAAGACTTTAATATGCCGCTTTGACCGTTCAATAATTAAAAAGGTAGTTTCCACATGATTTTAGTGACCGGGGGCGCCGGTTTTATCGGCAGTAACTTTGTCCTGGACTGGCTGGCGCAATCAGATGAACCGGTGGTGAATCTGGACAAGCTGACGTATGCCGGTAATCTGGATAACCTGGCATCGGTATCCGGTGATCCCAGACATATTTTTGTGCAGGGTGATATCGGGGATATATCACTGGTCAGCCGCCTGCTGACGGAGTACAAACCCAGAGCTGTATTGAATTTCGCCGCCGAATCGCATGTGGACCGCTCCATTCATGGGCCGGAAGACTTTATCCAGACCAATGTGGTTGGCACATTCCACCTTCTTGAAGCCGTCCGTGCCTACTGGAATGATTTGCAGGGGGATGACAAGTCGGCCTTCCGGTTTTTGCATGTCTCCACTGATGAAGTCTATGGCACGCTGGATAACAGTGATCCGCCGTTTAGCGAGCACAACCGCTATGAGCCTAACAGCCCGTATTCAGCGTCCAAGGCAGCTTCGGACCACCTGGTACGCGCCTATCATCACACCTACGGCTTGCCGGTACTGACCACCAACTGTTCCAATAATTACGGTCCTTACCACTTTCCGGAAAAACTGATTCCGCTGGTGATTCATAACGCCCTGAATGGCAAGCCATTGCCAATTTACGGGGATGGCCAGCAGATTCGTGACTGGCTGTTCGTCAAGGATCATTGCACTGCGATCCGCCGTGTCCTGTCGGCCGGCACTGTCGGTGAAACCTACAATGTGGGCGGCTGGAATGAAAAACCCAACCTGGAAGTCGTGCACACGATTTGTGCGATTCTGGATGAGTTACAGCCACGTGCAGATGCGCAATCCTACAATACACAAATCACCTTTGTGAAAGACCGGCCCGGGCATGACCGCCGTTATGCCATTGACGCCAGCAAACTGGAAAAAGAACTGGGCTGGAAACCGGCAGAAACTTTTGAAACCGGTATCCGTAAAACCGTCCAGTGGTATCTGGATAACCAGCGCTGGGTAGAAAACATTACCAGCGGACAATACCGCCAATGGGTGGAGCAGCAGTATCAATGAAGTTATTGATGACAGGATGTCACGGCCAGCTTGGTTTTGAACTGCAACGCAGCCTGGCGCCAGTGGCGGAAGTGATTGCGATTGGTCGTGAAGAGTGCGATTTATCCGATGTCTCGGCACTGCGTGAGCTGATTCAGGCCATCCGGCCTGATGGCATTATCAACCCGGCGGCCTATACCGCTGTGGACAAGGCAGAGTCAGAGCTTGATCTGGCACGGAAAATCAATACGGATGCGCCACGCGTGATTGGCGAAGAAGCGGCCCGCTGTGGTGCATTTGTGATTCATTATTCGACGGATTATGTATTTGAAGGCACCGGCACCGGGTTTTACAAGGAAACCGACACTCCGCATCCGCAGAATATCTACGGTCAGACCAAGTATGATGGTGAACAGGCTTTGCGCGCTGCCTGTGCACGCAGCCTGGTGATGCGCACCAGCTGGGTGGTAGGGGCACATGGCGGCAACTTTGCCAAAACCATGCTCAGACTCGCCAGCGAGCGCGAATCGCTCAGTGTGGTGGCTGACCAGTATGGCGCACCGACCTCTGCCGCATTGCTGGCAGATATCACGGCGCAACTGGTGGGACGTATCAGAGAGCAGGGAGACCAGGCGTTTCCTTACGGTGTATACCATGTGGCCGCATCCGGCGTGACCAATTGGCATGCGTATGCACAATTTGTCATCGCAGAGGCCATACGCGCCGGGAAAACAATGAAAGTGCTGCCGGAAAACATACAACCAATTTCCACCGCAGAATACCCGGTGCCCGCAAAAAGACCGGCAAATTCCAGGCTGGATACCACGCTTTTCCGGAATACTTTTAACTTGCGCCTGCCGGACTGGCAACAGGGCGTTGCGCATGTATTACAACAGATTTTATAGGGGAGATCATGGCAAAAAATAGAAAAGGCATTATTCTCGCCGGTGGCTCTGGCACGCGTCTGTATCCGGCTACTCAGGCCGTCTCCAAGCAGCTGATTCCGGTCTATGACAAACCCATGGTGTACTACCCGCTGACCACACTGATGCTATCGGGTATCCAGGATATCCTGCTGATTTCCACACCGCAGGATACACCAAGGTTTGAGCAGTTATTAGGCGATGGTGCGCAGTGGGGCATCAACATTCAATATGCGGTGCAACCATCACCTGACGGATTGGCGCAGGCATTTGTGATCGGCGAATCCTTTATCGACAATGCACCTAGCGCACTGGTGCTGGGCGATAATATTTTCTATGGACATGACCTGGCAATTGCCTTAAAACAGGCCGACCAGGCGACCACAGGCGCTACTGTGTTTGCCTATCCGGTGCAGGATCCGGAGCGCTATGGCGTGGTGGAATTTGACCCTCAGGGCCGCGCGATCAGCCTGGAGGAAAAACCGGTACAGCCTAAATCGCGTTATGCGGTGACCGGGCTGTATTTCTATGATCAGCAAGTCTGCGATATTGCGAAAAACCTGAAACCCTCTCCCCGAGGTGAGCTGGAAATTACCGATGTCAACAAACATTATCTTGCCCAGCAACAGCTCAATGTGGAAGTCATGGGGCGCGGGCATGCCTGGCTGGATACCGGCACGCACGAGTCTTTGCTCGAAGCATCGCTGTTTATCCAGACCATAGAAAACCGCCAGGGCCTGAAAATTGCCTGTCCGGAAGAGATTGCTTACCGCATGGGCTATATTTCCGCCGAAGCATTGCTGCAGCAGGCCGAAATTTACAAGAAAAACGGCTACGGCCAATATTTAATGCAAATTGTGAACGAGAAGGTGTTTTAGTGATTGCACACGCGACAAGCATTCCGGATGTCTGGATTTTTGAGCCCAAAGTATTCGGTGATGACAGAGGCTTTTTCTACGAAAGCTTTAATGAAAACGTATTCGCCGACGTGACGGGACTCCGCCCCAGGTTTGTACAGGACAATCACTCCAAATCTGCCAGAAATGTCCTGCGCGGTCTGCATTACCAGATTCAGCAATCCCAGGGAAAGCTGGTGCGCGTCACGCAAGGTGAAGTGTTTGATGTGGCGGTGGATTTGCGTGAAAACGCTCCAACCTTCGGGCAGTGGGTAGGGGAAAGATTGAGTGCCGATAACAAGAAAATGTTATGGGTGCCCGCCGGCTTTGCGCATGGCTTCCTGGTATTGAGCGAGACGGCCGAGTTTTTATATAAAACCACGGATTTTTATGCTCCGCAGCATGAACGCTGTATACGCTGGGATGATGCGACACTGAACATTCAGTGGCCCACGCAGCAGCCCCCTTCATTGTCTGCAAAGGATGCACAGGGATTAAGTTTTCTGGAAGCGGAAAAATACCGCGGATAATATCCGGTTTCTTTTCAGTGTCGCAATCATCCAGCCTTTAATATATACGGATAAACAATGAAGATTCTAGTCGTGGGTGGCGCAGGCTATATCGGCTCTCACATGGTTAAAATGTTGCTGGCATCGGGCCATGACGTCATCACGCTGGATAATCTGTCCAGTGGCCATGCCGATGCGGTGCTGGGTGGCACTTTTATTGAAGGAGACCTGGCTGATGTGGCGTGCCTGGACAAAGTATTTGAGTCCTGTCGTCCGGAAGCAGTCATGCATTTTGCTTCCTTTATCCAGGTGGGTGAGTCTGTACGCAAGCCGGACATTTATTATCGGAACAATGTCAGCAATACCCTGAACCTGCTTGATACCATGCTGAAATTTGATGTAAAAAAACTGATTTTTTCATCAACGGCAGCCGTGTTTGGTGAGCCACGTTATGTGCCCATAGATGAAGCTCATCCATGCTCTCCGCTGAATCCTTACGGGCGCTCTAAATGGATGGTGGAGCAGGTACTTGCGGACTATGAGCAGGCTTTCGGTTTGCGTTCGGTGTGTTTGCGCTATTTTAATGCAGCGGGCGCTGATCCCGAAGGACAGCTGGGCGAGCGTCATGATCCTGAAACCCATTTGATTCCGTTGGTGTTGCAAGCCGCCTCGGGCAGGCGCAAGGACATTCAGGTCTATGGCCGGGATTATGACACACCGGATGGTACCTGCATCCGCGATTATATTCATATCACGGATTTATGCGCGGCACATTTGGCTGCATTGCAGTATTTGCATACCGGGGGCGCCAGTGACCGATTTAACCTGGGTAACGGTGCCGGATTTTCGGTACAGGAAGTGATTGATGCAGTGCAGAAAGTATCCGGCCAGTCTGTGACTGTCGTGAACGGGCCAAGACGGGAAGGAGACCCGGCAAGGCTGGTCGCAGATGCCACGCGGGCGCGAAGCATCTTGCACTGGGTACCTGTATTTACAGCGCTGGAAACCATCGTTTCTCACGCCTGGCAATGGGAGCTTAAGCAGGCTAACTCCCGGAGTTGAATGCTGGAAAACAAAAAGCCGGCTGCGCAGGCAGACCGGCTTTTTGTTTGTGGTAGCGGTTATTTCAAGTAATCGCGGATTCTGTGGGCTGCTTCTATGGTTTCTGCAGTGGGAGCCACCAGCGCCATGCGGATAAAGTTTTTTCCCGGATTGAGTCCATGTGCCTCGCGTGCCAGGAATGAACCGGGTAATACGGTGATATTCAGGTCCTGATATAGCTTTCTGGCAACTTGTGTGTCGTCCTGCTGCGTATTGATCCATAAATAAAAGGCGGCATCAGGCAGTTGCGTCTGAGTCCAGACCTGTTGCAGAACAGGCGTAACGGCGTGAAATTTTTCGCTGTATAAGCTGCGGTTATGGATCACATGTGTTTCGTCATTCCAGGCGACCACACTGGCGGCCTGCACTGCAGGATTCATGGCACAACCGTGATAGGTGCGGTACAGGGCAAATTTTTCGATCAGAGCAGCATCCCCGGCCACGAAGCCTGAACGCATGCCTGGCACGTTGGAGCGTTTGGACAACGAGCTGAACATGACCACACGGCTGAAATCACGGCCTAACTGATGTGCCGCTTGCAGCGCGCCCACCGGTGGATGGGCTTCATCAAAATAGATTTCTGAATAGCATTCATCCGACGCAATCACAAATCCGTACTGGTCTGACAATTCAAACAGGGTTTTCCATGCCTGGATATCCATCACTTTACCGGAAGGATTGCCTGGGCTGCAGACATACACCAGTTGTGTGCGGCGCAGGATATCTGCCGGGACTTGTGTCAGGTCCATGACAAAGTCATTTTCCGGTGTGGTATTGATAAAGTAGGGCATGGCACCCGCCAGAAATGCAGCGCCTTCGTAGATCTGGTAAAACGGATTGGGTGAAATCACCACTGGTTGTTGTGAACCGCTGGTATCCACCACTGCCTGGGCAAAGGCAAACAGCGCTTCGCGGCTGCCGTTGACGGGCAGAATCGCTTTGTCGATATCCAGTGCAGGAATCCTGTAGCGGCGCTGCAACCACTGGTTAATAGCCTCGCGCAAGGCTGGCGTGCCAACTGTGGTAGGATAGCTGGCCAGTCCGCTCAGGTTGTTTGCCAGTGCTTCACTGATGATGGAAGGTGTTTCGTGTTTGGGCTCACCAATGGATAAATTGACGTGACGGAAATCCGGATTGGGGGTCAACCCCTGGAACAAGTCGCGCAAACGTTGAAAAGGGTAGGGCTGGAGTAAATTCAGATGTGGATTCATAGGGTTGTATTATAAGTGAGCCTTGCGCATAAACAAAAACACACCGGACAAAAATATTTTGCCACGACGGCATTAATTTATGGTGCTATTTCATGGGGGCTGATCTGGTATCCCTATCGCCTGCTGAGTGAAAGCGGATTTTCCGGGGTGCAATCCAGCTTCCTGGGCTATTGCCTGGCACTGCTGATAGGTGGACTATTGTTCTGGCGTCGTTATGCGCGTATCGCGCAAATCCCGGCATCTGCTTACTGGCTGAGCCTGGTGGCGGGCTGGACCAATCTGGCCTATGTATTGGCGGTCATTGATGGTGAGGTGATGCGTGTCATGCTGCTGTTCTATTTGTCGCCATTGTGGACCTTGCTACTGGCCAGGATCTGGTTGCACGAACCGTGGAAACGTCCACAGCTGTTTGCCATTGTACTGTCATTGGCAGGCGCCTATTTAATGCTGACTAATGGTCGCTGGAACTGGCCAATACCGCAATCCGCTGCTGACTGGCTGGCCTTGTCTGCCGGCATCGGTTTCTCCGTCATGAATGTCATCACACGTTTTTCCACCCACCTGACTATTGCTGCCAAGGGCATGCTGGTCTGGCTTGGTGTTTTTGCTTTGTCACTGGCACTGCTGATATGGCAGCACGGTTTTTCCGGTTTCGCATGGATCACTCACGTGACCGTCAACGCATTCGGCCTGTTGCTGGTGATTGCATTCATGCTGACCTCCGCCACCTTGCTGGTGCAGTATGGCGTGACTAAAATTCCTGCCATCCAGGCATCTGTCCTGTTTATGTTCGAGTTGATTGTCGCCGCTGTCGCGGCTTATTTTCTGGCGCACGAAACGATTTCCGCGATAGAAATGCTGGGCGGTTTGTGCATCGTTGCTGCTGGATTGCTATCTGTCTATAGCAGTGAAGGCTAGGCAGCATAAACCAATGTTTGATAGACCTGTTCCAGGTGCCGGCAAAACGCCTGTGCATCAAATAGTCGTGCCGCTTGTTGTTTCACTTTGGTTTTAAGCGCCTGTAAAGTTTCCGGATGTGTGGCCAGTAATATCGCCTGTTGTTCCAGGCTATGCCAGTCGGAACAAATACATTCCGGCACCTCTATATAGCTCAGCAGGCTGGCGCTGACACGGGCAGGAAAAGTATCGCCTGCCACCGTCAGCAGGGGAATGCCTTGCCATAAGGCGTCACTGGCTGTGGTATGCGCGTTGTAAGGTGTCGTATCCAGCATCAGGTCAGCATGCGCTTGTCTGGCAATATGACTGGCGATGTCGGCGCGCGGAGCAAATACCAGCCGGTCAGGATCTACGCCTGCCAGTTGCGCTGCCAGTTGCAGGTTTCTGGTCGCCCAGGGGTTGCATGCCAGCAACCATAATACGCTACCCGGTACTTGCTGCAGGATACGCATCCAGCTGGCAAACACGGACTCGGTGATCTTGAAGCTCTGGTTAAAACTGCAGAATACAAACCCCTGTTCGGGTAAGCCATGTTGTGCCCGGCTGCCTGCATCAACCGCCGGGCGCTGGTGATTGTTCGGCTGATAGCAGGGCAGTGCCACCGCTTTTTCTGCAAACTGGCCATGATTCAATGTGTCATCAAGCAATATCACATCAAAGAGTGATCTGTCATGCAGTTGCCCCAGACTGCCTGGATAGCCCAGCCAGTTGATATGACAGCGTGCCGGCCTATAGGCCGCAATCCCGCTGCGGCTGTTCTGGGTAAACCCGGTCAGATCAATCAGGCAATCAATATCAGCAGCCCGCATATGTGCTGCGACTTCTGCATCGGTAAGTGTGGCAATGTCTATCCAGTGGTCTGCTGCGGCAACAAACTGCTTGCGCTCGGCCGAACTGTCATCCTTCGCCTGGCTATAAAGACTGACTTCGAACTGCTGACGGTGATGCGCGGCAATTACATCAGTGACCAGGTAAGCCAGCGGATGTTTACGAAAATCCGAGGAAAGGTAAGCCAGTTTAATTTTGCGCGCTGTTGAGCGTGCCGATGGTGCTGGCAAGAGTTGAACGTTACCGTAATGATGCTGCGCCCACAGACTGGCGCATTGCTGCTGTTCTGCATGGGTCGTGCCCGGCATCGCTAAAAAAGCAAATGGCGGAATTTGCGCATGCGCCTGCCGGGTTAACGCTTCGCGCACTGCCTGAATGGCTTGTTCCAGTCCTGCCCAGTCTGCCATATGCTGTTTCTGGTGTATCCAGTGTACTCTGGCATGTACCAGTTGCGGATTCAGTTTCAGTGCCTGTTCATAGGCAGATACGGCAAGATCCAGTTGCCCGGTTTCTCTATAGGCATTGCCCAGATTGTTGTAGATATCGGCATCTTGCGGGTTAAAGCGAAGTGCCTGCTGGTAATGGTGAATTGCCGCAGCCTGTTGATCCAGTTTGCGCAGGCTGTTGGCCAGATTGAAATGGACATCCGCCTGCTGCGCATCCTGCTGCAATGACTGCCTGAAATAATCTGCAGCCAGTGCTTCATTGCTACATTTGCTGGCGACATTGCCCAGTTGCATCAGTATCTGCGGGTGATCCGGCGCCAGGGTCAGGGCGGTGCTGAAGGCCGCTTCAGCAAGCGTGACCTGGTTAAGCGCCAGATAACAGCGCCCCAGTTCATAATGCAAGCCAGGATCATCAGGCTCACGTGCCAATTGTTGTTGTAGCTGTTGTATGGCTGGTGTCATGCTGTGATCTTGTCATTAAACGGGTTCAGCAACTTTTTCCATCCCAGTTGCTTGAACAGCAACCGTTGCGGATGCAAGCCAGCCCAGAAGTTGTCTTCTGTCAGTTGCGGCAAGGGGGTACCTGCGTCATTGAGCAGCCGTCTGGCAAGTATCGCGGCGCAGTAGGGGGCGGTCAGCAAACCTTTGCTGCCATGTGCGGCATGGATATAGAGTCCTTGCGGGGCTGGCAGCTCACTGAATTGCGAGATTTCCTGTGTAACAGATTTTAGTGTTGATACTGAAAGCAATGGGCCCACATAGGGTAAATAGTCCGGCGAGCCACAGCGACTGGAGGCACGTGCATACGGAATTTTTATTGAAGGTAAATGATTAATATCTGGACTTAACTTACTGATCATATTGAGATTACTGAGGTTATCCTCTTCGCGTACCGTCATATCAGTGTCACCGGGAGCAAAAGTGGCACCCATTGCATGCATACCGTGATGCGACGGTGTGAGATAACCGTCTCCACACAAAATTGTTTTCAGCTTTTGCAAGACAGGTTGTGCTTCCATCATGCTCATCTGCCCGCGTACCGGATTTAACCACATGCCACTGTCAGGCAACAAGGTGGCAGCATCCGTCGCATTGGCCACAATGACAGCATCGAATATCTCAGTGATTCGTGTTGTTGCAGACTGTAATTGCCAGCCCTGATCTTGCCTGGATAATCTTTTGATTTCCTGCTGCGTATGCAGATGGATATTGGCATGTTTCAGCATGGCAGTACAGGCAGCCACCGGATTAACCCAGGCACCGTCGGCAAAGTACAGGCAATCAGGTGTTAGTGTCACACCCGCCAGTTCACTGGCTTCTGCCGCATTTACTTGCTGCATTAAGCCCAGTTGCGCATAACGCGCTGCCACTTTATGTACACGCTTATGCTCTCGCGGGCTGGCGCCCAGTTGCAATAAACCGCACTGCCTGAAAGCATCTTCTGCCAAATCCAGACTTGCATAGTGACGCAAACTGAAACTGTAGCTGCGCAATGCCAACTGATCATTCAAGGGTTTTTCTGCATTGAGACGTGGATACAACATGCCGCGTGGGTTGCCGGATGCGCCGCTGGCAACTTCCGAACGATCAAAAACATGCACTTCACATCCCAGAGAAGCCAGAAACCAGGCGCTGCTGCAACCGGCAATCCCTGCGCCGATCACGGCAACTTTAGGCAGTGCCACTGCTCGCTGTTGCTCAACAGCTGACCATGCACCACACAGCATTTCACGCTTTTTACCGAACCCGGCTGTTTTTTGTACCAGGAAGCCGACAGCTGACAGACCGCGACGTACAAGACCGGCACTGGTGAATGTGGCAAAGGTGGTGCCTGTGTGAGAGCATCTGGCCATACATTCAAACAGGAATGGCTGCCACATGCCGGGGTTCCTGGCTGGCGCAAATCCATCCAGAAACCAGGCATCGGCTTTCAGGTTTAGCGCAGGTAAAACCTCGGTGCTATCACCAATATGCAAAGTCAGGCTGGCAGAAAACTCGGGAAACTCAAGCTGATTGATGCCAGGTTGCAACAGACGGTATTGCTGGCATAAAGCCTGGCTGACGCCAGCGAGCTCAGGGAAGTGGGCATGTGCCTGTTGCAGGTCTTGCAAGGTAAAAGGGGCGATTTCCACGCTGACAAAATGCAAATGAGCCATTGCTGGCGCCTGTTCCCGCCATAGTTGCAGCGCAGCCAAGAAATTCAGCCCGCTGCCAAAACCAGTTTCCACAATCACAAAGTGGCTAGGTTTGTCTGCTGGAAGCGCCTGCCAGCGCTGCTGCAATTGGTTATTCTGCAAAAATACGTAACGTGTTTCCGCTAATCCGTGCTGCGGGTGATCAGGACTCACCGAAAAGTAAACATCGTCAAACTGGGTAGAGTAGGGAAGGCCCTCGCGCCACTCCAGTACGGCATGGGTATTCATCATACCGGTAAGTTTATCATGCTCGGGGATTCGCTAAGCCTGCGTGGCAGGCTTATGAAAGATATTGTTGCGAATAGCATTCTGAATTAAACAATTTAATTTTATATATTTAACAAATAGTTATTATACAAATTTAATGTATTGGCTTAGTTATTTCAATACGCCTGTTGTTTCTGGCATGAGCTTTAAGTGTATACTCATCTGTATACCTGATAAGGCACAAGATATTATGACGCGCATATTTCCCCAATTCATTGGCATCAGCCTGGCCGGACTTTCATTACTGTTAGCTGGATGCATGCATGCCAAATTGCCCGCCACTAATGTGGGTAACGCGGATTGGGGCAGCTATGGCCTTAATCTGAATGGTCAGCGCCACGCTGAGCTTGCGCAAATCAATACGGATAATGTCAGGCAGCTGGCCGTTGCGTGGAAAGTCAATACCGGGGTCAAAGCAACATTCCAGGCCACGCCAATCGTGGTGAATGGTGTGATGTATGTCAGCCTGCCTTTTAACCATGTACTGGCGCTGGATGCGGCAACTGGCAAACAGTTATGGAAATACATGCATGAGCGTAAGGCTGACTGGACGATGTGTTGCGGACCGGCCAATCGTGGTGTGGCGGTTGCAGATGGCAAAGTATTCATCGGGACTGTAGATGCCAGATTGATTGCCCTGGATGCCAGAAATGGCCAGAAGCTATGGGATATTGATGTCGCCAGTCGTCAGATTGACAGGGAGCAGCAGGGAGCTTTGAATGGTAATGATCCCAATAAAGTGCGCAAAGTGACTGGCGGTACCGGCGTGGGCATTGCCATGGCGCCTGTTGTTTATAAACACAAGGTGATTATCGGTATCACCGGTGTAGGTTATGGTTTGCATATAGATAATCCACGCAGTGATGCGCCATTGGGCGCGGTCATTGGTGTGACAGGGCGCTACGGACGATCCGGCTTCCTGGCTGCATTTGATGTGGCTACCGGTCGCCGGGTTTGGCAGTTTGACACGATTCCGGCAAAAGGCTGGGAGGGCGGTTTTACAACTGCAAGTGCAGATGGCAGTCATTTTGAACGGGATATCGCGAGCGAAAAAACTGCCCTGAAAGATTATCCGGATGCTGCCAAATTTGGTGGTGGTTCGGCATGGAGTACGCCAGCCATTGATACTGAAACCGATACTTTATATTTTGGTACGGGTAATCCATCCCCGCAAATGAATGATATCACCAGGCCAGGAGACAACTTATACACCGTTTCCCTGGTTGCGCTGAATACCGAAACCGGCCAGTATCAATGGCATTATCAGCAAGTACCTCATGATCTGTGGGGATACGATCTGGCCAGCCCGCCGGTATTATTCCAGTATCAGCAGCATGGCAAAAGCATCCCGGCGGTTGGTCAGGCTGGCAAAACCGGGTGGTTTTATATTCATAACCGCGTGACAGGCGAATTTCTTGCGAAATCTGAAGCTTTTGTGCCACAGCATAATTTATTTAAGAAACCCACCGAAAATGGCATGGTGGTGTATCCAGGCATTCTTGGTGGCGCAAGCTGGTCTCCGGCAAGTGTGGATGAATCGCAGCAAAAGCTATTCGTGGCTGCCATGCATAGCCCGATCAAATATACCGTGCATGAAACAGAAGCTGAAAGTGGCCAGCAATCCATGCGTTATACCGCCAGTGAGCCTACTGAAGATCCACGCTGGGGATTATTAAGCGCCATTGACCTGCATTCCGGAAAAATTGCCTGGCAACAAAAAACAGCACAACCTTTGGTAGGCGGCGTGCTGTCCACTGCGGGCGGGTTGTTGTTCTGCGGAGAAGGCAACGGCCGTTTTAACGCTTACGACAGCCGGACTGGCCAGCCGCTATGGCATTATCAATCCGAATATGGCGTCAATGCGCCGCCGATTACTTACATGGTCAATGGCGAGCAATATGTCGCTGTGGTCAGTGGCGGCAACTCTTTGTTCGGTTTCAAACAGGGTGACAGTATTTTGACCTTTAAGTTACCCAGACCTTAAATCAGGAAAAGATCGTGATCAAATTTGGTGATGGTCTTTTCTGAATTCGACACTTACAGTATTGGAACATGCACGTTGGAGGTCACAATCAGGCCAAGAGACAGCGTGGCTATCGGAAAGTAAAACACGAAGAGTTGCGCCTGACTGAAATGGACATTTTTTGTTAATTTAACATAATATACATTATGCGAAATATAAGGCGTTCATATCTCACAGTTAAAAAATGGCTTTTTGACCTCTTTTTTACACTTAACTTAAGGCATCAATTCGCATAATTTAAAACGGGCTTTTGCCCGTTTTTTTATGAGGATTTCAATAACTAAAAATTATTTAATGTGGGAGCAATATGAAAACAAAGTCTAATAAAGACGCAAAAAATTTTGCATCAATGTCAAAAATTCACTGGTATCTGAAAGTCGGCAGACATTACGGAACCATTCGAGGGAAAAAACAAGCGCTGGAAATCGTCCAGGTTAACCGCATGACATTCCACAACTGGATCACCGGTAAAGTCTGCGCACCTCATTCTGCACTCGAACTTTTAAGGCTTCATGCCTTCGGTGAACCGCCATCAGGCAAATCAACAGCATGGCGTGGCTTCAGGTTTTGTCATGACAGGCTGATAACTGAAGATGGCCGCGACTTATCACCCGCTGACATGAAAGCGGTATTTTTCTGGAAGCAAATGGCATTAAACAATCTAAAGATACAAGAGCGGCGCGAAATGTATCAAGAACTGCGGAAAATATACGCCGTTAAATGATAGCAAAAAGCAACCAGGCAGCTGCCGGCCGGCGGAGTTTTTGATAGCAAAACATACCTTGGCAGATCCGGATCCACAACATTATTGATAGCAATTCGTCACCCTGCCCTGGTCCAAAACATGAAAGTTTGCAATCAAAACCTTGGGGCTCATTGCCGCCCCAAACCCGCTAGAGGAAAAGCATTCGAGCGCAAGCGCCCTACTTTCTGCGCTGTAACTACAAATCAAAAAACGAGTAAAGACCTGGCAATGAACGGTTGCCCTCCCGCGTTGCGGGCCCCTCCCATTAAATGCCACCGGGTAAACCCGGCAAGGGTCTTGACACATTTTTTAATTTACAGCTGGCCGTATGCCATACGGAGTGGCGGCACCATTCAGGTGACGCCCCACCGTAGACATAAACGCGATAATTTAGGAGGTTTGAAATGAGCTTAAACCAAGATTGGTTGGACGCATATAATGCAAGGGAAAAATGCAGAGAAGAAGCAGGGATGTTATTTGTAAGAAGCATCGATGCAGAGATAACAGGGCATGAAAACTGTGCAAAAGAATGGTTAAAAGAGGCTAAAGGATGGGCAATGCAAGCCATCATATTGGAGGAAATAATGGCAGAAATCATTGAAAAACGATTAAAAAATTTTACGGGTGAATAATGGGCACACTGACAATTAGGACTGATGCCAGGGATGAAGCGGCAATAGAAGAATTGAAAGCCCTGTTCAACGAGGCCAGCGCCAGCAAAGCAATTTTGCGGGCTGTGAAGTCTTATAAAAAATTGCTGGAATCAGATGCAGAGTTTAGCCGGAGAACTAGAGCTTTAGAGGAAAAAATTAAAAGAGTAAATTACTGTTACAACCAGCTTTTGATGGCAAAAAGAAACCTGGAAGATGAGCTGGATGTTAAAGATTGATAGCAAAAGTTTATCTGCAGAAGATGGATCGGGCAACCGGTCCATTTTTTTTGATAGCAAATTTTGACCAGGTAAGATCCTGCAGAACGCAAAAATGATAGCAAAATGACTTTCTGCAGCTGAGATCCTGGAATGATTTTGCTATCAAATACGAATCGGATATATTTATAGCTAATTAAAAAAATAAAGGTGAGGATATGATCTGGTTGATAGTTTTAGTATTTGTAATGGCAATATTTTTTTTTATAACAGCTAGCAAGAATATTAATAAAAAAGACAATTTAAGATGGGCTGATAGCTTCTACTCGAAAAAAAGACCCCTCACGCAGAATGAACAAGCAGTCTACTATCAATTAGTAAATGCCTTTGGCGACACACATATTGTTCTAGCACAAGTAGCGTTTTCAAGCTTCTTGAAAACTCACGGCGACAAAGAAACTAGGGGAATAAAGTTCGCTAAGATGAGACAGAAAGTAGCAGACTTTGTAATTTGCTCTAAAGCATTTGATATCGAATTAATAATAGAAATTGATGATAAAACGCACAATGTAGATAAAGACCGTGAAAGAGATGATGCCTTATCTGAAGCAGGTATTACAGTAGTCAGATATATGGCAGGTAAAGTACCAACTACTGAAAAGTTAAAAGAGCTATTAACAAAACCAGAAAAACCAATAACTAAAGAGCTGATTACAGACAAAAACCGTATTGAACCTACATGGGAAGAAAACGAATGACGCGCTTTTAAAGGATGCGGTCCGGCGCTCGCTAAAGCTCGCGGCGGTCCTCTCCTTTAAATGCGCTTAACGTGCATTACGACAACAATCGAGGTATTGCCTTTAGCATCGGATTTCCTGTCAAAAATAGGCGGCAGGAAAAAAAGACCGGACCTTGTGGACGTGAGAGAATTTTCATCCAGACCGCCCAAGATAATGACGTCTTCGTCTCTAGCTTCAATCACTGTATCAATTGAACGCTTGATAAGCGTTGGAGAGTTATTAACGCCCGTTTGAGTGCGTATAAAATTAGATAGCTCCTGCCCTATTTTTAACTCTATGGTTTCGGTCTTAATCTTGGGTGAAACATTCAACAAAATACCAGAGCTACGATAATCGACTGATTGCTGTGTCTGGCCGTTGGCATTGGTCACAATACTACTTAAAACAGGTACATCAGAGCCAACATTGAAAGATGCCTGTTTATTGTCGGCGACCCTGATATACGGACTGGAGACCACGTTATAACGACTATCGGTATTTAGTGCTGACAAAATAGCAGTGATTCCAAATGCGCGAATGTTAATGAAGTTCTCCAGTAGCGTGGACGACCCGAAATTAAACCCCAATTTATCACCCAACAGAGAGGCAGTAAGCTGCACTCCGGACTGATTATTTTTATTGTTATTCACCTCGTAAATATAGGCTGTGATTGTCACCTCTGGAATTGGTCTATCGATATCAGGAATAAGCCTGTAAAACGTCTCTATCACTTTAGAGTCGCCCCTGATTAGCAACTCATCACGATTATATGATCCGCGATCATAAGCAGTATTGCCATTGGTCTGGACGTTCTCATTCTGGCTGACATTGGTTCCTGTTTGCTGGAGAGTGCCAAAGGCACTTTGTGGCAGCACAGATCGGAAAGCATCCTGTATATATTTGGCATCCCTGAATTTAGGGACATAAGGGACTATGGTTAATTCATCCGGTTTTTGCTTCTCAAAGGTCAGGACAGAGTTAATTTTACGGATTTGAAAACCTTCCCTATTCAGTATTGCATCAAGGAATGTTTTTAGCTTTTTGTCCTGCAATTGGTCAGCCTGAATCGTGAACCTTTTCTGATGATTCACAATGTCATCATCAATGAAATAATCCGATTTTTCTATCTCGCCATAAGTGACCTTTACCAGATCAGCAAGGGAGACATTCTCAAGATTCAAAACGACAGGTTCAGCATTGACGATCAGTGGCAGCAGAGCAAGCGCAATAAATTTTCTCATTTAAATAATGCCCTTTTTATCCGTAGCAAACGGTTGATTGTCGAACGTCTCACCTTTGGGAAAAGTAGTAACAGTAATAATTTGACCATATTCACTTAGAGCATCAATAAGAACAGTTTTGGAATGACCGTAACGGTCAACGATTAAACCCTTTAAATTGGGTTGTTTACCGAATACGCCTGCTAGTCTCCAGTCTGCATCCTTTGAAGACTGCTTGATAGGTTGCTGTTGATTCTGGATAGGTGATTGCTGCGTTAATTGAGCTGTATTTTGCTGCGCTGTTTCTTGCGAACTGGAGACCTCTTGCACGGGTACTGCCCCACCCATTGAATCGCCCCGGCTGCATTAGATACTTTTTAGCCTCATATGGACTACCCACG
>CBIMYT010000027.1:0-29112 GCA_966248215.1 uncultured Methylophilus sp. | reverse complement strand
CCTGTTAACCTCAATTATGAGGCTAAAAAGTATCTAATGCAGCCGGGGCGATTCAGCCCTCTCGGTAAAACAAAATGGGTTAAAGCACATTGACGCTGGAATTATGGAACGCACCAATGGGAATGGGTACTAGGCCATTGGAGTAAATAACAAAACGGCTTGCAAATGCGCAAGCCGTTTTTCGTTATAGTTAAGACCAAAGGCCGATCACGTCATTAATGCCCAGAATGGTTAATCGGCTTCCTGACATTAACCTCCAACTCACCTTCAACATGAGGCTTTTGACGTTCAACTTTGGTTAGATCAACTTCCACTGCATGCGCTACCGTGCCGCTTGGATGTTTATAATCACCAGGATCTTTATAGTCATTTCGGGCAAGTCCATCTCTAACTTTCACTGTCGTGAACATTCCACCCATTTCAAGTGATCCAAACTGTCCGTTGCCCATCATCATTGGCAATGTATTTTTAGGTAATGGCATATCCATCATCTCAGACATGTCTGTCATTTCCGACATGCCCGTTTCACCCATAGGCATGTAGTCAGGGACGAGGTTGGTGATCTTTTTCATCAGATCCCCCTGTTTCACACCTATCATGGTGGGGAAACTGTGTCCCATCGCATTCATGGTGTGATGGCTTTTGTGACAATGAAATGCCCAATCGCCAGGCTCGTTTGCAACAAACTCAATGGCACGCATTTGACCAACGGCAACATCAGTAGTTACTTCTGGCCAACGTGCGGTTTTTGGCACCCAACCACCATCTGTCCCTGTGACTTCGAACTCATGCCCATGTAAATGGATGGGATGATTCGTCATGGTCAGGTTCCCTACGCGGATACGCACACGATCATTTTTACGAACAACGAGAGGATCAATGCCAGGGAATGCACGACTGTTCCAAGTCCATAAGTTGAAATCGAGCATGGTATTCACTTTAGGGGTAAAGCTACCGGGTTCAATGTCATAGGCATTAAGCAGAAATACAAAATCCCGATCCACAGGCATAAATTTCGGGTTCTTGGGGTGGGTAATCCAACTGCCCATCATGCCCATGGCCATTTGCAGCATTTCATCCGCGTGAGGGTGATACATAAACGTGCCTGGTCGTTTGGCCTCGAACTCATAAACAAAGGTTTTGCCGGGCTCAATGGCCGGTTGCGTTAAACCACTAACACCATCCATACCATTAGGTAAACGCTGACCATGCCAGTGAACACTGGTTTTCTCGGGCAAGCGGTTTGTCACAAATATGCGGACGCGATCACCTTCAACGACTTCAATTGTCGGTCCAGGGCTTTGACCATTGTAGCTCCAGAGATTTGCTTTCATCCCCGGTGCAATCTCTCTTACGACAGGCTCCGCAACAAGGTGAAACTCTTTGACACCATTGTTCATCTTCCAGGGAAGGCTCCAGCCATTCAAAGTGACTACCGGCTGATATGGGCGTCCAGTATCTGGGTAAAGTGGCTCTTGTGTGTTTGCCACCTCAGAGGTGATGATTTCCGGAATCGCAGCTAATGCAACCTTGCTGACCGCACTCACGGCAGCGCCAGCCATGCCGAGTCCAGCATACTTAAAAAAGTTTCTTCTATCCATTGTTGTCATCTTATTGACCTTCCATCAAACGAGGACTGGCGACTAAAGTAGCTTGCAATTCAGCATCAGCTAACCAAAAGTCACGTAATGATTCGATATAGCCTTTGACGCTTTGTACTTGCGCCCTGGCATCGCCAAATAATTCAAATGGGTTTGTGAGCATGCCGTTATAGCGCAATTGATCTTCGTACAGTATGCGTTTACGTAATGGCACAATCTCATCGCGAATGTGGCGTGTGACATCATGTTTGGTGCGATAGGTGTTATACCGCTCTCGTATCTCAGATTGCGCATTAGTCACCAACTGTGCAGTTTCCTGTACGGACTGCATATAAATTGACTCTGCTCGTGGCACCTTGGCCTGGCCCCAGTCAAACAAGGGGATCTCGAAAGCGATATCGATACCTTTCTTGTATGGCTCGCTTCTTCTGCCTTCCAGTACTCGTGCCGGGCCTAACTCGATCACATTGATGAATCGCGTGGTTTTGGTGAGTCCCAGCTGCTTAGCCAAAGCATCCATTTCAGAGCGCTTAACCAGCAGGTCTAATCGTTGTTCATAGGCATTTTGTTCAAAGGCCTGTAACTCTGAAAGAGACTTAGGCAGATCAGGTAACCGAGATTGAATTTTGAGTTGTGAAGCTTTCACACCTAATTGCCTGGCCAACGCCTCATATGCCCTAATTTCAGCATTTTTCGCATTAGCATATTCAAGTGCTGCATCTGCATAGAAGCTCTGCTCACGTGATTGCTCCAAACGATTCCAGTTGCCAGTTTCATGCAGTCGTTTAGCCAACTCGGCACTGGCCTCTGCAGACTCCTTCACTTGTGCGCTGTATCTCGCCAATTCAGTCGCGGCAACCGCATTGAAATAAGCTGTACGTGTCTGATAGGCAAGCTTCAGGACCTCAATAGCAGTAGAGGCTTGTGTCTGAGCAAAACGTCTTTTCTCAATCTCTACAGCTTTAGGCATAGTGATCAATGAGAAGACGTTGAACGTGAATGCCTGCTCAATCTTATACTCACCACCATTCCGCGCATATAGCATAGAAAAGCGCGGATTAGGCAAGCGGCCTGCCTGTACAAGGTCTGCTTCTGAGATACCCAGTTCGTAGAATGACGCCTGTAGTCCCTTGTTGTTATAAAGCGCGACCTGTACGGCACCTTCTACATCCAAAGGTTGTGCAAGCAATGCCTGCGTCTTGTCCTGCAGGGACTTTTTAGACTCTTCTGTCTTAGCCCATTCATACGCTTGTTTCAGGTGCGGTTGCGTTTGTTTTTGTACCTCATCCATGCCGCCATCTTTTGAGAAGGTCGCACACCCACCTAATAACAAGCTTACGGCAACAAGAATAGCACTGCGTGCTCTAAGATTTACAATATTAGTGCTCATGTGCATTCCCTTCAGATGATTCATGTTGATGACCTGAATGAGTGTCTTGAGATGGTGTTGCTGATTCACTTGCTTCCCCATGAGGGTGTCCCGCATGGTGATGGCCACCAGATGCAGGTAAAGATAGAACACCAATGCCATGACGATAGACCACTTCACTACCCAGCCATGCCGTTGTCGCTACAGACATGGATAACCCTGCCAGACAAACTAATACAGGAATGGACATCGGGCTGTCCTGACGCGACTTCAACGAGTGCCAGATTGCAACGAGCACCAATCCAACAGCAGTAGGGATTGCCCAGGCTCGATGCAACAACATTGCAGCATGGCCAGCGTCATCGTGATTCATGGTTGAGTTGAATGCCAGCCAACCCAAACCAACAGCCGCCACGGCACTCACAGCGGCCAGTATCAATGCGTAATATCCTGCGGCGGCCAATGAAGTGGATGATGCAGATTGGCGGAACAAGCGAGCAGCTAGGCCTAAAATGAAAGCCACCATCGTCAATGCAATTGGGAAATGCACCACTGCCGGATGCAAATTTGGAATAATTTGGAATCCGGTGTGTTCTGAGGGCGCCTCTGGTTTAACAGCTTCTGCAGGCTCATGAATATGGTTTGGGTGACCTTCTTCCGCAAGCTCACCCACCGCATTTCCATGCTCATGGGTCGTTGATACAACCGCTTCACTATCACTTTCTGAATGATTCATATTTTGCATGGCGTGATGATCCATACCAGCATGGTTCATCATTGCATGGTCGTGTATGTGTCCTGACGATTCAGATGGAGATGATTTGTGATCCATGCTCGCCATACTGCCGCCCATATCTTCAGCCTGACTATTCATGTCATGCATTTTGCTATGGTCCATTCCCGGCATGCTGTGATGGTCCATGCCTTTCCTATTGCCATGATCCATGGGAGGCATCTGAGACTTTGAGTCATGTGAAGCATGCGTATCGCCATGAGGCATGCTATGTCCCATCGCTTCATGATTCATTGGTTGATCAGAGGAGTGCTGCATCCCCGGCATTTGATGTCCTTGGTCTGCAATCGAAGAGTCTAGTGATGTCCAATCTGTTTGATTGTCACTATTTGTCGCCTTGTAATCTTCAAACGTGGACTGGTAAGGCGCGGAGCTTTCTTCCGCAAATGATGCGCTAATACCCAATGCTAATGTTATTGCAAGACACAATAAGTATTGATAGAGGGAGGCAAGCCTGACTCTCTTTAAGGTAGGAAATTTCATATAAACCTCTCATTTAGAATTCCCAACATCTATTGGAAACTCATTCTTTTGCTTGCCGCAAGCAGGCAAAAGCATAAGTGTGGTGGCTAAAGACCTGATAGGACTTTAGCCAATAACATACTAAATGAGGGTAAAGCGCGGAGGTCGCTCAGGACCGGAGGATATGTGGCTAGTGAAATCTGGAACGATAAAACCGATGGCTGTACCTGCAACAATCAAATGATGCTTCAGCCCATCACTCGAAGTTGCAAAGGCGAAACCAGAGCAACAAACTGAACATTTGGAGCAATGGTTACAAGCGTGTTTAGTATCATCTTGATGTTTGTGAGCATGACTCTCCGCAGCACCTTCGTGATGTTCATGGCTATGACCACTTACACCTTCATGGTTGTGCTGGCTTTGTGGCTTCTCGCAATTCATCATGCTGACCGCTGCAATTCCCTGCACCGGTAGAATGATTGCGATGAGCCAAATAGCGAAGATTTGAATGAGTTTTCTCACGATGAGATTATGATACCCCGAAATTAAAAATGATTCAGTGCCAAACTGAATTTTCCTGTTCTGAAATATCCTATGTTTGATTAAGCGCAAGTTGCTCCAGGATGGGGCACTCTGGGCGATCATCCCCATGACAGCAATGTACAAGCTTTTGTAGCTCCGACTTAATCGACATCAGGCTTTGAATCTTTTGGTCCAAGGCCTCAACATGTGCATTTGCCAATTCTTTCACTTTACTACTTGGCCGATGCGGGTCTTGCCATAAGCTTAATAATTCCTCAATTTGCTTGATAGAAAAGCCTAAGTCGCGGGAGTGTCGAATAAAACTCAGCGTATGGATCTCTTTTTCAGAATATTGACGATATCCAGAAAAGGTTCTTGAAGCAGCAGGCAATAAACCAACGCTTTCATAATGCCGGATCATTTTGGTCGATATGCCTGACGCCTTAGCCGCTTGCCCAATGTTAAATAAACTCATCTTTCATACCCAAGTAATAGATAAAAATGCCTGCTGAGCTAAATCAGCAGGCAGAAGAGCGTTATTCACTCGCAGGTGGAAACCCAGCATCTACAAGCGCTGAAACGATCTCGTCTTTTGCGATGCTGGTTTCAACCTTGACTGTCCTGGTTGGCGGATCCGTTGTAATGCTTGCTTCTGGATCGATTGCTTTGATTGCGCTTGTGACACCTCTTGCACATCCACCGCAGGTCATATTTTCAATATGAAACTCCATCATCAACTCCTTAAAGAATAATTGGTAGTGATATAAGCTTAAAGGTTCCAATAATGGTAAGGTCAAGCATTATTAATTAAAGGTTTTGTGGATTGTTGAATTCCACTAAAGGTGGTTCGAAAGTCCGTAAGCGCAAGGCATTCCCTAAAACGAACACGCTGGACAAAGCCATTGCCCCTCCAGCAAATACTGGTGAAAGTAATAAGCCCCAGGCAGGATAAAGTGCCCCTGCCGCTACCGGAATCAAAGCCGTGTTATAGGCAAATGCCCAGAACAGGTTTTGATGAATATTGCCTATTGTAGCTTTGGATAAAGCAATCGCATTTGGCACGCCTTGCAGATTGCCAGACATCAAGACGACATCTGCTGACTCTACAGCGATATCTGTACCGGTCCCGATTGCCAAGCCTACATCTGCTTCTGCCAAAGCGGGTGCATCATTAATGCCATCCCCCACAAAAGCGATCTTTCCGTAAGTGGCTTTCAGACGGCGTACTGTGTCAACTTTCCCCTCAGGCATGACCTCAGCAATGACTTCATCAATGCCAAGCTGGCGGGCGATTGCATGCGCGGTCTTGGCATTATCACCAGTAATCATAGCTACTTTGAGACCTAACTGATGCAGTGCGGCAATCGCTGCAGGTGTCGAAGCTTTTATTGGGTCGGCGACTGCAATAATGCCAGCCAGTTGGCCATTAATAGCGACGTATAAGGGTGACTTACCTTCTTTACCTAATCGCTCAGCAGTTTGCGCAAAGACGTTCAAATCTAACCCCAGTTGGCGCATGAATCGATCAGCACCCACTTCAACGAGAATCCCTTCAACACTTGCTCTTACGCCCATGCCTGTCACAGACTCAAAGTCTGTTAAAGACGGTAGCGACTGTCCATTTTCAGTGGCAGCGGCCACAATAGCGCGGGCAATCGGATGCTCAGATTTAGATTCAACTGCCCCAACTTTTGCTAAAAGACTGTTACGCTCAAAGCCATCAGCAACTTCAAGATCGGTCAGCACTGGCCGTCCTTCTGTTAGCGTACCGGTCTTGTCAACTGCGACAACTTTGGCATCCTTGAGTAACTGTAATGCTTCGCCTTTTCTGAACAATACGCCTAGCTCAGCACCTCGCCCCGTTCCAACCATGATTGAAGTCGGCGTAGCCAAACCCATGGCACATGGACAAGCAATGATCAACACGGAGACTGCATTCACTAATGCAAAGGTCAACGCAGGGGATGGACCAAAGATCATCCAGCTGATAAATGTGAGCAAAGCAGCGCCCATGACAGCAGGTACAAACCACATAGTCACTTTGTCTACAACCGCCTGTATTGGTAGCTTAGATCCTTGTGCCTGTTCCACCATACGTATGATCTGAGCCAGCGTGGTTTGATGACCAACGGCTGTCGCACGCATTTCCAACATCCCTTTCTGATTGACGGTGCCGCCGACTACAGAACTACCCAGGGTCTTCTCGACAGGAATGGGTTCACCGGTGATCATGGATTCATCAACGAAGCTTTTACCATTGGTGACGACCCCGTCTACCGGCACTCTCTCACCAGATCGCACTTCGAGCACATCATTAAGGACCACTTCATTGATAGGGACATCCAAAAAGCGATGATTGCGCATCACATGCGCTTCTTTGACCTGCATTTTAGCTAGTCGCTTGATTGCTTCAGAAGTGCGCCCCTTGGCACGTGCCTCCAAAAAACGGCCAAGTAATATCAAAACGACGATGACTGCAGCCGCTTCATAATAGACATTGACAGTTCCTTCCGGTAACAGTCCGGAGGCGAAGGTCGCGACGATGGAATATCCAAAGGCCGCAGCAGTACCTACCGCTACGAGTGAGTTCATGTCTGGGGCAAGCCTAAGTAGCGCAGGAAAGCCTTTCTGGTAAAAGCGTCTACCAGGGAAAGCCAGTACCAGAGCAGTCAACACAAACTGCATGTACCAACTAGGTTTCATACCGATAGTGTCCATAATTAACTCATGAACACCTGGTATCAAATGCGCACCCATTTCCATCAGAAATACTGGTAACGACAGTGCTGCTGCCAGAATGAGGTCACGCTTCAATTTGAGTAGTTCAATCTCTTTTTGACTCTCCGCCACATCCCTCAAGGAGGATAGAGAGTCAACGATCTTAACTTCGTAACCAATACGCTCGATCGCGGAAATCAATTCCGCTGTGCCGACAGAACCAACAATCGATGCACGCTCAGTGGCCAAGTTAACTGTTGCTTCAACAACCCCCGGTACAGATCTGAGGGCTTTTTCAACACGACCAACACATGACGCACAGGTCATGCCAATCACATTGAGTTCTATCTTGGATGTTGGAACTTCATAACCCACCTTATGAACGGCCTGGATCAAGGCAATACGATCAACACCTTCGCTAGCTTGAATCGTCGCTCGCTCAGTTGTGAGGTTGACTGAGACATTTTTTACCCCGGGGACTTTTGTTAATGCGGCTTCAACACGCCCCACACAGCTGGCACATGTCATACCTGCTATTGGAAGGGAGATATCTTGAATGGCATCACTTAAAGTCTTTTTAGGCATGCTCATAATCCGAAAACTTGTATTAGATACAAATCAGTTTAAAGCTTCCTACAATTGGAAGGTCAACTGATTTTATTCTAAATTAAAGAATCAGGTTAGATTAGGCTTTAAGCTAGATCAAACAACGCCTCCGCTTTACAAAATCCATTTTGAAATTACTATCTTTACAGATTTCCTTTATCAGGACTTATAACTTCACATTTTTTTAGAATGAAAAAAGCCCTCTAATTTCTTAACAGAAAGAAGAGGGCCTAATTTATTGTAACTATCTGATTATTTAAAAATATTACTTCATTTAATCATCTTATTCTTTACAGAATCATCTTTATAAGGGCTAGAACGGGATATCGTCATCAAAATCGTCAAAATTACCAGCAGGTTTAGCCGCTGGCTGGCTGAATGCATTGCGGTTAGCACCGGTACTGGCTGGCTGCTGACGTGGGGGTGCCTGGTTAAAATCATCCATGCCGCCGCCCTGATTCATGTCACCGCCATCATAAGGCGCGCTGCCGCCTTCACGGCCAGTGCCCAGCATCTGCATCTGGTCAGCCACGATTTCAGTGCTGTAGCGGGTCACGCCATCTTTTTCCCATTTACGGGTTTGCAGGCGGCCTTCCACATATACCGGACGGCCTTTTTTCAGGTATTCACCTGCGATCTCTGCCAGTCTGCGGTACATGACAATATTGTGCCATTCGGTTTTCTCCTGGCGCACCCCTGATTTATCTTTCCAGTTCTCCGTAGTGGCGATACTGAAGTTGGCCACCGCTTCGCCATTAGGCATGTAGCGGATTTCCGGGTCACGCCCCAGATTGCCCATCAAAATAACCTTGTTGACTGATGCCATGACTTAGCTCCCTATCCTGTTCATGATCGCTTGCGACAATGTCGCCTGAAATTCTTTACTGCGCTGATTTTCCAACTTTACCATGAGCATGGTTTCGGAGGGAATCGCAACAGCTTCATATACGCCGTCCATTGCACGGACATCTTGTGCCAGCTGACTGGCTTGCGCGTCATTATACCCTTGTATATTGAACATTTTGGTTTTGACACTGGGTGGCGGTTGCATGCCCAGCGCAAGACCCAGCCAGATCAGCATCAAGACCGCGCAGAATACAAATACGGCACTGCCGCCATAAGTATGCGACAGCCAGCCGCCCAGCGCTGCACCCAGGAACATGCCAAATGACTGTGCGGTATTGTGCACACCCATCGCCGTGCCCTTGGCCGCTACCGGTGCCATTTTCGAAATCAGCGAGGGCAGCGAGGCTTCCAGAATATTGAAGGCAACAAAATAAGAGAATAATGTCGCGACTATGCCTGCCAGACTATTCAGACTGAACATAAAGGCAACCTGTGTCAGCAGCATCAATGTCACCGCGCTGACAAATACCGGCTTCAGCCTGGCTTTTTTCTCGGCATAAATAATGGCCGGCACCATCAGGATAAACGACAGCACCAGCACAGGCAGGTAAATTTTCCAGTGGGCATTTTCACTTAGACCGGTACTGTGCTTGATGGCAAACGGCACCACCATGAACATGGCCATTTGCGCACCATGCAGACAAAACGTCCCGAAATTCAGGCGTAACAGCTGCGTATCCCGCAATACCTCACGCATACGCGCCGGTACCGCCTGCGCATCCGAATGCATATGTGCATTGATCGGTGTGGGCACACCAAACTTAACTACGGCAATCGCCACGACAGACAGCACAGCCATCAACCAGAACATGCCTGAGACACCTATCCACTGGTTAAGCACCGGACCTAACACCAGCGAAACCGCAAAGGTCATGCCTATGGTGGCGCCTATCATGGCCATGGCCTGTGTGCGGTGTTCTTCACGCGTGGAATCCGCCACCAGTGCAGTGACCACGGCAGAAATCGCGCCCGCGCCCTGAATGGCACGTCCAACGATCACCATGTAAATATCCGTAGCCGTTGCTGCGCAGATACCGCCGATGGCGAACAGTATCAACCCGACATAAATCAGCTTTTTGCGGCCGAAACGGTCAGAAGCCATGCCGAACGGCAACTGGAAAATCACTTGCATGAATCCGTACGCGCCCAGCGCCAGGCCAATCAGGGTATGGTTACTGCCGCCTTCCAGCGTTTCCGCATAAATGGCAAAAATAGGCAAAATCAGAAACATGCCCAGCATGCGCAGGCCATAAATAGAGGCGAGCGCAATAGAAGCGCGCGTTTCCAGTCGGGTCATTTTTTCAGAAAACTGCATGGTGATATCAACAATGAAGCTTGGAAGCCGGAAGAAACTTTGGCTAATTCAGAATAATTGCGTATATTATCAGGTTGGCTGTCTGTTCGTGAAAGTATCATGGAATTTATCAAAATTCGCGGGGCGCGCACCCACAATCTGAAGAACATCAATCTGGATATTCCCCGCAACCAGCTGGTGGTGGTCACCGGCCTCTCCGGCTCGGGAAAATCCTCGCTGGCCTTCGATACCCTTTATGCAGAAGGGCAGCGTCGCTATGTGGAAAGTTTATCGGCCTACGCCCGTCAGTTCCTGGCGCGCATGGACAAGCCGGATGTAGACCTGATTGAAGGCTTATCGCCGGCGATTTCCATCGAACAGAAGTCCACTTCGCACAACCCGCGCTCTACCGTGGGCACAGTGACCGAAATCCACGACTACCTGCGTTTGCTGTATGCCCGTGCCGGCGATCCGGAATGCCCGGACCACGGCATCAAGCTGGAAGCACAAACTGTCAGCCAGATGGTGGACAGCATACTCAAACTGCCGGAAGACACCAAACTCATGGTACTGGCGCCTGTGGTTTCCAACCGCAAGGGTGAACAGCTGGAGTTGTTTGATACGCTGAAAGCGCAAGGCTTTGTGCGTCTGCGTATTGATGGCAAAGTCTACGAAATGGACGAACTGCCGCCACTGGCCAAAACCAGCAAGCACAGCGTCGATGTGGTCGTGGATCGCCTGAAAGTGCGTGAAGACATGAAGCAGCGCATTGCCGAATCACTGGAAACCGCCTTGCGGCTGGCCGATGGCAAAGTGGTGGCCCTGGAAATGGATACCGAAAAGGAACATCTGTTCTCGGCCAAGTTCTCCTGCCCTGTGTGTGACTACTCACTGGCAGAACTGGAACCGCGCCTGTTCAGCTTTAACAATCCTATGGGCGCCTGCCCCAAATGTGACGGCCTGGGAAATGTCACATTCTTCGACCCCAAACGTGTGGTCGCTTTCCCGCATCTTTCTCTTGCCAGCGGCGCCATCAAAGGCTGGGACAAGCGTAACCAGTTTTACTTCCAGATGCTGGCCAGCCTGAGCCAGCATTATGATTTCGACCTGGAAGCCCCGTTTGAAAGTTTGCCGGAAGAGATTCAGCAAACATTGCTGTTCGGCTCCGGCCGCGAGCAGATTACTTTCAAGTACCTGAACGAACGCGGCACCTTCTTCACTAAATCGCATACGTTTGAAGGCATTATCAACAACCTGCAGCGCCGTTACCGCGAAAGTGATTCCAGTGCCGTACGCGATGAGCTGGCCAAATATATCAACGCTACCACCTGCCCGGAATGTAACGGTACGCGTTTACGCAAAGAAGCACGCCATGTGAAAGTGGGCGACCGCAATATTCACCAGATTTGTGAAGTGCCGCTGAAACTGGCGCTGAACTTCTTTGAAAACCTGCATCTCAGCGGCCAGAAACTGGCGATTGCCGACAAAATCGTCAAGGAAATCGAAAGCCGCCTGAAATTCCTGACCAATGTCGGTCTGGATTACCTGTCACTCTCCCGTTCGGCAGAAACCCTGTCAGGCGGCGAAGCACAGCGTATCCGCCTGGCGTCACAAATCGGCAGCGGCCTGACCGGCGTCATGTATGTGCTGGATGAACCATCTATCGGCCTGCACCAGCGCGACAATGACAGACTGCTGGGAACCCTCAGGCACCTGCGCGATCTTGGCAATAGCGTGATTGTGGTCGAGCACGACCAGGATGCCATCCAGCTGGCTGATTTTATTGTCGATATCGGACCTGGCGCCGGCGAGCATGGCGGCAATATCGTGTCATTCGGCACGCCGGCCGAAATCGAAGCCGACCCGAATTCCCTGACCGGCCAATATATCAGTGGCAAGAAACAGATCCAGTTCAAACTGCCACGCACAAAGCCAGATCCAGAGCGCATGCTCAAACTGAACGGCACCACCGGCAACAACCTGAAAAATGTCAGTGTCGAGATTCCGGTCGGCTTGCTCACTTGTGTGACGGGCGTCTCAGGCAGTGGTAAATCCACCCTGATTAATGACACGCTGTATCGTGCAGTTGCCAGCCACTTGTATGGCAGCAGCACCGAGCCCGCGCCTTACCAGAGCATAGAAGGCATGGAGTTCTTTGACAAAGTGGTCGATGTTGACCAAAGCCCGATTGGTCGCACACCACGTTCCAACCCGGCAACTTACACCGGCCTGTTTACGCCTATCCGCGACCTGTTTGCCAGCGTGCCGGAAAGCCGTGCGCGTGGCTACGGTCCTGGCCGCTACTCATTCAACGTCAAGGGTGGCCGTTGCGAGGCATGCCAGGGTGATGGCGTGATCCGGGTTGAAATGCACTTCCTGCCCGATGTGTATGTGCCCTGCGATATCTGCAAGGGTCATCGCTATAACCGCGAAACGCTGGAAATCCAGTTCAAGGGCAAGAATATCCGCGAAGTGCTGGAAATGACGGTGGAACAGGCACATGAATTCTTCAATGCGCAACCGGTGATTGCGCGCAAACTCAAAACGCTGCTGGATGTCGGCCTGGGCTATATCACGCTGGGGCAATCTGCCACTACCTTGTCCGGTGGCGAGGCACAACGTGTGAAGCTGGCACTGGAATTAAGCAAGCGCGATACCGGCCGCACCTTGTATATCCTGGATGAACCGACTACCGGCCTGCACTTTGCCGATATTCAGCTATTGCTGGACGTGATTCACCGCTTGCGTGATGCGGGTAATACGGTGGTGATTATCGAACACAACCTGGATGTGATTAAAACGGCAGACTGGCTGATTGATATGGGACCAGAAGGCGGCGATGGTGGAGGCACCGTCGTCGGTACGGGCACGCCGGAAACGCTGGCAAAAAATACGGCCAGTTATACCGGCCGTTACCTCACACCCTTGTTGAAAACACTCGCTGTTCCTGTTCAGGGCTAAGGTTAACATGCAACCGATCCCCAGGTGCTGTTGAGGCACCTGCTATTTGCTTGCGGCAAAACCACATTCAAATAGTTATAAGCGCTATTATATGGGCGCTGGCTTGCAGTTAATCATCTGAAAAGGTCGTGAAAATCAGGGTACTTTGACCAATCGCATCCTGGCCTGAATGGTAGCCGCATGGCGGCTGAGAAAACGCGTTTTACGATGTACATCATAGAAACGCGGATTGGGAATCATGGCTGCCAGGCGGGCAGCTTCTGCCGGGCCGAGCGCTTTGGCGCTGCCGTGAAAATAGTGCCGCGCTGCAGCCTCTGCGCCGAATACGCCATCACCCCATTCAATCACATTCAGGTAGATTTCCAGAATGCGGCGCTTGCTCAGCAGCTGCTCCAGCATAAAGGTAATTACCGCTTCCTGCGCTTTGCGCCATGGTGTTCTGTGTCCGGACAAAAACAGGTTTTTCGCCAGTTGCTGGGTAATCGTAGAACCACCAGCCACGATTTTTCCTTGCCTGAGATTCTTTGCGAAGGCAGTCTCTATCCCGTTCCAGTCAAAACCATTGTGTTCCACAAACTTGCTGTCTTCTGCCGCAATCACTGCCCGTTTCAAATGCGTGCTGATCCGGGCATACGGCACCCATTGCTGCTGCAGTTTTGCCTTGGGACTGGTCGTCTGCATCACTTCCAGCCGCGCCTGCATAAAGGCGGTGGAATCAGGATTATGATCTACCCACCACAAGATATGCAGCAGCACCCAGACCTGATACAGGAATACCCATAACAGCAATATACCCAGGAACAGTTTGAATATCTGTTTCATGGCAGGAAAATGAAATCAGGTCTGGCGGAACGACCGGATCACCGGCGCAGTCTGCGGACGCAACCCATGCCAGCTGTGAAATGCCTCGGCTGCCTGCTCTACCAGCATGCCCAGGCCATCCGCCACCTGTGCCCCCGCCGCATGCGCCTGTTGCATGAACGGCGTATTCCGCCCATACATCATGTCATACGCCAGTGTATGGGTCGTAAACACCACATCGGGAACCGGCAGCCTGCTATCGGTCAGCCCGGCAGAGGTCGCATTAATCACCAGGTCAAATGACTGGTCCAGCGCTTCAAACGTGCTGGCGCTGGCATCCAGGCAATGTCCAATGGCTGCCACCATCTTCAGCGCCTTGTCCGGCGTGCGGTTGGCAATGACGATCTGCGCTGCATCCAGCAGTGAGTTCAGCACTCCTTGCGCCGCCCCGCCTGCGCCCAGGATGAGAATACGCTTACCGGCGATGGAAAATCCGAGATTATTCTCGATATCACTTCTCAGGCCAGCTCCATCGGTATTGTCACCACGGACCTGTCCTTCATCGAGGAAAGACAAGGTATTCACGGCGCCCGCATCCAGTGCCTGTGCACGCTCGCTCAGGCTATTGCAGAGCTTAAAAGCTTCGAACTTGAAAGGCACAGTCACATTGGCGCCCAAAAAACCTTGTGCCTGCAAGCTGTGTACGGTTTCGGCAAAGCCGTCCAGTGGCGCCAGTATTTTTTCGTAGCTGATCGCCTTGTCAAACTGCTCGGCAAACGCCTGGTGTATCAGCGGCGATTTGCTGTGTGCTATCGGATTGCCAATCACGGCATATTTTTCAACAGTCATACTGATATGAAATTAATTCGTCCAGGGCAGTCCGGCATGCTTCCAGCCGTTGATCAATGTACGCTGCTTGTGCTCATTGGCTTCACCTTCGAAACCTTCCAGCATGTTATATGCCTTGCTGTAACCCAGCTGTTGCGCCAGCAAGGCGGCGTTGTGGCTACGGCCACCGGTGCGGCACATAAACACCACGGTACTGTTTTTATCAACCTGCGCCTGCAATTGCGCGGCAAAGTCAGGATTGGCAATCATGCCAGGGTAAAAAGCCCATTCAATATGTGTCGCCCCAGGCACACGCCCCACCAGCTCCAGCTCGGCACGTGAGCGTACATCCACCAGGACAACGGCGCTATCCTGCTGCATTGCCTGGCAGGTTTCCTGTGGCGTCAGCGCACCCGCATAAGGCAATCGCTGTTGGGTAGCACGTGTCTGTGCCTGTTTTAAAATGTTTTCTGCGTTATCCAAATAACACCTTCACTTACTGATTAAATAATGACTAAAAGCATTGAGTATAGCCGTAAAAACTATCCGGCACTGCAATGCACCATTTTTGTGCCTTATTTGTTGTAATGCACATCAATGGTGCCTGCCATTTTGGTTATTTTATGCGACTTCCCGCCAAACCGCACAAAATGCGTATTCTGAGGTGGCACGCTTCCTGCTAATATTACACACTAAGAATTACCGGTGGCCGGATTCCTCCGTCCATCACGCTCATAACCGTATTACCCACGTTCCGGGGCATCCGCAACATGTCCCGGTTTTTGTGTGTGACTTAATTCGTTTAGACCCTTTCCCTGAGGAGAATGTAATGTCCGTTGCAAACGTAATGAAGTTGGTTGCAGAAAACGACATCAGATTTGTTGATTTCCGCTTTACCGACACCAGAGGTAAGGAACACCACGTGACCGTGCCTGTTTCCCACTTCGACGAAGATAAATTTACTGAAGGCCATGCGTTTGACGGTTCTTCCATCGGCGGCTGGAAAGGTATCCAGGCGTCCGACATGCAATTGATGCCTGATCCTGAAACTGCCTACATCGACCCGTTTTTTGACGAACCGACCCTGGTGCTGACCTGTGACGTAGTGGATCCTACCGATGGCAAAGGCTATGACCGTGACCCGCGCTCCATTGCAAAACGCGCTGAAGCTTACCTGAAAGCCAGCGGCCTGGGCGACACTGCATTCTTTGGTCCAGAGCCTGAATTCTTTATTTTCGACAGCATTGAATGGAACTCAGGCATGCAAGGCTGTTTCGTTAAAATCAACTCCGAAGAAGGCGCATGGGCATCCGGCGACAAATTCGAAGGCGGCAACACCGGTCACCGTCCGGCAGTTAAAGGCGGCTATTTCCCGGTACCACCTGTAGACTCATTCCATGACATGCGCTCTGCCATGGTCATGACACTGGAAGAACTGGGCGTGCCTGTTGAAGTGCACCACCACGAAGTCGCGACTGCCGGCCAGTGCGAAATCGGTACCAAATTCAGCACGCTGGTACAACGTGCCGACTGGACCCAGATGCTGAAATATGTGGTACTGAACACCGCACACGCTTACGGTAAAACAGCGACCTTCATGCCCAAACCCATCGTTGGTGACAACGGTTCCGGCATGCACGTGCACCAGTCCATCTGGAAAGACGGCAAAAACCTGTTTGCCGGTAACGGCTACGCAGGCCTGAGCGATTTCGCGCTGTACTACATCGGCGGCATCATCAAGCACGCACGCGCACTGAACGCGATTACCAACCCTGGCACCAACTCTTACAAACGCCTGGTACCAGGCTTTGAAGCACCGGTGAAACTGGCCTACTCTGCCAAAAACCGTTCTGCTTCCATCCGCGTACCATTCGTACACAGCGATAAAGCCCGTCGTATCGAAGCCCGCTTTCCTGACCCGACTGCTAACCCATACCTGGCATTTTCTGCCCTGATGATGGCAGGCCTGGACGGCGTCCAGAACAAGATTCACCCAGGTGAAGCCGCGACCAAAGACTTGTACCATCTGCCACCGGAAGAAGATGCATTGATTCCGACCGTATGCTCTTCACTCGATCAGGCACTGGAAGCCCTGGACAAAGACCGTGAGTTCCTGACACGCGGCGGTGTATTCTCCGACGACTTCATTGATGCCTACATTGCACTGAAGATGGAAGAAGTCACCAAGCTGCGCATGACCCCTCACCCGGTTGAGTTCAGCATGTACTACTCCTGCTAATCGCAACAGGACGACGCACCGAAGCAGGGCAGCCCAGGCTGCCCTGTTTTTTTATGGTATTCCACCGTCAGCCATTTATTTCCAGACGCGTTGATAAGGTCCCGCATCTACTCTAAACTGTTGCCATGCAAAGACTTTTTTACCTGATCACCTGTATGCTGTTCACGCAGCCTGGCTTGGCGGATATTTACAAATATACCGATAGCAATGGCGTGACTACCTATACCAATATCAAACCGGATAGCAGACAGAAGCCCGAACTGATTATCACCGGCCCCAAAGAGGCAGCACCTGCCCCTGCTGCGCGTGAAAAAAAGCCGGCAGCCAAAACGGCTTCCCCTGCCGACTTTCCTAAAGTGGATAACCAGCTCCAGCAACAACGCGACCAGAAGCGCCGCGACATTCTGTTGAGCGAATTAGAGCAGGAAAAACAGGCACTTGAACACGCAAGACAGCTGTATGAAGAAGCCAAAAACACGCCAGAAGTCTATAAAACCGCCAAAGGAAAAACCTTCAGAAATGTCGCAAAATATGAAGAAAAACTGCGTATTATCGAAGCTGAAATCCTGGCACATGAGCGTAATATCCAGTTACTCAGCAAAGAATTGAACCTGTAAAAAAACACATTACTGGCGGGATTTTTACCTTAATCCTGGCAACTGCCAGAGTTGGCCTGGTTGTTGCTTTAAACAGGGCATGACCAGGTATATCACCGTGACTACGCATGCAGATTAAAAAAGATATGGTTCAAAAATCTCCCGACGGCTTTAGTGGTCTGGAGCATCTCGCCACCGCTGTGATACTGCTTAATCCCCAGCTGGCAGTGACTTACGCCAATTCCAGTGCAGAGACCCTGTTTGCCTTCAGTGCCAACCAGATTCACGGCCTGCATATCCACGATGTATTCCTCAATTGCGACATTCTGCAAATGGCTGTCACGCAGGCTGTGCAAATGCAAAGCCCTTTTCGTGAACACGAATTCATCCTCACCACACTGCGCGGCCATACCACTGTCGTGACCTGTACTGCCACACCGATCTCCGCCGCCCTTCACCAGACGCCGGTAGACATGATGGTGCTGGAATTTGTGCAAATGGAGCAGCAGCTGCGCATTGCCAGGGAAGAACGCATGCTGATACAGCAACAGGCCAATTCCGAGCTGTTACGCAACCTGGCGCATGAGATCCGCAACCCGCTGGGCGGCTTGCGCGGCGCGGCACAACTACTTGAATTCGAGCTGCCACAACCCGGCCTGAAAGAATACACGCAGGTCATCATCAAGGAAGCTGACAGGTTGCAAAGCCTGATGGACAGACTGCTGACACCGCATCGCGTGCCTAAATACGAGTCGACCAATATTCACGAAGTGCTGGAGCGTGTGCGCAGTTTACTGCTGGCCGAATCACCCAACCATATCCGCGTGGTACGCGATTACGATACCAGCCTGCCGGAACTGATGGGTGACCGCGAAAAACTGATACAGGCTGTCCTGAATATTGCGCGCAACGCCGCGCAGGCCATGCAGCAACACTTTACCGAAGATGCCACCATCACTTTCCGCACCCGTGCAGAGCGCCAGATTACCCTGGCCAAAAAGCGCTACCGTGTCGGTATACACCTGGAAATTATTGATAACGGCCCCGGCATTCCGGCCGGCATCAAGGAGCGCATTTTCTACCCGCTGGTGTCCGGTCGCGAAGGTGGCACAGGCCTGGGTCTGGCACTGGCACAAACTTTTATTACCCAGCATCACGGCATGATTGATTGCGAATCACAACCGGGCAAGACTGTTTTTCATATTTTGTTACCGATTGAAAGCACGCAACTGAAGTCACAGCAGTGGAAACCATCCATCAATGCCATTAATCGACAAAGAGAAAAAGTAGAGAAAAAATTATGAAGCCAATCTGGATTCTGGATGACGACAAATCAATTCGCTGGGTATTTGAAAAAGCCCTGGCGCGCACCGATTTGGACTTTAAAACCTTCTCCTCCGCCGCTGACGCCCTCAATGCGCTGTATCGCGGCGAGTACCCGCAAGTTATTGTCAGCGATATCCAGATGCCCAATGGTTCTGGTCTGGATTTCCTATCGCACATCAAGCAGCACTACCCCGACATGCCCGTCATCATCATGACGGCCTACTCAGACCTTGAAAGTGCGGTTGCCGCCTTTCAGGGAGGCGCCTTTGAATACCTGGCCAAACCTTTCGATGTGGAACAGGCTGTTGAACTTGTCAAACGCGCAGTGGAAGAAAGCATGCGGCAAACGGGGGAAGCCGTGGAAGAGGATAATCGCCATACGCCGGAAATCATCGGCCAGGCGCCTGCCATGCAAGAAGTGTTTCGTGCCATTGGCCGTCTCAGCCGCTCGCACTCCACCGTGCTGATTAACGGTGAGTCCGGCAGTGGCAAGGAACTGGTCGCCAGTGCCCTGCACCGTCACAGCCAGCGCGCAGACAAACCATTTATTGCCATCAACACGGCCGCCATTCCCAAGGACTTGTTGGAATCCGAATTGTTCGGGCACGAACGCGGTGCATTTACCGGTGCCGCAGCGGCAAGAAGAGGACGCTTTGAACAAGCCGATAACGGCACCCTATTCCTAGACGAAATTGGCGACATGCCTGCTGATTTGCAGACACGTCTACTGCGCGTGCTGTCAGACGGGCAGTTTTACCGCGTGGGCGGTCACCAGCCCGTTCAAGTCAATGTACGCGTGATTGCTGCCACGCACCAGGACCTGGAAGAGCGCGTCAAGCAAGGCCTGTTCCGCGAAGACCTGTTCCATCGCCTCAACGTGATACGCCTGCGTCTGCCGCCATTGCGCGAGCGTCGCGAGGATATCCCATTGCTGACCAAACATTTTCTCGCCCATAGCGCCCAGCAGCTGGGTGTGGAGCCCAAGCAGCTATCCGCCGCCGCCCTCAAATACCTGATGGCGGTCAACTGGAGCGGTAACGTACGTCAGCTGGAAAACGTCTGCCACTGGCTGACCGTGATGGCTCCCGGCAAACATGTGGATGTCAGCGACCTGCCGCCAGAACTGAAAGAAGACAGTGCTCACCACAATAGCGCAGAATCCTGGCAGGTCTCGCTGGCGCAAGAGGTGACCGACGCCCTTAATCGTGGTGAATCCGATATCCTGGACGCTAAAACCAGGGAGTTTGAACGTACCCTGATCACATGCGCATTGAAGCATACCGATGGCAGGCGCATAGAAGCCGCCACCCAGCTGGGCATGGGCCGCAACACGCTGACGCGCAAGATTCAGGAGCTGGGGATTGATGACTAGAAGGTGAAAGTCGTTAAATAACTGTCATGCTTTGTGCTGTTGATTACTCAATATCACAAAGCCATTGTCCACTTTCGCAAACTTGCGAAATAAGCCTCATCCGCTTCGCCCGTTATTCTGGCCTCTGCACCTCGCAGCAACATATTCCGCAATTGCAATCTCTGCTGATCGCGGCGAATCAGGTCGCGCAGATATTCACTCGCAGAGCCATATCCGGTTGCGACAGCGTGCTCTTCCACAAACTTCTTCAAATGTTCCGGTAATGAAATTTTCAATATCATCAACGCAAGACTCCAGGTAATTAAAATGCAACTCATGCCTGACAAATTCATCACACTGGCACTTGGCATACGGATCGTCTTAGCGATTAAACTCACGCATAATATGATGAACCATCCCTGATATCTACTGACAGACGCTAATGCAAAAACCAGGAAAATCCATCGTTGCGCTAAATCAGCAAAATATCAAGCTGCGAAAGGATTTTAGCAAGAATAATTCGTGCAGCATGGATATTCACGCCATCAGGCTGGCTTTGATTGATGGTGAAAATAGCGGTGAACCACGCCCACTGGATATCACCGCATTTAAACAGCGTATGCAACGCACCCGCGGCTGAATATTCAGCTTAGGCTATATTAAGATGAAAACCCCTTTAATCACCTGCTTAAAGAGGTTGCTGTTTAACCCGTAATATCGGGAACGGGCGTTGTTTGTTGGCATCAGTTCTGGTGATAAAAAATACCTGTGTCAGTCGTGCATCCTGTTTGGTTTGACCAAAATTAATCCCGGACCAGACTTCTTAAGTCTCTTACCGGAGCCTGACCTCATTGCTTGTTTGCCAGCCCGGAGATGCCTTCTTAGAAGCTACACCTTGATCTGCTGACTGCGCCAGATAGGGAAAGAACTGTGTTTTTGTGCATCAATACTGCTGACAAAAAACACCTGGGCCAGCCGTGAATCTTTCAGCGTTTTGCCGAAGAAATTATTGGCGGCATGGAAATGGCGGCCTTCATAGAGAATCAACGTGTTGTAAACATTGTTGATACGCACAATCTCATCAAACATGGCGTGATAGCTGGTATCCATGACAATCTCGCCATTGGCAAAGCGCTTGTCATTGTCTTTCAGCGCTTTTTCATATGCGGTCTGATCGAACTGCTTGTTTTTGCGGAATAAGGATGTACCAGCATCCAGCGGCGCATCAGGGCTCAGGTATAGCACCGCAGCAAACACAGCATTGCCATCGGTATGAATCACGCCCCTGCCGTAATCTTCACTGACGCTCTGGAAATTGGTAGAAATCGCCCAGCGCATACGCTCATATTCCGAATTATGAAACAGCGAAATGATTTTATTGCTGACGTTTTCAAACAATGGTTTGTTAATCACGGACAAATCCTTGGTCCGCGCACCGGGAAATACATAGGGCACATCTTTTAACTGATGGCGGTACTGGTATTTCTGGTTTAGTGCAAAAGTGCGCACTGCATCCGGGTTTTCATAAAAGTTTTCGACGATGGTTACCGGGTAGAGATTCATTACGCAATATCACTTGATTAATTGATTGACACTATACAAGCAGCTAAAAAAAAACGGCAACCGAAGTTGCCGTTTTTTATCTGACTTTTAATTCAAGCAGGTAAACCTGCAATTAAATTAGAAGAACAGGATAGCACCCAGAGAGATGGTTTTTGCTTTCAGATCAGCATTAGCCGCTGCGCGGTTGTTCAGCTCATCTTTAGCTTGAGAGTACTCAGCTACCAGGTTCAAGTGCTTGGTCAGTGGGTGATAAGCACCAACTACCCACATGTTTTGTTTGAACTCGCTGAAAGTATCAGCGCCGTTGCCATCCAATGTGGACTCACCGTAAGAAGCAGCCAGTTTAGTGCCTACGTTAGGAATGGTGTAAGAACCTTGAACGTACCATTGATCGGAATCACGACGTTTGCCAGTTGCATCCAAACCGCCATTGAATTGAACAGTTTGACCGATACCTTTACCTTGGCCGTAGTAACCAACCAGACCGAAGTCAGCAATTTTCAGGCTTGTACCCAAGTCCCAAGCATATGCACGCTCAGAAGAGTTACCAGCTACAGCTACACCTTCAAGTTTCTGGCTGATTGCAGAAGCCCAAACTTTACCAGCAACGTCACCAGTCCACTCGTAAGAAGCTTTACCTTCGTAAGCGGATTGTGAACCTGCACGCTCTGTAGAGCCAACGCCACCAAGAGCACCCAACGCGTTCCAGCCTTGAGTTACACCAGCGGTGAATTGGAAGCCGTTCCAGTTTGGTGATGTGTAAGCAACTTGGGATTTCCAGTCAGCATACATGAAACCACGACCGATACGACCCAAGGTAGTAGTGTTACCAGCTAAGTTACCCGCAGCAGAACCAACGCCTAACAGAGTCTGGTCGTTCAGGATAGCATCAGAAGCGTAGATACCCAGATCTTTACCCAGTTTGATAGAACCCCAGGAAGCATCACCGAATGTCAAGAAAGCTTGACGGTTTTCTTGGTGAGCGCCTTGGAAACCAGCTTGGGTAGTAGAAGCACCTGGGTTGATGCTGATAGTGAAACCAACATCCAGATCGTTCTGACGTGTTTTACCGGAAACGCTCAGGTAGTTTGGCAGCAAACCGGTAGTGATGTTATTTACGCTATCACCGTTACCATATTCGCCAGCCAGTGCGTCGTCGCCGCTGAAGCTAGTGCGAGTGTAGTAAGCGTTAACAACGCCACCGATGTCCAGAGTCCAGTCACCAGCTGGGATTGTGATACCAGCTTGTGCGCTTGAAGCGGCAGCAAACAGAGCTGCTGCAACTGCAACGTTTAATTTCATGTTCATACGAATCTCCAAAAATGTTGTTTTCACAACTTGTGTAAGGATATTGCCTTTGAGCCGGATGCTTTTAGAGCACCCTGACTTTCAGAACTCCCTCGGAATCAGCCGTGGCATTTCCAAGAAGGTCAGTGCAATTTTTGCAAAAGGCGCATGGAGGGCGCAAGCGAATACGTCAAATTGCCAGGGGCAAGTTTGAATTGTTGTAGATTTGCAACAGTAATACCCTGGAATTCGACACAAACAGTGAAACAGCCGGTATTTTGGCGCTTTTCTCCTTGCTGCCTTTTGCCGCCAGTTTCTGCTAGCATAGCGAATGGTTTTAATGCTTTTATATATTCAGTCCGGGCACGACTTATACATTTATTAAAAGAGGCTCCACATGATTTCTGATATTCAGTTATGCAGTCGTTTTATAGATACACTGGACTGGATTTGCCAGGTGCAAATCAGGCATGCCGATGATTTTCATGTGGCGCTGGTGCGCATTGCCTATGGTGACGACAACAGTCTGGGCGAAGCTTACGGTGCACCCGAAGCGTTACGCCAGCTTTCATCACTGACGCACGATCTGCAAAACTCGTTCAGGCGCTCGGACCTGGTAGGCAGGGAAGGCACGGATTTCTGGATTCTTTTCCCTTATACACGCGTGACCGACAATATTTATGACAAGTTAATGGATGTGTTGCAAGGTTCGGCACATAAAAACCTGAATATTGTAGAACGTGAAATTGCCATTTTCGAGTTGCCGCTGATTTACCAGAAAGCTATCGTCAAGCCGGACCACGGACTGGCATTGCTGCAACACCTGAAAGCCAACCAGACTGAACTGGCCAGTCATATTTTCCGCCTGGCCAATGTTTAACAGGTTTTAATCAGTAGCGGCTTTGCCTGAGGGTTTTAAGCAGGGTGCGCACCGGCGTGGGCAATGCCGCGCCAATCGCATCATCGAATGGCAGCCATTGCCGGTCTGGCGATGTATCTGCGCGACGGCCAACCAGCTGCAACGGCTGCGGCGTGATTTCCAGTTTGAAGTGGGTGAAGGTATGCCATAACACTGGTAATACTTCCAGCGACTCGGCCTGCATGCCGTATTTCTCCTGCACCTGCTGTACCGGCAGCTGCGTCGCCGTGACTTCCGGCAAACTCCACAATCCACCCCAGATGCCCTGATTGGGCCGTTTCTCCAGCAGAATTTCACCGGCATCCATAATCATCAGCATGGTAGTCTGCTTTTCCGGCAGCGCTTTGCGCGGTTTGGAGAATGGCAGTTGCGCAACGCGCTGCTGCTGGAAGGCCAGGCATTGCGTTTGCATGGGGCATGCACCACAACGCGGTTTGCTGCGCGTGCATAGCGTGGCACCAAAATCCATCAGGCCCTGGATATAGGCGGGCAGGTTTTGTTGCGGCAACAGGCTTTCCGCCAGCGTCCACAATTGCTTTTCGACCGCAGGTAACCCTGGCCAGCCTTCTACGGCGTGCAGGCGTGACAGCACGCGCTTGACGTTGCCATCGAGTATGGTTTGCTGCTGCTGGAAGGCAAACACCGAAATGGCGGCGGCGGTAGAACGGCCTATGCCTTTAAGGGTCTGGATCTGGTTAAAGTCTTGCGGGAACACGCCGTTGTGCTCGCGCATGATAGTCTGCGCGGCATGGTGCAGGTTGCGCGCACGGGAGTAATAGCCAAGGCCGCTCCAGTGCTGCATGACTTCGTCCTGCGAAGCGGCAGCCAGGCTGGCAATGGTGGGAAAGCGCGCCATAAAGCGGTCATAATAGCCAATGACCGCGCTGACCTGCGTTTGCTGCAACATGATTTCCGACACCCAGATGGCATAAGGGTCACGGGTCTGTTGCCATGGCAAATCATGCCGCCCGTGCGCCTGCTGCCAAGCAATCAGTTTTTCAGCAAACGCACTCACGGCTTATCCGGCAAATAACAATCAGTCAATCTGGCAAATCAGCCTGTCTAGAATTTCAACAGGTTTTTCAGCTTTTCTGCAGGTTTGGTTTCGGTTTTGCTGCCACTGTCTGACTTGGTCGCATCACTATTGGCTGCATCGCTGCTGCCTGCATCCGTGCCGGTATTATTGGTGGTCTCGCTGTCGGTATTACTGCCGGAAGGTTTGCGATTCAGCAAACCTTTCAGCGCATCAGCCTTATTGCCATCACCCATCAGCGATTTCACTGCCTCTGCCTTATCGCCGCCGATTTTATTGGTCAACGCATCCATCGCAGCAGATTTGGCCAAGGCCTGACCCAGGGCTGCCATATCAATGCCGAACTTGGGTGCAGCGAATGTGCCGGTGACTTTGATCGGGATACCGATGCCGGACAGCTCATCCGACTCCTTGCCGCCCTGGCCTTTCAGCGTATTGACCAGTGTAGGCTTGGCGACATAATTGATCTGCTCTTTGCCGATATCAATATCGCCCTTGCTTTCGCCTTTGGTCAGGCGAAAGATGGGGGCTTTCATGGCGAGGTCTTCATTGTGAGCGACGCCGTTCTTGATATTGAAACTGGCAGTCAGTTCACTGAAGTCGGTTTTCTTGCTCTGGTCGGCGGCGGTGTCGGTTTGTCCTTTCAGCACGTTGAGCTTGCTTTTGGCATCGCGGATGGTGCCTGCGATATCAATGCCCTTGATGGCACCATCGGCCATGCGTAAATCAACTACTCCGCCCAGCGACTTTTTTAAGGCCGTCACCGTGTTGCCCTGTGCAGTGACATCCAGTTTCAGGTTGCCATTGCCGGACAACATATCATTATTAATGGTATCCATCAGCAGCGGGCCAACTGCGATGTTTTGCAGACTCTGGTTAATGGCGATGGCTGGCGTTGCACGCGCGTCGACTTTCACCGCACCACGCACAGTGCCCTGATACACATCGACATTTAACGGGTCCAGGCTGGCAAGACCGTCCTGTGATTTCATACCGATATTAAGGTTCTTAGCCTCGGTTTTGCCATACTTGAGCCAGCCGATACGGATATTGCCCTGGGCGTTAAGCGCTTTCAGCGGCGACAGATCCAGTGGCTGCTCTTCTGCATTCCCAGCTGGCGCTTTCTCTGCCGGTTTGCTGTCAGCCGCAGCGGTTTGTTGTGGCAGGTAGCGGTTCAGGTCCAGTTTGTCGATATTCAGGTCAAACGTGTACAACGGTTTGCTGAACTGGCTGATGCCGAGATTGCCCTTGATACGGGACTCGTCCAGTTTGACATCCAGACCTTGCAAAGCCAGTTTCTGGCCATCGGCCTTGATACCGACATTGAGGCCGGTCAGCGTGTAAGGGCTGTATATAATCTTGCCGATATTGATACTGCCATCGAGGAACAGCGTTTTCAGTGCACTGAGGTCTGCCGGTTTGTCAGACTTGGCCTCTGCTTTGGCAGCTGTCGTTGCAGGTGCTTTCTGTTTGCTATCGCTCTTGCCCAGCAAGGCGTTCAGGTTCAGGGTATCGGCATGCACCTTGAAACCTATATGCGGCGTTGCGAAACCGGCCACGCTGACATCACCGTTCAATCTGGTCTCTGCCAGCGTTAAGTCAAAGGTGGATTTGGCCTGCTCCTGTTTGACATTGGCATTGGCCGACAATTTGAACTGGCCCTGCATGGCACCATTGGGCAGTGCCGGATCCTTGATATCAAACTTGCCCGCCAGGCCAGGCACATCGAACACCATATCAGCAAGATTGGCTTTGACCGGTGAAGCAAAATGGCCTTCCACCTTGCGCGCACCGGCATTCAGTTGCACATCGGCGGTAATGCCCTTGCTTTCCACCGCCTGCTGGTTACCCCTGATTTCTGCCAGCGCTACTTCTAGCTTCACGTCATCGCCATTGGCAGCGGTCTGTTTGAGTGCCAGCAGCACTTTGTCGCTGGAAATCTGCTCCGGATTAACAGCCAGCGCCGGAGCTTCCAGCGTGACGTTGCGGTCAGTCCCGGCAAAATTACCCTGCATGGCCAGTTTCAGGCCAGCCAGGTTCAACGCAGTTTTGGCGGCATCCACATCCACCGAGCCTTGCGCAGTCACCACCACATTCTTGCCATCCAGCAGCGCACCTTTTAGCTGTGCATCCAGATCCTTGACGACAAAATGCTTGCCTTCCGGATCGGCCATGATATTGGCCTTGATCGAAGCGTTGGCATCAATTGCCGGCTGGTTGGCTTCGAGATGGAAATCGGTGGTCACATCAAACGGTTGTTTCAGGGCAACCTGGCCGGTGGTCAGGTTAAGCTGGTCCACACTGTATTTGGCACCACTGGCTTCGTTGAGGAAAGCCGCCTGGGTATTGGTGATTTTGATGCCCTGCACATCAAAGTTAATCTGCTGAGATTCGGAATCTTCTTCCTTGCTCATCAGGTCATCGAAGTTGAAACTGCCATCCGCATGCTGGATCACATTGACCTGCGCACCATCCAGATAGACAGTATCGACCACGATTTCCTTTTTCAGCAAAGGCAACACGGCCAGCGCCACTTTGGCACTTTTAATCGCGGCAAACTGCTTGTCAGACTGATGTTCGGACAAACTGATTTCACCGAGGTCGGCGCCGATCTTGGGCCAGAAACTGAGTGTGATATCACCCTTGATATCCAGCGTGCGCTGCTTCTTGTCCTTGACCAGCTGAATCACGGTCGGCTTGTAATCATTGGGGTTGAATGTCGCCGCCAAGTAAACCACCAGCAATAGCAACACGCCAAAAATGGCACCGACAATGTAAAGGATTTTTTTCAATGTATTGTTCATTTATGTCACCTTTAACAAGTTAATGCGTAAAGAACAGCAACACCAGAATACCTACGGCAATACGATACCAGGCAAATGCGGCAAAAGAATGTTTGGCCACAAACCGGATCAGCGCACGGATCACCACCAGCGCAGAGAAGAACGCGGTCACGAATCCCACCAGGAAAATAAACGCGTCATGCAGCGACAACAGGTCACGCGCCTTGAGCAGATCGTAGCCTGTGGCAGCAAACATCACGGGCAGTGCCAGAAAGAAGGAAAACTCGGTGGCGGTTTGCCGGTTGAGGCCAAAACACATGCCGCCGAGGATGGTAGCGCCGGAACGCGAGACACCGGGGACTAATGCCAGCGCCTGCGCAAAGCCGATCTGCAAGGCCTGTTTTGCACTGATATGGTCTATGTCCTGCACTTTGCCGGCAGGCACAAGTTTTTCAATCAGCAGGATCAGCACCCCGCCGACAATCAGGGCAATGCCCACGGTAAAGGACGAGAACAGGTACTCTTTAATTTCGTGATGAAACGCCAGCCCCAGGATAGCAGCAGGCAAAAAGGCGATAAACAGATTGCGTACCAGGTGCTGTGCATTCGGGTCGGTCTGTATGCGTTGCACGGTCTGCCACAGCCGTTGCCGGTACTCGACACACACCGCCAGAATGGCGCCCAGCTGTATCATGATTTCAAATACATCACGCTTTTCTTTATCAAGGAAATCCAGCCATTCACCTGCAATAATCAAATGCCCGGTACTGCTGACGGGTATAAATTCGGTCGCGCCTTCGACCAGGCCCATGATAACGGCCTTCAGCATTAATACAATATCCATGCGCTGTATTCTAGCAGACAGAGCCGGTTAGAGGCCGTGATGGAGGGAAATTAGCGGAGAATAAAACAAATTGCTGAGATGCATTTTTGGCGCTGCGGAATTTGGCAGCTTCAAGCTGAAGCTATATTTGGGCATAAGCATCTGAATGTCAGCTTTTACAAATCAGAGAAATTCTTCGTTCAGATTGCAGCGGAATATTCGTTTAACGAATATTCCGTTTCGCCTCTCGGCGAGTTACTTTCCGGGGTTTGTCTCACCTAACTCACAGCGTAGTAATTTTCAGAGTTTCAACTTCAACTCCTGTTACTTA
>CBIMYT010000026.1:0-30076 GCA_966248215.1 uncultured Methylophilus sp. | reverse complement strand
CCTGTGAAAATCTGTTTATTGATAAAGCGAGTCGTATTTTGGGCAAGCAATATGACAAATTGATGACAGAAATATGTTTTGCCGGATGGGCACCGAGAAATTTGACAGAAAAACAACAGGCGTAAAAAAACCACCCGGAGGTGGTTTGTCTGATGAAGGGGATATAGGAAATTATTGTTCGGCACGCATATGCGGAAACAGGATCACGTCACGGATGCTGGGGCTGTCGGTAATCAGCATGACCAGACGGTCTATGCCTATGCCGCAACCACCGGTAGGTGGCATGCCGTACTCCAGCGCGCGGATAAAGTCTGCGTCGTAGTACATGGCTTCCTGGTCACCGGCTTCCTTGGCTTTGACCTGTGCCTGGAAACGGGCGGCCTGGTCTTCGGCATCATTCAGTTCACTGAAACCATTGGCCATTTCACGACCGGTGATAAACAGCTCGAAACGCTCGGTGATTTCCGGTTGTTTATCCGAAGCGCGCGCCAGCGGCGAAACTTCCACCGGGTAATCAATAATATAGGTAGGCTGCCAGAGCTGGCTTTCCGCGGTTTCTTCAAACAGCGACAGTTGCAATGCACCCAGACCGGCATGATCGAATGCCTTGACGCCGAACTTGAGCAACTCCTTGCGCAGGAAGTCTGCATCATTCAGTTGCTCCAGCGTGTAATGCGGTGCGTATTTCTGAATCGCGCCGATAATGGTCAGACGCTCAAACGGTTTGCTTAAATCCACTTCTTTACCGGCATAGCTAAGGACAGCCGTACCTTTTGCCGCAATCGCCGCCGCGCGTATGCATTGCTCGGTGAAATCCATCAGCCACTGGTAATCAGTATAGGCCGCATAGAATTCCATCATGGTGAATTCCGGATTGTGGCGGACACTCAGGCCTTCGTTACGGAAATTGCGGTTGATTTCGAACACGCGTTCAAACCCGCCAACAATCAGGCGCTTCAGGTACAACTCGGGCGCAATACGCATGAACATCTGCATATCCAGCGCATTGTGGTGCGTGATAAACGGCTTGGCTGATGCACCGCCCGGAATCGGGTGCAACATCGGTGTTTCGACTTCCAGGAATTCGTTACTGTTCATGAACTGACGGATCGCTGCCACCACTTTGGAACGGGCGCGGAAAGTTTCGCGGGTTTCTTCAGAAGTGATCAGGTCCACGTAGCGCTGGCGATATTTGATTTCCTGATCCTGCAGGCCATGGAATTTCTCAGGCAAAGGACGTAATGACTTGGTCAGCAGGCGCAATTCGGTCACATGCACCGACAGCTCGCCGGTACGTGTTTTAAACAGACGGCCACGTGCACCCAGAATATCGCCCATGTCCCAGTGCTTGAAGCTGTTATACAAATCTTCGCCGATATCATCGCGTGCAATATACAGCTGGATACGGCCACTGGCATCCTGGATAGTGGCAAAGCTGGCTTTACCCATCACGCGCTTGAGCATCATGCGGCCAGCCACCACGACAGGAATTTCCTGCGGGTCCAGTACTTCCTTTTCGGTTTCCGCATGGCTTGATTGCAAGTCGGCCGCTTTATGTTCAGGCTTGAAGTCATTGGGGAATACCGCCGTCTGGTCCGCCGCTGCCTGTTCACGCATCAGGCGCAGCTTTTCACGACGCTCGGCGATCACATGATTTTCGTCAATTGCCGCCTCAATGGCTGCCGATGAAGATGGATTGGATTGTTCTGCTGTCATAGTTGGCTTTCAGCCCGCGTAATCGTAAAGCCGCTTATTTTAACATTGTTGCCGCCGAATACGTAGGCGTCAGCTGGCCGAAGCCTTGTGATTCAGTGGTAAATGAATGCGCACCATAAATCCGAATGGTGACAGGTTGGCAGCTTTGACAAATCCGCCATGGGCTTCCACGATATGTTTGGTCATGGCCAGGCCTATGCCGTGTCCATCAATCTGGGAGGCGCTGCGTCCGCGCATGAAAGGCCGGAAAATCTGCTCCAGTTCCTGTTGCTCCACGCCCTTTCCCTGGTCACGTATTTCGATGATGACCTCGCGTGTACGTTCGCTGCGCAACAACTCGATCGCGACTATCCCCAGCACCGGGCCATATTTGACCGCATTACGCACCACATTCTCAATGGCCCGCTGCAACAGCTCCAGTTGTCCCTGAATGGAGATCTTGCTGTCCGGCATATCCAGCTGGATGCGGGCATCCTGTTTTTCAAACTGCACATCGCTCACTATCCCGGCCAGCAATGCCTTTAAATCCACTTCTGTTTTTTGCAGTTTCTGCATCCCGGATTCCAGCCGGAAAATTTCCAGCAGCTCGGCAATCATTTTTTCCATGCGCACCGCTTCCAGCTCTACCCGTTGCAAGGAGCTTTGCATTTTTTTCGGATTCTGCATGACCAGTCCAACCGCCATCTGGATACGTGCGAGCGGTGAGCGTAATTCGTGTGACACATGATGCAGCATGTTCGACTGGCTTTTTATCATGGTATTCAGGCGCAAAGCCATCAAGTCGAACGCTTCACCCAGTGCTGCGAATTCTTGGTGACCGGCCTTGATTTTCGGGCTGACTTCGGCCAGCAAGTCACCCTTGTCAGCCGCTGACTTTAAATGCTCGAGCAGCAATTGCACAGGATAGGCAATAGACCAGGCAAAGATGCCGGCAAAAAGTGCGCTGGCAGCGATGCAAAATACCAGCACTGACGAGGGGAGGTTGAATATCCACTGCACCTGGTCAAAAACATGCAGGGAGGAGCCGGTTTGCAAATGTAATTTTCCGGCGGAAGAATTGGCTGCCTGCGTATCGGCGGAAAGGCGCGACACTGCCTGGGATGCGTGCGTGGCAGGATCATGCTGAACCTGCCATTGCAGCATATTACCTACTGCTATTGCTGTAAAAACGAGCGTGAGAAATAATGCCGCAAATAGCTTCCAGAACAGGCGCCCCATCGTTTTGCGACTGATGCAGTTATTCGCGAACTAACTGATAGCCGACCCGGTAAATCGTCTGGATGACATTCACACCGCCGGAGGCTTCGGAAATTTTCTGGCGGATACTGCTGAGGTGAACATCAATACTGCGGTCATACTTGACCAGCGGCCTGCCCAATGCCTTGATAGACAGATCTTCCTTGCTCACGATGGTACCCGCATGCTTGGCCAGAATCTCGATCAGGCTGAATTCGGTACTGGTAAATACAATCGGCTGGTCACCCCAGAATACTTTTCTGCGCTCGCTGGATACGACCAGCTGCCCGACCACAATGTCACTGCCCTGCGGCGCATCGCTGTTCTGGCGACGTAAAATGGCACGGATCCTGGCGACCAGTTCCCTGGGCAGGCAGGGTTTCTGCACATAATCATCGGCACCACCCTCCAGGCCTTCGATACGTCCTTCATTGTCGTCCTTGGCTGTCAGCATCAGCACCGGGATATCGGAATGCTGGCGGATATTGCGCAAGGTCTGGATTCCGTCCTGGCCTGGCATCATCACGTCCAGGATCACCAGGTCAAATTTACCGGCCAATACATATTGCTCGCCAGTCAAACCATCGTGCGCAGTCGTTACGCCAAAGCCTTCCTGCGTCAGGAACTCTTTCAGCATATTGGCCAATTCAACATCATCGTCAATCAACAGCAGCTTGCTCATTTTATCCTCGGTCTGCTTAACAGAAGGCTTTTGTACTATATAGCCTTGGAATCTTATCCAACAATCAAATTAGTTAACAAGCGTTAAGCGACAATTTTTACCCAAGTTTTCAAAGTGTATCAATATTGTTAACTTATTTTAAATAATATAGGGAAAGCCACCTTTTAAACAGCGCTAAACGCCTCGCACAACTGGCTCAGCAATTGCCCGAACAAGGGCAGCACATCAGCTGCGCTATGCGGACTTTCATCATCTGTCGCAGCAACCAGGTAACTGATTGTCACCTTATCCAGGTTTTCGCGGTATTCCAGCCAATGTTCGGCATCTGCTTCGGCAATCAGCTTGAATTTGTGGAAGCCGGATTCGATAATCTCCGCCAGCACTTCAGGCGCAATGCCATCAAACAGGGTTTTACCTATGGTGACCTGTGCCTGACCATAATCCGGCTCATAGCCTTCCTGCATCAGTGGCATAAACAGGAATGCATAAACCATTAAGCCGAAACACTGGTAAACGCCCAGCATCTCAAAATCATTCTGCAACTCTTCTGCCGGATGACGGCCTGCGGCCTGAATCGCCTTGAATGTAATGAAACTGGAGATGTAGAAAGTGGCTGCTTCCACATCCACATCGGCAAGTGCTGCCCTGATTTCAGCTTCAGAACGCTGCGCTGCCTGGGTTTGCACCTGGCATAACTGGTGCAGCAGTTTCAGGCGCTCAATATAGGTCATTTCCATTTTGTATCCTTATTCACTTTAAACTTGCTAATCAATTTCCGGTAATGCTTCCAGTTGCTCCTGCAGCGCCAGCCACTCCCCTTCCAGGGTGTCCAGCTGCTTGCGGTTTTCCGCCTGCGTCATGAGCAAGGCCTGTAGCGCCGGTTTTTGTGCCTGGCTGTAAATCTCGCTGTCTGCCAGCCTGGTTTCCAGTGCCTGCTTTTCCGTTTCCAGCTTGCTGAGCTGACTTTCCAGACTGGACAATGCTTTAAGCAGCGGCCGCCGCTCTGCCAGCCTGGCCTGCCGCTCCGCTTTTTGCTGGTGATAACTGTTTTGCCTGGTCGCTGGCTCACTGCCGGTGACAGCCGGCGCTTGTGACTGGGTCTGCAAATATTGCTTGTAATCGTCAAGGTCGCCGTCAAACAGCTCTGCCCTGCCATCGGCAACCAGCAAAAACTTTTCGCAACAGGTCGCCAGCAAGGTACGGTCATGCGACACCATGACCATGCCGCCTTCATAAGCCTGCAAGGCCAGCGACAAGGCATGACGCATTTCAATATCCAGGTGATTGGTCGGCTCGTCCAGCAAAATCAGGTTGGGACGCTTCCAGATCAGCAATGCCAGGGCCAGCCTGGATTTTTCACCGCCTGAAAACGGACCGCACGGCGTCTTGGCCATCTCGCCACGGAAATCAAAACTGCCCAGGAAATCCAGCAGTTCCTGTTCTCGTGCACTGGCATCCAGACGTTGCAGGTGCTGCAATGGCGAATCGGCCGCGATCAGCTGTTCCAGCTGGTGCTGGGCAAAATAGCCTATGCGCAAGTCCTTGCCCTCTATCCGTTCGCCAGCCAGCAAGGTTTCGGATTGCGCCAGCGCTTTAATCAGCGTGGATTTACCCGCTCCGTTCTTGCCCAGCAGACCAATGCGCTCACCCGGGCGTATCGCCAGGTGCGGCAAACGCACCAGTGTTTTGTCGCCATAACCCAGGCTGGCCTGGTTCAATACCAGTAAAGGGTCAGGCGCAGGGCTGGCATCACGGAAACTGAAACTGAACGGGGAATCTATGTGTGCGGCACTGATGCGCTCCATGCGCTCCAGTGCCTTGATACGGCTTTGCGCCTGCCTGGCTTTGGTGGCCTGTACCCTGAAACGGTCAATATACGACTGCAAATGCGCCATCTGTTGCTGCTGTTTCTGATAGCTGGCCTGTTGCAACGCCAGTTTTTCAGCGCGCTGCCGCTCGAAATCGCTGTAGCCGCCGCGATATAAATCCAGCCTGCACTGCTCGATATGCAGGATATGGTTGACGGTATTATCCAGAAATTCCCTGTCATGTGAAATCAGCAACAAGGTGCCGCGATAGGCATTCAGCCAGCCTTCCAGCCAGATGACCGCTTCAATATCGAGGTGGTTGGTCGGTTCATCCAGCAGCAGCAAATCCGAGCGGCACATCAGGGCTCGTGCCAGATTCAGGCGCATGCGCCAGCCGCCGGAGAAATCGCTCACCGCCTGCTTCAGCTGCGCCTGCGAAAAGCCCAGCCCGGCCAGCAAGGTGCTGGCCCTGGCTTCCGCACTGTAACCGTCAATATCGGCCAGGCGCTGATGCCATTCCGCCACCTGCAAGGGATCATGCATCTCGCCTGCCTGTGCCTGCGCAAGAGAGGCTTGCAATGTCCGTAACTCTTCATCGCCGTCCAGGGTATAGTCCAGTGCTGACTGTGCCAGTGCAGGTGTTTCCTGCGCCACATGCGCAATTACCCAGTGTGCAGGCATCAGCAATTCGCCGGCATCCGCCATCAGTTCGCCGCGCAGCAAGGCGAACAAGCTGGATTTGCCTGCCCCGTTGGCCCCGGTCAAACCGATCCGGTGGTCAGGATGCAACTGAAAACTGGCTGCTTCGACCAGGGTCTTGCCGGTTCTTGAAAACGTCAGCTGCTTAAACTGAATCACTGCCTGCCACTTTCACTTATTTTGACTTTCACTGGGATACCAAGACTGAGAATTCGGCATTTTAAACGATTCATCCGTCTCGGGCCGAATAATTCTGCGGCTTATCGTGTCATCCGTTACGGCTGCAAGGTCGTTTTCAAGTAAAATAACCATTGATCATCTCCCGCACTCAAGACTGTTTACCTCATTATGCCGTTGCAAAAAATCAAACGCTGGTTGCTGTCTCTTTTCATTGTCATGCTTGTAGTGCTGGCAACCATCATCGGCATCATTCAATTCTATGTGTTCCCGCATATAGACGACTATAAAGACCGTATTGCACACACTCTCAGCCAGTCGATCAAACAGGAAGTCACGATTGCAAATATTGCGATTCGCTGGAGCGGTTTTTCCCCGCAGGTGACCTTAAAAAAAGTCACCGTCTTTGATACCCAGCATCGTCCTGCGCTGGAGCTGCCCAAGGTGGCGACCCGCTTGTCCTGGAGCAGCCTGGCCCTGCTGTCACCTTCGCTGGTCAGCCTGCGTATAGATTCTCCCAGCCTGACGATACGCCGCACGGCAAACGGCGAGATTTTCCTGGCCGGCATCTCCATGTCCGGGGAAGGGAATCCGGCTTTTGCCAACTGGTTACTGGCTCAGCGCCGTATCCGGGTCTCTCATGCAACGGTCACCTGGCTGGATGAGCAGCGCGCCGCACCTCCGCTGCTGCTAAAAGACCTCAACATTGAAATCCGTACCCCTGTCTGGCAACGCCTGCTTGACCGTCACAGCGTTCGTATAGACAGCTTGGTTTCCACCGGCACTACGCAACGCATCACCGTTGCCTCTGTCGTTATCGGGAATGATGTCGCCGCTCCCGAAAAATGGCAGGGTGAAGTATCCCTGCACCTGCCGCAAACCGACCTGTCGGCCTGGAGCCCATGGGTGGATCTGCCAGTGAAAATTCGTGCCGGCCAGGGCAACCTGACAACCACTTTCAATTTCGAAGCCGGACAAATCCGGAAGCTGGCTGCACAGATCAATCTGAAATCAGTGTCGGCCAGTCCGCTCAATGCTGCCGAAACTTTCGTGGCTGACACCGTCAGTGGCGAGTTACGCTGGCAGCGTGTCGAACAGCGCCATATGTTATCCGTGAAGCACTTTTCTGCTGATCTCCGTCCCGGTTTGACCATTGAAGAAGCGAATGGCGAACTGCAATGGGATGCGCAGGGGCATGAAGGCCTGCTGACGGCGAAAAAGCTTATCCTGGATCAGGGCGAGCTATTCGCCAAATGGCTGGCAACAGACTCGCAGCTGGCGCAATCGCTGGAACATATCGCCCCTGCCGGCACCGCCAGCCAGCTTAAAGCGCGCTGGCTCTACAACCACGACAAATGGCAGGATTATGCGGTAGAAGCCGACCTGAGCGACATTCATACCCGGGCACACGCGCAGTTACCCGGCCTGAAGAACTGGTCAGGCCATCTCTCGCTACAGCCCAATGCCGGCAGCCTGGATCTGGAGACCCGCAATGCCAGCATAGAATTAGCCGGGATTCTGCGCTGGCCGGTGCCCATTGATCGGCTGCAAGGCAGTGTCGAGTGGGGCAACAATGGCAGGAAAACCCTGATCAGCACCCGCAATCTTCAACTGTCCAATCCACACGTGGCTGTGCGCACCAGCCTGGAATACCAGCTGGGAGCAGAAGGTGGCGATACCATACAACTGCAAAGCCAGATTGAGCGCGGCGATGCCAGATATGCGACTTTCTACTATCCGACTATTCTGGGTGAGACCACCCTGCACTGGCTGGATACGTCTATTCTTTCCGGCCAGGTCAGGCGTGGTGAAGTCATTATCAAAGGGGCCGTGAAGGATTTCCCGTTTGTGAACAGTGCCCAGCAAGCTGATCCTGCGCTGGGCATATTCAGGGTCACCGCCCAGGTCGATAATGTCAGCCTGGAATATGGCACTGACTGGCCAGTGATTGACAATATTGATGCCATGCTGAAGTTTGAAGGCAAGCGCATGGATATCATGGTTAAAAACGGTCACACAGTAGGCCAGCATATCAGCCAGGCACAAGTGGAGATTCCGCAACTGGATGCAGACTGGCCCATGCTCAATGTCAGGGCTACGGCAAGCGGCAGTGTTGAGCAGGGCGTGAAATTTGTGAATACCAGTCCGGTGCGCGATGTCACCATGGGCATTACCGATTATCTGAAGGCAAGCGGCAATGCCGAGTTGAAACTGGCATTGCAGATTCCTCTCGAAGATGTGGATGCCAGCCAGTTCCAGGGCGATTACGCAATTAAAAACGGCCACATTAACGCGAATAGCCAGATTTCATTGCCGGAGATGAGCAATATTAACGGTCATTTGAAATTCACAGAAAAAGGCATACAGGCTCAGAATGTGCAGTTAGCCTTGTTTGATAATCCGGCCGTATTGAACCTGTCATCCAGAAATGATAAATCCGTTATCATCCAGGGCAGTGGCCGCATCACGGATGCCGCGCTGCGCAAACTGGACAGCAATCTGATAACGAAAGCATTGCACGGCTCGACAGACTGGAAAACCACCCTGCTTATTCCGCCCACAGGCCACTTGCGTCTGGATATTCGCTCCCAGCTGACCGGCATGGCCATAGACCTGCCTGAGCCCATGAAAAAAAACCTGGAAACGCCAGCCAGCCTGAGCATACGCCTGCGCCAGGAAGACAATCAGCCTGACAAAATCGCCATTCAATATAATGACTGGCTGCATGCCAACTTTTTGCGCGATGCCAGCAATACGGCATCTCCCATCAGGGCAGGCGAAATTGCCATCAATACCCCGGCTCGCTTTCCTGCCGGTGACGGAATCAATTTGCGCGCGGACTTCCAGGCCCTGAATGTCGATGACTGGCTGGTCTATCTGAATGCGTCCGAAGGTGCAACTGGCAGTCAGCCCGGTGCCACCGACCTGCCACTGAAGAATATCGAGCTGAATGCTGGCACGCTGCATATTTTCGACCGCAATCTGCACCAGATCAAACTGAATGTCTTTCCCGACCGGCAACACCTGAAAATGAACATTCAGAGCCAGGAACTGGCAGGCGATGTGGACTGGCTTTCGGGCAAACCCAGCAAGCTGGTCGCCCGGCTCAATTATTTACGCATTCCCCGCAACACGGAAACCGACAGCACCGCAACACCGCCTGCCGAGATACGCCGCCTGAATATGTCCTACCCCGAAGTGGAAGTCACGGCACAGGATTTCCAGTTTGGCGAAAAACAGTTAGGCAGCCTGGATCTCAAGGCCTATAACAGTGGCGAAAACTGGGTGATTCAGAAAATGAATATCACGAATCCGGATAGCCAGTTATCTGCCGAAGGCACCTGGAGAAATTCGGTGCGCAATCCGCAGACCACCTTCAACTTCAGCTTGAACTCCGGCAACCTGGGTAAAACCTTGCAGCGCTTCCAGCCTGCCGGCGAAATGCTCAAAGGCGGTAGCGGCAGCCTGGCAGGCCAGATTGACTGGCCGGGCAGCCCGCATGAGTTTGCAGTTGAACGGCTGGATGGCAGCTTCAAGATGCAGCTTGAGAAAGGGCAAATCCTCAAAGTGCAGCCCGGCGTGGGCCGCCTGCTGGGGCTGTTGAGCCTGCAGAGCCTGCCACGGCGACTGACGCTGGATTTTCGCGATCTGTTCAGCCAGGGTTTTGCGTTTGACAAAATTACCTCTACGGCTAATATCCGTGATGGGATCCTGCATAGTGATGACCTGTTCATGACAGGACCGGCAGCAGAAGCCAGCATCAAAGGCGAAACCAACCTGAAAACCGAAACGCAGCGCCTCAGGGTCAAGGTCGTGCCACACGTCAGTGATTCGGTTTCACTGGCAGCGCTGGCGGCCGGACCGATTGCAGGGGTTGCAGCTTTTGTTGCCCAGAAACTGTTGAAAGACCCATTGAACAAGATCAGCTCCAGTGAATACCTGATCACCGGTACCTGGGATAATCCGAAGGAGGCGGAATTAGATAAACCAGCACCAGCCAATTCCTCTGTTCAACCCTTAAACCATACCCCTTAATGTCAATATAACGATTATTTAACGGAAAACTGCCATGGCCGACAATAAAACAAAGAAACTGAAATCAGCAAGCAAAGAGGATATCGTCAAGGTGGCCGCCATCCAGATGGCCTCCAGTCCCAACGTCTCAGCAAATCTGGTAGAAGCCAAACGCCTGATTGAAATGGCGGTACAGGCCGGTGCAAAACTGGTGGTACTGCCTGAGTATTTTTGCATCATGGGACTGAAAGATACTGACAAAGTTGCCATTCGCGAGAAATCGAATGATGGCCCAATCCAGCAATTCCTGAGTAAAACGGCCAAGGCTTTCAAGCTATGGATCATCGCCGGTTCTGTGCCCATGGAAAGTCCGCATCCCGGCAAAATACACAATAGCTGCCTGGTATATAACGATAAAGGTGAGCAAGTCGCACGTTATGACAAAATTCACCTGTTTGGCCTGGATATGGGGACTGAACATTATCACGAGGAAAACACCATTGCACCGGGGGATAAGGTAGTCACAGTGGATACACCGTTTGGTCGTATCGGCCTGTCCATTTGTTACGATTTACGCTTCCCGGAACTTTATCGTGCCATGGGCGAAGTCGATATGATCGTCGTGCCTGCAGCTTTTACCGAAACCACCGGCAAAGCGCATTGGGAAACCCTGGTACGTGCGCGGGCAATTGAAAACTTTTGTTATGTGGTTGCTTCGGCCCAGGGCGGTTATCACCTGTCCGGCCGCGAAACGCACGGCAACAGCATGATTGTGGACCCATGGGGCGTGGTACTGGACAGATTGCCACGTGGCTCGGGGATTGTAATTGCCAATATCAACCGCAACTATATCAATAACCTGCGCCAGAGCCTGCCTGCCCTGAAGCACAAAACCATTAAGACGATTTCATGAAAATGCTGAGTGCTGCCATGGCACTCTTTTGGTGAAATTGATTCCAACCATTACGTTTTAACAAGTTGATCCGCTATGCAAACGCTACTGACCACCGCCAATGATTTGCTGCTCCGCCCGGCCGGGCTGGACCAGCAGGCGTTAAGCAATGTCCTGTCGGGCATGATGACGCACAACATTGATTATGCCGACCTGTATTTCCAGTACAGCCGCAGCGAGTCCTGGGGACTGGAAGAAGGCCAGGTAAAATCCGGTAGCTTTAATATCGACCAGGGTGTGGGTGTACGTGCCGTCAGCGGTGAGAAAACTGCATTTGCCTATTCGGACGATATCCACCTGGAAGCCTTGCAACAGGCTTCTTTTGCCACCCGTGCGATTGCCAGCCTGGGGCAGCAAAGCGTTGGCCACAACATAGTCACACGCAGTCATGCACCGCTGTATATGCCGCATGACCCGATTGCCAGCCTGAGTGCGGATGCCAAGGTCAAACTGCTGGAAAAACTGGAGCGCTATGCCAAAGCACAGGATCCGCGCGTGACACAGGTGATGGCCTCCATCGCGGCCGAATACGAAGTAGTCCTGGTGGCACGCAGTGATGGCGTCATGGCAGGTGATATCCGTCCGCTGGTACGCTTGTCGCTGCAAGTGATTGCCGAACACAATGGCCGTCGCGAACAAGGTAGCAGTGGCGGTGGCGGCCGTTTTGACTACAGCTATTTCAGCGATGAGGTATTGCAGGACTATGCACAAAAAGCCGTGCATCAAGCGCTGGTCAACCTGGATGCCCGCCCTGCTCCGGCGGGCAGCATGACCGTGGTCCTTGGTAACGGCTGGCCTGGCATCCTGCTGCACGAAGCCATTGGTCACGGTCTGGAAGGTGACTTTAACCGCAAGGGCAGTTCCGCATTTTCCAATATGATAGGCCAGCAAGTGGCGGCCAAAGGCATCACCATTGTCGATGATGGCACCATAGCCGACAGACGCGGTTCGCTGACCATGGATGACGAAGGCAACGCGCCACAAAATACCGTGCTGATCGAAGACGGCATTCTGCGCGGTTATATCCAGGATACGCTGAATGCCCATTTAATGGGCATGGGCCTGACCGGCAATGCCCGCCGTGAAAGTTACGCCCATATCCCCATGCCGCGCATGACCAACACCTATATGCTCAACGGCGACAAAGACCCGCAGGAGATTATCAAATCGGTCAAGAAAGGCCTGTATGCCGCCAACTTTGGCGGTGGCCAGGTCGATATCACCAGCGGCAAATTTGTCTTCAGTGCAGCCGAAGCCTATATGATAGAAGACGGCAAAATCACCTACCCTGTCAAAGGTGCGACCCTGATAGGCAATGGTCCGGACGTGCTGACCAGAGTCAGCATGGTAGGCAATGATATGGCACTCGACAGCGGTGTCGGCACCTGCGGCAAGGAAGGCCAGAGTGTACCGGTCGGTGTCGGTCAGCCTACCTTGAAAATTGATGGTTTAACGGTGGGCGGTACGTCTGCCTGACAGCGACCCGTCCAATAAGTCTGAAGTGACTTCTATCGACTAGCGTGCGTTCCTGAAACCGAACCACGCAATGTAGCCATAGCACAGCACAGGCAGGATAAACGCATGATGCAGGCCCACCCGGTCTGCCAGCAGGCCGGTTAACAATGGCACAATGGCGCCGCCCAGTATGGCGGTGGCCAGCAGGCCAGAGCCTTTCTTTTCCTGCCCTGCTTTCAGCCCCTTGATGCCCAGCGTGAAAATGGTCGGGAACATGATGGAATTACACAACCCCACCAGTACCATACTGGCAATGGCGAGCATGCCCGTACTATTCATGGATACGATAATCAGCACCATGGAAAGTAATGCGTGAGCTATCAGTACCCTGGCTGGCGCAAAGGCTTTCAGGGTAAAAATGCCAATAAAGCGCCCCACCATGGCGCCACCCCAGTAGAAAGCCACCAGAAATGCCGCCGCCGATTCAGTCACATGGCTGATGTCCATCACATAATTCACCAGGAAACTGCCTATGGCCACTTCAGCGCCCACATAGGCAAAAATCCCGATCACGCCCAGTAACAGGCCTTTTTCCCTGAGCACGTCCAGCCAGCCGCTATCATCGTCCTGCCCGCTCTCCATGCCATCCAGCCGGATGCGGGACAGCACCAGCGCAATCACTACCAGCACCAGCGCAATGAAAAAATAGGGATAAACCACGCCTTCGGCATGCGTGGATTTTGCCAGTGTGGAAAGAATGAAATAGGCACCGAAGAATGGCGCAATAAAAGTGCCCAGTGAATTGAATGCCTGCGCCATGGTCAGGCGTGAGGAAGCGGTTTCCTTTGGCCCTATGATGGATACGCAGGGATTGGCAGCGACTTGCAGCAACACGATACCGGAAGCCAGCACAAACAATGCGCCCAGGAACAGGCCATAGACGTGCAGGACCACCGCCGGGTAAAACAGCACACAGCCCAGCGCCGCCAGCGCAAAGCCGGTGACCATGCCTTTCTGGTAGCCTATACGCTCAATCAGCTTGCTGAACGGAATGGAGGTCAGGCCATATGCAGCAAAAAAGCAGAACTGTATAAGTGCAGCCTGGCCATAACTGAGGTCAAAAATGGCTTTAAGATAAGGCACCAGGATGTCATTCAGGCAGGTGATAAACCCCATCATGAAAAACAGGATGGTCAGGGAAGTCAGTGCTTTTTTATACATAGGGATTCAGGGGCTGGTAAGTAACAACATCATATATGCAAACGCTTTGTAAGCGCCACCTGCAATTATCTGCAGAGGCTGAGAACTTGAGCGGCAAACCGTCCTCCAACACATAAAAATTCACGTGCATTTGATGACTTTATACCGGGCAGCAGGCGCTTTGAATGTTACGGCGCAAGCTCGCGAACCGCCCGATTACTTATTAAACGCTAGACCAAGGAGACTGTATGGCAACCACCCTCAAAGCGACTGAAAACGATCGCAAAAAATCCACCGTCAAACAAGCTGCAAATGCAAAAGCCACTGCAGGTCAAAAGGATGACAGCAAATCAGCCTCCCGTAAAAAAGCCGGTCCGCATGAGATCACTTCCGCTTCGCGGCTGGAAATGATTGAAGTTGCAGCCTATTACATTGCCGAGAAACGCGGCTTTGATCAGCAGAATATGGACCACTGGCTGGCGGCCGAAAAGGAAATTGACCGCCAGCTGAACGCTTAGCGGGATTCCCTTCCATGCGTTGCTTGTCGGCCTGACAACACAGGCAATAAAAAACCCCGGACTGGTCCGGGGTTTTCCGCTTTATCGCCAGGATAAATTATTTCATGACACGGTTACGGTATTCGCCGGTACGGGTGTCGATCTCGATTTTGTCGCCCTGGTTGACAAACAGTGGCACTGGCACTTCAAAACCGGAAGCGATTTTCGCCGGTTTCATCACTTTACCGGAAGTGTCGCCTTTCACGGCTGGCTCGGTGTAAGTGATTTCACGCACCACGGTGGTTGGCAGCTCGATGGAAATCGCTTTGCCTTCGTAGAAACGCACTTCACATGGCATACCATCTTCCAGGTATGGCAGCGCATCTTCCATAAACTCGGCATCCACGTCATACTGGTTGTATTCCGCATCCATGAAAACATAGGTCGGATCAGCAAAGTAGGAGTAAGTCACTTCTTTCTTTTCCAGCACAATCACGTCAAACTTGTCTTGCGCGTTGTAAACGTTTTCACTTGGCGCCTCGGTCAACAGGTTTTTCATTTTCATTTTAACCACAGCCGCGTTACGGCCGGACTTGTTGTACTCGGTCTTCACGACGACCATAGGATCGTTGCCAATCATCACTACGTTGCCAACGCGGAGCTCTTGAGCGATTTTCATAATAAGCCTTAATTTGTATGCGGGATTTGAAAGCGCGTGATTATACCCGATGTGAGCGACATTTCTCAATAAAAATCACCAGCTTAGTCACCAGGTCGGGCTGCTGCGACTGGCGCTGCCTGAACATCTCCGCATGTTGTACGAATTGCGGTAGCACCGTCAGCAAAGATTGCCAATGGCTGGCCTGCCAGTCTCCCTGCGCCCAGGCCAGCATGGCCTGACGTATGGACTGGTTTAAGCCTGGGTCAGCCTGTGCCAGGTAATGATCCATAAACGCCTTGAGCTTGGCCAGGTGCGTTTCTTCGCTTTGCTGATAAGGCAGCCAGATCATGGGTTTGCCTGCCCACAAGGCGCGAATCCAGCTGTCTTCACCACGCACAAAATTAAAGTCGCATAAATAAAGCAGGCGGTCATAATCACTCTGCGATAAAAACGGGATTACCTGGAACTCGCACTGCTGACGCTGGAAATGATCGCCAGGCTGCAAGGCCTGGCTACCTACCACCCCGGCCAGCAGGGGCGCGATAGTTTGCGGGGCCAGCAAGCGTACGGGTTGACCGGAAGCTTGCAGGCTATCAACAAGTGCGGCCAATGGTGCATGTGCATAACAGAATAGCGACAATGTGAGCTTGCCTGGCGCAGGTGCCAGTCCCAGCGCCTGCCAGCTGGCCTGTGCCTGCAAGGCTGGCAAACCGGCTTCGTGTAACAGCCCGCCGGTTGCGGCGGTAAAGCCGGGATAAAAGAAATATCGCACCAGACCATTGCTTTGTGGCGAAGGCTGCGCATGAAACCCCTCCACCCAGCTTTCTGCCGACAGGTAGTCCACATTGACCCAGGTCGATTGCTGCGCAAGCATCCGCTGCTGATATGCTTCAGGCAAGCCACAGCCAAAAGTTTCTATCACCACCTCTGCCGCACGGGAAAAGTCAGCATCCGCCGTCCAGTGCTGCAAGGTGATATGCGTATGCCCTGCCCCGGCAAAACGCCGGGCCAGCGCCATATCATCCACCCACAAGCGGATATTGAGATCATGCTCATCTGCCAATTGACGGGCCAGGCGCCAGCAGACGCCGATATCGCCAAAGTTATCAACGACCTTGCAGAAAATATCCCAGCGGAGAGGACGGACATCAGAAACAGACATGAATCTTGCCAGAATGAAGCAAATAAAAAGTTGCGGATAGTCTACCCCAACTTTGTACAGTCAGACGAGACACAGGAATTAATCAGTACTGGCTGGAAACCCCGCGTCTGGCGGTTATAAATGATGCTATTCAATAGCAAAGAAATTGCCCGCTTTAATCAAAGGTGAGAATATATCCAGTACGTCCGGGCTAAGGACTGAACCTCTCCTGAGCTTGCTGGACAAACCCAAGTATTCATTACTTTTCCAGGAGCATAATTATGCATACAAAAACAATAACCATCCCTTTGTTGATCGTCTCACTTGGCCTGGCCGGTTGCGCAAATATGAGCGAAACCCAGAAAGGCACGGCTAAAGGTGCCGGCATTGGTGCCGCTGCCGGTGGCGTCGTCGGTGCGCTGGCTGGCGGAGGCAAAGGCGCTGCCATTGGCGCAGTCGTTGGTGCCGGCGCAGGTGCCATTGCCGGTAATGTCTGGTCCAAGAAAATGGAAGCGCAGAAACAGGAAATGGAACAGGCCACTGCCGGCACAGGCGTAGCCGTGACCAAAACCGATAACAACCAGTTAAAACTCGAGATTCCCAGTGATATTTCGTTTGATAGCGGTAAAGCCGATATCAAACCCAATTTCCGCCCCATCCTGGATAAATTTGCCAGCGGCTTGCAAAGCAACCAGGCAGCGCACGTCACTATCATAGGCCATACCGATAGCAGCGGATCAGATGCCGTGAACGACCCCTTGTCTGTCAACCGTGCCGCCAGCACACGTAACTACCTGGCAGATCGCGGTGTCGCCATCAGTCGCATCGCTATTGATGGCCGGGGCTCACATGAGCCGGTGGCAGCCAATGACACGGAAGCTAACCGGGCAAAAAACCGCCGGGTAGAGATTTTTGTCGCTGAACCCGAACCTGCACCAGCAAAATAGGTGCGCTGTATGAACAATAGCCGACATTCCCGTCGGCTATTGTATTTTGGCTAACCGTTCAATCACTGACTGAACAATCTGGTTTTCACGCAACCAGGCAGCCAGCACTAGTCAATCAATAACGGCGCCACAAAGGCAAAGAAAGCGCCGGTCAGAAATAGCATCACTGACAGCCCATAAATCAGCACGCTTTGCCTGCGTGTTTTTCTGCATAACTCAGCCAGTTTGACATCCGCCGGACAAGGCAACAACCGGGCACGCCATTGCAAGCCGCCGGCGAGTAACAGCATCCCTCCCGCCAGGCCAAACACCAGCGGTTTATGCTCGCTGATCCAGACCAGTTGTGGAAAATGGCTGACCAGGCTGGTCAACGTGGCAACCGACCCAATCGCCACCAGCGTGGCGGGCAAGGCACAGCAAATCAATGTCGAACTGCTGGTAAACAATGACAGCAGATTTAATCGCTTGCTGGCCTGCAAATGGCTGATTCCTGCCATCACTTGTCGCCTGCCTTTCCTGTCCTGGCAATATCTGCCTTTATGGCCTCTACCGTCTGGCTCACGCGTTCCAGTTTGGCCACTGAATAACCGGCATCCTCAATCACCTTGCTGAATGCCTCATTGGAAACATCCTGTCCTTCTTTCAGCTGCAAGGCCACTACCCGGCTTTTCAGGTCAACAAAGGCAGCCTGCTTTTGTGGCAAGGCATTGAGCTTTTTTTCTATGCCTTTGGCACAAAACGCGCATACCATGCCATTGACTTCAGCCTTGATGGTGGTCACGGCAAATGCTGCAGGCGTCATGACAGATAACATCAGGGTCACTAATAATTTTTTCATTTCAATATCCTTTAAAAATAAACGGGTTAAAACACAAACATGGCATTCAGGCGCGGCGCAAAGCCCTCGCCCTGCCATGGGTTGGTCACACCAAATTCGAGAAAATAGTTTTTGTTGATCAGTCGCAATGCCGGTGTCAGCTGCAAGCCGGGAGCGTTATTGCGCATGGTTTTGGCTTCGATCACGAACCATGGCTGCGTTTCATCAAAGCCGGCTTCATAAAACGAAAATCCGGCCTGTACCGCAGCCGTGTCATAGTTCATGTGCGGGGCGCGGACCATGCGGGCTTTGGCAAGAAAGTACAGCCGGGTAGATTCGACATCAAATTGCAGGCCGGGCGCATAGGCAAAGCCATCATGCTGCCCGCGCGCTTCCCCCACGCTGCCGTTAAACCAGACATTGGCCTGGGCCGAAGGCAGGTTCCAGCGCTTGATCAGGCCGGTGTAATTGATACCGGAAATGGTGGTCGCCTGCTCTCCCTTGCCGGACATGCGCATCTGTTCGACACCAATGGCATGCCCGAGGACGGGCGAATAGTTCAACATCCACTCCTAGTTATAGCGACCGATCTCGGTCATCAGCATGGCGCTGTCCTCGAAGCCCATGAGTGCCGCCGCGTGCGCTGGCGAAATCACCTGGCTGACAAGAAAAACGCCCGATGCAACAATGTGTTGCTTAAGCATAAAGCCTCCATATTCAAACAAACAAAACGATGGACGGAATTGTCCTGTGTGTTAGCTGAATATGGGTGGCCTGATGGCGGGAGGATAGGTTTGACTATGCACAGGATCTGCCACAAACAACGGCGTAGCAGCAGACTGTGTCATGGGGAAAATACGAGGAAAAGCATCTAAATGGGCTACGCCAGTACTGATCACACAAAAACCGCATACAGTGCAGCCATGATGGCTGGCGGGGGCATGATCGCCTGCGGCAGGATGCCCGGCATGCATATCAACATCAGCCTGCTCAGCAGCCATATGATGGCATGGCATCTCTTGTCGTGACTGGGCAGTGGTCGCGATTACTTGCTCTGCCAACACCATTTGCAATGACATGACATTGGCGGCCATGACAAAACATGGCAACCAGCAAATCAGCAACAGGCAGAGACGTTTACGCATATAGCGCTAAGATAAAGCCAGCTAACAATTAGTTCAAGTCTCCACGCCAGTTTTTAGATTGTTTTTACTCATAGCGGATATCGATAATTTCATATTCTGTTTCTGCCGCTGGCGTCACAACCCGGATAGTGTCGCCAAGATTTTTGCCCAGTAACGCTTTTGCCATGGGCGACACCCACGAAATATATCCCTGGGCCGGGTCCAGTTCATCCTGCCCTACAATGCGCACCGTCATTTCGCTATCATCACCCAGGTTGAACAGCGTGACCCAGGCGCCGAAATACACTTTTTCCAGATTGGTCTGTGTGCGGCTATACACTATTTCCGCCGCATCCATACGCTTGGTCAGAAAGCGGATACGCGAATCAATCTGCCGCAAGCGCTTCTTGCCATAAATGTAATCGCCGTTTTCACTGCGGTCACCATTGCCTGCGGCCCAGCTGATAATTTTGACCAGTTCCGGACGTTCCGTTTTGACCAGCTGCTGGAACTCTTTCTCCAGGGCCGCATAGCCTTCCGGCGTAATGTAATTTTTATATTCAGCCATTCAATATTAACTCTTGCCGGGACAAGATCTCCCCATATCGTTCGTGCGTATCATACAGCGCATTTGCCTATCCGCCATTCGCTGCTTAACAGGAATGCTCCAATTATGAACTTTTTGTGAAATCGCCTGATTACCCCTTCAGTTATGCTATTTTTCCGCGTAATTCACAGTGTGCGTTTCAAAATGCACCCTTCAAGACAAGGCAAGACTGTTGATCCCCCAGGCATTATCCAGAGGAATTCATGAAAAAATCCATTACCCATTTGAATGTAGGTACCCGCTTGTTTCTGGGATACGCATTGCTCATTCTGTTCACCGCCTTTATTTTTGTGATTGCCTGGCGTGGATTCCATCACATCCATCAGACCTGGCAGCATTTCGAAAGCATCAACCTGGTCAAAAGAATGCAAATTGAAAATGCCAGCAAAGGCCTGAGTACCGGCGTACATCACTTCAAGAACTATATCCTGCGCGGTGGTCGTGAAGCGACCAGGTTCAGGCAGAGCATGGATGACATTGAGCAGGCCATGACCGCCTATGCAGCCACCGGTGAGCTCAACCAGCAGGAAAAGGATATTCTGGGGAATATCACGCTGGCCGTTTCCTCCTACCGCAACGCCATTGCGCGTAGCGAAGAACTGAAAAATGAAGGCATGAGTGCCACCGACATTGATGCCGCAGTGAAAGGCGCGGACAAGCCGCTGAACCACTCACTCAAATTGCTGATGGATATGAATATCGCCGGCGTCACCGATGCCTCGGCGCAATTTGCATCCACCATTGCCAGAGCTAACAAGCAAATTGAGCTAGCACTGGCCATCACAGTGCTCATCGCGATGCTGATTGCCTGGAAAATGACACGCTCGATTACCCGCCCGCTGAACCAGGCACTGAATATGTCGCACCGGATTGCCAACGGTGAATTTCTTTCGCATGAAACCCCTGTGCGCAATGATGAAACCGGCCGCTTGCTGCATGAAATGCACCGCATGCAATCGACCATACAGCAAATCGTACAATCCCTTAACGAAATGTCTGCGCAGCATAGTGCCGGGCTGATTGACCACCGCATCAACAGCCAGCAGTTTAATGGCGCTTACCGGCACCTGACCGAAGGTATCAACCAGATGGTGGAAGAGCATATCGTGGCGCAGACCAAGTCCCTGCAAGTCGTGACCGCATTCGGTCAGGGTGACTTTAACCAGCCGCTGGAGGCCTTCCCTGGTCAGCGCAGCTATATCAACCAGAGCATAGAGCAGGTTCGCCGCAACTTCAAATTCCTGATGGATGACGTGAATACACTGTCTCATGCCGCCGAACAGGGCCAGCTCAATGTCCGGGTAGATGTGGCACGTCACCATGGGGAGTTCAAGCAGATTGTGGCCGGATTGAACCAGACCCTGGATGCCGTGGTTGAACCATTGCAAACCACCGCGCGCTACCTGGATGAAATGGCTGCCGGTCATATTCCCACCCATATCGAGGAACATTTCGTCGGTGATTTCAACCTGATGCAAACCAGTTTGCAGCATTGCGCCGCGGCTATCCACCAGCTGATTGCCGATGTGCATCACCTGGCATCCGATGCGCAGCAGGGCAAACTGGATACGCGTGTCGATATCAACGCACACGCCGGTGACTTCCGCCAGATTATCCAGGGTATCAACCAGACGCTGGATGCCGTGGTTTCACCACTGCATGTGGCTGCCGATTGCGTCAAGCGCATTGCCGCTGGCGATGTGCCTGCACCTATCCATAACGAATATCATGGTGACTTTGAAGTACTGATCGACAACCTGAATACCTGTATTGATGCAGTGAATCGCCTGGTAGCCGACACGCGCCAGATTGCGGACGAAGCCCAGCAGGGCCAGCTTTACAGCCTGGTCGATGTCACGGCACATACCGGTGATTTCAGAGAAGCCCTGCAAGGCTCACAGGAAATCCTGCAACGCATGGTCCATCCTATCCAGACCGTAAAAATGGCGGCCGAAACCATTCATGTGGCTGCCGCCGAAATCGAGAAAGGCAATAACGACCTTTCCCGCCGTACCGAGACACAAGCCAATGCCTTGCAGGAAACCTCCGCCAACCTGGAAACCCTGACCAGCAATATCCGGCAAACCGCCGAACACGCGCAGCAAGCCAATCAGCAGGCCAGCCAGGCCAACCAGATGGCGCTGGAAGGTGGCAAGGCATTCAGTGCGCTCAGTACTACCATGCAGGCGATTAACACCACTTCGGCACAAATTGAACAGATTACCGGCGTGATTGACAGCATTGCTTTCCAGACCAATATCCTGGCCCTGAACGCCGCAGTAGAAGCCGCGCGTGCCGGTGAAGAAGGTCGCGGTTTTGCGGTCGTCGCCGGTGAGGTCCGCAACCTGGCCCAGCGATCAGCCGCTTCAGCCAGGGAAATCAAGGAGCTGATTGCTACCTCCGTCACGCAAACCAGTGACAGTGCCAAGCAAGTGTCACTGGCGGGCCAGACCATGCAGGAGATCGTAGCGGCAGTGCAGCAGGTGTCGCAAAGCATCCAGGCAATTTCCCAGGCCTCCAGCCAGCAAAGCAGCGGCCTGGAACAGATTTACGAATCCATGACCTCTATTGATGAGACCACGCAGCAGAACGCCGCACTGGTAGAAGAAGCTGCCGCAGCGGCAGAAAGCATGCTGGAACAGGTGGACACGCTGGTGATGTCCGTGAACCAGTTTAAAATCCAGCCACCGGAACAAGTTCAGACATCCGGCAGGCCGGAACATTTGCGCCTGATTGCCTAAACCTGGCAGCCATGACCATAAAAAAATGCTTCCGGTCGGAAGCATTTTTTTTATTTCAGCGGCGCGCTATCTGATTTTTCATCATCAATCCTCTGCGCATCATACACATAGTGACTGGTTTCGCCGAAACAGCTGGAAGGCACACCTTTGTGCTCCTTGTATAACAGACGTACACGTTCACCTGCCAGCTGATTCACCTTGCGGATCACATCATGATCACGCACGGTAAAATAAAACTTCTCGGCCTGCGTGCCTGGTACAGTGACCAGCACCAGCTCGCCTTCCCAGGTTTTGCATATCCAGCCCTTATGCGCCAGTTTCTGCACATAACCGATCCGCTCACCATCGGAATACACCCAGTTCAGGCTGCTCCAGGTATATAGTGTGAACAAGCCGACCGGTAACACAATCAGCAATAAACACCCTTTAAGAAATCTCTTCAACGCTGACATCCGCGCTCTCCAAAGTTTTAGCGATAATGCGCAGCATTATCTTATAAAATAAGGGTTCCGGTTAATTCTTATCACAATGCAACGGCATGACCAGTCCCACGCAACCTGATTCACCCAGTTCATCCACCGTAATTCTGTGCGCCTCGCCACGCCTGGCGCAAGGCATACGCCAGCGCCTGCAACAGGATTACCAGCAGCAAGGGCTGTCACAATGGCAGGCGCCATCCGTCTATCCGCTGCAGGAATGGCTCAATCAGCTCACCGAGCACGCCATTTTGTGTGGAACAATTGCAGCGGCACAAGCACCGCTGGGAGTACTCTCGCCCACGCAGGAAGCCCTGTTATGGGAGCAGGCCATCCAGCATTGCCTCAAGCGCCACGAAGCATCTGCACTGTTTAATACCAATGGCCTGGCCAGCGCCGCCATTGAAGCCAACCGTTACCTGATTGAATGGAATATCAGCCTGGATATGGACACGGCCAGTGAAGAAACCCGTCAGTTCATGCAATGGCGGCAGCAGTTCCAGCAGTTGTGCAAACAAAGCGGCTATCTGGAAAGCGTGCGTTACCAAGCCTGGCAACTGGCGCAATTACAGCAGCATGATCTGCCTTCACCTTCCCATATCCGGTTGGCCGGGTTTGACCGTATCAATCCGCATTTGCAGGCACTGATAGACACCCTGCGAGCACGCGGTGTCACTGTAGAAGCCTTTGAAAGCGGCATCCCTGCCACTGACATCAAACGCATGGCCTTTGCCGAAGCCATGGATGAATGTCGCGCTGCCGTGCACTGGGCACAACAACAGCTCACCGCCAACCCGGCGGCCAGGCTGGCAATTGTGGTACCGGAACTGGACAGCCTGCGCGAGACGCTGGCCAACCTGCTGGATGATGTGTTCCACCCTGAAGCATTGCATCCGGCTCAGGCCGAAATCCCGCGCTGCTATGAATTTTCGCTGGGCCTGCCGTTAAGCCGCTGGCCACTGGTCACCACTGCTCTGAGTCTGCTCAGGCTGGCTTTCCAGCAACAACCATTTACCCAACCCGAACTTTCAGCCCTGCTCGGTGATATCTACTGGTCACAGGCGCATAGAGAAGCCGATGCGCGTGCAACGCTGGATGCCGATATGCGCAGGCAACTGCCCTTGCAGGTCACGGCGGCAAGTTTTAGCCGTTTTATCGAACGCAAACAGCAGGATATCCATCCGGTGCTGTGCCCGGCATTGCATGCGGATATCAACGCCCTGCTGACACTGGCGAAACAGTTGCCCCGTAAACAACTACCTTCCGCCTGGGTCATCAGCATCAATCAATTGCTGGATGCCACGCACTGGCCGGGTGAACGCAGCCTGTCCAGCCATGAATATCAGTGCCAGCAATCGTTTCAACGCGTACTGGGCCAGCTGGCGGCGCTGGATGCCTGGCTGGGCAGCATAGATGCGATGTCTGCCCTGCACCGCTTGTCGCAACTGTGCCAGGCGCAGATTTTCCAGCCGCAGACGGTACGCACGCCGAATATCACGCTGATGGGCATGCTGGAAGCTTCCGCGCACGTACTGGACGACCTGTGGGTGATGGGCATGAATGACCATGTCTGGCCACCACTGTCGCGCACCAATGCGCTGATTCCGGCAGAACTGCAACGCCAGGCGGGTACGCCCAATGCCAGCAGCGAGGTGCAGATTGCATTTGCCAGCCAAATCCACCAGCGCCTGCTGCGCTCGGCGCACAGCGTCATTTTTTCCCATGCAGAAAAAGAAGGCGACCGCCTGTTGCGTATCAGTCCACTGATCCAGAATATTGCTGAAACCACGGCCACGCCAGAAGCCAGTACGCTGGCCGAAACACTGGCGCGCCACAGCCATAGAGACTGGCAATGGCTGGAGGATCATCAGGCACCGCCGGTGCAGGATGGCGAGCATATCAGCGGCGGTACCGGCCTGTTACGGGCGCAGGCACTTTGCCCCGCCTGGGCGTTTTACCAGTACCGCCTGAAAGCGCGCAAACTGGAAACGCCACACAACGGCCTGGATGCCATGCAGCGCGGGGATCTGATCCATCGCGTAATGGCTGAATTCTGGAGCCGGCAACCGTCCCTGGACTGGGCCACTGTCCAGCCGGAAACACTACAGGGGCAATTACAGGCCATTGCCAGCGAAGTCATGGCAGCCTTCAACCGGGAATTTTCACAACCGTTTTCCGAAGTGTTCTGCCAGCTGGAAAGCGAAAGACTGGTCAAACTGGCCCTGACCTGGCTATGGGAAGTGGAACGTGAACGCCCGCAGGCGTTTGCCGTCACCATGACAGAAAAAGAGTTCAAGCCAATGATTGAGGGCATACAGGTCAAACTGGTGATAGACCGTGTGGATACGCTGGCAGATGGCCGTCTGGTGGTCATAGACTATAAAACCGGCAGCGCGCCGGATTACAAGAACTGGGCCAGCGATAAAATTACCGAACCGCAATTGCCGATTTATGCCGCCTTTGTCCTGCAGGACGCAGACATTGCTGCCGTGTGCTTTGGCAAACTGCGCCTGACCGATGGCGGCTTTGCCGGTGTCGCCGCCGAAGACGATATTGTGCCCGGCATCCGCGCCTTTAATCACGAAAGAAACACCTTGTTTGACCGCGAGCTTTTCCCCGACTGGCCGTCGATATTACAACACTGGCACAGCCAGATTACCCGCACGGCGCAGGCACTGAAGGCAGGCGAAGCGGCAGTGTTTTTTGAATCCGAACAGGATTTAGCCTATTGCGATGTACTGCCACTGTTACGCCTGCCCGAGCGGCAATTACAGTTTGAACAGCTGCAGAACGGAGGCCGGGCATGAGTATGACTAGTCATGAAACCGACTTGCAGCAGGCACTGGCCGCCGATGCCGCCAACCGTGAACGCGCATTGGATATCGCTTCTTTTATTGTGGAAGCCCCGGCAGGCGCAGGTAAAACCGAGCTGCTCACGCAACGCTTCCTGAAGTTACTGCAAACCGTGCAGGCGCCGGAAGAAATCATTGCGATTACCTTCACCAATAAAGCTGCCTCTGAAATGCGGGCGCGTATTCTGGACAGCCTGCAACTGGCTGCCGCCGGAGTTGTGCCGGAAGCCGCCCACAAGCAGATCACTTTTGCGCTGGGGCAACAGGCTCTGCAACGTTCCACCGAACTCAACTGGCACTTGCTGGAAACACCGGCAAGATTGCGTATTTACACCATAGACTCGCTGTGCGCCAACCTGGCACGGCAAATGCCGCTGCTCAGCCGTTTCGGCACACAACCTGCCGTAACGGAAGATGCCTGGGCCTATTATCGCGAAGCGGCGGGCCAGGCCTTGCAAACCATGGATGCGGACGAGCTGGGAGAGCCGGTGCGCCAGGTGTTGCGCTATATGGATAATGACCAGGCGCGCCTGGAAGGTCTGCTGATGGCGATGCTGTCCAAACGCGAGCAATGGCTGCATTTAAGCCAGAGCAACCATCAGAACGACGGCGCACGGCTGGCATTGCTGCATTTGATCGAAAGCGAACTGGCACAGGTTGTACAGGTATTGCCCGGCCGCTTACAACAGGCATTGATGCCGATTGCGCGCTATGCCGCCAGCCAGCTACCGCCAGAACATGCCTTATCTGCCCTGCTGGACTGGCAGCGGCCATTAACCGCCAGCATGCAGGATTTACCGCTGTGGCGGGCACTGGCAGAGCTGTTGCTGACCGCCAGTGGCGGCCTGCGCAAACGGCTGGATAAAAACATGGGTTTGCCGGCCACCGACGAAGCAAAACCGTATAAAGAAGCCCTGACCGATATCCTTGCTGGCCTGGCACAACACAGTGACAGTGAAGCCGCCATTGCACGCATCCGCATGCTGCCCGAGCCGGATAGCGAAGATGACGCCATGATCCAGGCTTTGAGCCAGTTGCTGAATATTGCCGCCGCACAACTCTGGCTCAGCTTCCAGGCCAATAATGAAGTGGACTTTGTCGAAATCGCCCAGCGGGCACTGGGTGCGCTGGAAGAAGGAGGCATTTCCACCGAACTGGCGATGCGGCTGGATTACCGTATCCAGCATCTGCTGGTCGATGAGTTCCAGGATACCAGCCCCATGCAGATTGACCTGTTGAAAGCGCTGACACGCGGCTGGCAGCCCGGTGATGGCCGCACCCTGTTTGCGGTGGGCGACCCCATGCAATCCATTTACCGTTTCCGCAAAGCCAATGTGGGCCTGTTCCTGAATGCCGCGCTGCATGGCCTAGGCGATATCGCCCTGACCCCGCTCAAGCTGTGGCGTAACAACCGCTCCCGTCCACCCGTGGTGGAATGGATCAACCAGACCTTCAAGGGCATGTTTCCCGCCAGCGACGCCCCGCAACAAGGTGCTATCGCCTATCGCCCGTTTGTGGCAACGCGGGATAACGCGGACGGATCAGGTATTTTTGTCCACCCCTTGCTGGTACCCGTCGTCACAGCAGAGGAAGAACCGGCGGATATCCGCCGCCTGGAAGCCGAACAGATTATCCGCATCATCCAGCAGACACGTGCCGACAAACCGGATGCCAGCATCGCCGTGCTGGTACGTGCGCGCAAGCACCTGCATGCCCTGGTCAGTGAAATGCGCCGCAACCATGCCGAACTCAGCTTCCAGGCCGTCGAAATTGAAGAGCTGGCCAACCGTCAGATTGTGCAGGATTTGCTCACCCTCACCCATGCCCTGCACCAGCGCGCAGACCGCGTACACTGGCTGGCCCTGCTGCGCGCGCCCTGGTGCGGTCTGACCCTCGCAGACCTGCATGCGCTGATAGGCCAGGATAGTCAGCGCAGCGTCATGAATCTGCTGGCGGATGAGCAGGTACTTGCCAGATTGAGCGAAGATGGCCAGAGCCGCGCCCGCCATGTACATGACGTGATGCAGACAGCTTTGGAGTGGCGCGGACGGACAACTGTCAGTCGTTGGGTGCATAACACCTGGCTACGCCTGGCAGGTGCGGATTGCCTGTGGAATGAAAACGACGTACAGGACGTGCAGGCCTTTTTTGCGCGGATTGCCGCACTGGAACAACACGGCCAGTTCAACCCGCAGGCGCTGGCGGAAGACGTCAGGAAACTGTATGCCGCACCGGATGCCAAAGCCGATGCCAGCCTGCAATTCATGACCATCCATAAATCCAAGGGGCTGGAATTTGATACCGTGATCCTGCCAGGACTGGATGGCAGCAATCCACCCGACGAAGCCAAGCTGGTAATCTGGGAAGAAGTCGCGCTGGACAATGGCAGCACCGAACTGGCCGCCGCACCATTTGTGCCCACTGCCCGTAAACGTCAGCAAAGCGGCGTCTCGGCTTATGATTACCTGAATGACCTGGATAAAACCCGTGCCGCCTACGAGGATGCCCGTGTACTCTACGTCGCAGCCACGCGTGCCGAGCGCCAACTGCACCTGCTGGGCGCCGCGAAAGCGGATAAAGATGGTCAGCCGCAGCCACGCAAAAACACTTTTCTGCATTTGTTGTGGCCAGCCGTCAGCACCTGGTTTACGCCGGAACACGACATCGTGGCGCGCGCTACCACATCTCAGGCGGAAGCCGATATCCGGCAATTTGTTCCCAAACTGATCCGCCTGCGGCAACCTGCCACACCAGCCATCCTGCAAGCTGAGGCAGTTACGACATCAGCTTCCGGCTATGCATCAAACTCTGAAAATGCGATGACAACCACTCTGGAAGCAGATACAGGCATCCTCGCCCACCTTTACCTGCAACTGGTAGCCGGACAAGACTTAACTGCCTGGCAGGAAGCAGCCAAAATCTCTTTTTCAACCCACACGTCGGCCATGCAACGCTGGTTCAGGCAGCGTAGCTACCAGGAAAGCGATGTCATCGAAGGCGCCGCCAAAGTCGCCCGCTTGCTGGCCACCACGCTGCAATCTGCCGACGGCCAGTGGGTGTTACAGCCCCATCAACAGGCAGCATCAGAACTGGCGATTGAACAACTGACCGACGGCAAGAAAATCATAGACCGCACGTTTGTCGCAGACGGTGTGCGCTGGATCGTGGATTACAAATCCATGCCGGTCACGGAACAGGATAACCTAGCCGCACTGGCAGGCACATTTAAACCACAACTGGCAGCCTATGCGCAGCTGTTTCATCATGAAGGTCTGCCGGTCAACATGGCGATTCTGTTTTTGAGTATAGGTAAATTAGTCACCATTGAATAAGGATCAAAGATGATAGAAAAACAGCAAATCCTGGAAGCTTTCCAGTTCCGCCATGCCTGCAAGGAGTTTGATGCCGGCAGGCAGATTCCCGCTGATGAATTTGAATTCATTCTGGAATCTGCGCGCCTGTCGCCAAGCTCATTCGGATTCGAACCGTGGCATTTCATAGTGGTGCAGGACAAGGCGCTGCGCGAAAGCCTGAAAGCCAATGCCTGGGGTGCGCCGCTGAAACTGGATACCGCCAGCCACTTTGTGTTGTGTCTGGCCATGAAATCGCCCTTCTTGAGACCGGATGGCCCTTACCTGCCAAAATTCATGCGTGAAGTGCAACATCACCCGCAGGAAGTCGCCGAGACGCGTCTGGGTTTTTACAGCAAATTCCAGCAATCCGATTTTGATTTAACCGACGAACGCAAACTGTTCGACTGGGCCGCCAAACAATGTTACCTGCCGCTGGCCAATATGATGACAGTGGCCGCCATGCGTGGCATAGATTCATGTCCGATTGAAGGGTTCAGGCAGAAAGAAACGGATGCGCTGCTGGCAGAAAAATTCGATGTGAATTTAGCAGAATACGGCCTGGCATATATGGTGGCGTTTGGTTACCGCAAGCATGAACCACGTGCAAAAACGCGCCGTGCGATGAGTCAGGTGGTTAGCTGGAAGTAAGTCAAAAGCAATTTAATTATCCGCCGATACACGCCGATGAACGCAGATAACACCCTCGCAGTATCGGCGTTTATTTGCGTTCATCGGCGTATAGATAAAGCCTTTAAGAATGCTCACCTTTATAAGTGTCTACACACAGGTACAAGCCAAGTTAAGAGTAAAGTCAAAAACAATTTTAATTGTCCGCCGATACACGCCGATAAACGCAGATAACACCTTCGCAGTATCGGCGTTTATTTGCGTTCATCGGCGTATAGATAAAGCCTTTAAGAA
>CBIMYT010000025.1:0-30616 GCA_966248215.1 uncultured Methylophilus sp. | reverse complement strand
ATAATAAAAAACCTTTATTAACAATTGATTACAGTGATATGCCGCTGCAAGCTGCTCTCAGTCAGTGGCATTTATCCTCTTTTTATCCCCGATTTTTCCGACTGTAGTGTCAGTGTTTCTCCTACAAAAATGGTTGTCCTCAATAACCACTGGTTTAAAACATCCATATTCCCTCCTGCCATGTGTGGTGGCTTGAATAGTCGAAAAAAGGAATAAGGAATAAAAATCAGTGACTTATAAAAATTGGCACGGGTTGGCACGTGAGTTGCTATTAGTGTCTGGCATGTCAGCCGGTCAAGCAACGGCAGGCATCAGGATCACTCACTTGCACACGATTAACAGACGCGGGAGAAACATCCCGCCGGCCAGCCAAAAGCCAGCGCCGGAATGTTAAGAAAACGCAAGAGAGCGGTGGGGGGAAAGAAACGGACAGTGCAGTGATTAAAATCAGTCCGTCTGGATCAGCCCCCCGATTTGATGATGTAAAAAGCAAGGACTCTAATTTTTTTAGGAGAAAATCAATGAGAGGTTTGAAATTACGCAAGAGCAATCAAAAGGGTTTTACCCTGCTCGAACTGCTGGTGGTGGTAACACTGCTGGCTATTTTGGCCACCGGCGCATTGCTGGCTTATGAAGGCTTGACCGATACAGCACAAGGCGCAGCTGCTTCAAGCAATATTGCAAGTGCTGACCAGTCTATCCGTAACTATCGTGCTGTGACCGGTAACCTGCCTAACCAGTGGGATCACCTGGTGACAGATGAGGGTGATGTTGGCGGAACTGCTGGAGCACCGCTTGATTTTGTTAGTGACGCAACATATCGCTTCCTGGCAGGCGTTAATGTGACAGATACTGCTACGCAAACAGCAATCGCTCAAGCATTTCTACGTGTTGGTGTGGATGAGTTCCAAGTGCGTACCATAAGTGGAGTAACTGCAGGTGTTGAGCCTAACCTGTTGCATAATGAAGGCGCTGTCCAGGTTGTTGAGGGTGCTACTACAGTGAGTACAGTGGAGCTTGAACCGGAAGAAAAATTCTTTGACCGCTTGGTGGTTGTGCCTACAGCTAATACAGGGACATTGTGTCAAGTTGGTGGCGTTGCTCCTGCTGCCATTCGTACAGGTGTTACTGGTTTGAATGCACCTTTAGTAGGTACACCTGCATTAGCAGCAAGTTTCCTGAACAAGATCAATGACAAGTTCGAGCCTGATGAGTGCCACTTAGTTGTTGCCTTTGGTTTTGGTAACGACGCAGCCAAGAGCACTACTGGTTCTGCAGTGGCAATTGCTTCCGCTCCAACTTATGTAAGTAATGTCATTAACCCAGCAACTACTTATTCCCGTTACATTGCTTTGTTCCATTTAGGCAGTGCAGATGCTACTAATATTACTTCGGCAAACATCTTCAGAAAACCAGTGCTGGTTGGTGTTGTTGATACAGAAGGCAAACTGATTGATCAGAACATTGCTGTGGCCAACACCACAACTGCCCAGTAATTAGCTGAATAACAGTTAATTCTGGCACCTTAAGGCAGCACAGGCGTGCTGCCTTTTGGCACATATGACTGGTTACCGCAGCCTGGCGGTTTGACGGCAGGTTGCGGTAAAGGGTTAAACAAACACAGAGTGCGTATAAACGCACCGGCAGCGCTGGCGCTTCGCTATATAAGCAAGGCTGGCAGTATTATCGGGGGGTAACAGTGGGTGCAGGATCAAGAGACAGGTGTGTGACCGGTCGTCGCCGTGCGGCCGGGTTTACATTGCTGGAATTATTGCTGGTGGTTTCGCTGGTGGCGATTTTATCGACCATGGCGATGGTGGCGTATGACAGCAATGCGGATGACTCTATCGCGCTGCCGCTGGCGCAGAGCGAAATGAGTGAGCTTGCCAACGCGCTGCGCCAGTTCAGGCGCGATGTCGGCACGTATCCGCCAGTCAGCCATCCGGCTGATTTCAGCCCTTTGTTTGTGTTTGTCGATGCTGATCATGATGGCATTGATGATGGCTATGAATATCGCCGCTTTAACCGCGATACCGGTCGGGGCTGGCGCGGCCCTTACCTGGAACGGCGCGGCATTGCCTGTGTGGCATTCAACAACTTTCCCGGCGTGGATAACGCGGTGATTGCTTTTGCCAAGCTGGACCCTTTCCGCCATGCCAACAAGACAGAGCGTGATGCCCGGCCTTCTGCCAGACCCCTGAGCTGGTGGCAGTATACGGTGGATAACCGCTGCGACGGTGGTCACGGCGATGCGGCTGACGGGGATGTGTTGCAGACCGGCCCGCAGGGCAGCCCTTACCTGCTGGTGGATATGCCGCTCCCGCCTGATGCAGAAGCGCCAACCTCTCCTGTTCAGCGCTTCCCGCGCATAGTCAGCGTGGGGCCTGACGGACGCTACGGCGGTACCAATATGACAGACCCCTGCCAGCCTAACCGGGCCGTAGACGCGGGCAAAGACGATCTGGTGATGTGCCTATGATGCGCTGTGCAGCCAAACAGAGCGGATTTACCTTGCTGGAACTGCTGCTGGTGGTGTTTCTGCTGGGCGTGCTGGCCATGACCACGTTTGCGGTGGTGCAGGAGGGCGATGACCAGCAGCGCTATGACGCGACCAGAACCTATTATCAACTGATTAAAAAAGCCGTGATTGGCGATGCCACCCTGACCTTGAACGGCGAGACGGATGTGTCGGGCTTTGTGGCCGATATGGGGCGTTTGCCGGCATGTGTGCGCGAGTTGCTTGAACGTGAGGCATGTGATGGCAGTGAACTGGAACCGTGGACACAGGATACCGAAACGCAGGTGTGGTCTGGCTGGCGCGGGCCTTATCTGCCGGGGATGCCAGAATCGATTGGGCTGGCTTTCCGGGATGGCTGGAAAAATACCGGCGGTGAAGCGGGAAGCGCCAGTCCTAATCCGGATATGGAGAATTATGGCTGGCTGTTTGGCACCGGTGCTGCCGATGACACGGCTTGCCAGGACGCCGACGTGGGCCAGCCTGTGGCTGGCAGCCTGTATGTGCAAAGCTGTGGCAGTGATGCCAGGGTAGGGGCTGCGGAGGTTGGCAGTTATGCAGAAGATTATCCGGCGAAACTCACTGCTACCGGCCTGCCGCCAGCGCTGGTGGTGGCCGCCGATCACCAGGTGGTGCTGGGCGCCGCCTGGGAAACCGTGCTGGTCGAGATCGCCAATGATGCAGGCATCCCGCTGGATATTGCAGCAGACAGCCTGCGCCTGAGTGTGAATTATCCCGTTACTGACAGTGGCACCCTGCCGGTCTGTGCCCATCCTGCCTCTGTTGATTGCGACCCGGAGTTTGCCCCGTTTTTAAGTGATACCTTTCCCGGTTTTGGCTGGAATAGCAGTACCAGTACCTTGAGTGTTGCTGAACCGGCTGAAGTGACTTTTCCTGCCGGCACCACGCCTGTGGGAGCTGCTTCATCCACTTTTGCCGTGATACAGGATGGTGCATTAACGCTGGATGACGGCAGCAGGATTTACCTGGCGGGTTGCAGTGCGCTGGCGCCTTGCGAGGTGATCACCAGTGAAAACCTCACTCTGGACGGCAATTCACGATTGACGCTACCTGCCGGGGCGACCATGACTTTGCCCGCCGGGCATGCAGGCCCTGTCCAGTTTGCCGCCAGCGGTTTGCTCAAGCCTTATGTTGATGTGCCGGAAGGCAGCGCGGTCACTGCTGCGCAGGTCGTGACATTGCCGGACGCCACCATCCTGACTTTTAACGGCGATGTGGCATTGATGCCGGGCAGCGACAGCCGGGTGATGGTGGATGTGAGCAGTCTGCCAGCGCAGACTGAAGCAACGGTGACCGCCAGCAGTGCCATCAGCATGGCAGGCAGCCAGGTCAGCACGGCCAGCGGTGCAGCCTTTCTGGTGCCACCGGGCAGCAGCCTGGATACCGGCACAGGCACGCTGACGCTGGGCGAAGGCCTGGCACTGCCCGCCGGGCAGCGCAGTATCACCGTGGTCTGCGATCAGGCCAATAACCCGGCCGGAGATTACCGCAAGCTGTTTGACGGAGTTTGCAGTGGCACGGCGGGAGAGACTGCTACGCCAGTGCCGGTGTTGCTGAAAGTGAAACCGCGCGCCAATGTGCTGCCGCCTGCGCCGTTGCGCTGGCAGTTGCGCTAGGAGCAGGTGACATCAAGATGGGATCAACTGTTTTTTTGACTGGCAGGTATCAAAGTGATGGGAAAGTTTTAAATCATGGCCTTAATTGAATTGTTAGACAAACTGCCGTTCGTCGAGCGCATCAATGACCTGCTGGTGGTCGAGTCGGATATCTCCGGCTTGCGCGGCGCGGTATTTGTGCGGGTTGGCCAGGATGTGCAGTTGCTGCACGAGGCACAGGTGAATTACGACGATTTTAACGAGGGCCTGAAAGCACTGGTGGCGCAATTGCGCCAGCATGGCTGGCAGGGGCAGCAGGCGGTGCTGCTTAACCCTGCGGTGGTCACCAGCCTGATTACCTTGCCGGTGCCGCCCAGAAACAAGCTCTCGCCGCAGGAAATTGCCGAGCAGGTGAAATGGGAGATGGAGCCGCTGGTGGCGCAGCAGGCACGGCAACTGGCAATAGGCCAGCTGCTGGTGCAGCAGGGCTATATGGATCAGGCGCAGGTGGAGGAAGTGCTGGCGGTGCAGAACGAGGCGAACGCCAGCCCGCAGCGCGACAAGCTGTACAAGAAGTTTGGCGAGCAGGCGCTGGCCATGCACTTTGTCCGGCGCATGCAGCTGGACAGCATTGTGCGCAGGCAGCCCTGGTTCAAGGGCAATGGCGAGCATTTGCATTGCGGCTGGCAGGCACAGTCCGCTGTGCCGCAGGAGGGCGGGTTCAGCTGGCTGGCTTCGGCGGTGAACAAGAATCTGCTGCGGCAATGGCAGGCGGCGTTTATTGCTGCCGGGCTGAAACTGCATGGCTGCCTGCCTGCGGCCGGTAACAGCCTGGGTGTGGCCGGTTATTTGCAGGGCAGCAGCCAGGTCGGGGTGGAGCATGCGGTGGTGTGCGAGGTACATGCCAACCAGCTGATGCTGGCACAGGTGACGGCGCGCAGGCTGACACAGATGCAGGTACTGGTGCTGCCGCAACACGAAGCGCTGTCTGCCATGAGCGATTTCATTCATCAGCTGGATGATGGCGAGGCCGAGCTGCCGGTGCTGGTGGTGGTCGATGCGACCGGACAGTCTGCCGAGCAGGCGGCGGTATGGCTGAAAGACGTTGCCAATGTGCTGGGCCGCGAACCGGCCATCATGGCCAGGATAGGGCAGGAAAGCCATGCCGGCCTGCTGGGTGCGGCCAGGATGGTGATGAATGCAAAACCCTGGCTGGCACTGACGGAAGTGCCGGTGGGTGAACCTGCACCGGTATGGTACAAGCGCGGCGAGTTTCGCGCCGGTATGGCGGTTGCCGCCATGGTGGTGGCCATGGTGATTGCGGAGCTTTCGCTGTGGGGCCGCTACTGGGGCATCTACAGCCAGAAGGATGAAGTGGATGCGGCACTGGGCAAGCAGCGCCAGGCGATTGCGCTGTTGCAGCAGCAGGTTGACCGCGTGCATGGCCTGCAGAACAGTATAGAGACCAACCAGCAGAAAGCGGAGCAACTGAAAAATGGCCTGACCCTGATTGAGCGCGACCTGCCGCAGCGTAACCAGAACCTGGTGGATATCCTGCGGGCATTTGAGTTGTCGGTAGCGGACGATGTGGTGGTGGATAGCATGACGGAAGATACCCGGCTGGGATTTTCGATTTATGCCTGGGCACTGAGCGAGGCGGCTGCGCAGGAGTTTGCCAAACGGTTCCAGGTCAATGTGCACCTGACCAACTACCATATCCGCGATAGCACCGTGAACGAACAGCCTGGGCGGCTGGGCCTGATGGGCTATGCGATTAAATTCAAGCTGACCAGGCTGAGAGATGACGAGTGGGCGGCGGCCAATGCTGCGTTGAGGCCACTTGCCAGAAACGGGAAAAAATAAATCATGGCGATTGCACTAGACCGGAAAAAACAGATATGGCTGCTGGGAGGCGTGATTGTCATGCTGGTCCTGGCGTATTTCATGCTGCGCTATTTGCCGAAACACCGCGAGCTCTCGCAGCTGGGCCAGCAGTTGCAGGCGGATAAGGCCGAGCTGGCCAGCCCCAGGTATCCCGATGTGCCGGATGAGGATGCTGACGAGTTGCAAGAGCAGGCCACGGCGCTGGAGCTGGAAGTGGCGGCACTGGGTGCGGCCATGGCGGCGCATCTGGACGGATGGGCAGGCGGCGATGACCAGGACATGATTCTGCGGGTATCGGAAATTGCCCGCGCCAGTGGCGTGAAGGTCACCGAGAATGTGCCTTTCACCATGCCCAAAGCGCAGCCAGCCAACCAGAAAGCGGCACCGGCAGCGACAGCGGCGGTCAAGGGCTCGACCAAGTCGGAACGCAAGCGCCTGCGAAAGGAAAGACGGGCGGGCGCAGCTTCGGGTGTGATGCAGACAGGCATACCCGAAGCCGAAGGCACGCTGCTCTACAAGCTGGTGAATGATTTCGAGGAGCCCAGGCCTATGCAGGCGATGACGCTGGAAGGGCACTTTTTTGATATCAGGAATTTCTTCCAGTCGTTAAGCAGCATGCCTTCGCAGGTGACGGTGGTGCGCATGGATATCAGCACGAAAACCGATGTGCTGGTGCAGGGCATGCCACAGGTGTTGCAGGTCAAAATGATACTGGCGATGTGAGATGGCGCTGGGCACTGAACAATTGATAGAGGCGGGATTGCGGCAGCAGCTGGTGCAGCAGGCATTGTTGCAGCAGGTGCGGCTGGACGCCAGGAAAAAGCGGCTGGATCTTATGGAGCTGCTGTGCGTGGAGGCACGGCTGCCGCTGGCTTCGTTTCATCGCGCAGCGGCCAGTACACGCGGCCTGCCGTATTTCGAGTTCGCACAGCTGCAATCGGTGGATGATGCACTGTACAAGAAGTTGCCGCAGGCACTGATGCGGCGCAAGGGCATGCTGCCGGTGATGTGGGAAGGCCAGCTTTACCTGGTGACCAGCGACCCCGATGACAGGGCCGGGATTGATGCGGTGCGGCGCATGATTGCACAGCCGGTGCTGCTGGCTTACGCCGAGGAGCAGGTGATACGCATGGCCAATGCCAGGCTGTCTTCTGCATCAGCGGTGGCCATGCTGGAATCGGCCACGCCTGGCGAAGTGGACCTGGTGCAATTGCTGGACCGGGTGTTTATAGAGGCGTATCTGCGCCGCTCGTCGGATATCCATATCATGCAGGACGAGTATGGCCTGCGCATACGTTTCCGCGTGGATGGCCTGTTGCAGGACTATATTGCCGAGCATGCCCATGACCACCAGGTTGCCAGCGGGCTGATTTCACGGATCAAGGTGCTGGCCAACCTGGATATTGCCGAACAGCGCGAGCCGCAGGATGGCGGAATGTCTTATCGCCTGGGCATGCCAATCAACAGCGAATTCAATGTGCGGGTGGCCACCGCGCCTACGCGCACGGGCGAGCGCATCACCATGCGTATTCTCGGCCAGGATGCGCAGGACCTGACGCTGGAGAAAATCGGTATGTCGGCCGAAGACCTGGGCAGATTCCGCCAGGCCATACGCAAACCGTTCGGCATGATTCTGCTGACCGGCCCCACCGGCAGCGGCAAATCCACCACCCTGTTTGCGGCATTGCGCGAGATCAACAGCCCGCGCATCAATATCATGACGGTGGAAAACCCGATTGAATATGTGATCGAGGGCGTTTCGCAGATACAGACCGGGGCAAAGATAGGCTTTGCTAGCGCGTTGCGCTCGCTGCTGCGCCATGACCCGGATGTGATGATGGTGGGCGAGATACGCGACGAGGAAACCGCAGATACGGCACTGAAAGCGGCCATGACCGGCCACCTGGTTTTTTCTACCCTGCACACCAATACGGCCGCAGGCTGTATTTCCCGGCTGGCCGATATCGGCTGCGAGCCTTTCCTGATCGGTTCGACCATGAATGCGGTGATTGCACAACGGCTGGTGAGGCGCTTGTGCGGGCATTGCAAGCGCCAGTCGCCCGCCAGCATCGAGGAAAAACGCTGGCTGGCACTGGACGAGACGGCTGAGGTGCAGCTTTACCGGCCGGTGGGTTGCGCCTTATGCCAGGGCAGTGGCTATCGTGGCCGGCTGGGCGTGTTTGAAACGCTGTGGTTTGACGATGAACTGGGCAAGAAGGTGTCCAGGGGCGCGACCGAGGAGGAAATTGAGCAGGAGGCAGGCGACCGCCTGCAACCGATGTGGCGGGATGGCGCCAACAAGATCTTGGCGGGTGTGACCACCCTGGATGAGGTCATGAAAGTGACCATGAAGAAAGCGTAAAGATGGCGCAATTTCATTACACGGCAATTGATGCAACCGGCAGCGAGCGCAAGGGCAAGCTGACCGCTGCGGATAAAACCGCCGCTGCGCAGATGTTGCAGGCGCAGGGGTTGTATGTGGTGAGCCTGGATGAGTCCGGCAAGGGGCTGAACCGGGAGGTGGACCTTTCGCGAATTTACAAATATCTGTCTGTGCCACGCCGCCAGCTGATTTTCTTTTTCAAGCAGCTGTCGTTCATGCTGCGCGCCGGCCTACCGGTATTGCAGGCTTTGCAGATGGCGGAAACACAAAGCCAGGGCCGGTTGCGCTGGGTGATTATCGACATGATCCGGGATATCGAAAATGGCAGCTCGCTGTCGCGGGCGATGGAGCGGCATGCGGATGTGTTTCCTTCGATGGCGGTCAACCTGATGATGGCCGGGGAAAACACCGGTGAGCTGGATGTGGTGGCACAGCGGCTGGCGGCGCACCTGGAGAAAAAGGCTGCGCTGCGCTCGCAAACGATTAACGCGATGATTTACCCCAGCATCGTGATTCTGTTCGCAATTGGCGTGGTGATTTTCCTGGTGTGGAAGATTATTCCGAAGTTTGCCCAGTTTCTGCTTGGCAGGGGCAAGCGCCTGCCGGAATCCACCCAGTTCCTGATAGACCTTTCCGCTTTTGCGCTGAAAAACGGCGTGTTCATTCTTGGCGGGGTTCTGCTGCTGGTGATCGCGCTGGTGACGTATTACCAGACAGCCAGTGGCCGGTTGCTGATGGACAGACTGGTGCTGAAAGTGCCGGTGATAGGCAAGCTGCTGCTGCACGGGGCGATGGCCGAACTGAACTGGTCGATTTCCATGATGCTCAGGAGCGGCCTGACCGTGTACGAGTCGCTGAAAATTGCCGGCAACGTGATCGGCAACCGCCTGATCAGCAACCGCCTGAACATGGCGGCAGAGCAGATACTGACCGGCCGTGACCTGTCAGGCAGCCTGAGCGGCAAGGGCATGCCGCTGCTGATGACCCAGATGACCACGGTGGGTGAGAAGACCGGTACGCTGGACCAGGTGCTGCATGAGCTGGGCGTATTTTATGAAGAGTTGTTGCAGGTTGGCATCAAGCGCATGAGTGCCCTGATCGAGCCGGTGATGATTCTGGTGATAGGGGTGATTGTGGGCTTTGTCTATTACGCGTTCTTCCAGGCGCTGTTTTCACTGGTTTCGAAAGGATAGTTATGCGTGCAGTTTGGTGTCTGTTACTGGGGTTGGCTGTGCATGGCACGGCGATGGCCGCACCGGCCAGGGATGGCAGCCTGCCTGCCGCACAACATCAAAAGCGAGACCCTTTTACCACCAGTGACCGCATGTATGCCGAACAGGCCATGCGCAGTTCTTTGCGGCAGGGTAATGCCGGATTTGTGCCCGGCATGATGCAGGGGCAGGGCCTGCCGAAAATGCGCCTGCGCGGTTATGCCACCAACCCCGGCCGCCAGGCCACTGCCCTGCTGGATATAGACGGAGCCGGTGTGTACATGGTGAGAAGAGGCGATGAAATCGGCCTGCATGCCATCGGCCTGAATACCGTGCTGAAGGTGGTGGATGTGAGTTCTAACGGTGTGAAAGTGCAATCCGGCCAGGTCAATCAGGTGGTGATTGTCCGCTAGCCGGTTCAGAAGGATAGGAAACATGGTGTTTGGAATGAAGATGATGAGCGAAAAATGTAAACGAGTTTCCGTGCATGCCCTGGCGCCTGTGCTGGTGTCTGCCGTGTTGCTGATATCTCCCGCCGCGCACGCGGGGTCTGCCGGTGAGGAAACACCGGCGCCGGCAGCGGTGACGCAGGCAGGCGGATCTCCGTTCAAGGCATTATGGCAGGCCATCAGCCAGTGGTCGCGGTTTTTCAGCACCGACCGCCAGCAAAATACCGCCGTGGTGCAGCACCGGCATCCGTTGACGAACCAGCGCACGCAGTCCCCGGTGCGCCCGTCGCCAGTTGCAGCGGCCACGCAGCCGGACAGCCAGCCCGTGAAAAACCTGTATTTCGAAGACCATGATATGCAGGTTTCCCGCGTGGAAAACCGGCTGCCCTGGGGTAACGGTGACATGGTGTACATGAAGAAAACCCTGCATGCAGACACTGGCCGCGCTGCCAGCGGGCTTTCAGTCTGGCAGCAGATTGCAAGAAACCATGACCTGAGCCAGTTTGAGGTGGAGGCGCCTGCGGTGCCGGAGGCGAAGACACTGGTGGTGCCGGAGCAGACCGAGGCACAGGCTGTCGAGGCGCAGCAGGCACTGGCGCAACTGCATCAGTTGCCGTTTGCTTTCCTGCCGGCGGAAGCGGTGCAGGTTGCCCTCAATGACTACACCACACCGGTCACTGATATTGACAGCAATCACCTGGGGCTGACACCGGACGAAACCGTGGTGGAAACACCGAAGAAAGTGGTAGCGCCTGGCAAGGCCGTGCGCAGCTCTGCCAGGAATGCAGGCGATATCCTGATAGACAGGCTGGAGTTCAACCAGGCCAATGTGCTGGATGTGGCACGCGCACTGGCGGATGTCTCGGGGCTGAACTTTGTGGCGACCGAAGAGGCCGCCAAGAAGAATGTGACGGTTTTCCTGCAGAAAATCACGGTCAAGCATGCCCTGGATGCAATTACCAAGAACAGCGGCCTGTGGTACCGGCAGGATAAGGACAGCCAGACGTTCAGGATCATGACCACCGATGAATACCAGAAGGACCTGGTGGTTTACCGCGAAGACATCACCAAGGTTTTTAACCTGCTGCATCCTAACCCGGTGAACGTGGCCACTGCCATCAGGGATTTGTTTGGCCCGCGCGTGGTGATTTCTTACGGTGCCAACTTTGATGACTTCTTTACCGGCCAGTTCAATATGGGTGGCGGCGCAGGCCGTGGCGGCACCAGCATGGGCGGCAACCGCGGTGGCATGGGTATGGGCGGCTACGGCATGGGTGGCATGGGCGGTATGGGAATGGGCATGCGCGGAATGGGCGGCATGGGTGGTATGGGCATGGGCGGCTTCGGAATGGGCGGCATGGGCGGTATGGGAATGGGTGGTTTCGGCATGGGTGGCATGGGGATGGGCGGCCAGGCCGGTCTCAGGACCCCTATCACTTCAGGCTTCACACAAGGTAACCAGGCCATGGGTATAGGCGGTGCCGGCCAGTACAATCCGGGCGGGATTGCCGGTTCTGGCGCGCTGGCCAACGGGGCGATCACGGAAAAACTGACGGCGGACCAGATCATCAAACTGGAGAGCCAGCTGGACGAGGATGGCAACCAGGTCGGTTCAGATGCGGCCAGGGGCGTCAGCAAGGCCCAGCAACTGATTTATGTGACGGTCAGCAGGCAGCAGAACATGCTGATTGTGCGCACCAGCGATAGTGTGGCGGTGCGGGAAATCGAAAGCCTGGTGAAGGCACTGGACAAGCCGACTGCGCAGGTGCTGCTTGAAATGCGCATTCTGGAAGTGGATGTCGGGGATGCGTATACCCAGTTGTTCTCGTTCAGCAAAATCAGCGGCAATGGCAAGGAAACATTTACGGCCAACCAGTCCGGCCAGTCCGGCACCGGCAAGTTTGTTTACACCTTTGTGGATAACCTGATTAACGCGAAACTGGAGCTGTTGCAGACCACCAACAAGGTCAGAACCATCAGTTCGCCGGTGTTGATGGCTTCGAATAACCGCACCTCACGGCTGTTTATCGGCGAGGAGCGGTTGCTGATTCGCGGTGCGACGCTGACCGACCCGGTACTGGGGATTAACGGCCAGGTGGTGACGCCGGGCCGGATTACCTATGAAACGGAGCTGCGCAATGTCGGCAATACGCTGAACATCACGCCCAAAATCAATGCGGACGGCACCGTCTCGCTGGGTGTGTTCCAGGACACCTCTACCGTGGACCCCGGCGCGATTGATTTCCCGCCGCTGATTGGCAATAACGGCCAGGTGTTCAATTTTGCGGTGGACAGTGTGCAGACCTCCAATATCGAGGGGGTGGTAGTAGCCAAGGACAATATGACGGTGGCGATTGGCGGGCTGATACGTTCATCCGCCCGCAGGAATGAGTCGAAAATTCCGTTGATCGGCGATATTCCGGTGGTAGGCAATTTGTTCAAGGACATAGATGAAGCCAATGGCCGTACCGAACTGGTACTGCTGATTACACCGCATATCGTCAGCAATCCGAACGAGTCGGAAGATGTGAGCCGTGACGCGATTGAACCGTTGACTAATGAAGAATGGTAAGGACAAAGCGATGAAATTGATGTGTTATTTGCTGGGTGCCGCCTTGCTGGGCGGATGTGTCAGTCATGTGCCCAAGGCGGAATACTTCCCGCCGGCCACGCAGAAAAAGGCACTCAGTGCGCAGCACTGGGGCCTGATTGCCGAAGATGCGGCGCAAAGGACCAAGCTGGCACTGGCCAGGCAGGGCATAGGGGCAGAGCAGCCGGTGTATATTGCAGAGAGCGCCCGGAATGATTTTGACCGGGCTTTCAGAAAATACCTGATTTCGCATCTTATCGAGAACGGCGTGACGGTGGCGACCATTCCGCAGGGCGCCATAGAGGTAAAGTATGAGTCACAGCTGATCCGGCATGGCCATGCCATGGATATGCAAACGAAAGGCTACCGTCCGGGCATGCTGGTGGCCGGTGTGGCGAGTTTCTGGGTGTTGCGCGATGTATTCAGTTATGGCGCCACTTCAGACAAGGCTGCCGCCACGACTGCCGCTGCGGCGGGTTATGATGCATACAAATATCTGAACGCAGAGGAAACCCCGGTAGAGCTGATTCTGACCACCTCTATCACGCATCAGAACAAGTATCTGATGCTGAATGCCGATGCTTACTATATTGAAAAGGGAGAAGAGCTGTTATTCCAGGGCTGCAACGGCAAGCGTCGCTGTCGTGATGTCAAATAACCCCGCCGTGGGGTTGCCCTGCCCTGGTCCTGTGGCAGGGTCAGTTTGACTGCCGTTTTTCGGCGCTGGTCAGGTTTTTCGGTAGCTGGAATACCACATTCTCGACCACGCCCTGCAGTTCTTCCACATTGGCCGCGCCCATGTTTTTCAGGGCGGCGATGACTTCCTGCACCAGCACTTCCGGTGCCGAGGCGCCCGCCGAGATACCGATTTTCTGTTTGCCTTTTAACCATTCGGCTTGCAGGTGGCTGGCGTTATCCACCATATAGGCTTCCACGCCCTGATTTTTAGCCACTTCACGCAGGCGGTTGGAGTTGGAGCTGTTGGGCGAGCCGACAATAATCACCAGGTCGCAATCTTTGGCCATGATTTTGACCGCATCCTGGCGGTTTTGCGTGGCGTAGCAGATATCATCGCTTTTGGGCGCTTTGATATTGGGGAAGCGTGATTTCAGCGCATTGATGACCTGCGTGGCATCGTCCACCGACAGTGTGGTCTGGGTGACATAAGCCAGTTTCTCAGTGTCTGCCACTTGCAGGGCCGCCACATCTTCCGGTGTTTCCACCAGGTACATGCCGACCTCGGACTGGCCCATGGTGCCTTCCACTTCAGGATGGCCTTTGTGGCCTATCATGATGATTTCCAGGCCATCCTTGCGCATCTTGGCGACTTCAATATGTACTTTGGTTACCAGCGGGCAGGTGGCGTCATAAGCGGTCAGTCCACGCGCTTCTGCCTCTGCGCGCACCGCTTTGGAAACGCCATGCGCACTGAAAATCACAATATTGCCTGCCGGAATTTTTTCCAGCTCATCGACAAAAATCGCCCCTTTTTCACGCAATTGACCGACCACAAATTTGTTGTGCACGACTTCGTTACGCACATAAATGGGTGCACCGAATTTTTCCAGCGCCTGTTCGACGATGATAATGGCGCGGTCTACGCCAGCGCAGAATCCGCGCGGGTTGGCGAGTACGATGTCGGGTGTAGTCTGGGTTTGCATAAATCAGTTCCGTGATGGGGTTGCGCATGTGCGCCAGCGAATGCCGCGGTTAAACCGGTGGTCAATCACTAGGCTAGTCTGGCATCAGGTATAATCGGCGTTTTGTCGCTAGCTATGACGTCGATTGTTATGAAAAACACTGCTACCTTGCTGATTACCTGCCCGGATACCAAAGGGATTGTGGCGGCGATTGCGCAATTTCTGTACGAGCACAATGCCAATATTTTACACTCAGACCAGCATCAGGATGCGGAAAATAATCTGTTTTTGATGCGCGTAGAGTGGGACCTCAGCAACTTCAGCGTAGCGGTGGCGGATTTCGAGCAGGTCTTCGGCCCGATTGCCCAGCGCTTCGGCATGACCTGGCAACTGAAGCTTTCCAACCAGAAAACACGCATGGCGCTGATGGTTTCGCAATATGACCATTGCCTGGTGGATTTGTTGCACAGGCATCATAGCGGCGAGCTGGCCTGTGATATTCCGCTGATTATCAGCAACCACCGCGATACTGAAAAACTGGCTGCCTTCTACGGCATAGATTTCCATTACCTGCCGGTGAGCAAAGAGACCAAGGCCGAAGTGGAGGCGCAGCAGTTTGCGCTGTTTGACCAGTACGACATAGACCTGATTGTGCTGGCGCGCTACATGCAGATTCTGTCGCCCGGGTTTGTCGCCCGTTATCCGCAGAAAATCATCAATATCCACCATTCTTTCCTGCCCGCCTTTATCGGCGCACGCCCTTACCACCGCGCCTTTGAACGCGGCGTGAAACTGATAGGCGCCACCAGCCACTACGTGACCGAAGTGCTGGATGAAGGACCGATTATCGAACAGGATATCGCCCGCATCTCGCACCGCGACCAGGTGGAAGACCTGATCCAGAAAGGCCGCGACCTGGAACGCGTAGTGCTGTCAAAAGCGGTGCGCTGGCATATCGAGCACCGTATATTGCTGTACGCGAACAAGACCGTGATTTTTGATTAAGGGTTTGCGGCGGTGGGTAAAAGCTGAGTTTTAATTGTCCGCCGATGCACGCAGATAAACGCCGATAAGGGCAAGTACGACCAGGTCAGGGAGGACATAGTTTGTTTCTGGCCTGTCCCAACCTTCCTGTTTTCCTCGCAATACAAAGCTTTTAATATCGGCGTTCATCGGCGTGTATCGGCGGATAATATTGGTTTTAGGCAGTGTGTTTTGCAGTGGAGGTTGTGTGTCATTGCATTCACGGATAAACCTGAATGCTTAATTTAAACCGTCGATGAACGCGGATAAACGCCGATAAGAGCAAGTGCGACTGGGACAAATGTGTCTCAGCTTATTTCCTGATTTGCCAGAAACCTTTCCTGCTCCTCAATGACCAGCCTTTAATATCGGCATACACCGGCGTTTATCGGCGGACAATATTGCTTTTATGGCAGCGTGCGTTCCAGTTTGAACAGGTCGGCAATCTGCTCGCGTTCGCGTATCAGGTGCGTTTGTGTGCCATCGACCAGTACTTCAGCTGCACGGGCGCGGGTGTTGTAGTTGCTGGCCATGCTCATGCCGTAGGCACCGGCGGAATGAATCGCCAGGTAATCGCCTTCTGCTATCGCCAGCGCACGGTCGTGACCGAGGAAATCGCCGCTTTCACACACCGGCCCGACTACTTCATAGCTTTGTGTGGCCGCGGTGGATGGCGCAATGGTGGTGATGTTGTGATAAGCGTCATACAGTGCCGGACGCATCAGGTCATTCATGGCGGCATCGACAATGGCGAAGTGTTTGGTTTCGCCCGGTTTTAAATATTCCACTTTGGTCAGTAACACACCGGCATTGCCTACCAGCGCACGGCCTGGTTCAAATACCACCTTGACGCCACGCCCCGCCAGTTTCTGCATGATCGCGGCAGTATAGGTGCCGAAATCAGGGGGTGTTTCATCATCGTAAGTAATACCGACACCACCACCGACATCAATGTGCTGGATATGAATGTTTTCTGCAGCCAGTGCATCGACCAGGCCCAGCACTTTGTCCAGTGCATCCTGGAACGGCGACAGTTCGGTAATCTGCGAACCGATATGGCAATCTATACCATGCACGGCGATATTCGGCATCTGCGCTGCCTGTTTGTATAAATCCAGTGCATCTTCAAACGCGACGCCAAACTTGTTGTTCTTGAGGCCGGTGGAAATATACGGATGAGTTTTGGCATCGACATTCGGGTTGACGCGCAGGGAAACCGGCGCTGTTTTGCCCATGTCTGCGGCGACTTGCTGGATACGCTGCAGCTCGTTGGCGGATTCCACATTGAAGCAGAAAATACCGGCTTCCAGTGCGGCACGGATTTCGGCATGCGACTTGCCCACACCGGAAAACACCACTTTTTTCGGGTCGCCACCGGCGGCGATCACGCGCGCCAGTTCACCGCCGGACACAATATCGAACCCGGCACCCAGGCGGGCAAACAGGTTGAGGATAGCCAGGCTGGGGTTGGCTTTCACGGCGAAACAGATCAGGTGGTCGTGCCCCAGCAGGCCAGCCTGAAAGCGCTCGAATGTCTGCGTCAGGGCTGCCCTGGAATAAACATAGGTCGGTGTCTGGTGCGTTTGCGCGATAGTGCGCAGGGCTACATTTTCGGCATGCAGCAAACCATTCTGGATATTAAAAGCAGTCACGATGCGGGTTTGTCTTGTTGAGGTTGAGGGTACTGACGTTCGGGAATATATAAATCACCCTTGAGGCCGCACGCAGCAAGTTGTGCGAGCAGCAGGCCAAGTGCCAGTCGTCGTGTCCAGGAGGAAAGCATGATTCACCATCCGATATCAATAGGCAGCCATTTTAGCATTAAACCGCCGGCCACTTCATGCCGGTCAGCCTGACCGTTTGTCGGCTGACAATCGCCGCTGGTCGGCTGGCACTGGACATGCGGGATATCCGTTTGCATGATAAGGGCATCGTAAAAGAGGTGTGAATATGCAACGCGCAACGCAACAGGGGTTCAGCCTGATTGAGGTGATGATAGTGGTGGCCATTATGGGCATACTGGCCAGTATTGCCATGCCGGCTTACCAGGATTACATCAAAAGCGGCAACGCGGTAGAAGCTCCCGCCAATCTGGCCAGTTGCCGCGTGCAGGCCGAGCAGTTTTACCAGGATAATTTCACTTATGCCGGCTTTAGCTGCAATCCGGCTGACGCCAGGTTTTTCGACTATTCGGTGGATAACCAGACGGCAACGACTTATACCCTGAAAGCTGCCGGAAAAGCGTCGCAGAATATGGGCAACTTTGAATTTACCGTTAACCAGGACAATGCCAAAACCTCAATATATGATGGCACGACCGGCAGCAGCTGCTGGTTAACGACAGCTTCGGGAAGCTGCTGACCGTGAACCAGCGTGGATTTACCCTGGTGGAGCTGGTGGTGACCATGGTCGTGTTGCTGGCGGTGGCCATGCTGGCCGCTCCTGCTTTCCAGACCGCGATAGGCAATGCCCAGATCCGCACTGTGGCCGAATCCATACACAACGGTTTGCAGCAGGCACGCATGGAAGCCATCAAGCGCAATGCCAAAATCCGCTTTACCCTGTCCACCAGCAGTGCCTGGCAGTTTGGCTGTGAAATCGAGACGGCCATGTGCCCGGCACTGATCAGCCGGAAAAGCGCTTCGGAAGGCGCTTCAGACAATATTGCCGTGACGGCTGACCACTATACGGCGGTATTTACCGGATTTGGCACACGTGACCCGGCGACGGATGCCGGGCTTTCCCGCGTGGATGTGAGCCATGCCCAGGTCAATGAACAGGAACGCAGGCAGTTGCGCATTTTGCTGACCGCGGGTGGCCATGCGCGCGTCTGTGACCCTGCGGTTACCACGGCGGGAGATACCAGGGCATGCTAGGCAGAATGCAGAAAAAGCCAGCCCGTCATCCTGTAGCGCAGCGCGGTTCGGTGTTGATCGAGTCCCTGGTGGCGGTGGTGATTTTCAGCATGGGCGTGCTGGCGCTGATAGGCTTGCAGACGGCGATGCTGAAAAACAGCAGTGACAACCGTTTCCGCGCCGAGGCACAACTGATTGCACAGACGCAGCTGGCCAATATGATGGCATATGGCGGCGATGCCGCGAGCTACGTCAGCCAGGTGGACCGCGACAGGATTAAAACGCAATTGCCGAATGGCAGCCTGACTTTTTCCGCCATCACCAACAGCATGATCACGGTCACGGTCGGCTGGCAGGTGCCGGGCGGCAATCCGCACCAGGTGAGTGCTTCCAGTTATCTGTTTGATGTGATGCCATGATGACGCGCCCTGCTTTCATCACCTCAGTACACGACAGGCATCGCCAGGCCGGGATGAGCCTGGTCGAATTGCTGGTGGGCATACTGATTGGCCTGGTGGCGACGCTGGCCATCAGCAATGTATTCAGCAATTTTGAAGCGCGCAAACGCATGATTGCCGGTGGCGCCGATGCACAGTCCAGTGGCGTGCTGGCCTTGTATTACATCCAGCGCGATGCGCAAAATGCCGGCTATGGTTTACCTGTCTATAACAGCGCCGACCCCTCCCCCTTGCTGTGCCCCATGGATACCTCCATCAAGCAGGGTGGCGTGGTCATCAACCTGTCACCCGTGGTCATTGTCGATGGTGATAGCGGGCAGGATATCGTGCGCATACGCTATGGCAATCCTGCCAGCGGCGGCGCTTCCATGCGTGCGACGGGACTGATGTCCGCACCTTCGCTGGATGGCCGCCTGATTGGTTGCCAGGAAAATGACATTGTGCTGTTTCATCAAACACCTGCCAGCCCCAATTGCAGCATGGCGCGATTGCAGAAACTCAACCCGGATCGCACCATCAACGCCCTGGCCGAATTGAATACGCCGCCGACTGCCAGCCCGGTGACAGATCTGAATGGCGCGGACTGGGTGCGTTTTTCATGCCTGGGTGCCTGGAACCAGTATGAATATACGGTCAATGCCGCACAGGAACTGACGCGAACAGGCGGGATTGCCAGCGCTGCACCTTTCCCCAACAGTGCGGCCGTACCGGTCGCCAGCGATATCGTGGCCCTGCAGGCGCAATACGGGGTCGCCACCACAATGGATGCCAGTTCCACCTCAGCTACGGCTGCCGCGTACCTGAATCGCGTCGATGAGTGGACAGATGCTACCGGCGACTTCGGCGCCGGCATGAGCGTGCAGGACAGGAACCGCATCCGCGCCATCCGCGTGGCCGTGGTGGCCAGGGATGGCAACCTGCAGAAAACAATCGTCAGCCAGTCATGCACAGGCGCTGCAAGCGGCGTCAGTAAAGTGTGCATCTGGAAAGAGGATGCCACGCCTGCCAATGTCAATTTGAGCCATATCCCTGACTGGCAGCGTTACCGCTACCGCACGTTTGAAGTCACTATCCCGCTCAGGAACATACTCTGGAACCGCGATGCGCTATAGCCTGATGCCATCTGTGAAAACCCTGTCCGGCCACCTGCAACGCGGGCTGGTGCTGTTTTTTGCCCTGCTGGCCCTGGCCGTGATGTCCATCGCAGCCGTGGCACTTATCCGCAGTGTGGATACCAATGCGCTGCTGTCAGGCAATATGGTGTTTCGCCAGTCTGCGGGAACTGCCTCTAATGTGGCCATGGAAGGCATTGCCGAAAATATTGCCAGGAAGGTGGCACTGGCCGACAGCATTAAACATAGTCCGCAGGTGGGCTATTTCGCCAATTGCAGCCGGTTTGATACGCAGCCTGATGCGCTGGTCTGCGATGGCAGCACATTGACGACCATGGAATGGAATGACAGCAACAGCAGCCTGGCCCCCAGCCAGACCGATGGCAATGATGAAATCCGCAATGGCAAAGACCGGCAGGGCAATGAAATCCGCTATGTGGTGGAACGTATGTGCAACTACAGCGAAGCGGAAATCAATGCCGGGACGGCGAAAAGCCAGGCATCCCGCTGCATGATGGCCAGCTCGCCCAATAATGGCGAAAACTGCTCGCACAACGTCAGCAACCTCGAATTGTTCAAACGCTGCATTTCCAGCTCGGATTCGCCGTTGTACCGCGTCACGATACGCATTGCCGGGCCTAAAAACACCCTCACCTTTATGCAGTCATTTATCTCCAATTAAAGGCCGGAATCATGAAATACACACGCTGGATGCGCCTGTTTACCTGTATTGGATTATTGATGCCCGGTTTGCTGCAGGCCGAGTTCCTGGATCTGGCAACCATGCCGCTACAGACTTCCGGCAGTTCGGATGTGAAGCCCAACCTGATGTTTGTACTGGATAACTCCGGCAGTATGGCTTTTGACTATGCACCGGACTGGGCTGACTCCTCTTCCGACTGGCTCTTCAGTAACGCGGACTACAATACCCAGTATTACGACCCTGAAGTGCAATACAGCCCGCCTCTCAATTATCAGGGCGTGAGCATGGCCAACCAGACGGCTTTCAATGCTGTGGCCAATGAGGTGAATGATCAGGGTGAAATCAAGAATGGCAAGACCGATCTCAGGTCCAGGGCTTTCTACTATGCGTTTGTGCCAGGCGAGTTTTGCTCTACGCCGGGCCTGACCAGTTGCGTGATTTCAAAAACGGAAACCGCTGACTATCCTTATCCTGCCGATATCCGCTGGTGTAATTCCAGCACGGCAGCGACACGGCGCCAGCTGACCACCGCTTCCATGCGCTGCCAGAAAATCCGTAACGCCAGCGCAACCGTGAATGATGGCAATACCTATACCAATTTGCGCCGGCCGATGGCGACCTACAGACTGACGCTGACCAAAAGCGGTAACAACTCAAGCTATGCGACGGTCTACAGTATCAAAATCAATAATATTGAGATCCTGCGCCAGGCGGTTTCTGATAATGACAGCAGTGATCTGGCCACGGCAGTACGTAACGCCATCTGTCAGAGCAGTTTGCGGGACAACTGCAACTTGAGCGGCAATACGGTGACGCAGGCCAACAACAGCAATGTGCTCACTATCGTGACCCCTGCCGGGGAGCCGGTGAATCCTTCGGCACCTATACAGGTCGTGATGACGGGCGGCACCTATACGGCGCAGCTCACGACCAACACCACCAGTGATATTCCGGGCAGCCTGGTGTACAAACAGATTGTCAGCAGCGATGATATTTACACGGCCCCGGGAAAGACCGTGAAAGGCGTGGACAGAACGGATTGTGCCAGTGCCACCCTCTGCACTTACAACGAGGAAATGACCAATTACGCCAACTGGTGGGCTTATTACCGCACGCGCATGCAGTCCATGAAAACGGCCGCCAGCCAGGCATTCAAAGCGCTGGACTCCCGTTACCGGGTCGGACTGGTCACGATTAACAGCCCGGGGTCCAACTATCTGGCCATTGCGCCTTTCGACAGCAGCCAGAAGCAGTCCTGGTATAAAAAACTGTTTGCGGTGTCACCCAGTGGCGGCACGCCGTTGCGTACCGCATTATCAAGCGTGGGACGGCATTTCGCCGGGAAGAAATCATTGGGCAATGATGACCCCATGCAGTATGCCTGCCAATCCAATTTTGCCCTGCTGACCACCGATGGCTACTGGAATGACAGCAGCAATCCGACGCGTATTAACGGTTCTGCCATCGGTGATATGGATGGCGAGGATACGCCGCCTCCGCAGCTGGATAGCAGTAGAAAATCCAATACGCTGGCAGATACGGCCAAGTACTTTTATGACACGGATATCCGCGATAGCTCACTGTCAAATTGCAGCGGCGGCCTGGGCTCTTCGGTTTGCGGCACGGCCAGCGACTACCCGAAACAGAATATGGTGACCATGACGCTGGGCCTGGGCATAGACGGTACGCTGGTGTATACCGACGATTACAAAAGCCAGGCTGCCGGGGATTACAAGGATCTTAATTCCAACCCCATGCAGAAGAACTGGCCAGACCCCACCAAGGCTGCAGATGGCACACGTATTGATGATCTGTGGCATGCGGCCGTGAATGCCGGCGGGACCTATTACAGTGCCAGCAATCCCAAGTTGTTACGGGAGTCTCTGGCAAAAGGCCTGTCCGAAATCAAATCGGTGCAGGGCGCCAGTGCCGCCGCGGCCGCCAGCAGCCTGGCACCGACCAATGGTGATAATTTCCAGTATGTTGCCAGCTACCAGACCGTGAAATGGACAGGTAACCTGGAGGCGCGCACGGTCGATGTCAAAACCCTGGACACTTCACAAACGGCCGTCTGGTGTATAGAAAATGTCGCGGCCGAAGCCTGCTCTTCCCCGGCGACGCAATATAGTGCCGATGGCAGGTTTTATTGCAAAACCGTGAATTCCAGTGAGGCGGATTGCAGTAGCGCCAAGGGCAACCTGGGCGAAGCACTGGGTTTTCGCGAGCCGACTTCCTGTTATGTGGAAGTGGCCCGGAGCTGTACCGGGCGCTTGCAAGCACAGGCGGCGAATATCAATGGCCGCAGGATTTACTTTAACCTGAACAATGCGCTGGTGTCGTTTACGGCAGATAATTTACCCACCCGGCACCGTGAGGCGCTGGCTGATGGTTATGCTGCGTTGAGCCAGATGCAGGGGCTGCCCGCCACCGACCCTAAAATCACCGATGCCAACAAGGTGAACAAGCTGGTGGATTATTTGCGTGGCAGGAAAACCTATGAAGACAGCAGCCTGAATTCAGTGAATGAAAACCGCCTGTTCCGCGAACGGCAGGCCACGCTGGGGGATATCTCGCAATCGCGCCCGGCCTATTTCAAGGTTTCCAACGCAGGATACCTGGATGCCAACTATAAGGCTTATAAAACCGCGATGGCAGCGCGGATGCCAGCGGTGTATGTCGGTGCCAATGATGGCATGCTGCATGCCTTTGATGCGACCACCGGAAACGAGCTGTGGGCGTTTATTCCGACGCCGGTGATTGCCAACCTCGCCAATCTGGCCGATAAGGAATATGGCGCGAATTATCACACCAACTATGTCAATGGCAGCCCGGTGATCAGCGATGTCTGTGTTTCCGGTTGCAGTGGCAGCAGTGCGGTCTGGCGCACTATTCTGGTTTCCGGCCTGAACGGCGGCGGACGTGGTTATTTTGCGCTGGACGTGACTGATCCGGCGGCGCCCCAGCTGTTGTGGGAGTTCTATGCCGGCGAGGGGCGGAACGGCAATCTTGGGTACAGTTTCGGTAATCCCGTGGTGACCAAAATGCAGGATGGCCGCTGGGTTGTGTTGCTGACTTCCGGCTATAACAATGGCAGCTATGCGCGCAAACTCAATGATGGCAGTTATGTCAGAAATAGCCCGGCGGGGGATGGCGGAGGATATCTGTACGTACTCGATGCGAATAGCGGTACATTACTGAAAACCCTTGCCACCGGCGAGGGGAGTGATGCCAACCCCAGCGGACTGGCAAAAATCTCGGCCTATGCCGACCAGATGTTTGAAAACAACATGGCGCTGAATGTGTATGGTGGTGATTTAAACGGCAATGTCTGGCGGTTTAATATCAATACCGGTGCGGTCACAAAAATTGCCACGTTTGATGGTGGCGGCAGCCCGCAGAAAATTACCACCCAGCCGGAACTGGGCAGGATAGATAAAAACAAGGTGGTGATGATAGGCACCGGCAAGTTTCTGGAACCTGCCGACCTGACCAATACGCCCCGGAATTCGGTCTATGTGTTCAAGGATAACGGTCAGTCTGCCGCGATAGGACGCAATCAGTTGGTAGCGCAGGCGCTGGGCGCTGACCGTAAGGTGAGCTCTGCAGCGAATGTGAATTTTGATAGCGGCTTCGGCTGGTTTCTGGATTTTCCGCCGGGCGAGCGCGTGAACCTGGATCCCTTGTTGCTGAACGGCGTACTGCTGATGCCAACGCTGGTGCCGACCAGCCAGGCATGTAGTGGCGCGGGATATGGCTGGTTCAATTATTTTGACTATAAAAAAGGCGGTTCAATATTGCCGAGCGGCATTATCTCGGAGCGTATGCTGACCCCGGCAGTGGGCTTTAATATTGTCTATGACGGCAACGGTATCCCGCATGTGGTGGTGACCGGCAGCAATGATCCTACGCCACAGCAACTGGGCCTGGATGACCAGGTGTTCGGACTGTCCGGCACAGGCAAGACCGGCCTGATTTTCAAGCAAAAGAATAATGGCAGTTATGGCACCAAGCAGAGCTGGCGTGAGCTGATTCAATAGTCAACGCCAACAAAAAAGCCCCGTGTCACGGGGCTTGCTGCTGCCAGTCTGTTATTTCACGTTTTTTGCAAACACATACAAAACGACGCAGATGACTGCAACCACACCGATCAGCGTATAGATTCCGATTGCTCCAAAAAACATACCTGCCTCCTTCGTGATGGTGGATAGGGAAGTTTATTTTAGGGAATCGTGCAGGGTGTGTCCATACGCGCCTGCGGGGCACATCAGCTTGCCTTTGTGCCGGGGAAAGCCTTGCCGGAAAGATCAGCAACAGGCCGGGGGAGTCAGTGCATTTGAATGCCGACTATATCAAACCACTTCAAGAGACAGTTCGGAAGGTTTGTAGATTGCCAGGATATTGCTGTCTGCCGTGATGTCTTCAGCCAGGTACATAATGTCCTGTGCCGTCATCAGTGCAGGGATGCCGGGAAGATATGTCACGGGTTCTTGCTGCCATTCAATCATGATTTGCTCCTTTGTTTGCGCGGGTTATAAATCAGTTAACGTCATACCGGATTAATTCTGAAGCGACTGGTCACAAATACGTCTATGTCTGGTCACGTTCCAAATCCTGTTGACTGAATGCTAACGGGCTTATGTGACGCTTTGATGAAATCAGAGCCGAAAAGGGATTTGCGGCAACAGATGGAACAAGGGCAGAATGTGTCATTCGGCAGCATGGAGAAAACATATGAAGACATCGGCGATAGCTGGCGTACTGGGCGTGGTATTACTGACCGGTGCGGACATCCTGTACTGGCAGAACCTGTCGGAAGATGCACCGCCTGAACCAGGTGTGCTGGTAAAAAACATTAACCAGTGTGATTTGATCGCCGGCAAGGCCGCGGCCACGTTGCCGGAAGCGTTGCCTTTCCAGAAGCAGGAGAAAATCGCCCGGCAAGCCCATGTGCTGGAGCGCTGCATGCAGGACAGAGGCTACCAGGAAAATCCCGCCTGGCAGAAACAGGCGAATGTGCAAGCGCGCCAGATGGCAGATGCCCGGCATATTTCAGAAGCCGAGGCTTATGAAACCTTGCGCAGGCAGGCCATGTTGCAAGGCGCAAGCAGTGGCACCGGTTACTGGCGCCAGCGGGCCAGGTAATCAGCGTTTCTGGCCCAGATAATCGGTTTTGCCCAGCGGAACACCCAGCTGGCGCAGGATGTTGTAAGCCGTGGTGGTGTGGAAGTAGACATTCGGCATGGCCCATTTCTGCAGGTAATCCAGCCCGGTAAAAGTCAGGTCCACTTTACGTATGGTCAGTACCACTTCTTTGCTGGCCGCGCCGTCCAGCTGCGCCGGCTGGATCTGCGACAAAAACGCGACGGTTTTATCAATGCGGGCATACAGCATATCAAAACTGGTTTCGTTATCTTCGTATTGCGGCATCTCCAGGCCGGCCAGCCGCGCGCCCACGCCTTTGCTCATGTCGCTGACCAGCTGCACCTGCCGGGTCAGCGGATACATATCCACCGCCAGCCGGCTGTTCAGCAGGACCTCCGGTGCCACTTTCTTTTGACCGGCATAGGCTTCACCCTGTTGCAAAATGTGTTTCAGGTTATCCAGATTGCGTAACAGCGGTGCAATGCTGATGTCGTATAAATGCATGAGAGATCCTTAATGTTCATAACGGCGATATTGTAACGCTTCCGCGATATGCGTCTCGCTGATGGCATCACTGCCTGCCAGATCGGCAATTGTGCGGGCCAGTTTGAGGATGCGATGATAGCTGCGCGCCGACAGGGAGAATTTTTGCATGGCGGCCTGCAGCAAGTGGCTGCTTTTGTCAGTCAGTGCACAGTAGCTTTCTATTTCCAGCGGCCCCAGCGCGGCATTCGGTTTTCCCTGCCGCTGTATTTGCCGTTTCCTTGCCAGCACGACACGCTCGCGAATCTCTGCACTGGATTCACCGGATTGATGCTGGCTGAGTTCCTCCGGTTTAAGGGCCGGCACATCAATATTCATGTCTATACGGTCCAGCAACGGGCCTGACAGCTTGTTTTTATAGCGGGCGATCTGGTCAGGCGTGCAGCGGCAACGCTGGTTATAGTGGCCGTAATAGCCGCATGGGCAGGGATTCATAGCCGCCAGTAGCTGGAACTGCGCCGGAAAGGTGGCCTGCCTGGCCGCACGTGAAATGGTGATATTGCCGCTTTCCAGCGGTTCGCGCAGCACTTCCAGGACTTTGCGGTCAAATTCCGGCAGCTCATCCAGGAATAACACGCCATGATGGGCAAGACTGATTTCACCGGGTCTGGGAATACTGCCGCCGCCAACCAGCGCAACGGCGGATGAGGTATGGTGCGGGCAGCGAATAACGCGCTGTTTCCAGCTGGCAGTGGGAAACTGACCGCTTAATGACAATATCGCGGCACTTTCCAGTGCCTCCTGCGTGGTCATTTCGGGCAGAATGCTGATAAAGCGATGTGCCAGCATGCTTTTGCCGGTGCCGGGCGGGCCGCTCATCAGCAGGCTGTGCTGCCCGGCGGCAGCCAGTTCTAGTGCACGCTTGGCGCGTAACTGGCCTTTGACTTCCTGGTAATCCGGCAATGCCACAGACTCATGATTGACTGTGGCATGTTGCGGCAGCAAGGTCTGCTTGCCGGATAAATGCGCGCAAACTTCCAGCAGGCTGTCAGCCGCATACACCATGCAGCCATCGACCAGGCTTGCTTCACAGGCGCTTTCCCGGGGCAGGATGGTGGCCTGGGCAGTATCAGCGTTCTGATGCAGCTGATAAGCCATGGCCAGCGCGCCACGCACCGGGCGCAAGGCACCTGTCAGTGCCAGTTCGCCTGCAATCACATAATTTGCCAGGTGTTTTTTGGGGAGCTGGCCTGAGGCAGCCAGGATGCCGAGTGCAATGGGCAGGTCATAGCGCCCGCCTTCTTTGGGCAAATCTGCCGGAGCCAGATTGACGGTGATTCTGCGGGCCGGAAATTCAAATTGCGCAGTCTGTATCGCTGCCCGCACCCTGTCTTTGCTTTCCTTGACCTCGGTTTCCGGTAACCCGACAATGGTAAAACTGGGTAATCCGTTTGCCAGGTGGACTTCTACCACGACCTCAGGCGCTTCCATGCCGCTCAGCGCACGACTATATAAAACAGCCAGACTCATGTTGCACTCCTGTATGGAATGCTAACAATTGTAAATTATTTTTTACTTTCTGTTGCCTGTGATTGTTCCAGCGCGCTGATTTTCTCTTCCAGGGCACGCAGTTGCTGCTGGGTGCGGGCCAGCAATGCAGATTGAATATCAAATTCCTCACGCGAAACCAGCTCCATTTTGGTGAGCGTGCCCTGAATAAGTGCGCGCAGATTGGTCTCAATGTCTGAGACCGGGCTGGATTCTATTAGCTGTTTGATTTTAAAAGACAATTCATTCACTTTTTCATTCGAAAATAGCATATTCTTGCGCTCCTTTGAGCAGGAATTCTAGCATGGATAACCATGGTAATGACATTATTGAAAGGTGATTTTTCTATTTTATCAGTTAATTAAATATTAATATTAATATATTACTTTTATATTTAATCATAACTATATGATTATAAAAGTTTATGTAAGTTGGCATATGGATTGCTTAAAGGATGGTGTGTTCTTTTCGTTACAACACATCGATCCGAGATTCTTAAGAGAGGGCTTATTCATGCGTCAATCTATTTTACTAACAGCAATATTGGGCGCTTTATCATTTGCACAGGCTTCTTATGCCGCTGAGGAGGAGAAATCTGCATGGGCGGCGACGGCGAACGTTGGTTTTGTGTCCGATTATTATGCACGAGGTATTTCCCAGAACTGGCACAAGCCAGCTGTGCAGGCAGGCATAGATATCACCCATGACAGCGGTTTTTATGCCGGAGTATGGGGATCTAACGTCAGTGCCAATACTTTTCCGGATGCCTCTGCGGAAGTAGATGTTTACGGCGGATTTAACGGGGAAATTCCGGCTGTTGAAGGTTTGGGGTACAGTGTCGGTCTGATCGGCTACCTGTATCCGGGCGGTAGCTGGAAGAAGTATGTGATAGGCGGTGTTAACCAGACGCCGGACGGCGGTCGCTGGGATACTTATGAAGCCAATGTCAGCCTGGCATACAAGTGGATCAGCGCCAAGGCTTCCGTGACACTGGGCGACTGGTTCGGCGCGGAAAGCAAAACAGGCTGGGATGGTGGCACCAGCGGTACCACTTACCTTGAGCTAAATGCAGCCTATCCGCTGCCATGGTGGGATCTGACCCTGGTCGGTCACGTCGGTCACCTGAATGTGGCTGGCAAACTGGATTTAAGCCAGCCAAGCAGCGCAAATCTGTTGAATGAAGACAATCCGGATTACACCGATTATAAGGTCGGCCTGAGTAAAAGCTTTAAGATCGGCGCTTCTGAAGGCTGGAATGCAGGCGTGTATTACGTAGGTGCTTCTGATACCGGATACTGGAGTACGCGAGGTTTTGGCGGTGCCAGTTTCAATAACGGTACGGAAACCAAAGACCTGGCGCAGAATAAATGGGTGTTAACGCTGGGTCGTGCATTCTAAATAAAGATTTATCTGGCAGGCATGGTGTCTGCCAGGACAGATAACAGGAGAAGCAAATGAAATTTGTATCCGCAATAATCAAGCCGTTCAAGCTTGATGAGGTGCGTGAGGCCTTGTCCAACATTGGGGTGCAAGGCATCACGGTCACAGAAGTGAAAGGGTTCGGTCGCCAGAAGGGGCATACCGAGTTATATCGCGGGGCAGAGTACGTCGTGGACTTCTTGCCGAAAGTGAAGCTTGAAGTGGCTATCAGTGACGAGTTGCTGGATCAGGTAGTCGATGCGATTGAAAAAGCGGCTACAACAGGCAAGATTGGTGACGGCAAGATATTTGTCTTCGAGTTGGAACAGGCATATCGTATCCGTACCGGTGAAACCGGTCCGGACGCATTATAAAAAGGGGCTTCAGTCATGAAGAAAATTCTTTCTGTATTATCGCTGGTCGCCCTGATGGGGTTGGCGGCTACACCTGTTGCCTATGCTGAAGAAGCAGTGGCGGAAACCGTGACTGTTCAGGAAAGCGCTGCTGCGGAAGCTGCGCCAGTCGCAGAACTTGCTGGCACCGAGGCCGCCGTAGCAGTGGCGGCTGAAGCGCCGGCCACTCTGGATGTGGGTAACACCGCATTCATGATCATCGCTACCGTACTGGTGATTCTGATGACGATTCCGGGCCTGGCGCTGTTCTATGGCGGGCTGGTGCGCCAGAAAAACATGTTGTCTGTGCTGATGCAGGTGTTCGTGGTGTTTTCACTGGTTTCCATCCTGTGGGTAGTTTACGGCTATAGCATGACTTTCAGCGAGGGCAACCTGATTGTGGGTGGCCTGAGCAAAGCCTGGTTGTCTGGCATCACCGTGGAGAGTTTGTCGGGCACTATTCCTGAATATGTGTTCCTGACTTTCCAGATGATCTTTGCTGCGCTGACGCCGGCCCTGATTGTTGGCGGGTTTGCCGAGCGTATGAAGTTTTCTGCCGTATTGCTGTTTACCGCATTATGGGTGACTTTTGCCTACATCCCGATTGCGCACATGGTATGGGGTGGCGGTTACCTGGCAGAACTGGGAGCTAAGGACTTTGCCGGTGGTACCGTGGTGCATATCAATGCAGGGATTGCAGCATTGATAGGCGCGATCATGCTGGGTAAGCGTATCGGTTACGGTAAGGAAGCGATGCCGCCGCACAATCTGGTGATGACCATGGTCGGGGCTGCCCTGTTGTGGGTGGGCTGGTTCGGTTTCAACGTCGGTAGCGAGCTGGCTGCGGATGCGACTGCCGGCATGGTGCTGGTGAACACGCAAGTGGCGACTGCCGCTGCGGTGCTGGGCTGGATCTTTGCCGAGTGGTTGTTCCGCGGCAAGCCAAGTATGCTGGGTGCAGCCTCCGGTGCAGTGGCCGGCCTGGTGGCAGTGACCCCGGCTTGCGGTTTCATTGGCCCCATGGGCGCCATTATCCTGGGCTTTACTGCCAGCTTCGTCAGCCTGTGGGGCGTGACCAAGCTGAAAGCCGCGCTGGGTTACGACGACTCTCTGGATGTATTCGGCGTGCACGGCCTGGCAGGGATCTGGGGCGCGGTAGGGACTGGCGTACTGATGGCCTCCGGCCTGGGTGG
>CBIMYT010000024.1:0-30647 GCA_966248215.1 uncultured Methylophilus sp. | reverse complement strand
GCGAGCCTCATACGTCGACGGCATTACGCCGCCGAAGCGGTGGCGTTGCAGGCATTGATGCAACCTCTGGCAACGGCCATTCTGGTCGATGGTCGCAGTGCCAGTGATGCACGGGAGCTGGCTGTTGTGCAACAAGCGGTGGCCGCGTGTCAGCAACGTTTCGATGCCGCCTCAAGCCAGCACCAGCAGGCGCCGGAAAGCACCTCCGGGCTGGATTGGCTGGAGATGAACGCAGGTGTGGAGTTGCTGCAAAGACTGACCGCTGCGCTGTCTGCCTATCTGGATAGTTATGGCATGCTGCTTGCCCGTTCGCGCCCACGCCAGATTGAAGCGCGTGAATTTACTGCAGACCGGTTGCACATGCATATAGACTGGCTGCCGGTTTCCATTGCAGCAATACGTGGCACGCTCACCCTGCTAATTCTGGCTGGCTTGTGGATGGCAACAGACTGGCCATCCGGTATTCTGGCCATGACCATGGGCGTGGTCACCAATACCCTGTTTGCGGCCAGCCCGACACCGGGGAAAACCATACGTCAGTTTTCTCTGGGTGCCTTGCTGGGGATCTTGCTGATGTATGTGAGCAATGTGTTCTGGCTGCCCGCTGCCCATGATTACGTGATGTTGTGCATCGTCATCAGCCCGGTGGTTTTACTGGTGGCCTGGTTAAGTGCCAGACCGGCGACCGCACTGGTGGGAGCAGGTATGGGCATAGGCTATTTCCTGATGACAGGCTTCAATCAGTCGCTGGGAGATAATCCGGTTAATTACTTCAATGATTCGATTGCGCTGGTGATTGCGCTGGCGGTGTCTGCCATGATGTTCAGCCTGACGGACTATACGGCCAGCCCCTGGGCGAAAATACGCTTGCGTGCACAATTAAGGCAGCTGGTGGTGGAAGCTTGCGAGACGTCCGCCATGACAGTTGCAGAATTTGAAATGCTTGCCCGCGATCTGATACAGCGCTCAGGCAATAGTCACCGGCAGGATGCAAACAGTGTACGCCTGGTTGAGGACCTGTGCGTCACGCTGGAAATCGGGCAGGCTGTGCTTGCATTACGCGCAATGGCTGACGGGTTACCGGAAAGTCTGCGCAAATGGGTGCAGCATACGCTTTCACTGCTTGTGTACTATTACAAACAGCTTGACCAAAAGAACCGGCAGCAATTACTGCAGTGGCTGGATTATTTCCTGAACTGGTTGCGGAACGAGGAGGATACAGTACATGGTTTGCCCTATCTGTTATCTGATACACAGGCAGGAAAGTTAACGGCCCAGTTGCATTTTATCCGGCTGGTGGTTCAGGCAGAGGTGCCGCTCGACCAGCATCAGCTTGTGATGAAGGAGATCGTGCATGCCGCATGAGTTGATTTCCCGGGAAGTGACATTTCTGGATGCGCATGTGCCGGCTTTATTTCTGGCATTTCTGCTGGCAGCGCTGGTGATCTGGGTGGTGGATAAGTGGCTGGCAACCTGGTCGATCTACAGCCTGGTCTGGTATCCGGCCCTGTTCCGGGTGGCTCTGTTTTTCGGGGTGTTTTCCTTGTTTGGTTTAATGGTGTATTGAGAGATGGTTATGCAGACGCAACGCATCTGGTTTAGGGCAGCAAAAAGCACGCTGCGGGTGGGTATTACACTGGCGATTGTCGTCGTTGCCGTCCTGCTGGCATACAAGTTATGGGTGCGTTATACCGATTATCCGTGGACACGGGATGGGCGGGTACGGGCTGATGTGGTGAATATTGCGCCGGATGTGGCCGGCCTGGTGACGGAGGTGACAGTACGTGATAACCAGTATGTGCATAAAGGTGACGTGCTGTTCCGCATAGACACCATGCATTACCAGCATGCACTGGCCGAAGCCATGGCCATCACGGCACAAAGGAAATCCCTCTGGGAAATGAAGAAACAGCAATCCGTGCGCCGTGCCCATCTGGATGATGAAGTGATTTCACGCGAAAACCGGGAAGATACCGATCTTTCCGCGCTGGCAGCCAAAGCCGAATATGAGGCTGCCGCGGCCCAGGTGGAAAAAATCAAACTGGATCTGGAGCGTACCGTGGTGCGTTCGCCGGTCGATGGCTGGGTATCCAACCTGCTGGTGCGTCCCGGGGATTTTGCCCAGGTCGGTGCCGCCAAACTGGCAGTGATAGACCAGCATTCTTTCTGGGTCTATGGCTATTTCGAAGAGCACAAACTGAATCTGATCCGCATTGGCGATGAAGCAGAAGTGCAGTTATTGGGCAGTCATGCCAAACTCAAGGGGCATGTGGAAAGTATTGCACACGGGATTACTGACCGCGACAATCCAACCGATATCCGTCTGCTGGCCAATGTCAATCCGACCTTTAACTGGGTCCGGCTGGCACAGCGTATTCCGGTCAGAATACATCTGGACGAAATCCCGCCCAATCTGCCGCTGGTGGCCGGGATGACCTGCTCGGTGATTGTTCGCCACCAGGTTGAGGATAATGGAAACAAGCCTGCGTAATAGCGCTGTAAGGTTTTTCAGGTAAATTAACGTATATAAGGTTTGCATGTCGACAAAGTCCTGTATATTGACCGCCTCCCCCAAGTTAATGGTAGTGCTGCTCGCTGATACAGCGGCATCTATATATTTGAGTAATGAGTACCGTTCTGGCATTAATTGAACAATTTGGCCTGATTTTCGTGTTTGCCAATGTGCTGCTGGAGCAACTCGGCCTGCCTTTGCCGGCTTATCCTACGCTGCTGCTGGCAGGTGTGCTGATTGGCAATGGTCAGTATCCGTTTGGCCTGTTACTGGCGGTGGCAGCGTTCTCCGCGTTGCTGGCGGATACTGTCTGGTATATGGCTGGTCGCAAATACGGTAAAAAAGTACTGGGTAAGTTGTGCAAGATTTCCCTTTCCCCGGACACCTGCGTTCGCCAGACCGAGGCGCTGTACCTGAAATTCGGTCCGCCGGCCTTACTGGTCTGTAAATTTATTCCCGGCTTCGCCTCCATTTCCAGCGCCTTGGCCGGTGCTTCCGGCACACGTTACTGGGTATTCGTGTTGATGGATGGTCTGGGCGCGGCATTATGGGCCGGGTCTGCGCTGTGGCTGGGCTATCTGTTCAGTTCTGCCATAGACCAGCTCATGCTGACCCTGGTGGAAATGGGCAAGTGGGGTACCTTGCTGGTGCTGTTTTTTCTGGCGGCGTTTATTGCTTCCAAATGGTGGGACAGGCAGCGTTTTATCAAAAGCCTGCGCATGGCACGCATCAGTGTCGAAGAACTCAATGACCTGATCAGCCAGGGTATGCCGCCGGTGATTCTGGATACGCGGGCGGCGCATCTGGTGGATGACGGCTGGATTCCGGGTGCGAAGTTTGTGACACTGGAGGAGGCCGGCAGCATGGCGCTGGATATTGACCAGGAGGCGCCCGTGGTGCTGTATTGCTCTTGCCCGAACGAGGTGACTGCAGCCAAGGTCGCCAAACAGTTGATTAACCGGGGCTATCGTAATATCCGGCCCCTGAGTGGTGGTATTGATGCCTGGCGGGATGCCGGGTATGTGATTGCAATGCCGGAAAAGGAAAAGCATGTTTAATATTGTCGGCATTGCCCTCAAGCGACCATATACCTTTATAGTCATGGCGCTGTTGATTTTGATTGTCGGGACATTGTCGGCGCTGCGTAGCCCGGTCGATATTTTTCCTGAAATCCGCATTCCCATCGTGGCGGTGGCCTGGCAATACGCCGGCCTGCCTCCGGATGATATGGCCGGGCGTATCACCACCTTGTATGAGCGCAGCCTGACTACCACGGTGAATGATATTGAGCATATCGAAGCCAGTACCTATGTCGGCTTTGCCGTAGTCAAAATCTTTTTCCATCCCGGCGTCAGCATTGCCACGGCCAATGCGCAGGTGGCAGCCATTTCGCAGACCGCGACGCGGCAAATGCCTCCCGGCACCACACCGCCGCTGATCCTTAACTATAACGCGTCTACCGTGCCTATCCTGCAGGTGGCGCTTTCAGGCAAAGGACTGACCGAGCAGAATCTGGCGGATCTGGGGATGAATGCCGTGCGTATCCGGCTGGTGACGGTCCCGGGTGCAGGTATCCCTTATCCTTATGGCGGCAAAAGCCGGCAGATCCAGATTGACCTGAATCCGGCGGCATTGCAGGCACGCGGATTGTCGGCACAGGATATTTCCAGTGCGCTGGCGGCACATAACATGATTGTGCCGGTGGGTACGCAGAAAATCGGTAGCATTGAATACACATTGAGCCTCAACAATGCTGCAGCGGACATTGAGGAGCTGGCCAATATCCCGGTCAAGGTGGTCGATGGTGCGACGGTCTATATCAGGGATGTGGCAAATGTGCGTGACGGTAATTCACCGCAAACCAACATTGTGCATGTGGATGGCAACCGTTCTGTCCTGATGACGATTTTAAAGAACGGTGCGATTTCCACGCTGGCCATTGTCGAAGGCATCAAGGACAAGCTGGAAGAGATCAAGCCCAGCTTGCCGGAAACGCTGGTGGCTACCCCGATTAATGACCAGTCGCTGTTTGTACGTGCTGCGATTCATGGCGTGGTATTCGAAGGTGTGCTGGCGGCGATCCTGACCAGCCTGATGATTCTGCTGTTTCTCGGCAGCTGGCGTTCTTCGCTGATTATTGCAACCTCCATCCCGCTGTCGGTGCTGGGCGCGATTATCGGTTTGTCGGCGATAGGCGAAACGCTGAATATCATGACGTTGGGCGGGCTGGCGCTGGCGGTCGGTTTGCTGGTGGATGAGGCCACGGTGACGATTGAAAATATCAACTGGCACCTGGAACAGGGCAAGCCGGTGGAGCAGGCTATCCTGGATGGTGCCGCACAGATTGTGACGCCGGCCTTTGTGTCGCTGTTATGTATCTGTATCGTGTTTATCCCGATGTTTTTCCTGGAAGGGGTGTCACGTTTCCTGTTCGTGCCGATGGCGGAAGCAGTGATGTTTGCCATGGCCAGCTCGTTTATCCTGTCGCGTTCGCTGGTACCGACCATGGCCAATTACCTGCTCAAGCCACATGTGGCGGGAGAAGCACATGCGCCTGCCAGCCGTAATCCGCTGGTGCGTTTCCAGCAGGGGTTTGAGCGCCGCTTCGAGCGCATCCGCAAAGCCTACAAGGATCTCCTGGTCCTGGCAGTCAGCCACAGCCGTGTGTTTATGACCGGTTTCATGGCTATTGTCCTGCTCTCCTTCCTGCTGGTACCCATGCTGGGAAGCAATTTTTTCCCGGCAGTGGATAGCGGGCAGATCCTGATGCATGCACGGGTACCTGTAGGAACCAGGATTGAAGACACGGCCAGCCGGTTTGCCAATATCCAGTCTGCCATCAAAAAAGTCATTCCTGAGCATGAGATCCTGACGATAGTCGACAATATCGGCATGCCTATCAGCAGTATCAACACGACGTATAACAACACCGGGACGATAGGTTCGCAGGATGGGGATATCCAGATTGCACTCAGGGAAGGGCATGCGCCGACTGCGGAATATGTGCGCAAATTGCGGGAAGTGTTGCCAAGGCAGTTTCCCGATACCACATTCTCGTTTCCGCCGGCAGATATTGTCAGCCAGATATTGAACTTTGGTTCTCCGGCACCGATAGACGTGCAGATTCGCGGTGGCAAGCTGACGGAAAGCTTTGCTTATGCCAATCACCTGCTGGCCCGGATCCGCAACGTTCCGGGCGTGGTGGATGCACGCATACAGCAGTCGCTCAACCGGCCGGCTTTTGATATCACGCTGGATAAAACCCGCGCCCAGGAGATCGGTATCAGTACCCGGGATGTTTCCAACAGCATGGTGATTAACATGGCTGGCAGCTCGCAGGTATCACCGACTTACTGGCTGAATCCGGCCAATGGCGTGACGTATCCCATCGTATTACAGACCCCGCAATATCAGGTGGACAGCCTGAATGCGCTGGCCAATTTGCCCATCAGTGGCAGTGATGGCCAGATACAGACACTGGGTGGCCTGGCCACTTTTGAACGCAATGTCGGTAATGCTGTGGTCAGCCAGTATGATATCCAGCCCATGGTCCAGGTTCATGCCAGTACCCAGGGCAGGGATCTGGGTGCAGTGGCCAGGGATATCCGCAAGATCCTGGAGGAAACCCAGGATCAGGTGCCCAAGGCATCCAAAGTGGTGATGATGGGACAGGCGGCGACCATGGACCGTGCATTTACCGGCCTGTTCTTTGGCCTGCTGGGTGCGATTGTGCTGGTTTACCTGCTGATTGTGGTCAACCTGCAATCCTGGAGCGATCCGTTCGTGATTATTACTGCCTTGCCGGCGGCGCTGGCGGGCATTGTCTGGATGCTGTTCGTCACCTATACGCCATTGTCCGTGCCGGCCCTGACCGGCGCCATTATGTGCATGGGGGTAGCCACTGCCAACAGCGTGCTGGTGATCAGCTTTGCACGTGAACGGCTGGCCGAACTGAAAGATGCCACGGCAGTGGCGATTGATGCCGGTTTCGTGCGGTTCCGCCCGGTATTGATGACCGCGCTGGCCATGGTGATCGGTATGACACCCATGGCGCTGGGCCTGGGCGAGGGCGGTGAACAGAATGCCCCGCTGGGCCGTGCCGTGATTGGCGGCCTGATCTTTGCCACGGTCGCCACCTTGCTGTTTGTGCCGGTAGTGTTCAGCGCTATCCACAAAAAATCCTATCCTCAGCCTGTCAGCGTTTCTACAGGAGATACACATGACTAATCATTCCCCACGTCCTTCCCGCTCCCTGAAGGTGAGCGGCATACTTGCTGCGCTGATCGCCATTGCTGTTGTGATTGTCGGGATCAACACGCGCGCCAGCCACAATGCCAGATTGAAAGACTGGACAGATCAGCAGGCCGTGCCGACCGTGAGTGTCCGCCATCCCGATGGTGCGGCAGAAGGTAACCAGCTGATCCTGCCCGGACGTTTTGAAGCGTATGCCCGTGCGCCCATTTATGCGCGTGTTAACGGCTACCTGAAAAACTGGAAAGTGGATATCGGCGGTGCCGTGAAAGCCGGCCAGTTGCTGGCCGAGGTGGAAACGCCTGACCTGGATCAGGAGCTGCTACAGGCCAAAGCCGACCTGGCCAGTGCCCAGGCCAATGTCAGCCTGGCGGAAACCACGGCCAATCGCTGGCAGGATATGCTGAAAACCAGGTCAATTGCCCGTCAGGAAGTGGATGAAAAAATAGGTGACTACCAGAGCAAGCAGGCGATTGTGAAAGCGGCGGAAGCCAATGTCAACCGCTTGCAGGCACTGAAAAGCTTCTCCCGCATCCTGGCGCCGTTTGATGGCTCAGTGACAGCGCGCAACACCGATACCGGTGCCCTGATTAATGCAGGTGGCAGTGCGGCCCAGCCTTTGTTTGAAATCTCGGATACGCGGAAATTGCGCTTATACATCAATGTGCCGCAGAATTATGTCAGCCATATCAAACCAGGCGGCAAAGCAACATTTACCGTTCCTGAATATGCCGATGGCCGCTATGAGGCGACTATCCAGTCTACCTCTGGCGCGATCAATGCTTCCTCCGGTACGACCCTGGTGCAATTGCTGGTCGATAACGCAGGTGGCAAATTCCTGCCGGGCGGCTTTGCCAATGTGAGCCTGCAGGTCAACGATAAAACCGGTATTTTAAGCATTCCGGCCAGTGCGCTGATTTTTGACCAGCATGGGCTCAAGGTTGCCACGGTGAATGCCGACCACAAGGTGTCGCTGAAAACCGTAACCATTGCGCGTGACCTGGGCAGAACGCTGGAAATCCAGTCCGGCTTGTCTGCGACGGATAATGTGATCGAGAACCCGCCGGATGGGGTGGGGGAAGGTGATCCGGTCAAGATCGCGCAGCCACCTGCCCAGGCGGAAGCTGCCAAATAAATAATCCGGTCTCCGGCTGGTTTGGTGCGGATGAGTACCTAAAGTATTTAAGTACCTAGCGTGACAGCATCAGCCACACACTCAGGGCGATTGCTGACAGACCTACAAAGATATTGACGGCAGCTGGCAACCAGTACAGGTAGCCGCGAGGTTTTTCCCGGGCATCCAGTGTCTGGCAGAAGGAGATGAACTGAAACGCAGCCAGCAGCGAAGTGACTGCGCCGATCAGGATAAAGCCGACGCCTATGTACAAGGACAAGCTACTTTGACTATCCGGTAGCGGGCTATCATGAGTCATCAGTCTGATAAACAGGCCAAAGCGTTCAATAACAAAACCGAAGCCCATCAGGGCAATCGCCGTGCGTTGCCAGGCCAGCAAGGTCCGCTCGGCAGCGAAATAGACACGTGGATCGTCAAGGTAAGACATGGTGAATCTCTACAGGTAAATACTCAAGAATGGTCATCAGGCATGACGGCTTGCTCTGGCGCCTGGCCCGGGCAAGTCGTCAATGTACTACAATTAGCGGCAGGTTTGAATCAGGCAATCAGGCTGATGCCCAGAATAGCTGCAATGGCAATACCGATGGCCATTAACAGAAAGATAAAGAAAAATACTTTTGAAATAGTGGCGGCACCTGATTCAATGCCACGGAAGCCCAGTATTCCTGCAATGAAAGATATCACCAGAAAAAGCAATGCATAGTAAAGCATAAGTCTATCCCCTGATTTTATTAAAGGTGAAAAAATCATAGAAGAGCAGGCCAGCATTGAGTATAGGCTGTTTGCCTGATTGCCGGTAAGAATCAACCTACGGTCAGTCAGTGGGCCTACGCCAAGGGGACGGTTTGACTAATGGTTATCCGCTGTCACCTGCATGCGGATCATAGAAACCGGGATTGCCGGGAGCGCGAAGATATCCTGAAGAGTGTAAGCGCTCCTGCAGCAGTCAGATCGGGTACTTTGGCATGGGAGATTGAATGCTGGCCGGCATTCAGGCGCAGTCAGAGGGCTGGCGCCAGGTTAATGGTGGTGCATGGCCACCGCATTCAGCCTGTCCAGTTCAGTGATATTTTCCGAGGTGTGGCATTCCAGGGTTTTCACACTTTTTTCATCAAACGTCAGTTTTTCTATGGTGTTGATGTTACTGGCAAATTTATTATCAAGTTCGCCACATTTCTGTGTTCTTCTATTCACGAAATCCAGATAGTCTTTTTTGGCAGCCTGCTGTTGGGCAGGGCTAATCGAACTGTCGTTCATCACCTGCGTATAAGCGCTTCTGAGCCTTAACTCGGATACGCTCCAGATACTGAATATCATGGTGTGTCTTGGCGTGTCTGCCTGCGATGATGAGGGCTGAATTGTATGCGTTTCAGTCACTGCGCCGGCGGAGTGATTTTGCTCGCCGGCAGCAGGCGCCGGATGTGGAGATCCTGCAGCTGCTTTGGCTTTGTCATTCTTTTGATGTTTTTCTGGTATCGGCTCTGGTTCAGGCGGAGCAGACTCGGCCTCTGGCTCGGGCTGGGTTGCTGACACTTTTTCCGGCAGGCTGGGCATGCTCTCAGGCTCTGATTGAGTATGCAAAGGCTGGTCGGCCTCTTCAGGATGAGGGTGGTCTTGTAGCAAAAGCGTAAATAGGATCACCCCGATCAGCGCGATGAGGATAAGGTTTACTTTGCCAATTTCCATAAATCCGCGCTCCCGCCGGGGAGAGTATTTTAGACAGAGGTGTTGCGTTTGAATAACCCCGCCGCATTTATTCCATGCGTTCTTGGATAAAACCGCTCTCATCCATTTAATCCAGTATTTTTATCACTACTTGTAATTTAATGTAGCACAATGCCCGAAAATCAGCCAGGTTTTAATGGTATGTACCACCTGCCTGTCCACTGGCTGGGTTTGCACCTGCTCAGTGCAGAATCCGGAGGGGTACGGAGGGAAATCATACCCCGGATAGCTGTATATCGCAAAAACAGGCCCTATTCGTCTTCGCTGAACGCGTTATGAAAGTCTTCGGGAGCAATCACTTCTTTCATGCGCATTTTCTGTATGAACATGATGCCCTCCCTGGTGACCTGACTTTCGCTGGAGCGCCTGCCTTCACGCACATCACCGTTGGCAGTCAGCGGGCGCTTGAATATTTCTTTGTGAAAACGCAATGCAGCTTCGCCTATGCCTTTCCGTTTGCACTTTTCCAGGTCCAGTACCGTGATCAGGTAATACTCGGTACCGCTGGGCATTCTTACCCGTTTCAGGTCAATAACGCCTGCTGGTTCGCTGCCTTGTAACACGGAAATTTCCTCGCCAGTGTCATTCAGGCGGATAAGATAGGATTGATTATCCTTGGCAATAAATTCTTTCTGATGCATGTGCATATCCTTTGTTCACCATCAATGCCGGGTTATACGTAACAGCGGAGGCATGATGAAGCGCTAAGTATAGCGGTTTGTTTGCGAGAGATGCGCCAGAAAGCATTAAAAACCTGCCTAAGGATTTGGCTGCCAGCGGCTGAGCCGTGCTTCTCCTTGCGCGAGAACAGCTCAGTCATGATATTTCCCCGGCTTGTTGGACTTACAGAAATTCTGACGACGCATTCAGTCATGTTCGGATAACCTGTAATCGCGATAGTCCTTAATCTGGCACCACACATTGCTTTACTACTTCAATCAATTTTCGGATGCGTCGGTGCAATGTGACGATGGTCTGAAATTAAAGGAGAAAGTCATGGCTTCAAGTCAAAACAGCATGCGTGGCGGTACCAGTGAGCAACATGCAAAAGCAGGCAGCCAAAGCCACAAAAACCAGGGCAGCAACCAGGGCTCAGGGACACGTGGCGGCAGCAGCGAGCAGCATGCCAAGGCTGGCCGTCAAAGTCACAAGAGCGGCTAGTTCATGATGATGACAACCCGACGGGCTAAATCCCGTCGGGTGATTGAATGAACAGACAGACCGGACCAGACGATATGGTTCCCAGGTCTCCTGAGCGTGCACAAGATGCACGCATTGGTTTTTGAACTTATTGAGTAGTGGATATATGCCGGTTAAATCATGGTTGCTTGCTTTCGCAAGCTGCTTTTTCATTTTCTTTCCTTATGCCGGGCAATGTCACACCAGGCTGGTATCTTCCGAGCCTGCCAGCAAGCAGGTATTGACCCAGGCCCCGACACAAGTCAGGCTGAATTTCTCGGCGCCTGTGGAGAACAAATTCAGTTATATGGAACTGGCCAAACTGGGTCGCGCAACAGGTCAGCAATCCGACTGGACGGCCCTGCAGGCAACAGTCACAAATCAGGAGATGACGGCAACCCTGCCGGTGCTGGCGCCTGCCAAATACCGTGTCCGCTGGCGTGTGCTTTCCAGCGACGGGCATTTGCAGCATGGCCAGTTTGACTTCGAACTGCAGTAAACATGACGCAATTACTGTCTCCCCATTTGCTGGATGGAACGCTGGGCCGGGCGTTTGCGCTGATGGCGGTTGCGATACTGGCCGGGTTGTTTCTCTGGAAGCATTGTTTCAGCCGGCCTATCCCCTGTTTGAAACGGCTCGTTCGCGCTGCCATCATGATAGGGCTGGCCGGCGTAGCACTCAGCCTGAATAGCACTTTTTTCCAGCTGTCTGACCCCTATGATCTGGACAATGCGCCACTGCAATGGCAATTACTGGCACCCTTGCTTTTCCAAACCGGATATGGCCGCTGCTGGATCATTTTCAGCGGCCTGTTACTGCTGACATCCTGGAGTGCTACTTGCAAGAAAGGCATGTTCCTGAACATTGTCGGCCTGATTGCCTGTCTGGCATATAACAGTCATGCCGCAGAGAGCGGGCTGGCAGCATTGCCTTTTCTGCTGGATATGGTGCACCAGTTTTGCATGCTGTTATGGATGGGTGGGCTGGTCTGCATCATCCTGGCAAGATACAGCGCATTCTGGCAAGCCAGGCGATCTGCGCTGGTGGCATTTTCCAATTTTATCCTGCCTGTTTTTCTGGTCGGCCTCGCCACGGGCGGACTGAGATTATTAAGCGCTTTTCTGGTGGAAAGCCGCTTGCATCCCGTGTATTGGTCGGTGGCGGGAGTCAAAGCCGTGCTGGTTCTCGCTGTTTGCTTGTGTGCCTGGCGGTTACGGCAGTTACTTCGCCGCGAGTTATTCAATGGCCGGCGTTACGATGATATTGTCGGCATGGAGTTCTTCTTTGCAGTGCTGCTGCTGTTTGCAGCCGCACTGCTCACTCAGCTCCCACCGCGCTAGGGTTATCCTTTTCCACTACTACAAATTCTCCGCCATACTGCCGGAAAATGCTTTTTACCTCATCCGCTGCGTGGGCAGGCTGCAAATGCACCAGAACCAGCGCAGCGTCACTGCGGTCCAGCGCCCGCTGCATTTGGCGCTTAAGGTCACCGGGTTTGAGCCAGCCGTACAATGCGCCAAGTGCAGCACCTATCAGTACGCCCAGGTCCGGCCCTAACAGCTGAATGATGGCCATAGGCCTGGAGGTTTCGTAGCCAGAGAAAAACAATATGATTAACGCGAGCGCCGAGGACAGTAGCAAACCGGTCAGTGCCCCGCGTCCGGCCCAGGAAAACCAGCTGTCACGATTGGGCCCCGCCGCGCCCGGGTAAAATTTTGCGGCAGCCCCGGGGGAAACTGCCACATCAATCAGGTCACGCGGAATGCCTCTGTGCAGGCAGGCTGTAATCGCGGTATCAATGGCTTTTTCCTGCGTAAAAAACGCAGACACGGTAAAAGAAGCTGGTACGGATGCTGGGGAAACAGGCATATTCATGGATAGGCCGCCTTCAGTTCTTCAAATGTCCATGGCTGATCCCGGCCCTCGGTGGCCTGGCGGATGTTTGCCACGGCGTCAGGTTCAATTGCTTCGGCATGGTTGGATCCCAGTTTTTGCCGGATATGAGTGATGACCGCTGCGATTCCTGCGTCATTCATCTGGCCTGCCCAGGCAGGCATCAGGCCGTTAAAGGTATTTCCTTCCACTTCTATCGGGCCTGTCAGTCCTCTCAGCACTATGCTGATAAGCCGGTCTGGCGGACCGATGACATATTCTGACTGATCCAGGGGCGGGAACACGCCAGGTATACCTTTTCCGTCTGCCTGATGGCAGCTGACACATTTGCTGGTGAACAATGCTTCGCCAGATACCTGTGGGCTGGCTGTACCGTTTTTCGTGTCAGCAGGCGGATGTTGCGCAAGAAAACCGATGTGAGCGGTCACGTCCAGTTGCCCCATATGCCTGCCCAGGTAGAAAGCCGCAATAATGGCGCTGAATACAATAAACAGATAAAACCATTTGGGGCCGGTCACCAAAGCCTCATAGGGTTCGGCAATCTCCCGCATTTCCTTGTCATGCAATCCCAGTTCGGACACTTCGTTTGCCAAAGGCTCCTGATTGCTTTCAGGGCGGCGTTGTTCACTCATCAGTTTCCCTCTCATTCCCGGTAGCGGCCACCGGATAGTCATGGCGCAGGGATAACAGGTAAGCCACCAGTGCCTTTGCATCCTCGGTTGCCACAATGACACCTGAAGATGGTGCGTACGGCTTGGGCACGTCTATCACTTCATCATCAGGGTCAGGTTTCTGCTTGTGCTGAAATAAAAATGGAAAAGCAGGCATCAATGACCAGGGCACAAGCGCCCTGGGCTGATATAAATGCAGCAATTGCCATTTGCGGTCAGGCAGCCGGCTGCCGATGTTGAACAAATCCGGACCAGTGCGCATGGTGCCCAGCAGATGTGGCTTGTCATAAGCATAATCTGCCGGCACCGACGGCCGGGTACCCATGCCTTGGGCCACGTCACTGGTGAAATTGGCATCTCTGACCTGTTGCGAGTGACAGTAAACACAGCCGTTCTGGATATAGATCTGGCGTCCCTTCATTTCAAAAGCTGTCAGCGGTTTCAACCCCTCCGGTGCCTGCACCCGGGACAACATGCTGCGGGGCAGAATAACCAGTATCATTAAGGCAAAAATCACGGTAGTCAATGCGCCCATCAGTAAAATATAAACACGGGTCATGCATTATCTCCCTGCATCTTTGACCAGGATGGGCCGCACATAGAAGAAGGGTGGTTGCTCCTGCCGTGGCTGCTTGCGCAAGCGCCATAACCAGATGATATGGATGACAAACAGCACGTGACCAACCGAGATAATGAGCCCGGACAGGCTGCGCAACCATAGCCATGGCCGGGTAACGACGACCGAGGCTTCAAACGAACTGCCGGGTTCCAGCAACTGCAAACCCTGTAGCACGCCGCCTATGCCCATGACCACCACGTACATCACCATGCCGGCACCGACCAGCAGAATATGAGCGCGGATCAGGTTACGGCTGGGCCATTCCCTGCCAATCATTCTGGGCAGGATGTAATACATGCCCCCGAACAGTGACAGCGTCACGAACATGTACAGGCCGAGATGCGAGTGGGCAATGGTCCAGTGGGTGAAATGCGTGACGCGGTTGACGCTGACCAGTGCCGTCAATATCCCTTGCAGGGACACGGCAGTGTAAGACATGGCCGCCAGCACCAGCAGGGTCAGGGCTGGCGAGTAGCGCATGGCGCCAAACCGGCCCACGATGGTCATATGCTGGTTGATACCCACGGCAACGACCGGCACCACCATCATGATGCTGGCGGTAATGGAGGTGGCAATCATCCAGGAAGGCAGCGGGCCGCCTATCAGGTGGTGCATGCCATTTAAGGCGTAAAACAGCGCCAGCCCCCAGAATCCGATCAGAGATAGCCAGTAAGAGTACACCGGCCGGCCTATGATTTTAGGCATCAGGTAATAAATCAGCCCGAGGTTGATGGTGGTTAACCACAGCCCCAGTGCATTATGGGCAAAAAACCAGTTGACGGCAGCAGACTCCACCCCGGTATAGATGGGTAAATTACCCGCTGTAAAAATCACCAGAAACCATGGGAAGGAGGAGGCTACATACCAGACGGAAACGTACAGATGATGAACTCTTCTGGTCAGCAGTGTCTGCCATACTGAAATGCCTACCAGTGCGGCACCAATCGCCATCAGCGGGTCTGCCGTACGGTGGTCAAACTCCAGCCATTCCAGGCCGTCACTGACGCCGGTCAACAGCAGCCACAGGCCGCAGGCCACACCCAGCGTCCATAACATAATGCCGGTGACAGCCAGCTTTGCCAGCTTCAGCTCCACTCTGCACAGCCGGGGCATCAGCCATAATGACACTCCGAACATGGCGGTGGATGCCCAGCCGTAGACCATGACATTCAGATGGGCCGGACGCAGCCGCCCAAATGTCAGGTAGGGTTGTGCCGTCAGAAAGTCCGGATAGTCAAATTTAAAGCTGCTGATATCGCCCAGAACGGTTCCTGTTAACAGCCAGAAAATCGCCAGGAAAAAGCAGATCAGCACCGGTGTGCGTGTCGAACGGTCAATCATGGCGGTTTCCGCCACGCTGACGCCGATCTGGCTGTGGTCGACCACATTGTCTGCATGTATGTTACGGGAGATTGCGTTGCCGGAAGAAGGCGGATTTACAGCCATTTGGTCCACTCCAGAGGTGAGTTAAGTGCCGGTCCATGCCGGTGTATGCGTTCTTTTTTTTGCGTATGGGATTCCCAGGGGCGGATGTAGCGGAGATCTTCCTCATCGAAAATGAAATAGGACACTTGATCCAGCTCATCGAAATGCCCGGCACGAAAAGCAAGGAACAGAAACAGCAGTGTGGGGATGCCGACGCCTAACCCCAGCAGGATGACATAGTGTGAATTGGCAAACATGCGCCTCCCGATGAACACACATGAGAAAGGATTGCAATGCAATGGAGTCAAAGATAGCGTCTGCGACGCCATGGGATTATCGGCACATCGCCTAAAACAGTGTAGGAAATACATTAACCCTGTGCGGACGGTGCATTTTCGTCTGACAGAATAATCAGCAGTTTTCCTATGTCTGATTTTTGATGACCTGACTACATTGGGATATTTAACTGATGATTAAGGCAAGAGGAGACCGGAATGCGACGCTTGAACCGTTTAATAGTGTGGGCCGCTGTAGTGGGACTTATCTGTATCAACCTGCCCGCCCATGCCAGGGATATTTCCATGTCGGATAAGCGCTTTCTGAAGAATGCGGCAGAGGCTGGCAATTTCGAGATTGAAGGCAGCAAACTGGCACTCGGCAAATCCAAAGACGCAGATATCCAGCGCTTTGCCAGAATGATGACCGACGATCATGCGCAGGCTGCGCTGAAGCTCAAGGATTTAGCGACCAGACGCAATGTGGAATTGCCCAAAGAGCCCAGCCTTGTCCAGCAGGCCAAATTGAAGTACCTGGAAATGAGGGATGGCGCCAAGTTTGATAAAAGCTATGCCACGCATATCGGTGTCGCCGCGCATGAGCAGGCGGTAAAACTGTTTGAAGACGCGGCTGAGGATGCGGAAGATGCCGATATCAAAAAGTTTGCGGCGGATACGTTACCGGTATTGAAAAAGCATCTGGAAGAGGCGAAAAGAATAGACGCCAAAGTGAACTCGGATGATTAAAAATTAATGATTAAAATTGTTTAGAGACGCCAAGGCAAAGCCGGCTGACCTGGTCAGCCGGCTTTTTTATCATTTGATTCAACCGTGGGCAGCATTAACCTTGTACCTTAACCATTGACCACGGTGCCGCCATTGGGATGTATCACCTGGCCGGTGATATACGAAGCATCGTTGGATGCCAGGAAAACATACGCGGGAGCAACTTCGCTGGGCTGGCCAGGGCGCTTCAATAACACGTCCTTGCCGAACGTATCGACCTTGTCTGCAGAAAAGCTGGCAGTAATCAGCGGCGTCCAGATCGGGCCGGGAGCCACCGCGTTGACATAGATTTTCCGCTCGGCCAGTTGCTGCGCGAGCGACCGGGTAAATGAGACTATGGCACCTTTGGTTGCCGAATAGTCGACCAGCCCCTTGTTGCCTTTATAAGCGGTGACGGAGGCAGTGTTGATGATGCGTGCACCTGCTTTCAGATGTCTCAGCGCTGCCTTGGCCAGGTAAAACATGGAAAACAGATTGGTGCGGAAGGTGTGTTCCAGTTGCGCCTGGTCAATCTGTTCCAGGGTTTCCTGCGGATATTGCTGAGCGGCATTATTGACCAGGATATCCAGTTTGCCGAATGTCTCCACGGTTGTTTCTACCAGCGACTGACAAAATGCTTCACTGCCGACATCTCCCTGGATGGCAATGCCTTTCCTGCCTTGCGCCGTGACCAGTTCAATGGTTTTGTCAGCATCTTGTTTTTCCTGATCACCCAGATAACCGATCACGACATCCGCGCCTTCAGCCGCAAAATGAATGGCCACGGCGCGCCCGATGCCGCTGTCACCACCGGTAATCAATGCCACCTGGCCTTGCAGTTTTCCCGCCGCCTTGTAATCGGGGTCTATATACTGCGGCCGCGGTTCCATTTGAGCTTCCGAACCGGGTTGCGAGGCCTGATGCTGGGATGGCGGGTCCAGTTCGCGGTGATCCCTGGATGGCTGGCTGGTATTCGAATGACCGGTACCAGCATGGTCATTGCCAGAATGCGTTGTTGCTGCATGTGTTTCCAATTCCATAATCGTTCTCCTCAATGAAAAAAAGAATGCATGGAAAAGTGCATTCCCATGCATTCATGCGCCCATGGTAGTTGGTGGCCCATCGCTGCAATAGAGGCTGCTGGCTGAAAAAGATGTCAGAAAACCAATCCGCGCTGACACACACTGCGACGTACGACATCTCTGACATTAAATTCAGCAAGCTTCGCATGGATGAAAGGATGGCAAGGCTTCATGATCTCTCCTGAAAATCAGTCCTCGGAATGACTGCACCAATTTAGGAGAAAAAGATGCAAACCGTCCCCTCATTACCAGGTTGTTTACCTGCAGTTAACATCAGTGCCGATCTGCCATCGGTGCTGGAGCATGACCAGGCAAACATAAAAAAGCTTTTCAAGCGTTTTGAACTGGTGGCCAGGAAGAAAAACATGAAATGGAAAGTACAGCTTGCCAGCAAGATCTGTACGGAACTGGTTGCTCACCTGCTGGCCGAAGAAGAGCTCATTTATTCCGATATTTCACCGATGCGGGCCTCCTCAGGCACGGCTTTGGCCGAGCATGATCGCATCAAGGATCTGATAGGGCAGATAGTCTGCATGGAGCCTGCAGATGCTTCGTATGATGCCAGCGTGAATATGCTGGCAGAATGCCTGCATCAGCATATTCAAAATGAGCAGGCCTGCATGCCTGGCCTGATCCCGCAGGATATTCAGGATGCCAAAGCCCTGGCTGCGGTATTTTCGATGCGTAAAAAGCAATTGGCCAGCCAGCTCTATAACGGCAATGGCGAAATAGACAGGAAACAGCTAAAGGTCATGATAGGGGAGTCAATGGCATGTGAATGACGGCGCCATTTTGGGCCTGACACCCGTGATGTCCGAAGATTCCTACGGTATATTCAGCCGTAATGGTATGGAGAAAACAAGCTGTCGACAGCATGATAAGTGCTCAATACCGGGTCCTCAGGTGCCCGGTCCAATCAGTGCTGGATTTAGGAGAGTGTCATGTTGCATACTGTTCTGATTATTATCTTGATCCTGGCTTTAATCGGCGCCTTGCCCACCTGGCCACACAGTGCTAAATGGGGCTATTACCCTAGCGGTGGTCTCGGCCTTATCCTGCTTGTCCTGATTATTCTGATGCTTACGGGCGGAATCTAGCGCTCAAGCGTATCCGGTCGTCTAACGGGAGGATCACGATGCATCACACGCATATTTCAACCATCCCTGCTCTTGACGGTGACGACATGAGCCTGGTCACGATTGCCACCGGCATTCTTGTCGGCACGCTGTTTCTGCTGGTTTCTGCGAATGTACCGACAGATTTTTCGTGGGCGTCGCCCGATGCCGATGGGCCAGTGGTCAAGACGTTGAGCGGGGGTGAGGTGGCAGACACGACAGAAGTAGCGAAGGCAAGTGCTAATCCTGGTTAACTGTGAAGAGGCCAGGCTGCAACGGAAATATATGCTGACTGCGTCAGGATGCGTGGAAAACAGGCGCTGACTCGATCGCGATGTTAAACAGGTTTGTTCAATAAGGACTGTTAGCCCCTGGCTTTGGAAGCCTATTCCCCCCTTGTATGCCAACGGGAGATTGTCTTGAATAAGGATGTTTATTTTTCCTGCGTATAAACAAGGCAGGCATAAGCGCCTATGGTCACAGCGGCAGAAAAAGCATAACCATCGCGAGGCTCTTCCACGGCGGTAATATTGCCAGAAGGCGTTTCGTCCATCTGGTCGTGATACAAAGTGGCGTCGCTGTTAAAGCGTAATTTCCACTCACCGGCTTGTGGGAAACCGATGCTATAGCCCTCTTTACGCCCTTCGGCAAAATTGAATAATACAATCACATCATCCCTGGCACCGCGTTCATTCCAGCGATGCATGGCAATCAGTTTGTCCTGTTCATTGAGGTGATAGACCGCAGCATGCTGGCCGCAGAGGCCGGCCGAATGCCCTGCCAGATTCAGCCGCAGGTGAATCAGGTCGCGATACAGGCGGGTAATACCGGCATATTGTTCTGAGCGTTGCCAATCTATGGGGCGGTCATCGCGAAACCATTGGTCACGCAAAAATTCCTGCCCTTGAAACAGCATGGGAATGCCCGGCGCCGTCAGTGCCAGTGCCGCCCCCAGACAGGAGCGTTTGATGGCATAACGTCCGGGCTGCTCGCTGGCTTCGATTTCAGAGACCAGCCGCTGCTTGCCGTTCGCCACTTCATCGTGTGACTCTGTATAAATCACGCGCTGGAATGCATCCTGATTGTACTGGTTCAGCAGGGCATCCCGCACACTGGCCATGGAGCGATGGGCATCTTCTATTGCCACCAGGGCTGCCCGGACAGGGTGCACGAAACCGGCATCCCACTGGCTGCTGAAGTGGGCGCCACCAGCGGCTTTATCCAAGGTAAGAGCCGGGCTGTTCTGCAGGTCCTCTGCAATCGTGATTTTGCCGGGATACCGCGCCTGAACTTCGCTGTTGATCCATTGCAGCAAGCTCCAGCCTTCGGCAATCATCTCCTGTGCACTGGCTTCCACGCTGCGGATATAGAGAGTCATGTCATAGCGAAGGCCGTCCGCATGATAATCCTCCAGCCACATCATGGCATTATCGAAAATATACTGGCGCACTTCTCCGCGCCCGTAATCCGGCCGGGTATCTCCCCATGGCGTGGCTGATCGCCAGTCATTATAGAAATAAATGCCGCCTTTATTATTTTCATGCCAGCCATCAAACTGCCACAAACTGATGTCCGAAGGGCCGAAATGGTTGTAAACCACATCCACAATGACTGCAATGCCATGTTCATGTGCCGCAGCCACAAAGCGTTTAAATGCTTCAGGCCCACCGTAAGCGCTCTCGACTGCATAGGGATGGGCCGGGTTGTAGCCCCAGGAGTAATCGCCGGCAAATTCTGCAATCGGCATGACCTCAACCGCATTGATGCCCAGCTCTTTCAGATACGGTAACCGGTCTATGGCTGTATCGAAGGTGCCGACCTGGCCATCGCGGGCATTAAATGTACCAATATGCAACTCGTAAATAATCAGTGCATTCCAGGCTGGCATCTGGAACGGCTGGGCAGGCGTCTCAAAAAAGTCTGCCGACGGAATGACGCCATTGCCTGCCGAGTTAGTGACAATCCGGGCGTAAGGATCTATGCGCCGGAGCTGCTGTTCGCCATTCACAAGGTGGAACTGGTACTCGTCTCCGGGTTTGGCGTGGGCGAGGTTGGCATACCAGTAACCGTTTCCTTCATTAATACAGGTGTCCTTGCCTGCCTGCCAGTCGTTGAAACTCCCTATGACCGAGACCTGTTCGGCATACGGTGCCCATACCCTGAAAGCGGTTCCTCCGGCATGAGGAATGGCACCCATGCCGGGTAAGGAGTGACTGGCAGATGAAGGGTCAGCGGACATGGCAAAACTCCGGCAAGATGAGAAATGCAAGTGGTCAGGTTTCAGCTCGGGATAAACGAGTTGTGAGGAATTTATATAAACCCTGTGACAGGCAACAGGCGTTTTAGTCTGATAACCGTGTCAGTTTTGTCTGGCAGAAAAATCTGACATAAGAATCAGAATTTGCTGGCATTGGAACTGGCAGGGGATTGCCTACACTATGTCAAATTTTGCACATTCCAGAGATTAAATACCGGGGGTTGAAACATGCTGACGTCGATTGAACTTGCCCATCAGATTTTTGAAGAGTTGAGCGCTTCCATAGACCAGGCATGCCGCGAGCGTTACTGGTTTACTGCCTGTCGTCTTGCCCGTGTGCTGGGCTTTACCCAGTCTGATGTAAGCACAGTATTCGCACACGCCCAGCGCTTCGATCTTGAAATCGAGCCGGATATTTATCTCAGCCTCACTTATCGTTCGTTTGAGCCTTCAGGATTCTTCCTGACCTTGCCGGGTGTCAGCAAGTTTGAATTGACGCTGACGCATCAGGGCCAGCTGGTTAAATCCTACGCTAACGAGTTTGAAGAAATGCCGGTGCCGGCCATGCAAACACCTGCCGTCGGTGGTTATTCCCTGGGCATTTAGCCCGGTTGCGGATGGTAATCCGGCCGTATCGGGCACACCTGGAATTTCTGCTGGCTGGATAACAGGCGCGCCGATGGCTGGCTTCTTCTGCCTGGCATTCGGCAAATAGCCGATTGTGCTGGCCCGGAAGGCGAGGGGAGCATGTGAATAGATCTGTCCCGTGAAGGAATATGTATGTCGCGTCCCATCTGGAAAGGAGCCATCAGTTTTGGCCTGGTCCATGTCCCTGTTGAATTGCATTCGGCAAGCGCACCGGCAGGCATTGATCTTGACCTGCTGGATAAACGTGACTTTGCGCCGGTAGGATATCGCCGCTATAACAAGGTCTCTGGCAAAGAGGTCACCCAGCAGAACATCGTCAAGGGCTATGCCTACAAAAAAGACGAATATGTCGTGCTGACAGAGGCCGATTTGCGCAAGGCGAATCCTGAAAGCACACAAACCATTGATATCCTGTCATTTATCGAAGCCAGCGATATTCCGGTATTTTTCTTCGACCAGCCTTATTATCTGGTGCCGACGCGGGGTGGTGAAAAAGTTTATGCCCTGCTGCGCAAAACGCTGGAGCAATCCGGTAAGCTGGGGCTGGGACAAGTGGTCATCCGCACCAAACAGCATCTGGCAGTCCTGATGCCATATCAGAACGTTATTGTTCTCAACCTGTTGCGTTACCAGGAAGAAATTCGCGCCCTGCCTGATATTCCGGAACCCAGATCCGGCAAGCAAAGCCAGGTGTCCGCCAGGGAGGTCAAGATGGCGTTGTCGCTGGTGGAGGATATGACAGAACCCTGGCAGCCGGGCCAATACCAGGATACTTTCAGACAGGATATCCTGGCGCTGGTCAAGAAAAAGGTCAAGGCCGGGCAGACCCATGTATTGACCGAACCGGAGCCTGAGGTGGACGAAGCCGGGGAGGATAAGCCTGCCAATGTGGTTGACCTGATGCAACTGCTTAAAAAGAGCATCAGCGACAAGGCCGCCGCTGCCAGTGCAAAACCGGCCAGGTCTGACCGCAAGCGCTCTGCATGACAGGAGGCAGCATGGGACTGCAGCAATACTGGCGCAAACGTGATTTCAAGGTGACGCAGGAGCCACGTGGCAAGGTTGAATCTTCGGGCGAACAGCTGCGGTTTTTTATCCAGAAACATCATGCCCGTCGTCTGCATTACGATTTCAGGCTGGAGCTGGAAGGGACACTGAAGAGCTGGGCAGTGCCCAAAGGCCCCAGTCTGGACCCGCATGACAAACGGCTGGCCGTGGCAGTGGAAGACCATCCGCTGGCGTATGGCACATTTGAAGGCGATATTCCCGCCGGCCAGTATGGTGCCGGGCATGTCGTGCTGTGGGATAAAGGTACCTGGCAAGCCATTGGCGATCCGGTAGCCGGGTACAAAAAAGGGACCCTCAAGTTTTATCTGCATGGTCACAAATTGCAGGGAAAATGGGCGCTGGTGCGCATGAAAGCCGGCAAGGACACGCAGGATGACCAGGCCAACTGGCTGCTGATCAAGGAGCAGGATGTGCACGCACGTACCGGCCAGGCAGCACATATCACGGACATTGCTCCCGGCTCGGTCAGTGTGCAACCCGACCCGCTTCCGCTGGCACGGGCATCTGCCAGCACCAGCGACGCTACGCTTGCAAAAACGACCAGGCAGCGCATGCCAGCCAGTTACCAGCCGCAATTGGCTACCCTGGTCAGTCACGCACCTGACGGTGACCAGTGGTTGTCAGAGCTGAAATACGATGGATATCGCGCGCTTGCGCAAGTCCGGAAGGGTAAAGTAAAAATGCTGACGCGTAACGGGCATGACTGGTCTGCCAAATGGCCGGGCCTCACGCAGGCGCTGGCAGTCTTGCCGGCAGACACCGCCTGGCTGGACGGCGAAGTTGTGGCGCTGCAGCCGGATGGCAGTATCAGCTTCCAGGCCTTGCAGAATGCCGTTCGCCTGGGGAAAGACGCGAAACTTGCCTATTTCATTTTTGACCTGTTATATCTGGATGGTCATGATCTGACACAGCTGCCCCTGCATCAGCGTAAAACCCTGCTGCAAGCTTTGCTGGTCAATCTGCCGCCAGAGGGACCATTGCATTACAGTGACCATATGGTCGGGCATGCCGCTGACACTTTCAAACACGCCTGCCAGCACGGGCTGGAAGGCATAGTGGTCAAGCATGCCGACAGCCGCTACCAGCAGCAGCGTTCCAGTGACTGGCTCAAAGTGAAATGTGGCCAGCGCCAGGAGTTTGTGGTCGCCGGCTATACCGAGCCTGCCGGCGCACGCGAGTATTTTGGTGCCTTGTTGCTGGGAACCTATGATGACAAAGGCGCGTTGAATTATGCCGGCCGTGTCGGTACCGGTTTTAATAAAGACTCGCTCAAGTCGATTGCGAGCCAGTTTTCCGCCTTGCATCGTAGCAGGCCGGCCTTTGCCAATCCGCCACGCGGACAGGAAGCTGCTGGTGTACATTGGTTAAAGCCTGTCCTGGTCGCGGAGGTGAAATTCGCCCAATGGACCAATGAAGGCCTGGTGCGTCATGCCAGTTTTGTCGGCCTGCGCAGTGATAAACCGGCAGCGCAAATCACGCATGAACCCGTACAGCCTGTCGAAAACATGATGGGCCAGTCTGCCAGCACTGCCACTTATTCCTCTGCACAGGCCACTACTGTGGCCGGTATCCGGCTCAGCCATCCTTCCAAAGTGCTGTTTGCCGAAGCAGGACTGACCAAGCTGGATATCGCCCGTTATTACGTCAACGTGGAAAAATGGCTGCTGCCTTATTTACAGGACAGGCCGCTCTCTATCGTGCGTTGTCCTGATGGTTACCAGCACAACTGCTTTTTCCAGAAGCATGTGACTACAGGAAGCCACCAGCATCTGCAATCGGTGCAACTGGATGCCGAAGGCAGGCAACCGGAATATTTTATTGCCTGCACCTTGCCTGGCGTGATCGAGCTGGTCCAGCTCGGGGTGCTGGAACTGCATGCCTGGGGTGCGCGCTATCCGCACACCGCTTGTGCAGACCGCCTGATTTTTGACCTAGATCCGGCACCTGGCGTGCCTTGGCAGAGGGTGACTGAAGCAGCGCTACTGTTGCATGGATTATTCGAGGAACTCGATCTGCAGAGTTTCGTGAAAACGACAGGTGGCAAGGGCCTGCATGTAGAAGTCCCTGTCAAACCTGAACATTCCTGGGACATCGTGAAACCGTTTGCACGCGGCATTGCCAGGCACCTGGAAATACAGATGCCAGACCGGTTTACGGCTAACCTTTCCAAAAAGAAACGCGAAGGGAAAATCTTTATCGATTATCTGCGTAACGGCACAGGCGCCACCGCTGTGGTGCCATACTCCACCCGCGCCAAGGCACAGGCACCTGTCGCGACACCACTGGCCTGGGATGAGGTCGGGCCGGAGATTCACGCCGACAGTTTCACGATCAGCAACATTCAGCAGCGGCTGGCGCAGCTGGAAACAGATCCTTGGCAGGATTATTTAAAAACCAGGCAAAGATTAACTGCGAAATTGCTCAAATTATTTTCCGGCAGTTAGTGCTACTCCTTTATGCTATAACGCCCGCTCCCTTGTGTCAGGATAGTCAACAACATTAATGCCAGCATTAACGGGACTTTAAAACCCAGGCCGGCTTCGGTCTCGATCTGGTTCCAGCCCGCCCAGCCTAAATCAAAATGCACGGTATATACCGCAACAAAGGTAATAAATAACAGTCCTATAGCCGCCAGCCGGCCATAGAAGCCAAGCAGTAATGCCAGTCCAAACGTGATCTCGCCAGTACCGGCCATCACCCAGTTCAGATCTGGCCTCAGAAAGTGGAGTGGAAAAGGAAACTGCAGGGCACTGAACCACTCGGGCGCATGAATGCCGCCACTGAGTTTGGTATATCCGGCCAGCAGAAATTCCTGTCCGGCCCAGATTCTCAATGCCAGTAAGCCAAGATCACGCATTTTCTGCATCAGTTTCACGTGCAAGGAATGCCAGGAATTCATCTTTAAGGTCTCCGTAATAATGGGATGCCCAGGCAGATTGGCGTACAAACGCCCGGATGAGTGCTTGCCATGCCGATTCGTCCAGTTGCTGGCGCAGCGCTGGATAATGCGCTTCTATCATTTGACTGGCACCGAGAAACACCAGGTAACGATAGACCCGCATGCCAGCTTCGGTGTAACCGGCGGGCACGACGTCCGTCACGCCTCTTATGTATTGGTAAAAGTCTGCAGGCATGCCAGCTCCTGATTCAGTGTCGTGAGCGAAGGGATGTCGTTATCCCATTCCAGCAAAATCGGGATGCCATGCTGGCGATGAATTGCCAGCGCAGCCTCCCTGGTTTCGGCTTCCACATGTGCGCTATGGGTATCTATATACAGCCCGAAACGCGCATCGAACTCATGACCGGCAATATGCATATAGGTCACACGCTGCATATCAATCTGGTTTAAAAAATGCTGTAACTCTGAACGCTGGTGATTCTTGTGATTGACCGCGATATTGTTGATATCCAGCAGAATATGACAGTCGGCTTTTTCAACCACCCGCATCAGAAACTCCGCCTCGCTCATGTCACCGGTATTGGTGTAATAGGTGGTATTTTCTACTGCGATTTTGAGGCCTAATACATCCTGCACCTCTTTGATACGGTCACTGAGCCGAATTACTTCACGTGCTGTAAATGGAACCGGGAACAGGTCGTACAGCTGATGTGCGTCACCACTGGCCGCCAGGTGATCGGAGTAATATGTGGTCCCCAGGTCGTCCATCAGTTCGCGTACAGCATTCACAAACGCAGGCTGAATCGGCGCCTGTCCGCCAAGGTTTAGTGACACGCCATGCAGCCTGACCAGACGACCTGAATCCAGCAACTGGTAAAGCGGTGCTCTGTCGCGTTTAATCCAGTTCTCAGGCGCGACTTCAAAGAAGTCGGCCTGCACTGTCGACATATCCCACGCTGCCATTTCCCTTCGATAACCCAGTCCGGCCATGATGGAGTCTCTCTATTTCCTGGAACAGGAGGATTCTTTTTTGGAGCAAGAAGCATCTTTATGTTCTTCAGCTTCTTTTTTGGAGCAGGCGACCTCTTTTTTCTCGGCAGACACTTCCTTTTTGCTGCATGTGCCAGCGCTGCATTTCTTTTCTGGAGCTGTCCCTGCAAATGCAGAAGTCGCAATGATCGTGGTGGCAAGGGCTGCTAACTGTTTAATATTCATGTTAAAACTCCGGTTAAGATTGAAAGACACTGTGAGAGCAAAGCTGCGATATTCACAATGTGTGATTGCTAGTACGTGACAGGGCGGCAGATGGTTACACCCGGGGATAAAAAAATGTTTAAATATTTTTTTGCAGGACTCTGTAACTTTTAAACATATTTCAGCGAACTATGTAAGACGATGATGGAAGAAGAGTTGCGCACACTGATGATCATGGCCCTGGATGGCCATGCTGCGTCCTACCATCTGTTTTTGCAACGGGTCAGTTTACCGTTACGGGCTTATTTGCGGCGACGCCTTAACGCTGTTCCCGATGAGGTGGAGGATTTGTTACAGGAGACCTTGCTGACGATTCATGCCAAACGCCATACTTATCGCAGGGATGAATTGTTAACCCCCTGGCTATATGCCATTGCGCGCTACAAGATGATCGATTTTCTACGCCGTCACTCCCGGCATGAGGCACTGCATGATCCATTCGATGAGGCAACAGACTGGCTGGAGGCAACGGATAATGAGGCTCATGATTCAAGAAAAGAACTGGATAAACTGCTGGAGGCCTTGCCAGCCAGTCAGCGTCTGTCGATACAGCATACCAAGCTGGATGGCTTGTCCGTGGCAGAAGCCGCTGCCATGACTGGCATGTCAGTGTCAGCTATCAAGGTCGGCGTGCATAGAGGTATGAAAGCATTGGCCAGAATGTGGAAGGAGCCAGCATGAAAACCGATGAGTTAATCAGGATGCTCTCAACCAATGTAGAGCCGGTACGGCGCTATGCCGTTGAGAAAAAGATCGGTCAGGCACTGCTGGCGGGTACGCTGATTTCTTTGCTGTTATTGATCGCCATCTATGGAGTGAGGCAGGACCTGAAAGCGGTCAGTACAACCTTTGCGTTCTGGATGAAAATGGGCGTACCACTGGCAAACACCGTGCTGGCACTACTGTTCATTATTCCGCTGGCGCAGCCCGGCAAGCGGCCAGTGATACATTATTGGCTGCTGGGGATTCCGGTTGCCATCCTGTGGTTATGGGCGATAATCACCTGGGTATCATCAGGCCCGGGTGAGCACAGTGAGTTACTGTGGGGAAAAACCTGGCGCGTATGCATCATGAATATCAGCTTTCTGGCGCTGCCGGTCGGTATCGCTACTTTCAAAGCGTTGCAAACTCTGGCACCGACCAGCCCGGTGCTGACCGGCGCAATGGCTGGCTGGCTGGCGGGAGGCGTAGGTGCGAGCGTATATGCTCTGCATTGTCCGGAAATGGCCGCGCCTTTTCTGGCTGTGTGGTACGTGCTGGGCATGCTGTTGCCCAGCGCCCTCATGGCTTATTGGGGGCATCGCAGTTTAAGATGGTGACCGGCCATGAAAAGAACCCCTATTATGGCTGTCGGCGTACATCTGACTGATGCGCGGGTATGGGCACCATTACCTTAGTACTGCGCCGCGTATTCAATCTGATTGGCAGATCAATATGCAGGTAAATTGAAGCTTACACGTGACAAAGGGTAGCGGAGACCGGATGATCACGATGGCAAACTCCATTCACGGCAGGGCCGGGATGAGTATCTCAGCCTGGCGATTTTGAGTGGGGAGGCAAGACTGAGTCTTACAGCGAAATCAGCGTATTTCTGATAATACTTTCCTTTCCAGGCCGCTAAGATGATGTTCAATGATGATGTCTTTTGAAAAGGAGTAATCATGACTGAACAGGTACGAAAAAGCATTCCTGACGATATTGCCAGTCCCGCCGCCACACTGCCGATTATCTGGGAAGACAGAAACTCTGGTCGGGTCGAAAACAGCCTTGCTACACAGGAAATACAATCTGGAAATCAGCGCAGTGAAATCCGCGGCCGGCCAAATCTTGAGTTGTAAGTGGATGCAGGATGACTAATCATTGCCAGTTGGAAAATACCGATGCCTGCAGAGCGCAGGTGAATCCTGATGCGCCCGCCAGCAGTAGCGACCCAGGCGTTGCGGGTGTCATACCCCGGATTAGTAACCTTAATATCCGCCGCAAGGTGGATCCGAAAAACGAACCTCAAGTTAACCCGGGCGAAATGCTGGAAGACTATAAGTTTACTCAAAAGTAAACATTGCCTTGTAAATGAGAGGTCGTGCTATTTTTACCAGCCTCTCCTGCCGATTGCCAGGGGCCACTCCTCCTTGATGCTTCAGGTGAACGAAGGAGTATTCTCAGCTGATGCCTGTTCCATCAATTTCACGTCCATAGGTTTTCCCATAGAAGCATAAATCGCTTGTATTACTCTCTCTACATGGGGTTTGTCAGTACTGACTAAGGCCTTGGTAGTTCCTGCCGGCATGTCGAGGATGATTGCGTGTCGGGGTTTTGCTGCAAATCCAACAATAATGCCCAGCAGAATGAAACACCCGCCGAAAGCGAACCATTGATCTTCCTGTGACGCAAGCAATAAACCGGCTGAGAAACAAAGAATGGCCGGCAGAAGATTAGGCAGCAGTTTTTTATAACGTAACGCAGAGATTTTGTTTATTTCGTAGAGTTGCCCGTGCACAATAAAGCGTGTTTTAGAAACGGTGACTCCATCCTGATTAAAAAATACTTTCTTATCCATTGTTTATCCTTAGTTTTTTGCGGATGTGGGTTTAGATGGAGGAATGCCGGAACTCTAATGGCACACACGAATTACTACGTTGGCAGGTTGCACAGCTACAAATGCATGCACCTTAGGGAATGAGGAGGAGCTTGAAGTGGTTGCAAAGAAAATCTTTTGAAAGAGGCTCTCTGCAAAGAATTAAACAATATACCCTGATACATAGGCTAAATGTGAATTATTTACCCCGAAAGATAAAAGCGGCATGATTCTGACGCTGATTCTTAATGTGGCTGGCTTGATGAGCAGATGGCTGGGTGCCAAATGATGGTTCTGGTGACATATAAAATGAAACCGGAATCTGACTGGTGCGCCCAAGATGATGAATCTGGGCACTGGTCGATTAAAGTATATTTAAACTAAAACCAAGTAAAGGAAGTGAGTCTAGTGGTCGGTTTGGGGACAAGACTGTCTGTTTAGTTTAGTTTAGTTTTTTAGAGGTCAACAACGGCCAATAGCGGATCTTCAACAGTTCAATTCAGGTGAGCCGTCAAGAGTCCCGCTTAATGGAATAGGCTAAGCTTGCTAAACAAAACTACCATTAAGCCCTCTTAGATTCTATGTTTGAATACTTCAACTGCCGAGGCTTTACTCCACCGCTCAAACGTTGTGGTCCAACTGTCTGTGATGTCACCCACGTAGATGGCATTTGGGGCTAAACAGTCACCACAATCTTCCCAATATGCTGATTGGATTCCATATAGCGATGTGCTTCGACAATCTGTCCTAGAGGAAAAGTTTTGGCCACCAGTGGCTTTAGTTTGCCTTCAGTCAACCCTTGCAAAATGAAGTCTTTGGCGCGTGCCATACGTTCAGGATGAGTGCTAATTTCGAACAAGGTATACCCGCGTATGGTTAATTGCTTAGCGAGCACGGGGAAAAGCGGTAATGGCGTTGGATCTTTACTTAGCGCGCCATATTGAAAAATAATGCCACTTTGCGCGGTGGCTTCTGCCAGCTTGGCGATGGTAGGCCCACCCACTGGATCGAATACCACTCTTGCTCCCTTGCCTGCGGTAATTCGACTGACTTCTGCCACTAAATCCTGCTCCTCAATGGCAATCACGTGCTTGGCACCGGCATCCAGCAACGACTGACGCTTGGCTCCGAAACGTGTAAGTGCAATCGGAACGGCACCCAGCAGATTTGCAATCTCGATAGCTGCTACACCCACGCTGCTTGATGCAGCGGGAATCAGCACAAACTCAGCGACTTTGGTATTGGCAAACTCCACCAATGCGCCGTAGGCAGTCATATATTGCATCCAGATGGCGGAA
>CBIMYT010000023.1:0-31178 GCA_966248215.1 uncultured Methylophilus sp. | reverse complement strand
CAGCTTCTGCTTTCAGTTTGGCAGCAGCCTCAGCTTCTTTTTTTGCTTTGGCGGCTTCAACTTTAGCGGCTTCTTTTGCTTTGACAGCAGCCATGCCATCCACACCTTTAGCATGGAATTTAACCAGACGTGCCACGGTATCGGACAATTGTGCGCCGTTACCGATCCAGTATTGTGCACGCTCTTCATTGATACGCAGGCCTTCTGCGCCAGCACGGGCAGATGGATTGTAGAAACCGATGCGCTCAACGAAACGACCGTCACGACGGTTGCGGGAATCTGCCACAACTACGCTGTAAAACGGGTTCTTTTTAGAGCCACCGCGTGATAAACGAATAACGACCATAATCTTGTTCTCTTAAAAATGAATTTCTTTGCAGAAAGGCGCGGATTATACTTGATAATTACAAACCGTGGCAAGTGTTTTTCACTGACGGGAATGCTTGCGTTTATATAATGTAGGGTCAGCGACACCGGCCTGTTCAAAGCCGATTTTACGGAACCGGCAGGAATCACACACACCACAGGCAGCGCCCTGGTCATCCGCCTGATAACAGGAAACCGTCAGTCCGTAATCCAGTCCCAATGCATGTCCGGTACGAATAATATCCGCCTTGGTCATATCAATCAGCGGCGCATGCACTGTAATGGTCTGACCTTCTACAGCCGCCTTGGTTGCCAGGTTGGCCATGCGCTGAAATGCTTCAACGTATTCGCCGCGGCAATCCGGGTATCCGGAATAATCCAGCGCATTCACACCAATAAAAATATCACGCGCCTGCAAAACCTCAGCCCATGCCAAGGACAGGGAAAGCATAATGGTATTGCGTGCCGGCACATAGGTGACTGGAATACCTGGCGTCTCCTGTTCCGGCACAGCGATATTGCTATCGGTCAGCGCAGAGCCGCCGAATAGTGACAAGTCGAGCTGTACGGTTTTATGCTCAGCGGCGCCCAATGCTTTGGCCACACGCCGGGCGGCCAGCAATTCAACATTATGGCGCTGATGGTAATCCAGGCTGAGACAATAGCATTCATACCCTTTGGATTGCGCAATCGCCAGTACGGTGCTGGAGTCCAGCCCGCCGGATAACAAAATCACTGCTTTAGGTTTATCAGACACAGCCACCTATACTCCTTGTTTCTCGCCCCACAGGATTTTATGCAGTTGCAGTTGCATCCTCACCTGCAGATGATCTTCCAATATCCAGCTCGCCAACGTCTCGCCAGAAACCTCGTGAAAACTGGGTGAGAACAAATGGTCGCAATTCGCCGGAAACGGGTGCTCGGTCATCATTTGCCTGGCCCAGTCATAATCCTCACGACTGCACACCACCCATTTCACCTCATCACCAGCCTTGAGCAGTGGCAGGTTTTCCCAACGGTTCTTGTCCACTTCGCCAGAGCCGGGTGTTTTCACATCCATGATGACTTTAACGCGCGTATCCACCGGTGTGAGATCCATGGCACCGCTGGTTTCCAGCGACACCTGGTAACCGTTGTCACATAACAGGGTCAGCAGTTCAGTGCAGCCTTTTTGTGCCAATGGCTCCCCTCCTGTCACACAGACATAACGCGTGCCATATTCAGCAATCTGCTGCATGATTTCATCCAGCGTCATATTGCCACCACCCTTGAATGCGTATTCAGTATCGCAATAACTGCAACGCAGCGGACAGCCGGTGAGGCGGATAAAGATGGTCGGCAAGCCGACGCGCGAACTTTCGCCTTGCAACGAATAAAAAATTTCGAAAATTCTGAGTGTGGTCATGAGGATATGAAAATAAAACGGGCAGATATTGCTATCTGCCCGCTATTATCGCCCAAATGCGGCGAATCCAGTGAGGAAAATCTGCTACTTAATGCTTTCCAGCACCTTTAACCGTTTTTCTGCGCTGGGTGTGACTTCTGCGGCAGGATACACTGCAATCAACTCTTTCAGCGTTTTCTTGGCAGCAGGAATCTGGCCCAGCTGGATCTGGCTATTTGCCAGATTCAGCATGGCGCTGGGTGCCAAAGGATGTGATGCATACTTGTCCAGAAACTTCTGCTGGGTAGCAACCGCTGATTTGTAGCTTTTCAGTGCAAACTGACTATATCCCATGCCATACAAAGCGTCTGGAGCCAACTTGCTGTTTGAGTAGCTTTTCAGAAAAGCGTCATAAGCATTGAATGCCTCCTTGTACTTTCCTGCCTGACTCAATGCTTCAGCCTCGGAAAAGCTACGGCTTTCCTGTTGTGTAGCGTCGGCAGAATTAGCATCTCCTCCGCTTGCCGACTGCGCACCGGCGGATAGCGAACCCGCTTGCCCGGAAGTCACTTGCTGTGCCAGTGTTTCCAGCCCGCGCACGCGTGTATCCAGATCAGAATATTGAGTATTCTGCCTGGTCTGCATTTCTTCCAGATGATGGTTGACTACTTCCAGGTCGCCTTTCAACTGCGCCACATCCTGGCGGATCTGTTCCAGCTGATTTTGCATATCCAGCAAGCCCTTGCCATTAATCAGCGCTTCCAGGCTTTGCACCCGTTTATCCAAAGATTGCTGGGTACGCGTCAGGTCGCCAATGGCTTTCTGCTGGGCATCATGCTCAGCAGCCTGCTTGCCTTCCAGCTCAAGAATACGCTTCCTGGCTTCACTATCGTCAAACAGGGCAGCGTGGCTGACTGCCGAAACAGCCAGCCCCATTGCCATCACAGCAATTGAGATTGATGTACGCAAATTACTGACCCGCATACACAATATCTACACGACGATCTTGCTGGAAGCAATCATCATCAGCGCAGTTCTGCTTGGAACGCTCTTCACCGTAACTCACGGTTTCAATCTGGTTATCACTCACACCCAGCAGGTTCAATGCGTTTTTCACTGCCACGGAACGGCGCTGACCCAATGCCAGGTTGTATTCGTGAGTACCGCGTTCGTCGGTGTTACCCTGCAGCACCACTTTAGCTTGCGGATGTGAAGTCAGGTATTTGGCATGGTTGGCAACCAGACCTTTGTACTCTTCACGAATGGCATCGCTATCGTAATCAAAAAAGATTTGACGTTTTGCCAGCTCACCCGCATCCAACTGGTCTTTGCTGGTATCCACATCGACTGTTTTGATGTCAATTTTGTCTGTACTGGCAGAATTGTCGCCGGCATTACCCTGGTTAGTTGCAACCGGACGCGTAACGCTGGAATCTTCTACCTTGGCCGGATTCATTGGGGTGCTTTTACAAGCGGATAAGACCAATGCAAGCGCGGCAATTGTCCACAGATTGTTTTTCATGTTTTCTCCTTAAAAATTTAACTACAAAATCAACGCCGACTACTAATTGACTACTTGGGTACCGCCGAAGCCGGTCCCCACGCAGGTTCACGAATATCACCGCCCGCTTCTGACAGACGTTGCCTTACCATACCGTCAACGGTAACCGTTGCCAGTGTGCCACGCCCGCCTACGCGAGTTGCATACATAATCGTACGTGCATTCGGTGCGAAGCTGGGTGATTCATCCAGCGAGCCATTGCTGAGCAATTTGACATCGCCACTGCCTAAATCCTGTACAGCGACTTTGAATGAACCGCCATCGTTGCGAATATAGGTCAAATATTTTCCATCAGGAGAAAAACGGGGGCTGACGTTATAGCCACCTTCAAAGGTCACACGTGACGCAGAGCCACCCGTGGATGGCACTTTGTAAATCTGCGGGCGCCCGCCACGGTCAGAGCTGAAGTAAATGAATTTTCCATCCGGGGAAAATGCCGGCTCGGTATCGATAGAACTGCTCTTGGTAACCTGTTGCAAATTGGAACCATCGGCAGAAATGGTGTAAATCTGCGAGTTGGCGCCATAGGTCAGTACCACAGCCAGTTTGCTGCCATCCGGCGACCAGGCCGGCGCACTGTTATTACCCTTGAAATTGGCCACGGCCTTGCGTTCACCGGTATACAGCGACTGCACGAATACCACCGGTTTCTTTTTCTCGAACGAGACATAGGCCATCCTGTTGCCATCGGGTGACCAGGCTGGCGAAATAATCGGTTCATTCGAAGAAACCAGTGTCTGGGCATTAAAGCCATCATAATCTGCAATCTGCAAGGTGAAGCGCTTGCCTACCTTGGTAACATAGGCAATGCGTGTGGCGAACGCACCTGGCTGGCCAGTGAATTTTTCATAAATCTGGTCGGCAATCATATGCGCGACATGCCGGTACTGACTGGCCGAGACGGTATAAGTCTGCTGCACCAGAGGTGTTTGACGCAATACGTCCATCACCTGCACGGTCACCTTGAGGCCGCCATTAGGGGCCTGTTGTACTTCACCCAGGCTCAGACCTTGTGCTTTCAGGGCAGTCCAGTCGGTATATTTGATTTGCGACACATTCGTGGGCAGGGCTGGCATGCCACTGGTATTGATGATGCGGAACAGACCGCTACTTCTCAGATCATTGCTGATAATCTCGTGCAGGCGATTTTTACTCTGCACATTCGCGGATTCAGCCATGGGCAAAATGGCGATCGGGATTTGTACGGCACTACCGCCGCTGATTTCAATTTCCAGTGCTGCATGAGCGGGCATTACAAACATCAATATCCAGGCCAATGCGCTGGCAGAAAGGCTTTTCAGCAATGTCCAACGAGTGCCTGTGAGGCGGTTTCTTACTGTTTGCATGGTCACAATATTATTCACTTTTCTAATTGCCCGCTATTTTAAAAGATTATAACGAAAAGCCTGGTCAGCGTCATTTTCACACTAACCGCGAGGTTTAAATTTCAAACGCAACTGGTCCAGCATTTTTTTACGTGTTGCAGGGTCATCCGGCAAATCAAATGGTTTGGCCGCCAGAATAGCCCGCATCACCGCATCATCACAAATTCCGTCCCCGGAGCCCTTGACCATTTTCGGCATCCCGGACAAATCTCCGGTATTCGTCATCTGCATGTCTACCAGTAGCTCAGGATTGGAAACCGGGCACAAGCCTGGGTTTACATTACTCCTGATTTTCCGGCTCATTAATCCAATATAGTAATTCAGGACAGAAGGATCCACCGGGCCGGTCGCGGCTGCCTGCGCCTCCATATCCTGCTGGCGCAAGGCATCCTGAATCTTTTTCAGTTTTTCCTCTTCTTCTTGCTTGCGCAATGCTTCCTGTATTTTTTTCAGCTTTTCTTCCTGCTTTTTCTTTTCTTCTTCTTTTTTCTTTTCTTCTTCTAGTTTGCGCTTTTTCTCATCTTCACGCTTTTTGAGTGCAATTTCGGCTTCTTGTTCCGCTTTGCTCACCTCCGGTTCAGGCGGCACCACTTTTTCTGGCGGTTTTGGTTCAGGTTCCGGTGCCGGCTTGGGTTCAGGCTCGGGCGGTGGCACAGGCTCAGGTTTGGGTGGCTCTGGTGTCGGCTTTGCTGGTGCCTTGGCTGGCAAACTGTCCCACAACGTCGCCTCCATGACGGATGGATTCACATGCACGGCTTTCCAGTCGACCATAAACACCATGGCCAGAAACAGCAAGACATGCATTAACACGGACAATATCGCTGCACGCCTGCGAAATACCTGATCTTGTGGGGAATGAAAGACTTTCATCTAACTATGCAACCCGGTACTTACTTTTCGTTCTGGAACAGCAGACCAACCTGATTGACCTGCGCCTGTTTCAGCAAATCCATCACCGAAGCAACTTCACCATAGGGGGTGGCTTTATCCGCTGAAACCACCACAGGCTTCTCTGCTTCAGACAATTTCTGACGGATTAAAGCCAGCATGTCATCGCGCTGCATTTCCTTGCCATCCATCAATACCGTCCCTTCTTTCTGCACCGTGACCACAATCGGGTCACCACTTTGCTTGAGGGCTTGACCCACTTTGGGCAGCTCTACCATGCCAGGATTGGTCATCGGTGCCGTCACCATGAAAATTACCAGCAAGACCAGCGTCACATCAATATAGGGAACGACATTGATCTGGTTCATCATGCGCCGTTTACGCGTTCTGCTCATAAGGATTCCGATCAGGCTCTACGTTGCAAAATATTGGTGAATTCTTCGATAAAACTTTCATAACGCACGGACAAGCGATCCACCCCTGCCGCAAAGCGGTTGTAGGCAATCACCGCAGGAATCGCAGCAAACAGGCCAATCGCCGTCGCGACCAGTGCTTCCGCAATGCCCGGTGCTACCTGGCTCAAGGTTGCCTGAGCGACATTAGACAGACCACGAAACGCATTCATAATGCCCCATACGGTACCAAACAGGCCGATGTAAGGACTCACCGAACCAACCGAGGCCAGGAAAGGCAGGTGCGAATCCAGGTAATCCAGTTCGCGGTTATAGGCGGCACGCATGGCACGGCGTGTCGCTTCCATTACGTCGCTGACTTCAGCATCTTTCTGTTGCTTGTAGCGGATAAACTCTTTCAGGCCGGCCTGGAAAATGCTGGCCATGCCTTGTGGCGTTTTACGACCGGCCGTAATGCGCTCATACAGTTCGTTCAAATCGCCACCGGACCAGAACTGTGCTTCAAACTGGTCTACGTTCTCATTGGCAGCCTTCAGTGAAAACACCTTGATAAAGATATACCACCAGGAAACCAGCGAGGTCAGCAGCAAAATCAGCATGACCATCTGTACCGGCAAACTGGCTCCGCTCACCAGGGTAAAAATCGACATATCGTTGGTTACATTCATGAAGACTCCAGTGCTATTTTGATACGGGCCGGAATACCCGTCGGTTTAAATGAATCCGCGGCAACACAAGCCACTTTGACTTGTGCCTCCAGTAAAATCAACGTGTCGCGCATAATCTGCTGCCGGCAGGTAAAACTGCCACGCCCCATTTCAATCAGTTGCGAAACGACTTTCAAATCATCATCCAGCCTGGCTGGCTTCTTAAACTGTATCTGCATGCTATGCACGACAAACAACACCTGCTCATTGAGCCGTAACGCAGCCTGGGAAAACCCCAGTCCGCGCAGCCACTCTGTCCGCGCCCGTTCCATAAAGTTCAGGTACTGGCTATGGTAAACCACGCCACCGGCGTCAGTATCTTCGTAATATACACGCACAGGCAAGGTAAACATATTACTGTCCGCCATCCTGCCACAATTCACCACTGACCATATTCGACGGCGCTTTCAGGCCGAAATGCTGGTAGGTCAGCATGGTGGCGACACGGCCACGCGGAGTGCGCATCAAATAGCCTTGCTGAATCAGATAAGGCTCCAGGACATCTTCTATGGTATCGCGCTCTTCGCCAATGGCTGCGGCCAGGTTGTCCAGACCAACCGGACCACCAGCAAACTTTTCAACCACTGCCTGCAGCAGCTTGCGATCCATCACATCCAAACCTTGCTGGTCGACATCCAGCATTTTCAGTGCAGCATCGGCAATCATATCCGTCACGACACCATCGGACTTCACCTGCGCGTAATCGCGCACACGCCGTAACAAGCGGTTGGCAATACGTGGTGTACCGCGTGCACGGCGCGCAATTTCAACCGCACCGGCCTGCTGCATGTCGACTTCCAGCAATTTGGCTGAACGCGCCACGATACTTGCCAGTTCGTCATGGCTGTAAAACTCCAGCCTTGCCACGATGCCAAAACGGTCACGTAAAGGATTGGTCAGCATACCGGCACGCGTGGTCGCGCCGACCAGCGTGAATGGTGGCAAATCCAGACGCACACTACGGGCAGCCGGACCTTCACCTATCATGATATCCAGCCGGTAATCTTCCATGGCCGGGTACAAAATCTCTTCCACCACCGGACTTAAGCGGTGAATCTCATCGATAAACAGCACATCATTAGGTTCGAGATTGGTGAGCAATGCAGCCAGGTCACCGGCACGCTCCAGTACCGGGCCGGAAGTCATGCGCAGATTAACGCCCATTTCCTTGGCGATAATATGTGCCAGTGTGGTTTTACCGAGACCAGGCGGGCCGAACAGCAATACGTGGTCCAGCGCTTCCTGGCGGCCACGAGCGGCATTGATGAATATTTCGAGCTGACCGCGGGCTTTTTCCTGCCCCACATATTCATCCAGAAGCTTGGGGCGCAGGGCACGCTCCAGGGCTTCTTCCTGAACGCTGGCAGTGGCGGGAGCAACGAGTCGATCGGTTTCTATCATGGATGGTCGGTGACAAAGTGCAGTGCGAACCAATCAGTGCAAGGCTTCATTGCTGCTTAATGGGAAAAGTTATTTTTTGTCATCATATCATGGGGTGCCAGGCTATGGCATACCGCTGCAACTGAGCACCGCAATTATTTGGACAGGTATTTCAATGCCTGGCGTATGCCGTCGCTGACGCTGACACCCGGCTCCAGCAACTTGATTGTCGCAGAGGCCTCACGCTCATTGTAGCCCAGCGCCACCAGCGCATTCAGAATATCATCTGTTGCAGCTTTGGCGGCCGGTTGTGCCGACATGGAACCTGTCACTACAAACTTGTCTTTCAGCTCCAGCAACAAACGTTCTGCGGTCTTTTTGCCGATACCGGGAATGCGTGTCAGCAGCGAAACCTCCTGCTGGCTGACCGCCAGCATCAGGTCATTGACGCTGACACCGCTCAGAATGGATAACGCTGACTTGGCGCCTATGCCATTCACTTTGAGTAATTGCCTGAAGGTGTTTTTTTCCTGCTCGCTGCCAAATCCGTATAACAGATGCGCATCTTCGCGCACTACCATATGCGTCAGCAATTGCACAGGCTGGCCGATTTCGGGCAAATTGTAAAACGTGCTCATGGGCACTTCCACTTCGTAACCGACGCCATTGCAGTCAATCACAATCAGTGGTGGGGATTTTTCCAGCAAACGGCCATTCAGACGCGCAATCATATCAATCTTCCATTTCTTACCCTGAAGCCAGTGGTGGCCAGCGCGCCCAGCCCTTGCCCGCCATGTGCATGACAAATGGCACAAGCCAGTGCATCGGCAGAATCCGGGCTGGGATTAGCGGGCAGTTTCAACAGTCGCTTGACCATCTCCTGCACCTGTTCCTTTTGTGCGTGTCCGTTACCGACTACTGACTGCTTCACTTGCAAGGCAGTATATTCCGCAACAGGCAATTGCCTGATAACGGCCGCCGAAATCGCTGCCCCCCTCGCCTGACCCAGCAACAAGGTAGATTGCGGGTTTACGTTAACGAATACTTTCTCGATTGCCACCTGGGTCGGCTGATACGTGGCAATCACTTCAAACAGGCCATCCAGAATGACTTTCAGGCGCTCGGGTAAAGCTTCTTTTTCCGACTCGCCATCCGCGCTTTTTTTGGCTGCAGCGGTTTTAATTACGCCACTGGTGACATAGCCCAGCTTGCCATCAACCGCCTCGATAATACCGAAACCGGTGACTCTCAATCCCGGGTCTATGCCTAAAATGCGTTGTGCAGCCATGACGCGCAACCAGCCGGAATCTAGTTTTCTTCGATCACGGCAGAGGTATACACTTCCTGCACATCGTCCAGGTCTTCCAGCATATCGAGGATTTTCTGCATCTTGACCGCATCATCCCCGGTAAATACCACTTCATTCAGCGGTTTCATGGTCACCTGTGCCATCACGGCTTTCAGGCCAGCGGCTTCCAGTGCCTCTTTCACCGTGACAAAATCATTAGGCGCAGTAATCACTTCAATGCTGCCATCTTCATCTGTAATCACGTCTTCAGCACCGGCCTCTAATGCCGCTTCCATCACGGTATCTTCCGATACGCCCGGTTCAAACACCAGCTGGCCACAGTGCTTGAACATAAATGCCACACTGCCATCGGTACCCAGGTTGCCGCCGTGCTTGGTCAATGCGTGTCGCACATCCATCACCGCGCGCTGACGGTTATCGGTCAGGCAATCAATAATAATGGCCGCACCATTAATGCCGTAACCTTCATAGCGGATCTCTTCGTAGTTCACACCTTCCAGTTCGCCGGTACCTTTTTTAATCGCACGCGTGATATTGTCCGAAGGCATGTTTTCTTCTTTGGCGGCAGCAATTGCAGCTCGCAGACGCGGGTTCATATCGGGATCGCCGCCGCTCAATCTGGCCGATACCGTAATCTCTTTAATCAGCTTGGTAAAAATTTTACCGCGCCTGGCATCCTGACGGCCTTTGCGATGCTGGATATTGGCCCATTTACTATGTCCCGCCATGTGGTTTCCTTGTGTCTTTTCTTGCAACGTTGTTGAATATGGTTAATCGCGCAATTTTACCACAGGCGAACTATCCCTTTATTAGCCAGAGGCAGGCGCTCATCAAACAAAAAGCCTGACATCGTCAGGCTTTTTTTCACTACTTTTGTCGAGATGAAAGCGTCACCGGTTTGCCGGTTGGCCGCATCATCAGCATGGAAATCAGCGCCAGCGAGAAGATAATCAGTGTCATGCCGGTGATTTCCATTTGGTCCGGCACTTCATTCAACTGTATCCATGCCGCAAAAACACCAATCACCGGTGCCAGCATGGAACCCATACTCGCAACGCCTGCCGGTAACCGTTGCAGGGCAAATATCCATAGCAACCAGGCCAAAGCACCACACAGCACTACATTGAAAAACACGGCACCGATCAAATATGGCGCCCATTGTATAGTGGGCGCGGGTACCAGCCAGGCAATGATGACCATGGGCAATGATCCCAGCAACATCGGCCAGGCAGTCAGGTTAATCAAGTCCAGCTCCGGATAACGTCTCTGCACTTTTTTAGTCATGATGACCGACAGCGCCCACGAAATACCGGAAAACACAGCCAGCGACATACTGAAAGCATCAGCACGAATATGCAGCGGATCAAAAATAAACACCATCCCCATCACGGCCGAAAGCACCGCCAGCCATTGCCAGCCATGAACACGCTCGCCCAGTAGCGGCCAGGCCAGCAGCAAGGTCCAGAAAGGCATGGTATAGGTCAGCACAGCTGTTTTACCTGCACCTCCCTCGACCAGCGCCCACATCAGCACCCCGGTAAAGCCGACATTCTGTAACAAGCCCAGCACCAGCATGGTAGGAAACGCAATCAGTTTCATTGACCGCCGCGTGACATACAGCACCAGGAATAACACCAGCGCACCAAAGAAAGTACGCATGGCAGCAAACTGGAACGGGCCGGCATAATCCAGCGCGCTCTTCATCACGACCCAGTTATACCCCCAGATAACGGCGAGTACCAACAGGGCCATAAGCGCCTGAGAACGTTGTTTAACCAGTTGATCCATACAGTATTCGCTTCATTAATTCCAGATATGCGTCACTGCCAGCCACTGGCCATCAGCCTGTTTCTGGAAAACTACTTGCACATTGCCGCCAAACTGCTGTTTGACACCATCTTCGCCTATCATGGCTGCCGCCCAGTTACCGGTCTGGGTCGCCAGTGTATCGGTCACAATCGCGTCTTTCATGGTCAGGGTATGCTCAATCACACCGGCCTGAATCAGGCCGGCAAAGAAATCGGCAATCGCCTGACGCCCTTTCACCGGCTGCCCGGCCGGCGCTGGCATCACAATGGCACTATCTGCATACAAGGCCGCAATAGCGGTGGTATTTTTGCTGTTGAAAGCGGCATCAAATTGCTGGTTCAAGGCGGTAAAAGTAGCGGTTGTAGTCATGATAACTCCTTTATCAAATAATTCAGTTATGAAAGTTAATGATGAAAATCCCAGGCGGATAATCCACGATCTATCACGCCTAAAATATTTTGCAAATCGCTGCGCTGATCTTCCGACAACCCTTGCATGCATAAACGCAGGCGACTGTAGTAGTCCGGCATCACCGCATCCAGCTTGGCTTGACCAGCTGCGGTCAATTTAACCTGTATGCTGCGCCTGTCCTGTGGCGAAGATACGCGTTGCACCAGCCCTCCCTGCTCCAGGCCATCCAGCAGGCCGGTCATGGTAGCACGTGTGACACCCAGCTTTTCTGCCAGCACAGAAGGCTGCGAAGTCAGATCCTGTTCACGCATCAGTAAAATCAATACCCACCAGCGCCCCTGCAACAAGTCATGCTTGCTCAGGCAGGCATCCAGTGCCAGCGATAAATCCGTTGCTACACGCAACAGCATCAAGAAGCTGGCAACCGCTGTCACGTCTGCCTCCGGATAACGCTGGGCAAACCGCTGCAATATTTGGCCTGTAGGGAGATCACTAAGTTGCAACATAATTAGCTGCATTATAGTTAGCCACCTAATTATGTCAAGTGTAATGAATGGTTTTGCTTGCCTCCACATGGGTGTATATTAGTTATCCGTGATGATGAAAGGAGGAAGCGATGAAGACTCTTCAACAAGTACTCAATCAGAAACCACACCAGGGGATTATCAGCATCACCCCTAACCGCCCCGTGTATGACGCCCTGGTGATCCTGGCTGAATACAAAATAGGTGCACTGGCCGTGATCAGGGACGGGGAGCTGGTAGGGATTTTTTCCGAACGCGACTACGCGCGGGAAATTATTCTCAAGGGCCGCTCGTCCAAAACCACTCAAATCAGTGAGGTCATGACAAAAAAAGTCATTACCGGCAAACCGGACGAACTGGTAGAGTCTGCGATGAATACCATGCTGGAGAAACGCTTCCGGCATCTACCGGTAGTGGAAAACGGCAAAATGCTCGGCATGCTGTCTATTGGCGACATCCTGAAAGAAACCATTCACTACCAGCAAGAGCTGATCAAGCAGCTGGAAAACTATATTCACAGTTGAAGCAGGCTGTTGATGCGATTGTTCTGACTCACTCACAATGAGCCAGCTTTGTGTGCTCGTATCAGCGCCGTGACAATGAGGTGGCCAGGAAATTAGTCACCAATAATCTTGACCAGCACACGCTTGTTGCGACGACCGTCAAACTCGCCGTAGAAAATCTGCTCCCACGGGCCAAAGTCCAGCTGACCATCGGTAATGGCCACCACCACTTCGCGGCCCATCACCTGACGCTTGATATGCGCATCGGCATTGTCTTCACCGGTATCATTATGACGATAACCGCTGACAGGCTCATGGGGTGCCAGCTTTTCCAGCCAGACCTTGTAGTCGTGATGCAGGCCCCGCTCGTCGTCATTAATAAACACGCTGGCAGAAATATGCATGGCATTGACCAGCACCAGCCCTTCCTTCACGCCGCTTTCACGCACACACGCCATCACATCATGGGTGATGTTCTTGAAATCCATGCGCGCCGGAATATTGAACCACAACTCTTTACGAAAACTTTTCATTCTGAATTCCTCACTTCTCAAGTGAGAATTATTTTAACACCGCGATCGAAAAACGGGCTGCCGATAAGGCAAAAGGGCCAGAAGGCCCTTTTAAACATCACCCATCCCTACGACATCAGCCGGAGACGTCCACACTGTGGGTAAAGCTCTTGCCCTCGTTATCCGTCGCCACCACTTCCAGCTTACCGGGCGCATCCGGGGTAAAGCTGAATTTCATGTAAGGATCTTCACTAGTCCCCACTCCCACATCCACGGTCATCAACTCCTTGCCATTGTAGGTAAAGGTCGTTTTATTGATGTAAAACGCCGGCACGTAGCCTTGCGACACCAGGTCGCGTTGCAAGCCTGTACGCATCACGTGCTTGATATTGAATGTCACCGTCGCCGGCTCACCCATGCTGGTTGCAGCCACATTCATTTTGATTTTTCCTGCCGCTGCACGCACTTCCGCTTCGTTGTTATCAACAGTGCCGCCGCAACCACCTGCTGCGCGAATTTCACGCTTGGTCATATAGAGTTTGCCATCGGCAGTTTCTCCAATCAGCCGCACGAAAGAATCCGTCTCCTGACGAATCCTGGTGGCCATCTGAAAACCATTCAGCTGATCGGTCAAATGATAGGTGGATGCCAGCTGGATAGGATTGGCATCAACAATGACGTACAGCTTTTTAATTGCCACGCCGTTGGCAGCAGCCTTGTCGTAAATCAGGGTCACCGGCACTTGCGCCCCGCTCTCTGCGCGACGGGGCGCATCAATTTTCAGGAAATCTACCTCCTGAATATCCCGCTTGGGAAAAAACGCTTCTTTTACTACTGCCCACAATTTAGGATCGGCTTCCGCCTGCGCCAAAGTGCTCAGGCATAATGCACCTATTCCCATCAATATTACGCATAATTTTTTCATCGCTAGCCCCATCTCTATTTGTCGTTATCTTTAGTCGATTTAGATATTTTCTAATGAAAATGCAATGTAATTATGTGATGCCCATCACAAACAACAGAATTCTACACCTGCTTGCTGGGATCACCTGAAGGGCGCATTTCATAGCCAGGATCGGCGTATTCGGAAAAATTCAGCTCCACGCCATTGCCTGCCGGGTCGCGCATATTGATCTGCCTGATACCATTAGCCAGGATGCGTGTGGTATAGGGAATGCCTTTGGCCTGTAAGTGCGCCTCCATGGATGGCATGTCATTGCAGTTGAATGACACATGATCATACGTGCCGTGCACATGCAATTGCGGCGGCTCTGCGGTTTTATACTCAGCCAGGTGCACAACCGCCTGCTGGCCGATATACAACCAGTAACCATAAGTGGTACTGGCGACCCGTTTACCCACCGTCAAACCCAGCACATCACAATAAAAATCACGCAACAAGTGCATGGTGTCGCGATCAGTGCGAAAATTGACGTGATCAATTCCAGTTAAAGGCATGATTTCCCAATCATTGATATTAAGTGCTACATCAGTTATATGAAGCCTGCAGCCGGACTACACAATAGCAAGCTGGCAATATAGTATAAAAATCAATGTCCCTCAAATTGACATAGGGCAAACCCCTGGACACTGGCAGATTCCAATTGTTTCATTCCACCCAGATCAGGCACGTCTATGATAAATGCCGCATGCGCCAGCAAACCTCCCAACTGCCTAACCAGCGCCACCGCTGCCATGGCTGTCCCTCCCGTGGCAATCAAATCATCCACCAGCAACACCTGCTCACCAGGCTGGATAGCATCTTTATGCAACTCCAGTGCATCCATGCCGTATTCCAGCGTATAGGATTGCGAAATAGTCGCTGCCGGTAATTTGCCTGGTTTACGCGCAAGCACCAGCCCTGCGCCCAAATGAATCGCCAGTGCAGCACCGACAATAAATCCACGAGACTCAATGGCCAGCACTTTATCAAACGCATGATGGGCATAATGCTGGCCTAATGTATCAATCGCCACAGAAAATCCCTGCTTATCCTGCAACAAAGTGGTGATATCCCGAAACTGTACACCCGGCTTGGGGTAATCCGGAATCGTGCGAATCAGGGCTTCAATCATATTCATCCTTTAAGAAGCGGTATTGGCAATAAAAAACGCGTCCAGAGTGGACGCGTTTTAAATTAAAGCACAGCTTGCTCAGTTAACTCCGCAAGCAATTGCATATTAACTGGCAGCAGTGTTTTGCTGACGCACACGAATATGCAGTTCGCGCAGCTGTTTCTCGTCCACCTCGTTAGGCGCATTAGTCATCAGACATTGCGCACGCTGGGTTTTCGGGAAAGCAATCACGTCACGGATGGACTCTGCACCAGTCATTAATGTCACCAGCCTGTCCAGGCCGAAGGCCAGGCCGCCGTGCGGAGGGGCGCCATACTGCAGTGCATCGAGCAGGAAGCCGAATTTCTCCTGCGCTTCTTCTTTGCTGATCTTCAATGCATCAAACACTTTGGACTGCACATCCTGTTTGTGGATACGCACGGAACCGCCACCGACTTCCCAGCCATTCAGCACCATGTCATACGCTTTGGACAGGCAGGCAGCCGGATTGCTGACCAGCAAGTCTTCGTGACCGTCTTTTGGTGAAGTGAACGGATGGTGCAGGGCAACCCAGCGGTCCGCTTCCTCGTCATGCTCGAACATAGGGAAATCCACCACCCACAGCGGCGCCCATTGACGACCATCGACATGGCCTTTTTCGTGGCCGACCTTGGTACGCAAGGCACCCAATGCTTCGTTGACGATTTTGGCCTTATCGGCACCGAAGAAGATGATGTCGCCATTTTGCGCGCCCGTACGCTCAATAATTGCTTGCAACGCATTCACGTGAATATTCTTCACAATCGGGCTTTGCAGACCTTCTTCGTTCAGCTTGGTGATATCGTTGACCTTGATGTAAGCCAGACCTTTGGCACCGTAAATTTTGACAAACTCGGTGTAGGCATCAATTTCCGAACGGCTGATCGCAGCACCGTTAGGGACACGGATAGCCGCAACACGGCCACCGGCCATATTGGCCGCACCGGCAAACACTTTAAAGTCCACATCTTTCATCACATCGCTGAGCTCTGTGATTTCCAGGGTTACGCGCATATCCGGTTTGTCTGAACCGTAGCGGTTCATCGCTTCAGAGAATGGCATACGCGGAAATTTGGCTGGCAAATCGACGTTCTGTACTTTCTTCATCATCTGGCGGATCATCTCTTCGACGAGATCCATGATGTCGTTTTCTTCCAGGAAAGATGTTTCGATATCCACCTGGGTAAATTCCGGCTGGCGATCCGCCCGCAAATCCTCATCACGGAAGCATTTGGTGATCTGGAAATAACGGTCAAAACCAGACACCATCAGCAACTGTTTGAATAATTGCGGTGATTGCGGCAACGCAAAAAACATGCCGTGATGTACGCGGGATGGCACCAGATAGTCACGCGCACCTTCAGGGGTGGAGCGTGTCAGCATCGGTGTTTCCACTTCGATAAAACCGTTTTCATCCAGATAATCACGCAGATTTTTGGCGACTTTATAACGCAGCATCAGGTTTTTCTGCATGGCAGGGCGACGCAGATCAATATAGCGATGCTCCAGGCGCACCGTCTCGGTCAGGTTCTCATCATCCAGCATGAATGGAGGCGTCAGCGAAGCGTTCAGCACTTCAATTTCGGTCGCCAGCATTTCCACTTCACCGGTCGGCAAGTTAGGATTCACAGTCCCTTCAGGGCGCGCACGCACTTTACAGACCACGCGCAGTACGAACTCGTTACGTACGGTTTCAGCAATCGCAAAAGCGTCTTTGGTATCCGGGTCAATCACGATTTGCGCCAGGCCTTCGCGGTCACGCAAGTCAATAAAAATCACGCCCCCATGATCGCGACGACGGTGGGCCCAGCCACACAGTGTCACGGTTTGTCCAATATGTTCGCGGTTCAGGTGACCGCAATAATGTGTACGCATCATAATAGTTTTATTAAAGTTTCAAGGGATGTTGCTGTTAGTGGTGTTTCGGCAAGGGCGCCACTGTACCCATGCTGATAATGTATTTCAAGGCCTGATCTACGCTCATGTCGAGTTCAATCACATCGGCTTTGGGCAGCATCAGGAAAAAGCCTGAGGTCGGATTAGGCGTGGTCGGTACATACACGCTCACATACCCGTCCGGCAAATGATTGGCCACATCACCACCGGGTGTGCCAGTCAGAAAGGCAATGGTCCAGCTGCCTTCACGCGGGTACTGAATCAGTAGCGCCTGGCGGAAAGCATTGCCGGAATCGGAAAACAGGGTATCTGAAACCTGCTTGACGCTGGAGTAAATGGATTTGACCACAGGCACTCGTATGAGCAGCCCTTCCCACAACTCGATCAACTGCTGCCCGAAAATATTAGTCGCCACCAGGCCGGTTGCCAGCACAATACCTACCGTCAGAATCACGCCAAAGCCAGGAATATCCACGCCCAGCCAGGCTTCCGGACGCCAGGAAACAGGCAACAACAGCAAACTCTGGTCCAGCGTTTGAACTAATGTCTTGAGTACCCATACCGTGATAAACAACGGCACCAGCACGAGTAAACCTGTAATGAAATACTTTTTCATGAGGATGCTTTCACAGTTAATGGCACGCACATCCAGGCGCACATTTTGCGCTGTCCGCACTGGCACTGGCGGACTCGGTTGCTTTGTTGCCTGAGCTGCTACTGTTTTTGAAATCCGTCGCATACCAGCCACTGCCGGTCAGCTGAAAGTTGGGCGCAGACACTTTTTTAGTAAAAGTCTGTTGCTGGCATTGCGGGCACGCTTCCACATTCGGGGCGGAAACCTTGCGCATCAGCTCTTGCTGATAACCACATTCGCTACACTGGAAATCGTAGATAGGCATATATCAATGCAATCTGGAGGACAATTGATGAAAGTAATAAACAAGCGGCAAATTATACCTGATTCGCACCGGAAATCATTAAATCAGCCGCGATGTATTTGAATTAAAAAGACTTTAAGGGCAAAGCAACAGAGAAATGCTCCAGCGAGAAACCTCTACCACTCAGGCTTCAACCATCCGTTAAACACCGAATTACAGTTGAGCCTCGTAAACTTTCTGATCCAGCAAAGATTCCACACCGCTGGCATCTGCTTTCAGTTTGAAAAGCCAGGTAGCATAAGGGGCATCATTCACTTTTTCCGGTGCTGACAGCGCATCTTCATTGACCGCGTGCACCACCCCACTCAACGGCGCATAAATATCAGAGCCGGTTTTTACAGACTCAATTAAACCGCATACGGTAAACTGCTCAACTGCCTGACCAGCTTTTGGCGGATCAATAAAAACCACGTCACCCAGCATATTCTGGGCGTAATCGGTAATGCCGACCAGCCAGGTACCGTCATCCGCTTGCGCCGCCCATGTGTGGTCTTTGGAAAAGAAGTATTTCATGCCTGTTAACATCGCATTTAAAACCATCAAATTAGTAGATAATTATTGTGCCATAGTCCATGAACCAAACCAAAATTTATTGAATGGTCAAATTAATCGGCTAGCACTTGTAAATGTTTAACTTAATACACTAAAAAATTACCATAAGTGATTGACGCTGAATAATAACTAGGCAATAATTAACCAGGTTTCAGGAAGGCGGATTATGAGTTTTTTCACACAGTGCTTTAAAGTTTTACTGATGAGTTCCATCGCTTTCGCACCCGTGAGTCAGGCGATTGCCCAATCCCCATCCAAAAAACAGACCGCTTCTGCCAGCGCCCATAAAAAATCCGGCACATCCGCCTCATCAAAATCTCGCGCCGGTGTCAAAAAAGCCAAATCAGTACATAAAGTCAAAATGCATGCTCATGCCAGAAAGTCCGGCAAGAGAGCTGTTGATGCTGAAATGTTTGATTCGTTTGCTGGCAAATCCAGCGACGGCAATCTGGCAATCGCCTCCACCAAAGCGCTGGTCATGAACCAGAACACGCACGAAATCATCTATTCCAAAAATCTGGATACCCCAACCCCGATCGCCTCCGTCACCAAACTCATGACCGCCATGGTCGTACTGGATGCGAAACTTAACCTGAATGATGATATTTCCATCACTGAAATGGATGTGGACTACCTGAAAGGAACTTCCTCACGCCTGCCGGTAGGCACCACCATGTCACGTGAAGACATGCTTAACCTTGCACTGATTGCCTCTGAAAATCGTGCAGCTTCTGCCCTCGCTACCAGTTACCCGGGAGGCAAAGCACGCTTTATTCAGGACATGAACGCAAAAGCCGCCAGTCTGGGCATGATGAATACCCATTTTGAAGACTCCACCGGCCTGACCAGCAACAATGTTTCCACTGCCAGAGACCTGGCCAAAATGGTACATGCCGCTTATCAGTATCCACTGATCCGCCAGATCACCACCACCTCGGATTATGATCTGAATATAGGCAAGAGGCGCCAATCCCTGCATTTTCACAACACTAACGCACTGGTACGTGAGAGCAACAGCAGCAGTTGGGAAATCGGTTTATCCAAAACCGGCTATATCAGTGAGGCGGGCCGCTGCCTGGTGATGCAGGCGACCATTGCAGGCGAACCACTGATCATGGTACTGCTGGACTCTGTCGGCAAACTGACCCGTATCGGCGATGCCAGACGAATCAAGAAGTGGATGGAGCATAACTATACCCCTCTCACCACCTCCCAGAATGATGGCGGAGACATTGTGCTGACCGGATTATCCATGAGCAAATCGCTGAACGACAACACAAACTGATTACTGCCCCCTGACGCAAAAGCCCGCAAACTTTGCGGGCTTTTTATTTCAAATCAGGACAGGACTTTGACTAATCAGGGCTCTGGCCATCATATTCCGGATCGTAGCCTTCGCTGGCTGCCGCTTTCTCCTTGTGCGCTTTCCATTTCTTGCGCAGCTCTTCCTTTTTTTCCGGGCTTAAACTTTGGAATTTTTGATAGCGTTTACGCGCATTTTCCCGCTCATAAGGCGTCATCCGGCTCCACTTCACGAGTTGGCGCTGGATACGCTGCTGCTTCTGCGCATCCATTCTGGGATACTCTTTGGCAATATCCAGCATTTTCTCACGCTGCCAGGGGCGCAAGGCATCCCACTCACCCTTTAATGGCGTCAATACCGACCGCTGCTGATCGGTCAGTTGCGCCCAGCTCACATTTGCCGCAGGATCAGTCGGCGACAAATCATTCTTGATTGCACCAATATCAGCCATTGCCAGCAACACGGGTTGCGAATCAACAGCTGTTTGTGCTGAACACACTCCACTACTGACTCCAAAACAACAAATAACCCACCCGATTATCAATGAATGATTTCGCATCACTTCTCATTATTCCAAATTAATTAACACTCGACCCGTCTAGATATCTTCTGCCTAGATATCTTCTGCCTAGATATTTTCTGCATAGTGCCACGGCTCAAATCCGTTATCGACAAAGGCTTCTACAGGCAAGTCCTCTCCCAGCAGCATGGCATCCTCGCTATGCTGCGCAGACAGCATAACCATGCCCACGACCAGGAAAACTGATAAAGTCGCCACGCCGCCCATCATTCGCGGATGTCCGAATGATATCCAGGACAGTATATCCGTAAAGAACGGGGATGCCTGCTCAGCTTCGGCAAACCGTTTCAATGCTGCCTGCCTGGCTTCGGTCAAGCGCCCTTCAGCTTCTGCAGATAACGGCCGGGAATCATTTTTCAGCAACTCCACACATTCACGCAGAGGGATAGGCAGGTCGTCTTCCGGATGACGTTGGTTCCTCATGGCTTTACTCCTCTTTTCTGCAATTTTTGGCTACCGATACCTGCTTGCTCCAACCATTGGGACAAAGCACTGACAGCACGCGAACAATGGGTTTTCACGCTTCCCTCCGAACATCCCATCACGGCTGCGGTTTCGGCAACATCCAACTCCTCCCAATAACGCAAGACAAAAGCCTCGCGTTGACGTGATGGCAATTTTTCTATCGCTTTTTCAATAATAGCCATGGTCTGTGATTGCTCCAGGTGCTCGACAGGCCCCTGCTCCGACCCTTCAACCTCCAGTGTTTCCAGCAAGTCGAACTCATCGTCTTCCTGCTGGCTGAATGAAGAAAACAAAGATGTCCATAAGTTACGCACTTTTTGCCGACGCCAGTAATCACGCATGGTATTTTGCAAAATGCGCTGAAACAGCATGGGGTATTCCGCAACAGGCTTGTGAGCGTATTTGTCTGCCAGTTTCAGCATCGCATCCTGGACGATATCCAGCGCAGTATGATCATCCCGTACGGCATAAACCGTTTGTCTGAATGCGCGCTTTTCAACCTGACGTAGAAAATCCGATATCTCTTGCGCACTCGCCACTACACTGCCCACTTTCCAGGATTATAAAAACTTGAAGTTACCTGTCTCACTTGCTACCTATAGATTGATTATGCGAAGAGGAAAATAAAACAAATCTGCACCGCTTTATCTCCCAGTCAAGCTGAGTATATCAGTTTTAATTTTAATTACTGTTAGAATAAACCTGAGGGTTGCTAAGTATGCCTGCCCGCATGAACACCTGAAAGAGTGATAAAAGACAAGTCTATGCAGTCGCAACTATTCGCACCTGTCCAAAACTGTTTGTTGAGAGCGGAACCTGAATGATGGCATTTGCCAACGCTGCTTCCTTACCTGAAAAATCCCCTGACATCCAGCATCTCAGACTTTACAGTCTGTACCGGTTATGTGCCTCCGGCATGCTGCTTGGCAGCCAGCTCTGGCCTTATTTCAGGCATACTTTTGCAGAGCCGCTGCAGGTTTTCTGGGCACTTCTGCTATTTTTCGTGTATGCCCTGATGGTAAGCATCGATTTCAGGCGGCTTCAAGCCAAAAATGGCCTGTTCCTGAAACTGCAAACCAGTGTGGATATCGTATTTATTGTCTGCATGATGCACTTCCTGCAAGACAATCAAAGCGGCATCGGCCTGTTGCTGATCATTAATATTATTTTTGCCGGCCTGATCAGCGACGGGCGCTTTGCCATGTTTTATGCCGCCATCGCGACCATAGGCATATTGCTGGAAAACACTTTCCAGGTGCTGAAGCATAATCTGCTGGGAAATGAGTACAACAATTACAGCAGCGCCGTATTGCTGTCAGTAAGCTGCTTTGCAACGGCCTGGCTGGCGCAAACGCTGACGACACGCATGCAGCGCAGCGAAAAACTGGCCAGTGAGCGCGGGCAGGACATTGAACAGCTGGCCAGAACCAACGCCCTGATCACACAGCAAATGCCCAATGGCGTACTGGTGATAGACCAGCATCAGCGCCTCAGACACTATAACCTGCAAGCCTGCAACCTGCTCGGACTGGAAGAAATATATCTGCAGGACGCCGTATACTCCCAAACACCTTTGAATCTGGTTATCCCTGCCATCACTCAACTACTGCTAACAGTGCCAGCCAGTCAGTTCACTTCCCAGGATGCAACAAAATTCGCCATCAACAACCGCGATGTCGGTATCCGCTTTCATGCCATTTCAGAGAATATGGATAACGGCGTAGTCATTTTTATCGAAGACTGGTCACAAATCCAGACCCAGGCACACCAGGTCAAACTGGCCGCACTCGGCAGGCTGACCGCCAACATTGCCCATGAAATCCGCAATCCCTTAAGCGCCATTAGCCATGCCACCCAGTTGCTGCAGGAAGAAGATCTGCAACCGGGCACCGAGCGCATGCTGCAGATTATTTCCGACAACGTACAGCGGCTGGACCAGATTATTAAAGATGTGCTGGAACTAAACCGGCGCGACCGCACCAACCAGGAACAATTCAGCATCAACGGTTTTGTACAGGAATTTCATCAGCAGTTTTGCGCAGTAGAAAAAATCGACCCCGGTAGCTTTACCCTGAGCATTCCGGCAAAACAGAGCAGAGTGATTTTTGATCGCCGCCATGTCAACCAGATATTATGGAATTTATGCAAGAACGGCTGGCGCCATTGCCGGCAACAGCAAGCCAGCTTGCAGCTTAAAATTACCAGCGATAAAAGTGGTCAGTTTATTCACATCCTGGTCAAAGATGATGGCAGTGGTATAGATCCGGAAATCCAGCCACACTTGTTTGAGCCGTTTATGACCACGGAAAAAACCGGCACCGGTCTCGGATTATTTATTGCACGCGAGCTGGCCGAAGCCAATGGTGCGAAACTGAACTATTCCAGTACTGCAAACGGCACACAATTTTCACTGACAATCAAAAAGGTAATCGTTTAAATGGCAAACTCTTATCGTTGTCTGGTGGTCGATGATGAGACCGATATCCGCGAATTAGTCGTACTGACGCTGGAGCGCATGGGCATACAGGCCGAAAGTGCCAGCAATGTCACCGACGCAAAACATATGCTGGACTCCTTCAGCTATGATTTATGCCTGACGGATATGCGCCTGCCGGATGGCCTGGGCCTGGAACTGGTGCAGCATATCAATGCGCAATTCCCCGGTTTGCCGGTGGCCGTGATTACCGCTTACGGTAGCGCTGAGAATGCCGTAAGTGCCCTCAAGGCAGGTGCGTTTGACTACATCACCAAACCGATTTCACTCAAGCAACTGCGTCCGCTGGTAGAGTCAGCCCTCAAACTTTCTTCACAAAAAGAAGCCAGCGGTGTCAATACCGTGGATTTAATCGGCACTTCCCCCGCCATGGGGCATGTACGTAACATGATTGCCAAACTGGCGCGCAGCCAGGCGCCAGTCTATATCAGCGGCGAGTCCGGTAGCGGTAAAGAACTGGCAGCGAGACTCATACACAAAAACAGTTCGCGCCGTGACCAGGCTTTTATTGCCGTGAACTGCGGTGCAATTCCGGAAAACCTGATGGAAAGCGAGTTCTTCGGCTATAAAAAAGGCGCATTTACCGGTGCCATCCAGGATACCCAGGGCTTATTTCAGGCAGCTACCGGTGGCACCCTGTTTCTGGATGAGGTGGCCGACCTGCCACTGGCCATGCAAGTCAAGTTGTTGCGCGCAATCCAGGAGAAAAAAGTCCGCGTTGTCGGCGGCACGACAGAAGAAGCCGTGGATGTACGCATCATTTCTGCCACGCACAAAAACCTGAATAGCATGATGGAAAAAGGCGAATTCCGGCAGGATTTGTATTACCGCCTCAATGTGATTCCCCTCAAAATGCCCTCCCTGCGCGAGCGGCCGGAAGATATTCCGGAGCTGACCGAGCGCTTGCTGCACAAGCTCTGCCAGGCCCAGGGGATCAGCATGCCAGATCTTGCCGCAGATGCCAAAGCATATATCCAGCAACGCCGGTTCCATGGCAACGTCCGTGAACTGGAAAACATGCTGGAACGTGCACTTGCCCTGTGTGATGGCATCACGATTACTGCAGAAGATTTATGCATGGATGATGAGCCGGTCGCAGTCAGCGACCAGCCTGCGCTTGCATGGCATATTCCTGCCAGAGAAAATCCGCCCGACGAACCATCCGTTGAGGCTTCCGTGCCGACAAGCAGTGAACTGGCTGCTCAGAAAAACCTGCAAACCACAGCTAACACCATGCTACCTATGGATGTCAGTCTGTCTGACTATCTTGAGGATATTGAGAAACGTACCATTTTGCAGGCACTGGAAAAGACCAATCACAATAAAACAGCGGCGGCCAAATTGCTCGGAATCAGTTTCCGCACCCTGCGTTACCGTTTATCAAAACTGGGGCTGTCCAAAGAGCAGGATGTGGATGACATAGGGCCGGAAGAATAAGCTGTCTCCGGCCCCGGCTTGATTAACTCAGGACCATGACCAGGTATAAAACATAGAGCAGGCCGTTCACCAGCAATTGCCATACTCGCAAAGCGCCTCTGGCAATACAGAATCGCAGCCACACCGCAGCCAGCAACGTCACCGCAATTCCTAAGGCAACCTCCTGCCTGGGCGCCCAGTCTGTCAGCATAATACCGATTGCCGGCAACAATGTGCCCTGGAATACCATGGCACCGGTAATATTGCCGAATGCCAGCGTATCCTTGCCCTTGCGTATCCATAAGATACTGTTCACCTTTTCCGGCAGTTCAGTCGCAATCGGAATAATCAGCAACGACAATAACAATGCCGACACACCCAGAATCGCTGCCGCCGTTTCCACTTCATTGATAAAACCTTTGGCACCAGCAATGAGCAAACCTAAACCCAGCAGCAATTGCAGCAGAATGGTCACCATATTGGTAGGCAATCCCAGCCTGGATAGCAGCATGACATCTTCCGCCTCCGTCGCATGCCCTTCTTGCACCAGGTTTTTGGAAGCTTTTATCGTCATCAGCACATAAACAAAGTAAATCAGCACCATCAGCATGCCAATACCGTAACGCGCCAGGGCTTCAGTATGCGGAATAAACATGGCCACTGTCGCAAAGATAAAAGCCAGGATGAAGAAGTTCAAATCGCGAACCAGGCCACTGCGCTCCGGACGGATATGGCCATGATTACCGCGACGCTTCCAGACCGACATCGCCATCAGGCTGATGGAAAGCGTGCCCAGCATCAATGGCGCACCCAGGATCGCACCTATGCCTATATCATGCCCGGCATGGCTATCTGCACCGGAAGAAGTGTAGGAAAAAATGGCCAGTAGTGGCACCAGTGTCTCGGGCAGCGCCGTACCCACGGCAGCGAAAATGGAGCCGGTCACGCCTTCCGAAATGCCCAGGCGCTCACCCAGATGCTCCAGTGCATTGGTGAAAATTTCTGCCGCTGCCAGAATCAGCAGCAACATCAAGAATAATTGCAAGAAAACCATGACTGTTCCTGTCTGGCGGACCTCTTTTTCCATGCAGTTTCCGCCAAACCGGCATGGGCATCACAATCGCGTGTCTGCGGGCGGAATCATAACGCAATTCAGGTAAATTCACCTACAATGTTGACATGTCACAACGATTTCCCACTCACATTGAAATTGATGCGGACGGCATGGCCCATCCATGTCAGATCATCCTCTCGCCCAATACCGATACGCGCCCCGCTGATACTGATATCGACATGATTGTGATTCATAACATCAGCCTGCCACCACAGCAGTTCGGCGGCCAGGGTATCATGCAACTGTTTACCAATCAGCTAGATCCAGCAGAACATCCTTACTATGCTGAAATTGCCCACTTGAAAGTGTCATCACACTTTCTGATCCGTCGTGAAGGTGAGTTGATACAATTCGTCAGCTGCCAGCAGCGCGCCTGGCATGCCGGTGTGTCTTCGTGGCAGGGCCGGGAACGCTGCAATGACTTTTCCATCGGCATAGAACTGGAGGGCTGTGACGAGAGCGCATTCACTGATGCACAATACCTGACACTGCAAGCGTTGATCAAGGCATTACAACAGCGCTATCCGATCAAGCATGTTGTCGGCCATTCGGATATCGCGCCGGGACGCAAAACCGACCCCGGTCCTTTTTTTGACTGGCAGCGACTCAATGCGCTGGGTTGAACACCCGGCCACATCGCTTGCTCAAGCTGTGGCGTAGCGAAAAGTAATCTATCAAATGAATGACAGTTTTTTCTGCAAAGTAATCAGCTGCATATTTTCCACTTGCGGCTGCCACATATCCGGTTGCTGAGGAAACGGCTGCGTCATTCCCGTAGGCAGATAACCCAGCCGCTGATAAAACGCGAGCAGCTCCTGACGCAAACTGATCACCAGCATTTCTGCCTGACTGACCTGCCACCGCCCCTGGGCCAGTTTTTCTGCAGCAAGTATCATCGCCTTGCCGTAACCCCGGTTCTGCAATAGCGGTGTTACTGCAATCATGCCCAGATGCACCGTGTTTTCCGAAGCATGCTGTCGCTCCAGACAGATACAGGCTACCACGGCGCCGCCTGGTTCTTCACCGAGCAGGATGCAGGCATCTTCCCGTGCGATAAGTGCTTGCACGGTACGCTCACTGGTACGCACGCCGGTCAGCAGATCCGCTTCTGTGGTCCAGCCAGCACGGCTGGTTTCACCGCGATAAGCCGCATTCACCAGTGCACAGATCACCGGGCTATCTGCCAAGCGGGCAAGACGATGTTCCAGCATGGCCTTTAGCCCGTAGCACTGGTTTCCGCGACATGTTGTACCACCAGGCTACCTATCATATCTCCCTCCACGTTAACCGCAGTACGTACGGTATCCAGCAAACGGTCTATCGGCAACAGAATCGCAATCGCTTCCGCCGGCAACCCCACACTCTGTAATACCATGACCATGGTCACCATGCCGGCACTGGGGATGCCAGGGGCCCCCATCCCGGCAATCATCGCGGTAAAACACACCACCAGTTGCTGGGCGAGATTCAAATCCACCCCAGCCAATTGCGCAATAAACAAGGCCGCAGCAGCTTCATAGAGCGCGGTACCATCCATATTAATGGTCGCCCCCAGCGGGATCACAAATCCGGCAATTTCCGGCTTCACATGCAAATGCTGTGTCACACAACGCAAGGTCACAGGTAACGTGGCACTGCTGGAACTGGTGGCAAATGCCGTGACCAGCGCCTCGCGCGCGCCACGCCAAAGCCACAAGGGCGAGTGGCGGGTAAAGAGCCATAAGACCAACGGTAACACTAGCAGACCATGCAACAAGGTTGAACCAACGACCACCGCTGCGAACCGCGCCAGCACCTGTAATATCGCCACATCCTGTTGCGCCACCAGTTTAAACAACAACGCCCCTACGCCCAGCGGCGCCAGTTGCATGATCCAACCCACCAGCCGCATACACAAAGCCAAGCCCTGCTCAAATAAACTGCGCAAATCATCAAATTGCGCACCGCCCATCACCAGCGCAATGCCGCTTAATAACGCAAACATCACCACCGCCAGAATCTGGCCGTCGGCCAGCGCCTTAAACGGGTTCATGAACAGGCCATGCAAAAAACTGGCAAAAAAATCCGGCAGAGTCATAGACTTTGCCTCAAACTGCTGTATCGCCCCCTCAAACATGGCCAAATGCAAGCCCGCCCCCGGCTTAAACAGATTGCTGGCGGTCAGGCCAATCACAATGGCCAACAGCATACTGCCCATAAAAAACAGCAAGGTATAGCGCCACACCCTGTGCATCTGCTGATGCTGGCGCAAATTGGCGATACCCACCACAATGCTGCAAAACACCAGCGGCACCAGCACCATTTTAAGTAAATCGATAAATAGCGTGCCTATGAGATTGGCGGCATACAACGCAGTTTCATGCTCCCCCCCATGCGCGAGCCATCCAAACAAAACACCAACAACAGCAGCGATTAATATTTGGGCGTTTAGGCTGGGGAGTTTCATCATGCCGAATTTTGAGGGTAAAAAGGGTTAGGATAAGGAAATGATACTTTAACTTTTACATCAAGCTGGGTTTTGTAGAAAATTTGTCCCTTAAATTTGACATTGACATATCCCATAATGGGACATACCATGTCTTATGAAAATCATTTCGGTAAAAATACTCAAAGATTTTTGGCACCTTCATCCAGATAGCGAGCAACACCTGAAAGCTTGGGTTGATGAAGTGAAGCATTCGACGTGGCTGCAACCCGCCGATATTAAGTCGAAATACAGAAATGCCAGCGTGTTAAAAAACCGACGGATTGTGTTTAACATCAAAGGAAATCATTACCGTTTAATTGTGGCAATTGCATATCGGTTTGGCGCCATTTATGTAAAGTTTATTGGCACACATGCGCAATATGATGCCATTGATGCAGAAACCATTGAACTGGAGTAAATCATGGATATAAAACCTATTCATAACGAACAAGATTACAAAGAAGCGCTTCGTCTAGCCTCAGCATTTTTTGAGAATGAACCTGAGCCAAACACTCTGGAGGGTGATCGTTTTGACGTGTTACTGACTTTAATTGAAGCGTACGAAGCCAAGAATTGTCAGATTGATCCACCAGACCCTATCGAAGCCATTAAATTCCGGATGGAACAGGAAGGGCTTACTGCAAAGGACTTGGTGCCTATGATCGGACAGGTCAATCGTGTATATGAAATCCTTAACCGTAAACGTGGACTTACCACAAAAATGATGTGGCGTTTACATAAAGACTTGGGAATTTCGGCAGAGAGCTTGATTAGACAAGCAAACGGTGGCTTCTAATCTAAGCAGTCTGGTGAAGCTTGAATACAAACTAACAATGTGTTGTGTGTGACAAAAACAAACCATATAACAACTGCACATCCAGATGTCTCAAAAGAACTTTGGATAAGTAATGAAGTATTTTCATGGCCACATGAATACTCTAGCGGCAGTTATCTCGATGATGATCATACAAGATTAAAAAGATCTCATACGTTATGGCAACATGCCAATTTAATCCTGCACACAAATCCTAGCGAGCTCTCTAGAATTGATGCTATTTCAACGCTGAAAAGAAGCTTAAATCACAGATTGAAGCTTATCGAGTCCTTGTACCAGTTAAAAGCAATTTCGAGTACCCACCACAATACTGGTTATTTAGGTTTGCTGGAAAGGTTAGGTATCGTCAGAAGTTCAATGTTGAAGAAATTTCTAGATGTTAGAAATGATATTGAACACCACGACACCTCTCCCCCTGATCTTCACCGTTGTATAGAGTTTTTAGACCTCATTTGGTACTTATTAAAATCAACCGATGAAATTGTCAGAGTTAGAAGGAATCAGCTGCTTTTTAATGAAAAAGCAAAAGATCATTATAGCTTTACCCTTGATATTGACTATATGAAGAGTCACTCACTCTCAATTGCTGGCTGGTTTTCTAATGAACATATATATGAAACTAAATTTGCCAATTGCACAAAACTTAGTGTTACGGAATACAGATCAATTGATGACCATAAGGAATTACAAGGCGCCCATCATGCTGATATGTTATTAAGCTTAATGTTGATACAGAATTCTTTTCGTAAAGATAAGGATTCATTCCTTGTTGGCACTCTGGATGCTGACATTGGAATGAAATGTTCAATTATCAAATTTATGCTTACTGCAATATAAAATCAATTACACCTTTAACAACTCAAATCAGTACCAACCAACAAAAAACCCGACACTCGGTCGGGTTTTTTGTCATTTCAGCCTGAGCTGAAATTATTTATTCATCACGTACATAGTTACTTCAAAGCCAAAACGCATTTCAGTAGCAGCTGGTTTAGTCCACATGGTGTTTCTCCTTAGAGGGTTAACAATCAAACGTGTGCACAGTATGCGCCTGGCCTTCATTTCTGTTGAGTGCAGTTTTACTTGAATGATGCTCATGATTTTTCGCAGTTGCCAATAAGCATTCAGCTATTAAGCCGTCTTTTCAAACACCGCGGCAAAGAAACCATCCGTGCCATGCAGATGCGGCAACAACTTCAAATACTCACCGGTATCCAGCATAATATTCTGCTGAGCGAGTATTTCATTTGCAGGAACCAGTTTAAAGTCTGGATGCGCTTGTAGAAATGCTTCGGCAATCGCCTCATTTTCGTCGCGTAGCAAACTGCAAGTCGCATATACCACGCGGCCGCCCGCTTTACAGAGTTTGGCTGCACGCGCGAGGATATTGGTTTGCTTCACATTCAATTCCGCCACATCCTCTTCCGCCTGGCGCCATTTCAGATCCGGGTTGCGACGCAGCGTACCCAGGCCGCTACAAGGCGCATCCACCAGCACACGGTCGAATTTGCCGTTCAGGCGCTTAAGTTTCAAGTCATTTTCGTTGTTAATCAATTGCGCCTGCAGATTAGACAGGCCGCTGCGCTTCAGGCGCTGTCCCAGATTATTCAGGCGTTTTTCGGATACATCAAAAGCGTACAGACGACCGGTGCTTTTCATCAATGCACCCAGCGCCAGGGTTTTGCCACCGGCACCGGCACACAAATCGGCCACCATTTGCCCGCGTTTAGGCGCGACCAGATAGCTCAGCAACTGGCTACCTTCGTCCTGGACCTCGATTTTCCCTTCGGTAAACAGGATATGCTTGCTGATATTCAAGCGGGCACCCATACGGATGCCGATGGGAGAATAAGGCGTAGGCGTAATCACGTTA
>CBIMYT010000022.1:0-36842 GCA_966248215.1 uncultured Methylophilus sp. | reverse complement strand
CAACTGACGTATCGTGACCAAAGTTGCGTGTTTACTCGTATGTCTGTCCGTTTATCCTGATCCAGCCGCCCTGCCGACCCTGCGGGTCATGATGCGTCCAGTGCATGATGCCGCCTTTGGGGTTGTAAATATATTCACCTTTAAACGTAATCCGGTCACCCACGCTGAGATCTGCCACACGAGGGGCCAGGTCAATATTGTGCGCGAACAGCAATGTCTGCTGCGCGGAAATACTGACCAGGAAACGCTGGTGTCGCGCGCCTTTGTTGTCATCCGGCAGCAGTTTTTTTACTGTGCCATGCCCTTCCAGCCAGATATGACTCTGTTTTTGCGCAAATGCCAGTTTAACGGCTGCATTGTCTTCCGTTGCCAGCCCTGAAGAAAGCGATTGCAGATTCAGTGTCTGAACCTGTGACTTCACTTCAACCGCGGACTGCGGCTGAGGGCTGTCTATGCCTGATTGCGCCGTTTGCTGGCATGCGGCCAGTAAACAGGATATTGCAATCAGCAGAAAATGTTTCATGCGGCCTGGCTCAATGCTTTCAGTTGCTGCAATTTACTCAAAGCCACGCCTGAGTCTATGGACTGCGCTGCCTGGGCAATGCCTGACGGCAAATCATCTGCTAGTCCGGAAACATAAATGGCTGCGCCTGCGTTCAGCAGTACGATATCGCGGGCCGGGCCTTTTTCGCCTGACAGCAAACCCAGGATAATCTCGCTGGAATGCTGCGCGCTTTCCACACGAATGCTGTTGATATCGTGCAATGGCATACCGAACTGGGTCGGGTTCAGTGTGTATTCGCTGACTTTGCCGTCTTTCAGTTCCGCCACATAGGTGTCGGCAGAAAAAGAGATTTCATCCATTTCATCAGCGCTGTGCACCACCATCACGTGCTCGCTGCCCAGTTTTTGCAGGGTCTGCGCTAACAAAGGTACTAAATCGCGATGGAACACGCCCATGACCTGGCGTTTGGCCCCCGCCGGATTGGTCATCGGGCCTAACAGATTGAACATGGTGCGCACACCCAGTTCGCGACGCACAGGCGCGGCATATTTCATGGCGGCATGATGATTGGGCGCAAACATAAAGCCTATACCGGCTTCATTGACGCAACGCACCACCTGCTCGGGTGTCAGGCCGATATTCACGCCCAGCGCTTCCAGCACATCGGCAGAGCCGCTTTTGGAAGAAGCGGCACGACCGCCATGTTTGGCGATTTTGGCACCGGCACCGGCGGCAACAAATGCCGAAGCCGTGGACACGTTAAAGACCTTGTTCGGTGCGCCACCCGTGCCACAGGTATCAATCAGGTGACGCGTGTCGGTGATTTCCACTTTGCTGGAAAGGTCACGCATGACTTGCGCCGCGGCAGCAATTTCAGTCACCGTTTCCCCTTTGACCCGCAGGGCGGACAGAAAGCCTGCGATCTGGATCTGGGTGAATTCGCCGCTCATGATCTGACGCATGATTTCCAGCATTTCCTCATGCGTGAAATCGGTATGGTCAATCAGGCGCTGCAGTGCAGTTTTGGGCGTGATACTTCCCGTCAATAACTTTTCAGTCATCAATAACCTTTCAGAAAGTTATCCAGCAGCTCATGCCCGTATTCAGTCAGGATAGACTCGGGGTGGAACTGCACGCCTTCAACCGCCAGCGTTTTATGCTTGACGCCCATAATCTCGCCATCGTCGGTCCAGGCGGTGATTTCCAGGCAGTCAGGCAGGGTTTCGCGTTCGATCACCAGTGAGTGATAACGCGTCGCCGTATAAGGATTGGGCAGGTTTCTGAACACACCGGTATTGGTATGGTGAATCAGTGAAGTTTTACCATGCATCAGCGTTTTGGCCTTGATGATATTGCCGCCAAAGGCCTGACCTATGCTCTGGTGACCCAGGCACACGCCCAGCAACGGAATCTTGCCGGCAAATTCGTGAATCAGCGGCACGGAAATCCCGGCTTCGTTGGGCGTACAGGGACCAGGGGAAATCACGATTTTTTCCGGCTGAATTGCCTTGATCTGTTCCAGCGTGATTTCATCGTTACGATGAACATGCACGTCTTGTCCCAGCTCGCCAAAATACTGCACCAGGTTGTAGGTAAAAGAGTCGTAGTTATCAATCATCAACAACATTTCAGGCTCCTTTTCCTGTGTTTGATTCGGCGATATTGTCCAGCCCGGCCTGCACCAGCTCGGCGGCACGGATCACGGCCTTGGCTTTGTTCTGGGTTTCGTCCCATTCGCTTTGCGGCACCGAGTCGGCGACGATGCCAGCCCCGGCCTGCACATAGAGTTTCTTGTCTTTAATCACGGCAGTGCGAATCGCAATCGCCACATCCATATCGCCATTAAAACCCAGGTAGCCCACAGCCCCGGCATAGATGCCGCGCTTGGAAGGCTCCAGTTCTTCAATGATTTCCATGGCGCGCACTTTGGGTGCGCCGGAAACTGTCCCTGCGGTAAACGTGGCTTTCAGCACATCAATCGCATCCAGCCCAGGTTTGAGCTGCCCTTCAACATTGCTGACAATATGCATGACATGGGAATAACGTTCTATGGTCATATTGTCGGTGACTTTGACGGTACCGGTCAGTGCGACACGGCCGACATCATTGCGGCCCAGATCCATCAGTTGCACGTGTTCGGCACGCTCCTTTGGATCAGCCAGCAGCTCGGTTTCCAGCGCCAGATCATGGTCGCGGTTCTTGCCGCGTGGACGGGTACCGGCAATCGGCCGCGAAGTTACGGTCGTGCCTTCCAGTCGCACCAGGATTTCCGGCGATGCACCGACCACATGATGGTCGCCCATATCGTAATAGAACATATACGGGGAAGGATTGAGGCTGCGCAAAGCGCGGTACAGGCTCAGCGGCGAGGCGTCAAAATCCTGAGACATGCGCTGGCTCAGTACCACCTGCATGATGTCGCCTTCCAGAATATATTGCTGCCCTTTTTTCACGGCTGCCTTGAAGTTTTCTTCACCGAATTCGGACAGCGCTTGTGTTTTGCTGGTGGGCAATGCCGCAGGAATGTTTACCTGTGTGCGCAGTTTTGCCAGCAGGGTGTGCATGCGCGCGCAGGCGGTTTCGTAAGCATTGGCCTGGGTCGGGTCAGCGTAAACGATGAAATACAGTTTGCCGGACAGGTTATCCACCACGGCAATTTCTTCGGACACCATCAACAGGATATCCGGCACACCAATCGCATCCGGTTTCTTATGTTTGCCCAGGCGTTTTTCTATGTACTGTATGGTTTCGTAACCGAAATAACCGGCCAGTCCACCGGTAAAACGTGGCAAACCTTCGTAAGGCGGTGTTTTGAAACGTGCCTGGTAGGTTTTGATAAAGTCCAGCGGGTTCTGGTCAGTGTGCGATTCAATGACGGTTTCGCCCTGCATCACCTGCAGTTGCTGGTCGCGTACCACGATACGCGTGGTGGCGGGCAGGCCAATAATGGAGTAACGGCCAAAGCGTTCGCCGCCTTGTACGCTTTCCAGCAGGTAGGAGTAAGGTTGATTGGCCAGTTTCAGATACAGCGACAACGGTGTATCCAGGTCGGCAAAGGTTTCCAGCACCAGCGGAATACGGTTGTAGCCTTGCGCCGCCAGCGCGTCGAATTCGGTCTTGCTTAGTGTGCTTAACATGATGCTTTTTCCAGGTTGATTCGTTGAATACCGTGCACAAAAGTCACGGCACAGGGGTGCAAATGGCGTGCACCTGCGCGTGGGGCAGGTCTAGCCCCGCCACGAACGACGCCAGCTTAATACTGGCCAACTGGAAGAATGATGAGCACAAAACATCATGATATCTGAATGATTTTTCTTATCCCCGCTTTAAGAGAGCGGGTAACTCCAGCAAATCCACCACTTCGGTGAGTTGCTGCACCGTGGCATCCACGGTTGCCACATCAATGGCGCGCCCCTGATTATACCCATAAGGCACGGTCACGACAAAGCATCCTGCGGCATGGGCGGCCTGAATGTCGGTTTCCGAATCACCCACCAGCATGGCCTCGGCGGGTAACGCGCCCAATTTCTGGCAAACATGCAGCAAAGGCAGCGGATCCGGTTTCTTTTTAGGCAGGGTGTCACCTGACACCACCATCTCAAAAAAGTCGACCAGGCCGGCTTTTTGCAGCAGGGGCAGGGTGAATTTTTCCGGTTTATTGGTCACGCACGCCAGGCGGTAGCCCCGGGTCTTTAATTGCTGCAGCGCAGGAATCACGCCGGGAAACGGCTGGCTGTCGGTGGCGTTTTTATCATAAAAACCATGGTACAAAGGCTGCGCCCGGGCGAATAACTCCGCCTCCGGTTCCACCTGGCGCTGGCCGGTCAGGCAGCGTTTGATCAGGTTTTGCACGCCTTCGCCGATGTAAGACGCAATCTGTGCCTGCGGCAGCATGGGTTTGCCCAGTGCCACCAGCATACGGTTGGCGGCCTCGGCAATTTGCGGGGCGGTATCGAGCAGGGTGCCGTCCAGATCGAACATGACTACCCTGACTTGAAACCGCATCTTTTTATTACCCTTATTGCAACGCGCTAATTACACGGTTGCCAGGGCAGCACGCAACTGACCGACAATCGTGTCGTAACGGTTAGGATCGGTATCTTTGCCCGCACCAAACACCGCGCTACCGGCCACGAATGTATCGGCACCGGCTTTGGCGATTTCAGCGATGTTATTTGCGTTCACGCCGCCATCCACTTCCAGCCAGATCTGACGGCCGGTTTTTTCGTAGTAAGCGTCAATGCGTGCACGGGCTTCTTTTAATTTGTTCAGGGTTTCCGGAATAAATTTCTGACCACCAAAACCAGGGTTTACGGACATCAGCAGCACCATGTCCACTTTGTCCATCACATGGTCCAGGTAGTGCAAAGGCGTAGCCGGGTTGAATACCAGGCCGGATTTACAGCCGCTGTCACGCACCAGCGCCAGGCTGCGGTCAATGTGGTCAGACGCTTCAGGGTGGAAAGTGATGATGTCGGCACCAGCCTTGGCAAAGTCAGGGATAATGCGATCCACAGGCTTCACCATCAGGTGCACGTCAATCAGGGCGCCCACATTGTGGGACAAGTCGCGAATCGCGTCACAAACCAGTGGGCCTATGGTCAGGTTAGGCACGTAATGGTTGTCCATCACGTCAAAGTGCACGATGTCGGTGCCGGATTTGATGACGTTTTCGATTTCCTGGCCTAACTTGGCAAAGTTGGCAGAAAGAATACTGGGGGCAATGCGAAAAGTTTTGTCCATATACTGATGTTCCGTGTATTAATCTGAGGTGAATTTTTTAGTAAAACCAATATTTTAACGCCATTCTGTGTCAAATTGACAGGATTCTTGCTTGTGGGCCATGAATATAAGAAAATGTCGCACTCTGGGACCTGGACCTCACGCCATTTCAATCAATGAACTATTTGCAAGCGCCTGTTAAATTCTCCTTTTGCCTGTTCCCGCAGGTAAAATAGCGCCATGCAATTGTTTACCATTGGTGTTAACCACACCACCGCCCCCGTTGCCATCCGCGAAAATGTTGCGTTTAACAACGACACCTTGCCGCAGGCGCTGGCGGATCTGGCCCGTCATAACGTGGCCGAAGTGGCGATTCTCTCCACCTGCAACCGTACCGAAATCTATGTGCAGTCCATCCGGCCCGAAATCGTGGTTGACTGGCTGGCCAATTATCACCAGCTCGACCCCGGCCAGATTCTGCCTTACACCTACACTTTAAGCAGCCACGAAGCCGTGAAGCATGCTTTCCGCGTGGCCAGTGGCCTGGACAGCATGGTGCTGGGCGAAGCGCAGATCCTGGGCCAGTTCAAGCAATCGGTCAAAATTGCCCAGGAGACGGGTACGTTGGGCACCATGTTGTACAAATTGTTCCAGCGCACGTTTGAAGTGGCCAAGGAAGTGCGTACCAATACCGACATCGGTGGCAGTTCGATTTCCATGGCTGCTGCCGCGGTCAAGCTGGCCCAGCGTATTTTTGGCGACCTGAGTGCGCAAAGCGTGCTGTTTATCGGCGCTGGTGAAATGATAGAACTGTGTGCCGACCATTTTGCGGCGCAAAAGCCGCGCAAAATCACGGTCGCCAACCGCACGCTGGAACGCGGCGAACAACTGGCCGAAAAAGTCCGCAGCCAGGGCCTGAATATGCAGGCGATTCTGCTCAATGATCTGCCTGAACGCTTTCACGAGTTCGATATCGTCATCACCAGCACCGCCAGCCAGCTGCCACTGGTCGGGCTGGGCATGGTGGAACGTGCCATTAAAACGCGTAAACACCGTCCGATGTTTATGGTCGACCTGGCGGTGCCGCGGGATATCGAACCGGAAGTGGCTGCGCTGGATGATGTGTTTTTGTACACCGTCGATGACCTGGCACAAGTGGTTTCCGAAGGTCTGGGCAATCGCCAGGAAGCCGCCGTCAATGCCGAACTGATTATCAACGCACGTGTCGAGCATTTTATGCAATGGCTCAAGCAGCGCGAGGTGGTGCCCACCATCAAGGCGTTGCGTGACCAGGTGGATAATGTGCGTAAAGCCGAGCTGGAAAAATCGCTCAAGCTGCTGCAAAAAGGCGAGGCGCCTGAAAAAGTGCTGGAGCAATTGAGCAATGCACTGACCAACAAGTTCTTGCATGGTCCCAGCCACGCGCTCAACAATACCGAAGGCGATGCGCACGCGCATATGGCGCACCTGGTCAAGCAACTCTTTCAAATCAAAGAATGACTTTATAAACTGGAAAATACAAATAGCGGGATGATGTCCGGGGCGCGCAGCGCACACATCTACCCAGCCATTTGATCTTTAGGCAGAACTATGAAACCAAGCATGTTGCAAAAGCTCGCCAACCTGAGTGAGCGCCTTGAAGAACTCAATCGCCTGCTCAGCAGCGAAGGCGTCACCGACAATATGGATAATTACCGCAAAATCATGCAGGAGCATACGGAAATTACCCCGATTGTCGAGCAGTATCATATTTATGTGCAGACCGAATCCGACCTCAGGGACGCGCACGATATGCTTTCCGATCCGGAAATGAAAGAGTTTGCGCAGGAAGAAATCGAGAGCGGCAAAAAACGCCTGGAAGAAGTAGAACTGGCCCTGCAAAAACTGTTGTTGCCCAAAGACCCCAACGACGACAAAAACATCTTCCTTGAAATCCGCGCCGGTACCGGTGGTGACGAATCCGGCCTGTTCGCCGGTGATCTTTTCCGCATGTATTCACGCTTTGCCGACCGCCAGGGCTGGAAAGTGGAAATCGTCTCCGCCAACGAAGGCGAAGTCGGCGGCTATAAAGAGATCATCGCCAAAATCATTGGCTATGGTGCGTATTCAAAACTCAAATTTGAATCCGGCGGTCACCGCGTGCAACGTGTGCCGGACACTGAAACGCAGGGCCGCATCCACACATCCGCCTGTACCGTGGCGATTCTGCCCGAAGTCGAAGAAGTCGGCGATGTGGAAATCAACCCGGCAGATATCCGTATCGACACCTTCCGCGCCTCAGGTGCCGGTGGTCAGCACATTAACAAAACTGATTCTGCCGTGCGGATTACCCACGCCCCGACCGGTATCGTGGTGGAATGCCAGGACGGTCGCAGCCAGCACGCCAACAAGGCGCAGGCCATGCAAGTGTTGGCTGCGCGTATCAAAGCCAAACAGGTCGACGAACAACAAAGCAAAATCGCCTCCGAACGCCGCAATCTGATTGGCTCCGGTGACCGTTCGGAACGTATCCGTACCTACAACTACCCGCAAGGCCGTATCACCGACCACCGCATCAACCTGACGCTGTACAAGATTGACGCGATTACCGAAGGCGATATGGATGAGCTGATCAATGCTCTGGCAACCGAGTATCAGGCCGACTTGCTGGCCAGCCTGGGTGAGGATTAATCTTTCCCAGTCAACCTTATCCCGTTGCAATGACTTCTTTCCGCCTTCCCGCTGCTCCGCGCAGTATCCAGAAAGACAACCCGATCAGGTTCCTGCTGGATAGCGAAGCGGTGGATTGCCTGGCACACAATATCGCGCTGGTGCATGGCCGTTTTGATGCCCCCGCCTTCAGGCAGTTGGCACTCACCAACATTGCGCCACTGGGATTTATGGACCGTGCCGCGCATATTGCCGCGGCATTGAAAGCGACGCTGCCGGCCAAGTTCTCCGAAGCCACTGCTATCCTGCTCGATACGCTGACACCGCCAAATGTGCAGACCGAGCGCCTGGGTTTAAGCGTCTTTTTTTATCTGCCGCATACCCGTTTTATTGCCGACTATGGCCGCGATGCGCAACATAATGCCGGCGAAGACCCGTTTGAAGTCGCCATGCAGGCGCAGTATGAGTTGACGCGCCGGTTTACTGCCGAATTCTCCATGCGTCCGTTTCTGGTGCATGATTTTGACCGCACCCTGAACCAGCTCCGACAGTGGCTGGATGATCCTGACCCGCATGTACGGCGTTTATGCTCTGAAGGTTGCCGTCCGCGCCTGCCGTGGGGCGCACGGATTCCGCAACTGATCCTGGACCCGACCCCCGTCTTGCCGATTCTGGAAGCGTTGAAAAATGACCCCAGCCTGTATGTGCGCCGCAGTGTAGCCAATCATCTGGGCGATATTGCCAAAGACCACCCTGACCTTGCTTTTGCGATATGTGAGCGCTGGCTCACCAATGCAGACAAAGACCTGAAGTGGGTGATACGTCATGCGCTGCGCCATCCGGCCAGGCAAGGCAATGTCACGGCCATCGCCTTGCGCAAAGCGGCAGACGGCAAATAACCATGGCAGCGACAGCGCAACAATTATTACTCAGCGCCCGTCAGCAGCTGGCACAAATGCTGCCACTGGACGAAGCCCGCAGTGAGGCGCAATTATTGCTGATGCACGTGCTGAACGTTAACCGTGCCTGGCTGATTGCACATGCCAGCGACGCAATCCCCGCAGCACAGGCGCAGGCGTTTGAACAATTGCTGCAACGCCGCCTGCAAGGCGAACCGGTGGCCTACATGCTGGGTTATCGCGAGTTTTTTGGCCTGACACTGAAAGTCACGCCGGACACGCTGATCCCGCGCCCGGATACCGAGACGCTGGTAGAAGCTGCGTTGCAGAAAATCAGTGGCGCCATGCGCGTGCTGGATCTGGGCACTGGCACAGGCGCCATTGCATTGGCGATTGCATACAATGCGCCACAGACACAAGTCACAGCGGTAGATGCCTCCGTCAATGCGCTTGCGGTCGCCCGGGAAAATGCGCAGTCTTTGCAGCTCAGCAATGTGCAATGTGTGCACAGCGACTGGTTTGCCGCCCTGGCCGGACAGACATTTGACCTGATTGTGAGCAATCCACCTTATATCGAGGATAGCGATCCGCATCTGGCACAAGGTGATTTGCGCTTTGAACCGCCTTCTGCCCTGGCTTCCGGCGCGGATGGTTTGCAGGATATTGATCGCATTATTGCCGGTGCGCCCAGCCATTTGTCTGCTAACGGCTGGCTGATGCTGGAGCATGGTTACAATCAGGCCGACGCCGTGCAGCAGCGTTTAAGCGCGCATGGTTTCCAGGCGGTAGAAACCCGCCATGATCTGGGCGGTAACCCCAGAGTCACATTGGGGCAATGGTCTGCCAGCAAGCCAGTATGATTTTTGCTTGAATAGAGAAACTATTCACTCTGAAAGCAAACAATCTATGTCCTCGCGTCCGCCTGTCAAGGCCGTCCTGTTTGACCTGGATGGCGTGCTGTATATCGGTAAACAACTGATTCCAGGCGCATTGGCCGCCGTCGCCAGCTTACGCAAAGCCGGGGTCGCCGTGCGTTTCGTCACCAATACCAGCACCCTGTCTTTGGCTTCCTTGCAGCACAAACTGCATGCGTTTGGCTTCAATCCGGTGCAGCAAGAGATCATGAGTGCACCACAAGCGACCATCCAGTATTTGAAAACATTGCCTAACCCGGTCTGCAAGCTGTTGCTGGCAGAAGATGTGAAACAGGATTTCGCCGGATTCGCGCAATCGGATACCACCGCCAATGTGGTGGTGATTGGTGATATCGGTGATCGCTGGAGCTATGAATTACTGAATGAAGTATTTCATTGCCTGGTCAATGGCGCACAACTGATCGCCATCCATAAAAACCGTTTCTGGCAGACCGAAGCCGGGTTGCAAATGGATATAGGTGCGTTTATCACCGGGCTGGAATATGCCAGCAATACCCGCGCCATGCTGATGGGCAAACCTTCACGGCATTTTTTCAATCTGGCTGTGGATGCTTTGCAGCTGCAGCCTGAAGAAGTAGTGATGGTCGGCGACGATATTGACGCCGATGTCGGTGGCGCCATGGATGCCGGCTTGTGCGGTGTGCTGGTGAAAACCGGCAAATATCGTGCAACCTATGCCCGGCTGTCTGCCGTGACACCGGATGCCGTGCTCGACTCGGTCAGGGACTTGCCTGACTGGCTTGGTTGCCGGTGAAGGTCCCCGGGAGCAGAGCATTGCGCTGTATGCCGTTTCAGCATGCCCCATAGTATAATCACGCCATGTCTGAATCGAACTCTGTCGGGATAGTCAAAGCGCAGGTCGCGCACTTCACCGAGCCGCTCACCTTGCAAAGCGGTGCCGTGCTGCCGCAATACCATCTCGCTTATGAAACCTATGGTGAACTGAACGCCAGCAAATCCAATGCGGTGCTGATCTGTCACGCCCTGTCCGGTAACCACCATGTGGCCGGGCGCTATACGCCTGAAGATAAATATCCCGGCTGGTGGGATAACCTGATCGGCCCCGGCAAACCGCTGGATACCAACAAATTCTTTGTCATCGGCCTCAATAATCTCGGTGGCTGTCATGGCAGCAGCGGGCCTTCCAGCGTGAACCCGCTGACCGACCGGCCTTATAGTGCCACCTTCCCGGTGGTGACTGTAGAAGACTGGGTGGAATCGCAGGCACGCCTGCTGGACTACCTCGGCATTGACCAGCTGGCCGCCGTGATTGGTGGCAGCCTGGGCGGCATGCAGGCCCTGCAATGGAGCATTACCTATCCTGACCGCGTGCGTCATGCTTTTGTGATTGCTTCTGCGCCTAACCTGACGGCACAAAATATCGCCTTTAATGAAGTGGCCCGCCAGGCGATTATCACCGACCCCGAATTCTTTGACGGCGATTACTATAACCACGGCACCTTGCCGCGTCGCGGCTTGCGCATTGCACGCATGCTGGGCCATATCACCTACCTGTCCGATGATGCGATGGGCGAGAAATTCGGCCGCAAGCTGCGCCATGGCGAACTCAAATACGGTTTTGACGTCGAGTTTGAAATGGAATCCTACCTGCGCTACCAGGGCGACAAGTTCGCCGGCGAGTTTGATGCCAACACCTATTTGCGCATGACGCGTGCGCTGGATTATTTTGATCCGGCCAAAGCCTATGACGGCAACCTGAGCCTGGCACTCAGTCGCGCCAGGGCCAAGTTCCTGGTGATTTCCTTCACCACCGACTGGCGCTTTTCACCGGCCCGTTCACGCGAAATCGTGCAGGCCTTGCTGGATAACGCCTTGCCCGTCAAATATGCCGAAGTGACGTCTGCCCATGGCCATGACGCCTTCTTGATGCCGGATGCGCATTATCACGCCATCATGCGCGCCTACCTGGAGCAAATCAAAGTATGACGAATGCAAATATTACCAATATTCGACCAGACTTTGCATTAATTACAAACTGGGTGCAAGCAAAAGCCAAGGTGCTGGATCTCGGTTGTGGCGATGGCACGCTGCTCACGCATTTACATGAAACCCTGAGCACCACTGGCTATGGCATCGAAAAAGATGATGGTAACTGGCTGGCAGCCTTAAAAAACGGGGTAGACGTGATTCAAATGAACCTCGAAGAAGGCCTGTCCGGCTTTGAAGACCAGTCATTCGACACCGTCATCTTGTCGCAAACCTTGCAAGCCATGCACAATACTGAGAGTATCGTGCACGAAATGCTGCGTGTCGGGCGCGAAATCATCGTGACTTTCCCCAATTTTGGATATTGGCGCAACCGCCTGCAAATTACGCTGGGGAATATGCCGGTCTCCAAAAGCCTGCCATATCAATGGTATGACACGCCTAATGTGCATTTATGCACCATTCACGACTTTGACCACTTCTGCCGCCAGCACAACATTCAAGTCATCGAACGGAAAGTGATTACCGATGGCCAGGATATTCATTTCTTGCCTAACTTGCTGGGCAATCTTGCGATGTACCGGTTGAAACGCGCGGCCTGATCCCTACAAGAGACTAAAAGGGTGCCTTTAAGAAAGATTGAGCGCTTTCAGGCGCCGGTAAAGCGTATTTCGGCTTAACCCCAGCTGACGGGAAACGGCAGAAATATTGCCGCCATGCTGCAGCATGGCCTGCCGGATGGCTTCATCGTTTTGTGCTTTCAAGTTGCCGGCTGCTAACGCTGGCCGTGCAGAACCCGCGGGCGTAGAAGGCTCGGTGATGGCATGCATTTCATCCAGAAAATCCTGCATCAAATGCTGGCGGCCAATCACGCCGCCGTCTGCCAAGGCCACGGCCGTGCGCAACACATTATGCAACTGGCGTACATTGCCTGGCCAAGGATGCGCATTAAACAGTGCCATGACCTCATCACTTAAACTGGCTTGTGGCGCTTGTTCGATTTGCAGAATCACCTGAATCAGCCTTGCCATATCCAGCCGCTCGCGTAGCGCAGGTAACTGCACACTCAAGCCATTGATCCGGTAATATAAATCACTGCGAAACTCGCCCGCTGCTACTTTGTCTTTTAACTTCTGATTTGTCGCGCTCAACAACATAAAGTTGACCGGGATCGCCTTGCTACCTCCCAACGGCGTCACGCTGCGCTCTTGCAACACGCGTAACAAGCGCGCTTGCAACGACAAGGGCATATCGCCAATCTCATCCAAGAACAAGGTGCCACCATCCGCTTGCTGAATCTTGCCAATATTGCCTTTGCGTTTTGCCCCTGTGTACGCCCCTTCTTCGTAGCCAAACAGTTCGGCTTCAATCAGTCCCTCTGGCAAGGCCGCACAGTTGACGGCAATAAACGGCTTGTTGCGGCGTGTACTGGCATCATGAATGGCACGTGAAAATAATTCTTTACCGGCGCCGGTCTCGCCGAGAATCAGCACCGGAATGTCTTTATCCAGCACTTGTTTGACCTGGTTGATTGCCAACTTGAATTGTGGGTCACCACTATCGAGCAGCTCCAGGCTGGCCGCTGATTCGCGTGGCGTCATCGCCACTGGCTTTTTGGCGATAGTGGCTGGCTGGCTGGCCGATGCACGTGCAAACAAACGGGCGCCATTACGCAGATGTAAAGGAAACAGGACATCAGCATTTAAACCGCGCTGTTTGAACGAGGCCCATGACTCGTCAAAAATGTCTTCAAAAGCAATCTGGCGCGCAGACAGGCTATCCTGATCCAGCGGCAAACCAAACTGGAACTGGCCGCTACGGTTAATGGTCTGCAATTGGCCAGTCGTATCAAACAAGGCAACCCCTTCCCATAAGGTACCAATAAACTCTGGCCGCACATGAAAGTGCACCCCAATCTCACCTTCTGCCGTGGCATGGAACAAGCGGTTTTCCACCATTTGCGCGGCCATTTTCACCAGGGCCAATGTATGTTGCTGTGGTGCATTGAGGTCGTTGGAGACATCCAGTGTGGCGACCAAATGATTATTGGCGGCAAAGATAGGCACGGCAGAACAACTGAGTGAATGGTGGTAGGCCATAAAGTGCTCGGCGCCTTGCACACTGATCGGCAGGCGTTCGACCAATGCCGTCCCAATCGCATTGGTGCCGCGGTGCTCCTCGCTCCAAGAAGCGCCAGGCAATAGGGAGGCCCTGACCTGGTTTTCATCCACACCTTCACCCATGGTGCGCAAAATCACGCCTTCGTTATCGGTCAAAATCACCAGGCTGCGCGTATGGGCAATTTGCTCACTCAAGGTGATCATTTCCGGTTCGGCATGGGTGAGCAACAGGCGGTTTTTGTCGACGCGCTGCGCCAGCTCTTGCGCGGTGATCACCTGGTCTTCAGCCGTCGCCTGTTCATCCACGCCCTTGACCATGCAACGCCGCCATGAACGGGCAATCGCCTCGGCAATCGCGCGTTGATCGTCACGCAAACCCAGTGTTGGCGGTGTTGTAGATGAAGGGGAATACTTGTTGGGCATGGCCTGAACACCTGTCACATCGGATTGAACAACTGTACCAGTATGACACAGTCGTGAACAGCGCAGACAATATTGCACACACTCACGGACAGTTAGCATACCTAAATAACTAACTGATTTTAATATATTTTTTAAAAATTTCCAAAAAATATTGCGCTTGGCACACGCATTGCAATGAGTGATCAAGCCGTCACAAAAGAAGCATTTGTGACTGGCGTGTTAAACAATTCATCCAGCTTCAAAGCAACCATTTTGGAGGTTATTTATGCAACAACGTATCAAGCTTGCCATCAGCGCATTACTGTTAGGCAGCATCAGCACCAGCGCATGGGCAAATGCCGAACTGGACGCTTTAATGAAAGACGACAACCAGTGGGCCATGGCGCGTAAAGATTACGCTAACCAAGGCTACAGCCGCCTGTCGCAGATCAAAAAAAGCAATGTCAAACAACTGAAACTGGCCTGGTCATTTGCGACTGGCGTCAACCGTGGCCACGAAGGGGCGCCACTAGTGATTGGCAATACCATGTATATCCACACCGCATTTCCGAACAACGTTTATGCGCTGGACCTGGATGATCACCAGAAAATCTTGTGGTCCTACTTCCCGAAACAGGATCCGGATGTACAGTCCGTTTTGTGCTGCGACAACGTGAATAAAGGCTTGGGCTACGGTGATGGCAAGATTTTCCTGCAACAAAACAATGGCGTGCTGGTGGCTTTAGACGCCAAAACCGGTGCCAAATTGTGGGATGTCAAAGTAAACGACCCAAAAACAGGTTCAGCCAACACCAACGTGCCGCATGTATTTAAAGACAAAGTCGTGACTGGCTGTTCAGGCGGTGAGTTTGGTGTGCGTTGCCATATTAGCGCTTACAACATCAAGGATGGTAGCCTGGCATGGAAAGCCTACAGCACCGGCCCGGATAATGAAATGCTAATCGGCAAGGACTTCAACAAAGAGAATCCGCATTACAGCGCGCTGTCTGTGTATCAGGATGTGAACGGTGGCAACAAAGAAGGCGGTTCCTTTAAGCCACTTGAGAAGTCTCAGTTGAAGTATCCGGAAGTGGACCTCGGTGTACGCACCTGGCACAAACCACAGCAACAGAAAGACGGGTGGCAAAATGGTGGTGGCCCGACCTGGGGCTGGTACTCATACGACCCTAAACTGAACCTGATGTACTACGGTACCGGCAACCCAGGCACCTGGAACCCTGATGTGCGTCCAGGCGACAACAAGTGGTCCATGACCATTTTTGCCCGCGACCTTGATACCGGCATGGCACGCTGGGGCTACCAGATGACCCCGCATGACGAATGGGATTATGACGGCATGAACGAGATCATCCTATGGGAAGCCAACGGCAAGCAACTGGCCTCACACTTTGACCGCAACGGCTTTGGTTATACCTTTGACCGTACCAACGGCACCCTGTTAGTCGCAGAAAAAATGCACCCATTCGTTAACTGGGCGACTAAGATTGATCTCAAAACAGGCATTCCGGTAAAGGATCCCAAGTATTCCACGCACCAGGATTACAACGCTAAAGGGATATGTCCTTCTGCCTTGGGTGTGAAAGATGAGCAACCAGCCGCTTACTCGCCTAAAAACAAAACCTTCTACGTTCCACTAAACCACGTGTGCATGACCTATGAACCAGTAGAGTCTAAATACGTGGCAGGCCAACCATGGGTAGGTGCAACCCTGACCATGTTTGCAGGCCCTGATGGTGTGATGGGTGGCTTTATGGCCTGGGATGGCTTGAAAGGCAAAGCCCAGTGGTACAACAAAGAGAAGTTCTCTGCCTGGGGTGGTGCGTTAGTGACTGCGAGCGATCTGGTGTTCTATGGCACTTTGGACCGCTGGGTAAAAGCACTGGATGCCAAAACTGGTAAAGAGCTGTGGAAGTTTCAGGTCGGTTCTGGCGTAGTCGGCAACATGATCACTTACGGCCATAAAGGCAAGCAATACGTAGGTGTATTGTCTGGTATTGGTGGCTGGGCGGGTGTCGCCATGAATCTGGGCCTGACCAACGATACCGATGGCCTGGGTGCGGCCGGTGGTTACAAAGAGTTGACCAAATACAATGCTGCCCCTGGTGGTGGCGCAATGAATGTATTCAGTCTGTAAGGAAGGAAATATGATGCAATTATTTAACAAAACCTTGCTGGCGACAGCATTGTTAGCGGCAACAGCTTCAGCCATCGCCGGTAGCGGCGCTGAAGCTCTGGCACAGAAAAGCGGGTGTTTGCTGTGCCACGGTGTAGACAAAAAAGTACTGGGCCCGGCCTATAAAGAAGTGGCCGCCAAGTACAAAGGCGATAAATCTGCTGAAGCCAAGCTGATCCAGAAAGTAAAAGTCGGCGGTGCGGGCGTATGGGGCGATATGCCCATGCCACCTAACAGTCCACAGGTAAAGGATGAGGATATTAAGACCATCGTCCAGTGGGTATTGAGTTTGTAGTTCCCCTGCGAAATAAGGCGTTAGTGGCCTGTGCAATATTGATGATCCACTTGCCCACTGACGCCCTGTTTCCAAAGTTTTACCATTGATCTCCGAGTGTGCCAACCCGCAAGGGTTGGCTTTTTTTTGTTCGCATATTAGCCGCCTTGTAAAAGCGTTTACAATGCCGGCATGACTCTCTCGCAAACCCTGTTTACACGCCGCATGCTGATGTGTGTGGCCTTTGGCTTCAGTTCAGGCCTTCCTTTATACCTTTTGCTGCAACTCTTGCCCGCCTGGCTGCGTAGCGAAGGCCTCAATCTCAAAACCATTGCTGCATTTGCCTTTATGCAATTGCCCTATACCTGGAAGTTTCTGTGGGCGCCGCTGATGGATCGCTATACCTTGCTGCAAGCGCTGGGCAGGCGCCGCAGCTGGATTCTGGCCATGCAACTGGCCCTGTTCGCCAGCATTGCCGGATTGGGCATGTTCCAGCCACAACAGGATATTTCCATGGTGGCGCTGCTGGCTACCCTGGTGGCCCTGTTTTCTGCCAGTCAGGATATTGCCATTGATGCCTACCGCCGTGAAATTCTGAGTGATGAAGAGCTGGGGCTGGGCAACAGCCTGTATGTGAATGCCTACCGTATTGCCGGCCTGGTGCCAGGCTCGCTGGCATTGATTCTGGCTGACCATATGGCATGGTCGCAAGTATTCCTGATTGTCGGCCTGTTCATGCTGCCCGGCATAGGTTTCACACTGTGGGCGCAGGAGCCCGTTATCACCAGCACGCCGAAAACCCTGCTGGCCTCGGTAGTGGAACCGTTCAGGGAATTCATGCAGCGCAGCGGCTGGCAACATGCGTTATGGGTGCTGCTGTTTATCCTGCTCTACAAGCTGGGCGACAGCATGGCGACCGCGCTTGCCACCCCGTTTTATATCGACATGGGCTTCAGCAAAACCGATATCGGCGCCATCGCCAAAGGCAGCGGTCTGGTGATGCAAATTGCCGGTGCATTTGTCGGCGGCCTGTGGATGCTGAAAATCGGCATCAATCGCGGCTTATGGGTATTCGGCGTGGTGCAGGCCCTGTCTATTCTTGGCTTTGCCTGGCTGGCACATAGCGGGCCGTTTGTTGATATCGGTACCGTGGAACGCGGCATGCTGGCATTTGTGATCGGCTTTGAGGCTTTTGGCGTCGGCCTGGGCACAGCTGCCTATGTGGCCTATATGGCGCGTGAAACCAACCCGGCCTATACCGCCACACAACTGGCCCTGTTTACCAGCTTGTCAGCGGTGCCGCGTTCGGTGTTTAACGCATTGACGGGTGGCATGGTGGAGGCGCTGGGCTGGGAGCAGTTTTTCTATGTGTGTACCTTGCTGGCGATTCCGGGCATGTTGTTACTGTTCAAAGTAGCAAAATGGCGGGAAAAATAAGCTGATAAATTTTTCCGCCACTATTTTAATGGTCGCATCTGTCAAAGGAAGCGGCTACTGCAAATAATCCGCCCCTGTTTATTTGGGGGCAAACGTAAATGCATCGCTATAAAACTCTTCTTCCGGCAAACCTTGTGCCACAAAGGTCTGTTTGGCAATATCCACCATGCCCGGTGCGCCGCACACATAGACCTCAAATCCGCTTAAATCTGCATGGTCTGCCAGCACGGCTTCATGCACCAGGCCGCGCCGGCCTTGCCAGTCATCGCCCTCATGGCCTTCCGAGATCACCGGGATATAGCGGATATTCGGCATAAACTGCACCCAGCGCTGGCACAACTCTTCCATATACAAATCATTTACCTGGCGCGCGCCGCGGTATAGCCACAGCGGGCGCTGGATGTTCTGGTAAATCATATGCTCTATCATGCCCTTGATAGGTGCAAAACCGGTACCACCGGCGACCATGATGATGGGTTTTTCATTCTGCTCGCGCAGGAAAAAGCTGCCCAGCGGGGCTTCCACGCGCAGGATGGTTTTTAACGGCATTTCGTTAAATACTTGTTCCGTGAAGTGCCCACCGGCAATTTTGCGGACATGCAGTTCGATAAAACCGGCCTCATGCGGGGCATTGGCGATGGAGAAAGCGCGACGGCGGCCATCCTTGAGCAGGAATTCAATATATTGCCCGGCCATGAACGTAAGCGGCTCCGTGGCCGGCAGTTGCAAATGCAATACCATCACGTCATCGGTCAGCTGTTCCTTGTGCTGTACGCGCACGGGCAGTATGCGTGGCTTGATGCCCTGCACCATGTCGATCTGACGGCACTCAATCACCAGGTCTTCCAGTGGCCGGGCGCAGCAGAATAATGCCTGGCCGTCGGCCAGTTCTGCGTCGCTCATGGCGCTGCCCTGATAGTCATCATGCATGACCTTGCCGGCGAGGACCTTGCCCTTGCAGGCTCCGCAGGCGCCGTTGCGGCAACCGTAAGGCATATTGATGCCTGCCTCGATGGCGGCTTCAAGGACAGTCTGGCTGGGCCGCACGTCAAAGGTGTGGCCGCTGTTTTCAATCAGTACACGGTTCATAATGTGCGTTTCAGGAGTCTTTGCGTGGCAGATGCACCACATTATCTGATGGTTTATCTGCCGGTTTCGATTCGCTGACCTCGGTGAACTCACCTTCAATCACGTCATCATTGGCGCTGGCTCGCGAACCGAAACCCGGATGGCTGCCGGGTTTGCCAGTTGCCGGCGTTTTGGCAGGCATCAGCAGCAGCATGACGGCAATCACATCGCTGATGACACCGGGAATCAGCAGCAATACGCCGGCAAACATATTGCGTGCGGTGGAAAACATGGCCGACACCGGATTGCCACCGGCGCCCAGTTGCTGGAACATGCGTGCGGCAATCAGGTCTTTTTCACTGCGTATCAGTTTCAGGCCCAGGTAGCCGATAATGAGCAGGTAGGCGAGCACCCACCAGCCATAACGCTGACTGAGTTCAATCAGGACTGCTATCTCCAGAAACGGAAAAGCCAGTAAAATAGCAAAGATGAAAAAACGCATGTTGGAAATCCCGTCAGTCAGTCAGCGCCCATGACGCCAAAAGAACAAATTATAATCGTGTTTACCCATGTGCCGAACAGGCCATGTGCAGAGCATATGGCAAAAACACTGGTTACTGAACAATTGGCGGCATGCGTCAATATTTCAAGCCCTGTCACGTCGGTTTATCGCTGGCAGGGTAATATCGAAACGGCGGAAGAGGTCGGCTTGAGCATTAAAACCACGCGGCAGGGCTATGACAGGCTGGCAGACAGGATACGCGCCTTGCATCCTTATGAACTTCCCGAAATTGTTGCCATCCATGTCAACGAAGGGTTGCCGGAATATCTGCGCTGGATAGTGGCTGAAACACGGATGAACGATAATGGTGACTTGCAGGAGTAAATGGTGATCACAATGTGGTTTAAAAGATGCATGATGCTGGCGATGATGCTGGCAACGGTGATGCCATTACAGGCAGCCACGGGCTTCGGTCAGCTATTTACCGATGATGATACCCAGGAATTCCTGCCCGTAGATCAGGCTTTCAGGGTGGAAGCTGCGCTGGTGGATGCCAGGCATGCCCAGCTGAAATTCAGCGTCGCACCTGGTCATTATTTGTACCGCGAGCGTATCCAGCTGGTTTCGCCGACGGATGAAACGGCGCAATTGACCCTGCCAGCCGGCGAAGCAAAAAATGACCCCAACTTCGGGCCGCAGCAGGTGTTTCATCATGACACCGTCGCGGAAGTGGCGTTTTCTGACGCGGCACCTGCAACCTTGCAGGTACGTTACCAGGGTTGCAGCGAAAAAGGCTTGTGCTACCCGCCGCAGACCAAATCCCTGTCGCTGGGCGACGTGACGGCGCCTGTGGCCAGTAATACGACCACTTCTCCCGCCATCACCGAAACCGGAGATGCCGTTTCCGAGAAATTATTGTCTTCCGGACGCTGGTGGCAAATAGTGGCAGGCTTCTTCGGTGCCGGTCTGTTGCTGGCATTTACACCGTGTGTTTTCCCGATGATCCCTATTCTGTCAGGCATGATTGTCGGTAAAAATGCCCACACCTCGCGCGCCAGGGCATTCACCTTGTCACTGGCCTATACCCTGGGCATGTGCCTGACTTACACACTGGCCGGCGTCGCTGCCGGGCTGTCGGGCCAGTTATTAAGCAATGCCTTGCAGACGCCGGCAGCACTGATTTTTGTGGCGCTGATTTTTGTGGTCCTGTCTTTCTCCATGTTCGGTTTTTATGAGCTGAGACTGCCCGGTGTGATCGAGAATGCATTTTTTAACTGGAGCAAGCGCTTTACCGGCGGACACTTGCTCAGTGATTTTCTGATGGGCGCCATTTCGGCACTGATTATCAGCCCCTGTGTGGCCGCACCTCTGGCAGGCGCCCTGTTGTATATCAGCCAGACGCATGATGTCGTGCTCGGTGCCGTGGCCCTGTTCTCACTTTCCGTGGGCATGGGTGTGCCCTTGCTGCTGATCGGAGCTTCTGCCGGGTCCATACTGCCCAAAGCCGGGCCATGGATGAATACCATACGCCGCCTGTTTGGCGTACTGATGCTGGCGGTGGCCGTCTGGGTGGTCAGCCCGGTTTTGCCAGCGACCTTGCAGTTGCTGCTATGGGCAGCCCTGTGCATTATTCCCGCCGTTTATTTGCATGCCATCGACCCCTTGCCAGTCACGGCGACCACTGCGCAAAGACTGGTCAAGGGTCTCGCATTAATGGTGTTACTGTATGGCATTGCTTTGCTGGTTGGTGCATGGACAGGTGCACGCTCGCCGCTGCTGCCATTGCAGACGCTGGTGGCAGGTAGGCAGGCGTCATTGCCGGCACTGAGTTTCCAGCGTGTACACAGTGTGCAGGAGCTGGAACAGGCGCTACAGTCGGCATCTGGCAGGCGCGTGATGCTGGATTTTTACGCCGACTGGTGTGTGTCCTGCAAGGAGTACGAGCAGTTTGTATTCAGTGACCCTGCGGTGCAGGCCGAATTGAAGCAAATGCTGTTATTGCAGGCCGATGTGACGGCCAATAACGCGCAGGATGCCGCCCTGCTGAAGAAATTTGAATTGTTCGGTCCGCCCGGTATCGTGTTTTTTGATACTCAGGGGCAGGTCGTCGCGCCGGTCATTAAAGGCTATCACGATGCTGGCCGCTTCCTTGAAATCCTGCAGGCACTGGGAGGGTCACATGCGTAGAGTTGCAAGTATCGTCATGACGGTATTGCTGATTGTCGTCCTTGGCAGCGGTTTCCGCTGGCTGTACCTCAACTGGCACCAGTTCCTGGCGACAGAAGCGACGCTTCCGGATGAATCTTCGCTGAATGTGTTATGGAATACCACGCTCAGTGACCAGAAAGGCAAAGCCTACCCGCTGGCGCAATTCAAGGGCAAGCCCATGATTGTGAATTTCTGGGCGACCTGGTGCGAGCCCTGCCGTGAAGAAATGCCGGAAATCTCCGAGCTGGCCAGCGCCCATCCTGAAGTGGCCGTGCTTGGATTAGCCGTGGATGAAGCTGCAGCCGTTCATGAGTTTGTCGAGAGCACGCCGGTGACCTATCCGCTGCTGGTAGCCGAAAATGAAGGCATGCCGCTGGCGGAGGCGCTGGGTAATAACAAAGGGGTATTACCTTATACGGTCATTGTTTCTGCCACCGGTGAAATTACCCATACTTTCTTCGGGCGCGTCAATCGCCAGATGCTGGCATCAGCCCTGAACCTGTAGGACTTTCCAGCTATTTTCATGCAGGTCTTGCTGGCCTGATTTCGGCATGTTAGATGCAGAACCCCTGTAGTTAGCAACCAGATGAACGACTTTATACTTTCCTTAAAACTGCGAATTTTTCTGGACAAATTGCAATAAGTTCGGCAAACTTCGCGGGATGAAAGTTGTATTTTCCTCTCTCCAAGGCGTGCAGAAATGAGCACCAAATCTATCCTGGTGATTCATGGCCCCAATCTCAACATGCTGGGTACGCGTGAGCCACAGCATTATGGCAGCCAAACACTGGCAGATATCGATCAGCATCTGCAAGCACTGGCACGGGCAGATCAGGTGCGCCTGGAAACGTTTCAGAGCAATTCCGAAGCGGAGATCATAGAGAAAATACACACATTGGCGGTCAATCGTGTCGACTATGTGATTATCAACCCGGCGGCCTTTACGCATACGTCAGTGGCTATTCGCGATGCCCTTTCCGCAGTCAAAGTTCCGTTTATTGAAGTACATCTTTCCAACATACACACACGAGAGTCGTTCCGGCACCATTCCTATTTCAGCGATATCGCCACTGCCGTGATCTGCGGCATGGGGGCAGAAGGCTACTACGCCGCATATCGTTACATTCAGCAACAAAATTAAATATAAAACATTTCTAAATCGAGGTTTCTATGGATTTACGTAAACTCAAAAAATTGATTGATCTGGTCGAAGAGTCGGGCATTTCCGAACTGGAGCTGACGGAAGGCGAAGAAAAAGTACGTATCAGCCGCGCGCTGCCAGCCAGTGCCGCGCCTGCCGTGCAATACATGGCTGCGCCTGCTGCGGCCCCTGTTGCCGCCGCTGCGCCGGCTGCCTCAGCGCCTGCTGCGGCACCTGCACCGGAGCTGGAAGGCAAAGTGGTGAAATCTCCTATGGTGGGTACGTTCTACCGTGCTTCTTCTCCTGATGCCAAACCGTTTGTCGATGTGGGCAGCAGCGTCGCAACCGGCGAAACCCTGTGTATTATCGAAGCCATGAAACTGCTTAATGAAATCGAGAGCGAGTATGCTGGCGTGATTAAGAAGATTTTTGTTGAAAACGGCCAGCCTGTGGAATACGGCGAACCTTTGTTCCTGATTGGTTAAGCGTCTATGTTTGAGAAAATTCTGATTGCCAACCGCGGCGAGATCGCGTTGCGTGTGCAACGTGCCTGTCGCGAGCTGGGGATTAAAACTGTCGCCGTGCACTCCGAAGCAGATCGCGATGCCAAATACGTCAAACTGGCAGATGAGTCTGTCTGTATCGGCCCTACACCTTCTGCCAAAAGTTACCTGAATATTCCTGCGATTATCAGTGCCGCCGAGGTGACCGATGCCCAGGCGATACACCCCGGTTATGGCTTTTTGTCTGAAAATGCCGACTTTGCCGAGCGCGTGGAGCAAAGTGGCTTTGTGTTTATCGGTCCGCGTGCCGAGACCATCCGCCTGATGGGCGACAAGGTTTCTGCCAAGGATGCCATGAGAAAAGCCGGTGTCCCTTGCGTACCTGGTTCTGAAGGTGCCTTGCCGGATGATCCGGCAGAGATTATCAAAACTGCCAAACGTATCGGTTACCCGGTCATTATCAAGGCCGCCGGTGGTGGTGGCGGTCGCGGCATGCGCGTGGTGCATACCGAGGCTGCGTTGCTGAATGCGGTGAACATGACCAAGGCAGAAGCACAAAGCGCCTTTGGCAACCCCATGGTATACATGGAAAAATTCCTGGAAAATCCGCGTCACATCGAAATTCAGGTGCTGGCGGATGAACATGGCAATGCCGTGTTCCTGGGAGACCGTGACTGCTCCATGCAGCGCCGTCACCAGAAAATTATTGAAGAAGCCCCTTCTCCATTATTGCCGGAGAGACTGCGCGACAAAATTGGCGAACGTTGTGCCGAGGCCTGCCGCAAGATCAACTACCGTGGTGCCGGGACTTTCGAGTTCCTGTACGAAAACGGCGAGTTCTACTTCATTGAAATGAACACCCGTTTGCAGGTGGAACATACCGTGACCGAAATGATTACCGGTCTGGATCTGGTGCAACAGCAGATTTTCATTGCCGCAGGCGAGAAGCTGTCATTCCGCCAGCGTGATGTGGTGCTGAACGGTCATGCCATCGAGTGCCGTATCAATGCGGAAGATCCTTACACTTTCGTGCCGTCACCAGGCTTTATCAATCGTTTCCACCTGCCAGGTGGCCCTGGTGTGCGTGTGGATACGCATGTGTATGGCGGTTACACCGTGCCTGCGCATTACGACTCCATGATAGGCAAGCTGATTACGCATGGTGCCACGCGTGAACAAGCGATTGCCAGAATGCGCGTCGCCCTGTCTGAAATGAATGTGGAAGGCATTAAAACCAATACGGCGCTGCATGCTGACCTGATGGCCGACCTGGCCTTCCAGCAAGGCGGTACCAGCATTCACTATCTGGAGCAGAAGCTGGGTATCAGCTCGAAGTAATCTTGCATTGGTTGTTACTTAAAATTCAATCGACCGAGCCGCAGGCGGAGTCGCTCAGTGATGTGCTGATGGAGCACGGCGCGCTGTCCGTCAGCATAGAAGACGCGCATGCCGACACATTGGCCGAACAGGCCATTTTCGGTGAGCCTGGCGATCCGCCGCCAGGCATCTGGCAGCAGAACATCGTCACTGCCATGCTGGAGGCCGAGGCTGATGTGCAGGCGCTGCTGGCTGCCGTGCAAGCCGAATTGCAGCTGGATGGCCTGAAATACCAGCTGGAGCAGATTGAGGAGCAGGACTGGGTGCGTGCGACACAAGCCCAGTTTGACCCTATCCGTGTCACCGATCATTTGTGGATAGTGCCGTCCTGGCATGAAGCGCCGAATGCCGAAGCGATTAATATCGTGCTGGACCCCGGCCTGGCATTTGGCACCGGCAGCCATCCAACCACGCATTTGTGCCTGAGCTGGCTGGCCGGGCTGCCCAAAGCTGAACTGGCACAAGCCAATGTGCTGGATTATGGCTGTGGCTCCGGCATTCTGGCGATTGCTGCCAAAAAGCTGGGCGCAGGCCAGGTCACGGGCGTTGATATTGATCCGCAGGCGGTGATTGCCAGCCGCGACAATGCCAGCAATAACCAGGTCGAAGCGATTTTTTATGACTCGGCAGATTACCTGCACGACACATTTGATATCGTGGTTGCCAATATCCTTTCCAGCGCGCTGATGGTACTGGCGCCCGTGATTGCCAAATCTTGCAAAAACGGCGGCAAAGTCGCATTATCCGGCATACTGGAAAGCCAGCAGGAGATGTTGCTGGCCCGCTATTCAGAATGGTTTGAAATGGATGTCCCCATCCAGCAAGATGGATGGGTCTTGCTGACGGGAACCAGAAAATGTCCTTGATCACGGCATGCCCTGCCTGCCACACCCAGTTTGAAGTCGATGATGCGCAATTGCTGGCCTATGCCGGCAAAGTGCGCTGTGGCGAGTGCAACCATGTGTTTGATGCACGCGCCTCCATGGTAGAGACGGAGGCGCAGCAAGCGCAAATGCCCGCAGAAGAACCTGCGCCAGCTACCATCGCCAGCAACGATGCAGAGGATGCAGAGGCTTTCTCCATCGTTACCGAAACCTCTGTACCAGTCATCCCGGACGATGTGCCGGAGCCTGAATTCAGCCTCGCGACGGCCATGCCCGATGCCAGGCTGGACGAGCCGGAACCTGCAGCAGCAACTGCCTGGACCCTGCCTGCTGCAGAGCCGCCTGATATTATCATTCCGGATTTCCTGCGCGATGTACCCATCGCCGATGACAGACCGGCATTGCCTGAGAAAACCGCCAGACCCTGGCTGTTTTGCGTGTTATGCGTGCTGCTGGTACTGACGTTGCTGTTCCAGTCCCTGTATTTCTCGCGCGTCAGTCTGGCGGCCAGCTACCCTGCCACCAAGCCCCTGTTGCAACGTCTTTGCAAACTGGCGCATTGCGCAGTGACCTTGCCGCGCGACATCACGCAGCTCACCATAGATGATGCCGATATCCAGGAGCACAGGGAGCGTGAGAACGTGCTGGTGTTTTCCAGTGTGCTGATCAATCACGGCAACGTGCCACAGGCATATCCGCAACTCGAACTGACCCTGACCGATATGTCAGACGAGCCTGTCTTGCGCAAAATCCTTAAACCGGCTGAATACCTGCCAAAAACCGTGCAAGCTGAGCAGGGCCTGGCCGCGCAGCAGGAGCAGCCGGTCAAGGTTAGCCTGGGCGTGGAAAATAAAGCCGTGACCGGCTTCCGCGTTGCAATTGCCTATTAGTCCAGTGCCTGTTAATCCCCTGACGTAACCACTGGCTCAGCTAGACGCTGCTCAGCGTTGCCTGCTGTTTACTGATATCCGACATCACTTTTTCCAGCACCTCAATCGCAGCCGTACGCACGAAACTTTTGCGCCAGGCCAGTGCAATACGGCGGCTGGGAGCCGGTTTGGTAAATGGAATCACCTTTAGCAAGGGATTCTGGTAGCGTGTTGCGGTAGCCATGGCAGGCAACACGGTGATGCCCAGATTGGAAGCAACCATATTGCGTATGGTTTCCAGCGAGTTGCCCTGCAACACTTCACCTTTGCGGCTCAGTTCCGGACAGGCCTGCGTGACCTGGTTGCTGAAACAGTGACCGGTGTTCAGCAATAATACTTTTTCGCTGGCCAGTTCATCCGGGCTGATGGTTTTGCGGTCCGCCCATGGGTGGCTGACCGGCACCACCACATTGAAATCTTCATCATAGAGCGGCACAGTTTCCACGCCTGGCACATCAAACGGCAGGGCTATCACCGCCGCATCAATCACGCCATTTTTCAATTGCTGTTCCAGCGTCGCGGTAATGTTTTCCTCAACTTCCAGCGGCATATTGGGTGCCATTTTTACCAGGGGTGGAATCATTTCCGGCAACAGGTAAGGCCCCACCGAGTGGATGATGCCCAGCTTGAAAGTGCCGTTGAGCGGGTCATTGCCCTGCTTGGCCATTTCCTTGATTTTGCCAGCCTGTTCCAGCACGATATTGGCCTGCGCAATAATCTGTTCCCCTATGGCCGTGGGCGTCACTTCATTGCGGTTGCGCTCAAACAGTGACACGCCCAGTTCTTCTTCCAGCTTTTTAATGCCCAGGCTCAAGGCAGGCTGTGTCACAAAACATTTTTCTGCGGCACGGCGGAAGTTGCGTTCCTGTGCGACCGCCAGCACGAACTTGAGCTCTATCAAGGTCATGGTGTCATCCTGTGGTTAGAATGAATTTATTGTACTCCGATTAATTTAACTAATCAATCAAATAAAAACTCACAATTATACAAATTAATGATAGCTCTCTAGAATGCCTTCCATACCCGATGCACAAGACAAGAAAGGAGGCAGCATGGCTACATGGATACAGCAATGGCAACAAAGTTGTGAAGACATACTCGCTGCTTACGCCGCCAGTCATTAGAAAAATGTCATCACACTGACACCGCCAGCTTTAACAATCTCACTGCAGAAATGCAGCGCATCAACAAAGTACCCGTTCTTCAATTTAAAAAACAGGAATAAACAAATGGAAAACAGCAACAATCATGCCCCTGCCGGAAAATGCCCGTTTCATCATGGTGCCAATACCGCTACCAGCGTGTCGAATACCGACTGGTGGCCAAACGCCTTGAATCTCGACATCCTGCACCAGCACGACAGCAAAACCAACCCTATGGGAGAAGCATTCGACTATGCCGAAGAGTTCAAAAAACTGGATTTAGAGGCAGTCAAGGCAGACTTGCATGCCCTTATGACCACCAGCCAGCCCTGGTGGCCTGCTGACTGGGGACATTACGGCGGCCTGATGGTGCGCCTGGCCTGGCACGCGGCAGGCACTTACCGTATCGCCGATGGCCGTGGTGGTGCCGGTACCGGTAACCAGCGTTTTGCACCACTTAACAGCTGGCCGGATAACGTCAACCTGGACAAGGCACGCCGTTTGCTGTGGCCCATCAAGAAAAAATACGGCAACAAGCTTTCGTGGGCGGACCTGATCGTACTGGCAGGCACCATCGCCTATGAATCCATGGGCCTGAAAACCTATGGCTTTGCCGGTGGCCGTGCCGATATCTGGCATCCGGAAAAAGATATTTACTGGGGCAATGAAAAAGAGTGGCTGGCAAAAACCGGTGCCCAGGGCAGCCGCTATTCCGGCGAACGCGACCTGGAAAACCCGCTGGCCGCCGTGATGATGGGCCTGATTTACGTCAACCCTGAAGGTGTGGATGGCAATCCTGATCCATTGAAAACCGCCAGGGATATCCGCGAGACATTTGCGCGCATGGCCATGAACGACGAAGAAACCGTCGCCCTGACTGCTGGCGGGCACACCGTGGGCAAAGCGCACGGCAACGGCAATGCGGCCAATTTAGGGCCTAATCCGGAAGCCGGTAACATAGAAGAACAGGGCCTGGGCTGGAACAACCACACCAGCCGCGGCATAGGGCGTGATACTGTCACCAGCGGCATTGAAGGTGCATGGACCACACATCCTACGCGTTGGGACAACGGCTATTTCAAAATGCTGTTCGAGCACGAATGGGCACTCGCCAAAAGTCCGGCAGGTGCCTGGCAGTGGGAACCGGTCGATATCAGCGAAGAAGATAAACCGGTCGATGTGGAAGATCCGTCCATCCGCTACAACCCTATCATGACCGACGCCGATATGGCGATGATCAAGGACCCGGTATATCGCGAGATTTCCGAGCGCTTTTATAAAGACCAGGCCTATTTTTCCGAAGTCTTTGCGCGTGCCTGGTTCAAGCTGACGCATCGTGACCTCGGCCCCAAAGCGCGTTACCTCGGCCCGGATGTGCCGCAGGAAGACCTGGTCTGGCAGGACCCGGTACCGGCAGGCAATCGTGATTTGAATGCAGCAGACATTGCCACCCTCAAAGCGCAGATTCTGGGCAGCGGCCTGACCACGGCAGAACTGGTGGCCACCGCCTGGGATAGCGCCCGTACTTTCCGTGCCTCGGATTATCGTGGCGGCGCCAACGGAGCACGCATCCGCCTGGCACCGCAGAAAGACTGGCAAGGTAACGAACCCGCCAGATTGCAGAAAGTGCTGGCCGTGCTGGAAAATATCCAGGCCGCATTTGCCAAACCGGTCAGTGTGGCAGACCTGATCGTACTGGGCGGTTCGGCAGCGGTAGAACAGGCCGCCAAAGCAGCAGGTGTCACGGTAGAAGTGCCGTTTGCCCCAGGCCGTGGTGATGCCACAGACGCCATGACTGATGCAGATTCATTTGCGGTACTGGAACCTGTACATGACGGTTTCCGCAACTGGCAGAAGGCCGATTATGTGCCCGCGCCGGAGGAGCTGTTACTGGACCGCACTCAGCTGATGGGCCTGACGGCACCGGAAATGACGGTACTGATAGGTGGTATGCGGGTGCTGGACACCAACTACGGTGGCAGCAAGCACGGCGTGTTTACCGACCAGCCTGGTGTGCTCAGTAACGACTTCTTCGTCAACCTGACGGATATGCGTTACACCTGGCAGCCGGCAGGCAGCAATCTGTATGAAGTGCGTGAACGCACCACCGGTGCGGTGAAATGGACAGCCACCCGCGTGGATCTGGTGTTTGGTTCCAACTCCATCCTGCGGTCATATGCAGAAGTGTATGCGCAGGATGATGCCAGGGAGAAGTTTGTGCAGGATTTCGTCCGGGCATGGACTAAAGTCATGAATGCGGATCGGTTTGATCTGAAATAATGATGCAATAGTGTGAAAAGCGCCTTGAGTATTCAAGGCGCTTTTTTCTTTTGAGCGGGAAAATTTACCTGATGTCTGGAGAAGAGGATTTTAAGAAAGGTTGGTGTTCTGCTGTGGCGTTGGAGGGTATAAATAATTTTGTGTAGACGGTCATTTTGCAGGAGGCTGCGAACGTACTTTTGAAGTAGAAATGACCGTATCAAAAGCCCGAAGATTTAATTGGTGAGAATGGACTGCCCAAGCGCACATTGCACACGTTCAACTATCACCCTCTGCAACTGGTCTCTAGTCTCCCGGCTTAATGGCTGCACCCCGGAATCCCGCACGGCTTCTCCCCAGTGGCTATTCGGGAAATGCCTGTCACTCTCGAATCTGGGCAAAACATGCCAGTGCATATGCGGGGTTTTATTGCCCAGGCTGGCAAGGTTGATTTTGTCCGGCTGGATGACTTCGCGTATGGCAGCTTCCACCGCAAACACCACTTTCATGGTGCGTGCGCGGTCAGCTGGAGGCAGGTCGGTCATTTCCCTGACATGCGCCAGCAATTCCACCCGGCAATAGGCCGGATAGTCGGCATCGCCTAACAGCACAACGCGGCAGAAATCATCCTGCCATAACACATCGTGTGAGGATGGTTCGCACAGCGCACAGCTTGTCATCAGGAAACCGCCAGCATTCTGTCCAGTGCCAGTTTGGCCAGTTTGGCTTCGTGCTCAGGTACTTTGATCTGGTTGACCACATTGCCTTCCGCCAGGTTTTCCAGGCACCAGGCCAGGTGTTGCGGGTCTATGCGCGCCATGGTGGAACACTCGCACACCACATGGCTCATAAACTGCACCAGTTTGTTCTGCGGCTTCATTTCCTCGGCCAGACGAGTGACAAGGTTAAGCTCGGTGCCGACCAGCCACTTGGTGCCGGGTTCGGCTTCGCTGACGGTACGCAGAATATATTCGGTGGAGCCGACATAATCGGAGTTGATGCAGACTTCAAAAGCGGTTTCCGGGTGGGAAATCACTTTGCCGTCAGGATGCTGGGCGCGGAACTGGTCGATATTCTGTTTGCGGAACATCTGGTGTACCGAACAATGTCCTTTCCACAACAGGATTTTTGCATCTTTAATTTGTTGCTCGGTCAGGCCGCCCATAGGCAGGTCAGGGTCCCAGACCGGCATCTGTTCCAGCGGGATGCCCATTTTGTAGCCGCTCCAGCGACCTAAATGCTGGTCGGGGAAGAACAGGATTTTTTCGCGCTGGCCGAAGCTCCATTCCAGGATTTTCGGCGCGTTGGTGCTGGTGCAGACGATACCGCCATGTTCACCGCAGAATGCTTTTAAATCTGCCGCCGAGTTGATATAAGTCACCGGCGTGATGGTTTCATCAAAGTCCAGCACCTTGCTCAGTTCGCGGTAGCTGCGTTCCACTTTGGCCAGGTTGGCCATATCGGCCATGGAACAGCCAGCCGCCAGGTCAGGCAGAATCACCGTCTGGTCGGGGCGGCTCAGGATATCGGCCACTTCGGCCATGAAATGCACGCCCAGAAAGACGATAAATTCAGCATCCAGGCTGTCGCAGTATTTGGACAGTTTCAGCGAGTCGCCGGAATAATCGGCATGGCGGTACACGCTCTCATGCTGGTAGTGGTGGCCCAGGATCACCAGGCGTTTGCCCAGTTTCTGGCGCGCAGCCAGAATGCGCGCCTGGCAGTCGTCGTCCTGCGCGGCTTGAAATTTTTCGAATTGGATGGTGGCAGTTTGCATGCTTTCCAGACCTCGGGCCCGGCCCGGTTTTGATAAAAGTGATATTTTACAACCGATCAGGATTTATCCCAATCAGGTCGCAGGATTAGCTCATAGCATTAGATGGTGGCGCTCACCCAGTTTTTTCAAGGCATCCACATTGGTCCAGCTGAATACTTTTTGAGCGGCGGTGCGCCAGTCTACCCATTCATAGTTCACATGTTCATCAGGCGCCAGCGTCACCGGCAGCGCTTGCGGCAGGCAGAGGCCAAACAAGTGTTCGGTATTCTGCGTCACGCCGGGTGCGTAACGATGGCGCCAGTGCGGGTAGATTTCATAGGTATTGCTGGCGTGCCAGTCCTGGAAATCATAAGCCAGCGCGTCCAGCCCGGTTTCTTCCTTCACCTCACGGATGGCGGCTGCAAAAGGTGTTTCGCCCGCTTCGATACTGCCTGTGACTGACTGCCAGTAGCCAGCTTTATCCGCGCGCTCCAGCAGCAATACCTGCAAGTCTGCGGTGTGAATCAAAACCAGGGCTGAAACGGGGATCTTGTGTGGCGGGGACATGGCGCTATTGTCATTAAACTGCGGCGGATTGTCCATGCTTTCACGCGCTGGCGCGACCAGGTTTTGGGCCGCTGCGCGCATCGAATTGGTTTCTCTGAACCAGACTGGTGGTTTACAGAAACCATGCCGCCATGCAGATTGCTGATAGAGAAATTAAAAGTTACTTAATAATCAATGGGTTGTGAATTATTAAAAACTGGCACGGATACTGCTCTATTAGCTTACGGCTATCCGGTGTTTGCCACACAAGATGGTTCGTGTGATCTCCAGTGTTATGTGCTTAAAGTTATGCTTTTAGTAGTAACCTCGATTATCCTTTCCCGAGGATTGTTTGCCCAAGCTTTCGAGCTTGGGATTTTTTTTGCCGCTGGTGGCCGTATGGCTGTTACCAGCCATTTAAAAGGCTGATAACAGCCAGCGCTGGCGTGTCTGAAAAACAGGTAAACAGGTTTTTTCCTAGAAATCAAAGACTTGGTGCGGGAGGTCGAAGGCGGCATGTTAAGTGCTTGCACATTTACCCGTAGAAGAAACAGGGGAAGGAAACAAAGATGCAGAATAAATTATTGCAGTGCGCAGCAGGCTTGCTGTTACTGCCCTTGCTTGGCATGGTGAATATTTCGGTGATTCCGCAGTTCTGGGCCAACTGGCTGGCGTTTCTGGCGGTGATCGTGATCGGCCTGCCACTGCTGGGCAAACAGCAATGGGCGTCCGTCCGCCTGCCGCAGGTGGCCATGCTGTGGTGCATGCTGGCTGGTGTCGTGGTGCTGCAATGGATGCTGCACATGCTGCATTCTTCCGCCGCTGCCATCACCACCCTGGGTTATCTGGTGACAGCCTTTCTGATGACTGTGGCCGGCAGCCACTATAGGCAGTCTTATGGCTGGCAGCCGCTGGCTACCACGTTTTCGCGCACTGCCCTGCTGGCAGCCGTGGCTATATCGGTCATGGCCGTGCTGGCGATGCCGAAATTCGGGGTCTGGTTCAGTTTCCAGCCGTTGTTGTCCAGGCTGCAACCCTATGCGGCCTTGTCCGTCGCCTGGGGTGCCGCCGCCTGGTTATATCTGGTCACCAGCCATCAGCTCGGCAGGGCATGGGCCATAATCAGCGCGGTTATGCTGCTGGCAGGAACCTCATTGCTGATGGGTGGCATGGGCTGGTGGGTCATAGGCAGCATAGCCGTGATTGCCATCCTGCAACAGATGGTGGCGATCAAAACGCAATATGGCAGCCGTGAAAAGCGGCGCTGGCTGCACCTAGCGCTGTTGTCGGTGCCGGCCTACCTGGTCGTGCGCTGGATTTTCCCCGGCAGCCCGCCGGCAGTCCCTGCGCTGCTCGATACACTGGCCGTGGCCGTCAATATGGGCACCCATTACCCGTGGCTGGGCGTAGGTGCAGGCAATGTCGGCTGGCAATCCTTTCTCGCCATCCAGCAGCCTGCCACACCAGGGCGGGTCGGTGTGTTCTATCATGCGCCCAATGCGCTGGTGCAACTCTGGCTGGATTTCGGTATTTTTGCCGTGCTTGCCCTGCTGGCCGCGCTGTTTGCCTGGCTGCGTGCCGTCAACTGGCACCGGCTGGCGCTGGAGCAGGTCTGGTTGCTGACCATGCTGGGCATTACGGCGGGCGTCAGCATGTTTCTCGCGCCTTTCCACCACGCCTTTTACCTGCTGCCGCTGGCATTTCTGCTCGGCGCAGGCGAAGAAAAACTGCAGGCAGTGAAATACCCGCTGGCAGGTGCTGCCGCTACCTTGCTGGCCAGCGTGAGCCTGGTGGCGGTGCTGGGCACGGCGGCGATTGCCAATGCCAAACTGATCCAGGCCGAGCGCGGCAGCCTGCAACACCCCGATACCGTGGCCCGTTTGCAGTGGGCACATGCCTACAGTCTGCTGCGGCCGGAAGTCGAAATGCTGTTTGCACAAAAACTGGATGATGCGCATGAAGATGTCCCCTTCAAGCTATGGCTCACCGGTTCGGCCATGCAATACAAACCCGCCGAAAGACTGGCCTATATGCACACCCTGTTCCTGGCGCTCGCAAACAAGCAGCCGGAGGCCGTGCGCTACCTCGAATACACCCTCAATGGCTACCCGGTCAAACTCGACCAGATGGTGGCCTACTATTCCCCGGTGAATATCCAGGTGTTCCTGAATATCCTGTTTGAGGCCAGGCCTCCGCAGAAGCCAGCGCAGCCACCGCTGCCCGCACAGGCGCTATAGCATGTCGCGATTGCTCCCGTCGCCTGCCCTTGCACTGCTGCCAGCGTTGTCCACTGCGCTGGTTCCGGTGCTGGCTCCAGTATGTGCACTGGCAGTGATTGCTGCCTTGACGTTACGGCCTGCGTTCGTCCGCAATATGGCCGGCCGGATTGCAGGTGCGCATATAGCGGGCATACGCCCATGAGTCACCTGCAAACGCCCGGCAAAGCCGCGTGCCCGTGGACCAGCGTCTGGCTGGCGGCGGCGATGTTTGCCATTCCCTTTGCCATCGGCTATCACGTCATGCCGGTGGCTTCCTTCTACAACGAAATCGCGGCATTCGCACTGGGCCTGCTTGCCTTGTATCCGCTGGTGTGCAGGCGCCACTGGCAGGATATCAGCGTGGAAAAAGTGGCAGTCATATGGCCTGCGCTGGCAGTGCTGGTCGTGGTGCAATACCAGTTCGGGCTGATTCCCACGCCTTCCCAGGCATTCATGTATGTCTGCTACCTGTTATGGGCGGCCTGCCTGACCCTGCTCGGCGGCTTGCACCGCAAACTGTTCGGTCTGGCCAGCGTGATCCGCTGTTTTTGCCTGCTGATAATAGGCGTGGCGTGGTTCAACCTGGCTTATGTAGGTTTGCAGTTCCTGTACAAATACGGGCTATACCAGCCTGACTTCCTGCTGGCGAGCGGGTTTGGCGCCATTTCACAGGCCAACCATTTCGCCAGCTTCAACGCCATCGCCATTGCCTGCCTGCTCTACCTCGATTTCCTGCCGTCGCGCCCCGGCAGGCCGGCATGGGCAAAAGCCGTTTCCGGCACCCACTTCTACCTGGCGCTGACGGCATTTACCGCCATGCTGGCGATTTCCGGTTCGCGCAGCGCCTGGCTTTACCTGGGCGCCATGCTGCTGTTTTCGCTGTGGCTGGCCCGCGGCCAGGCCGCCAGCGCCGCCGGAAACCCTGTCGGCAACCCGGCCCGCACATCAGCCAGGCGCATCGTCACGCTGACGCTGTTATTGCTGCCCGCCTTTGCGCTGCTGCAATGGCTGATGGCGACCTTCGCCCATGCGTTTGTCACCACCGCCGCCGAGCGCATGCTGGAATTCACCGATGCCAGCGCAGTGGGTGGGTGGAAAATGCGGCTGGCCATGTGGCAGCAAAGCCTGCAGCTGTTCATGCAGCAACCATGGCTGGGCACCGGCCTGGCACAAACGCGCGGTGCGACCTATGCCTGGACGGGGCCGCTGCTGGCGTCCGGCCATCCCGGCAGTTATGAACACCCGCACAACTTGGTGGTGCAACTGCTTTCCGAAACCGGCCTGACAGGCGCACTGCTGGTGCTGCTTCCGCTGGCGTGCTGGTGCCTGGCGTTTTTCCGCCAGCCCGATAGCCCGGAAAAATGGTGGCTACTCAGCCTGTTTGCGGTATTCGCCATTCACAGCCTGCTCGAATACCCGCTGAACTTTGCCTATTACCTGGGCTTTGCTGCCTACCTGCTCGGCCTGGCGCAGGTCAGCACCTGGCATTTCCCGGTAGCCGCACCGCTCAGGCACGCAGGCCGCGCGGTTATCGCCCTGTGCCTGGTGGCGGGGCTCGCACTGTGCTGGCATACCCTGGGCGCTTACCAGAAGATAGACCGCTGGATGCGGCTGCTGGCGCAAAACCAGTTCAGCCTGCAGCACATCGAGCCGTATTACGACACCCTGGCATGGCTCAATGAAAAAAGCCTGCTGGCCGCTTACAGCTACCCCATGTTTTTGCTCGCCATCGAACATTTGCCGCTGGACAATGCGGGCAAACAGGCCGTCAATGCCCTGTCGCTGCGTATCCTGCCCATGCCGAAATCTGCCTACCTGCAACCGCTTTACCTGTTGCAGCAGCAGAAAAAAGCCGAAGCCTTGCAGGCCATGAGACTGGCCGTGCGCGCCTATCCGGATGATTACCGCGCCAAGCTCAGGCATGTGCCGCCTGCCCTGCTGGCCGACTATGTACAACTGTATGAGCAGGCCAGACAGGCGCAGGAAAGCGCCAGCCCCTGACGCTGATGCGGGTGCGCGGCATACACAATTAATCAACATAAGCGGCAGCCTGCTTGCGATGCAGACAGAAGGCTGTTGCGGCTGGCGCAGGGCTTGTCTGCACTATTTGTATTATTTTCCGCCAACCCGCCAATTCCCCAATTCCCCAATTCCCCAATTCCCCAATTCCCCAATTCCCCAATTC
>CBIMYT010000021.1:0-40868 GCA_966248215.1 uncultured Methylophilus sp. | reverse complement strand
CCAAAGTTGAACCCAAAGTTGAACCCAAAGTTGAACCCAAAGTTGAACCCAAAGTTGAACCCAAAGTGGCTGCGGCCAAATCTTCCTCCCGAGAAGCCCTGGCGACTTCCGACAAGGCATCAGCAAAGTATTTCGTACAGTTGGGTGTGTTTTCTGACCCGAATAATCTGGAAAGTCTGCAGGGCAAGTTAAAGCAGGCCGGTTTTGACGCGACATCTGAAAAGGTGGATGCCGCAGGCCAGAAGCTCCGCTTGCGTACACAAACATATTCCACGCGTAACGAAGCAGCAGCCGCATTGAAAAAACTTGAGGCGGCAGGCTTTAAAGGCATTGTCGCAAGCAAATCCTGATACGGGCGATGACGATATTTGACTATTTAGTACTTGGAATTATCGGATTTTCCATTCTGGTTGGATTGATGCGCGGCGTCATTCGCGAGCTGTTTTCCGTGCTGGGCTGGGTGCTGGCTTTTTACCTGGCAAACAAATTTAATGGCGAAGTCATGCGTTATATCCCGGAGCAGGTTCCCGGCGAACAAGTGAAAGCGATTGCGGCATTCGTGCTGGTTTTTCTGACAGTATTGCTGTTATGTACCCTTGTCGCCTTGCTATTAACGACGCTGCTCAAGGCTATCGGTCTGGGTGGCCTTAATCGTGTGCTGGGTGGCGTTGCCGGTGCCGCCAAGGGTGTGCTGATTGTCTGCATACTGGTGCTGCTGGCCGCCATGACTGAACTTCCAAAAGATGCACGCTGGACCAATGCCATGTTAAGCGCACCGTTCGAGGCGCTGGTATTGAAATTGCTGCCGTGGCTGCCATCTAGTATTGCCGGGCATGTGCATCTGGAACATCAGCCCGCTGATGAATCACTGATTTAATTTGTAACCTGAATAGGATCTCGCTATGTGTGGAATTATCGGTATTGTTGGTAAAAATCCGGTGAACCAGTTGTTGTATGATGGATTGCTGGTGCTGCAGCATCGCGGCCAGGATGCTGCCGGTATCGTTACCTGCGATGGCAATACCTTCCATATGCATAAAAATAATGGTCTGGTAAAGGACGTGTTTCATACGCGTCACATGCGTAACCTGGTGGGCAATGTAGGCATCGCCCATGTACGTTATCCGACAGCCGGCTCTTCCAGTGCGGCTGAAGCTCAGCCTTTCTATGTCAATTCTCCCTTCGGTATTGTGCTCGGTCACAACGGCAATTTGACCAATTCAGAGCAGTTGAAATCTGAAATGTTCAGACAGGATTTGCGTCATATCAACACTAATTCCGACTCTGAAGTTTTGCTGAATGTGCTGGCGCACGAAATTGAAGATACTTCAAAAAATGCCTTGCTTAACAGCGATATGGTATTTGACGCTGTAGCCGGTGTGCACAAGCGCTGTAAAGGCGCTTATGCCGTGGTGGCAATGATTGCGAATTTTGGATTGCTGGCTTTCCGCGACCCGCACGGCATCCGTCCGCTGGTTATTGGCAAGCAGGAAACAGAGAAAGGCACCGAGTATATTGTCGCTTCCGAAAGCGTGGCCCTGGATGTACTGGGTTTTACCATGCTGCGTGATGTAGAACCGGGTGAAGCAGTATTTATTGATATGGATGGCAATTTGTTTAGCCGCCAATGCGCGCAAAACCCGAAACTGACTTCCTGTATTTTCGAGTACGTTTACCTGGCCCGCCCTGATTCTGTGATTGATGGTGTTTCTGTCTACCAGACCCGATTGGATATGGGAACCTTGCTGGCTGAAAAAATCAAGCGCGAATGGGCGGACAAGCAGATTGATGTGGTGATTCCCATTCCTGATACCAGCCGCCCCAGCGCTTCGCAACTCGGGATTGCCCTGGGATTGAATTGCCGTGAGGGCTTTATCAAGAATCGTTATATAGGCCGCACGTTTATTATGCCGGGTCAGGCATTACGCAAAAAATCGGTACGTCAGAAACTGAACCCGATCGGAATCGAATTCAAAGGTAAAAATGTCCTGCTGGTGGATGACTCCATCGTGCGCGGGACCACTTCGCAGCAAATTGTGCAGATGGCACGGGATGCCGGCGCAAACAAGGTTTATTTTGCTTCTGCTGCGCCACCTGTGCGTTTCCCGAATGTCTACGGTATTGATATGCCCAGCCGTGACGAGTTGCTGGCTACCAACCGTACCGACGAGGAAATTTGTGCTGCCATTGGCGCCGATGGGCTGATTTACCAGGATCTGGACGCTCTGAGGGAAAGCATCACCAAGTCTAATCCGCATCTGACCGATTTTGATTGTAGCTGTTTTGATGGCAAATATGTGACCGGTGACGTGGATGCTGCTTACCTTAACCGTATCGAGGCTGCGCGCAGCGATATGAACAAAAAACAGTTACCACCAAACTCGACTACCCAGCTGGATCTGAATTTATTATCCACTGATCTGGCCGGGGTGGAGTAGGCTTGACAGGCCTTGTTAAAAGGCGTCTAATCAAATTGCGCTGATTTGAGTGGCGAACTTTAAACAAAGCCAGACTCAGCTTGCGAGCGCATTATAAATACTGCTAAAGCGAGAGCCAAAACCCGTTTTAGCGCAATGCTGAAACGGGTTTTTTATTGGGCTCCGCAGTAGGCGGAAATTAGAGGGATTATGAACGACGAACAATATCATCTGGAAACGCTGGCCGTACGGGCCGGTACCCTGACCACGGAGTTTGGAGAAAACTCGGAAGCGCTATTCCTGAACTCCAGCTTCCGCTTCAATAGTGCCGCCCAGGCTGCTGCCCGCTTTGGTGGCAAAGAGCCGGGTAATATTTATTCACGCTTTACCAATCCTACCGTGACGATGTTCCAGGATAAACTGGCTGTGCTGGAAGGTGCTGAGCAATGTGTAGCCACCTCCAGTGGCATGTCGGCGATTCTGGCGACTATCATGGGCATTTGCAGTGCCGGTGACCATGTGGTGGCGTCCCGCAGTATTTTCGGCACCACCGTGCAGCTGTTTACCAATATCCTCAAACGCTGGGGGCTGGAAGTCACACTGGTTTCACTGACCGATGTCGATGCCTGGAAAGCGGCAGTGCAGCCCAATACCAAACTGTTTTTTGCAGAAACGCCATCCAACCCGTTGACTGAAATTGGTGATATTGCCAAATTGGCAGAGGTGGCACATGCGGCTGGCGCTTATCTGGCGGTCGATAACTGCTTTTGTACGCCTGCGCTGCAGCAGCCACTTAAACTGGGTGCTGATATTGTCATCCACTCTGCGACCAAATATATAGACGGACAGGGCAGAGTGCTGGGCGGGGCAGTGTTAGGTAGCAAATCATTGATCGAACCGGTTTATGCGTTTTTGCGCACGGCAGGAGTCACCATGAGTGCGTTTAATGCCTGGATATTCGTGAAAGGCATGGAAACGCTGCAAGTACGTATGGAAGCACATGTCGCCCGCGCATTGGCACTTGCGCAATGGCTGGAGCAGCAGCCACGTGTTGCCCGTGTATATTATCCCGGATTGCCGTCACACCCTCAGTATGCGCTGGCCAAACAGCAGCAACGGTCGGGTGGTGGTATCGTCAGCTTTGAAGTGAAGCCGCGACCAGGTCAAAGCGAGCAGGAAGCGGCCTGGGAAGTGATCGATGCCACTAAGCTGATTTCGATTACCGCCAATCTGGGCGATGCAAAATCCACGATTACTCATCCTGCCAGCACCACGCACAGCCGTGTTTCGGCAGAAGCGCGTGCTGAAGCAGGCATCAAGGACAGTCTGATACGTATTGCGGTAGGGCTGGAGCACGTGGAAGATTTGAAAGCCGATTTACAGTTGCTGTCACAAGCCTGACGAGGTGGCAATGCCAGTTTGCCGCATGAATAGTCGATGCGGCGAACTGGTTCCGTTAAGTGAGCGTTAGCCTGTTTCAATTCCTGTCACCAGCACTCCAGTCACATTTGTGATTTCCTCACCCGCTATCCATTGGCTGTTTTCGGGCTATCTGCCGCGATTTACCAGCCGATTCGTGCTAATTATGCTAAAATCGCGTGATAACTTTTAACTATAAATTGGGTCAAGAATGAGTCAGTCTCCAGATCAATTTGCTAAAGAAACCCTGCCTATCAGTTTAGAAGACGAGATGCGCCGCAGCTATCTCGATTACGCCATGAGCGTGATTGTGGGCCGTGCACTCCCCGATGTTCGGGATGGCCTGAAACCCGTGCACAGACGCGTGTTGTTCGCCATGCACGAGCTGTCCAATGACTACAACAAACCCTATAAAAAATCCGCCCGTATTGTGGGTGATGTGATCGGTAAGTACCACCCGCACGGTGATACCGCGGTGTATGACACCATCGTGCGTATGGCGCAGGACTTCTCCTTGCGTTACATGCTGGTTGATGGTCAGGGTAACTTCGGTTCGGTGGATGGTGATAACGCAGCGGCGATGCGTTATACCGAAATCCGTATGGCCAAAATTGCACATGAGTTACTGGCAGATATTGAAAAGGAAACTGTCGATTTTGGCCCTAACTACGACGGCAGTGAGCAAGAGCCGCTGATCATGCCGACACGTATCCCCAACCTGCTGATTAATGGTAGCTCGGGGATTGCGGTGGGTATGGCGACTAACATTCCGCCACACAACCTGAATGAAGTGCTGAATGCCTGTTTTGCACTGCTGAAGAATCCTGAAATCAGTGTCGATGAACTGATTGATATTATTCCGGCGCCGGACTTCCCGACCGCCGGGATTATCTATGGTACGGTGGGTGTCAAAGAAGGTTATCGTACCGGCCGTGGCCGTGTGGTCATGCGCGGTCGCACGCACTTCGAAGATCTGGAGAAAGGTGGTCGCCAGGCCATCATCATTGACGAGTTGCCATACCAGGTCAACAAGAAGTCACTGATTGAGAAGATCGCCGAACTGGTCAACGAGAAGAAGATTGAAGGTATTTCCGATCTGCGTGACGAATCGGATAAATCCGGCATGCGCGTGGTGATCGAGCTGAAGCGCGGCGAAGTGCCGGAGGTGATTTTAAATAACCTCTACAAGCAAACTCAGCTGCAGGATACCTTTGGCATGAACATGGTGGCCCTGATGGATGGCCAGCCACGCTTGCTTAACCTGAAGCAAATGCTGGAAGCTTTCCTGCGCCACCGTCGTGAAGTGGTGACACGCCGTACCGTGTTCGAGCTGCGCAAGGCACGTGACCGTGGCCATGTGCTGGAAGGCCTGGCTGTAGCTTTGGCTAACGTGGATGAGATGATTGCCATCATCAAGGCTGCGCCAACGCCACCGGAAGCTAAAAAAGAGTTGATGGCCCGCAGCTGGAATTCACCCGTGGTAGAGGAAATGCTCAAGCGCGCAGCCATGGAGGCTTCGCGCCCGGAAGGCTTGTCCGTAGACTTTGGCCTGACACCAAAAGGTTACAAGCTGTCTGATGTACAGGCGCAGGAAATCCTGCAAATGCGCTTGCAACGCCTGACCGGCCTGGAACAGGACAAGATCGTCAACGAATACAAAGAAGTGATGGATATCATTGCCGATTTGCTGGATATCCTGGCCAAGCCTGAGCGCGTGACCGCGATTATCGTGGAAGAACTGACCGAGATCCAGAAACAGTTCGGTGATAAACGCCGTTCAGAAATCGAGCAGAATACCCAGGATCTGTCGCTGGAAGACTTGATTACACCGCAGGATGTGGTGGTGACTTTGTCTCACACCGGTTATATCAAGTCGCAACCGCTGGACGAGTACCGCGCACAACGTCGCGGTGGTCGTGGTAAGCAGGCGGCAGCGACCAAGGAAGATGACTTTATCGACAAGATGTTCGTCGCCAATACGCACGATTACATCCTGTGTTTCAGCAGCCGTGGTCGTGTTTACTGGCTGAAAGTATATGAAGTTCCACAGGGCAGCCGTGTCAGCCGCGGCAAGCCTATCGTAAACCTGTTCCCGCTGGAAGAGGGCGAAAAAATTAACGCCATCCTGCCGGTGAAAGAGTTTGACGAAAATCATTATGTATTTATGGCCACCTCCATGGGGACAGTCAAGAAAACAGCACTGACTGAATTCTCCAATCCACGCAAGTCCGGCATCATTGCGATTAACCTGGATGACGGTGATTACCTGATCGGTGCGGAAGTGACGAATGGTCACAATGATATCGTGCTGGTTTCCAATGGCGGTAAAGCTGTCTGGTTTACCGAAGATGATGTTCGCCCCATGGGCCGCGCAACACGAGGCGTGCGTGGCATGAAACTGGCAGCCAAGCAGCAGGTATTGTCCTTGCTGATCGCTGAAAATGACCAGCAGTCTGTTCTGGTGGCGACTGAAAACGGTTATGGCAAGCGTACCGTGCTGTCAGAGTTCCGTCACTCCGGACGTGGCACGCAAGGTGTGAAAGCGATTGCCATCAGTGAGCGTAATGGCCTGGCGATTGCGGCGAAACTGGTGACCGCCGAGGATGAAATCATGCTGATTACTACAGGCGGCGTGTTGATTCGCACCCGTGTGAAGGAAATCCGCGATATGGGTCGTGCCGCCCAGGGCGTGACTCTGATTAATCTGGGCGAGGGTGAAAAACTGTCTGGTCTGGAGAAAATTGTAGAGACCGATGATGATGGTGATGACGGCGAAGAATAAAGGAATGCATGAAACAGATTTTTAATTTTTCTGCCGGGCCGGCAGTATTACCCAAACCCGTACTGGAGCGAGCCCAGGCTGAAATGCTGGATTGGCATGGCAGTGGCATGAGCGTGATGGAAATGTCACATCGTGGCAAGGAATTCACCAGTATCCTGGAAAAGACAGAAGCGGATTTGCGCCAGTTACTGGCAATTCCGGCCAATTATAAAGTGCTGTTTCTGCAAGGCGGCGCCATCGGCGAAAATGCCATCATCCCGATGAACCTGCTCAATGGCAAATCCGCGGATTACGTGGTGACCGGTACCTGGAGCAAGCGCAGTGTGCAGGATGCCAAAGCTTACGGGCAAATCAATATTGCAGCTTCTGCCGAAGCGAGCGGTTTTACCCATGTGCCTGCATTTGCTGACTGGCAACTGAATAAAGACGCCGCTTATGTGCATTACTGCACTAATGAAACGATTAATGGCGTTGAGTTTGTCGATGTGCCGGATACCCATGGCGTACCGATTGTGGCAGACATGTCATCGCATATCCTGTCGCGTCCGATTGATGTTTCACGTTATGGCGTGATTTATGGCGGTGCCCAGAAGAATATCGGCCCGGCAGGCTTGTGCCTGGTCATTGTGCGTGAAGATCTGCTGGAGCGTGCATCTCCGCTTACGCCAGCTGTTTTTCACTGGAAAACCCAGGCGGAAAACCGGAGCATGATCAATACACCGCCGACTTACGGTATCTATATGGCCGGCCTGGTGTTTGAATGGCTGCTGGCACAGGGCGGGGTAGAGGCCATAGAACAAGTGAATATTGCCAAAGCCAATTTGCTGTATGACTATCTGGACCAGACCGATTTTTACTACAATCCGATTCAACCGGCTTTCCGTTCACGCATGAATATCCCGTTCCGCTTGCAGGATGAGGCGCTCAATGATGCTTTCCTGAAGGCGGCGGACGCACGTGGTTTGCTGCAATTGAAAGGGCACCGTTCCGTAGGTGGCATGCGCGCGAGTATCTACAATGCAATGCCTGTTGAAGGGGTTAAAGCATTGGTCGCATTCATGCAGGAATTCGAAAAAAATAATTCTTAAGTTACATTAAGTAAGACCCTTAAATGTCTGATTCATTAAAACAATTTAGAGATAAAATTGACGCGATTGATGCGCAGGTGCTGGCGCTGGTAAACGAGCGCGCCAAGCTGGCACGCGAAATCGGACATTTGAAAGATGACGGTGTGATTTACCGCCCTGAACGTGAGGCGCAAGTCATACGCCGTTTGCAGGCTGAGAATCAGGGGCCGCTTTCTGCTGAAGCAGTCAGTTATATCTTTCGTGCGGTGATGTCCAATTGCCGCGCGCTGGAAAAAGAACTTTCCATTGCTTTTTTAGGCCCGCTGGGGACTTATAGCGAAGAGGCTGCACTCAAACAGTTTGGGGAAGGTCGCCAGGCAGTCGTTTGTGGCAGCATCGATGAGGTATTCCGTACAGTAGAAGCCGGGCAGGCGGATTACGGTATTGTCCCGGTGGAAAACTCCACTGAGGGGGCGGTTGGTATTACGCTGGATTTGCTGTTGGCCAGCGCTCTGCAGGTGGTCGGTGAAGTCACATTGCCTGTGCATCACTGCCTGTTATCTGCACAGCAGGATATCAGCCAGATTACGCATGTATTCTCGCACGCCCAGTCATTGTCGCAATGCCATGAATGGCTGAACAAATTTTTGCCCAATGCGCAGCGTGAGGCCGTGACCAGCAACGCCCGTGCGGCGCAGATGACCCATGATCTGGTGGCAAGCCAGGGTACATTTGCAGCAGCGATCGCCAGCAGGCGGGCAGCCGAGCTGTTCGATTTGAATATCCTGGCCGAAAATATTGAAGATGACCCGAAAAATACCACGCGTTTTCTGGTGCTGGGTAATCATGATGTGGCGCCATCGGGCCAGGACAAAACTTCCCTGGTGATGAGTGCGCACAACAAGCCTGGGGCAGTATTACAGTTGCTGGAACCGCTGTCCCGTCATGGTGTGAGCATGACCAAGCTCGAGTCCCGGCCTTCTCGCCAAAACTTGTGGAATTACGTGTTTTTCGTGGATATTGAAGGCCATCAGCATACGCCTTCCGTACAGGCTGCACTCAAGGAGCTGGCTGAGCGCGCTACTTTTCTGAAAGTGTTGGGGTCTTACCCAACCGCCATTATTTAATCATTCATTTTATGTCAGAGTTATCAAGCTTTTCTCATTTGTCAGCATTGGCACCAGCGAATATTCGCGCGATTGCGCCTTATCAAGGCGGCAAGCCTATCAGCGAGCTGGCGCGCGAAATGGGCCTGAATGAAGCGGATATCGTCAAGCTGGCTTCCAACGAGAACCCCTTGGGCATGAGCCCTAAAGCACAAATGGCACTGGAAGATGCACTGGCTGAAATCTCGCGCTATCCGGATGGCAACAGCTTTGCATTGCGTGATGCAGTCAGTCATAAATACGGGGTTCAAGCTGCGCAGATTGTATTCGGTAATGGCTCTAACGACATTCTGGAGCTGGCTGCGCGTGCTTTTCTGTCGCCTGGCGATGAAGTGATTTATTCACAGCACGCGTTTGCAGTGTATCCACTGGTGACGCAGGCAGCAGGCGCAACAGGTGTGGTGGTGCCTGCCATTGACTTCGGCCATGATTTGCCGGGTTTTCTCAAGGCAATGACGCCTAAAACCAAACTGATTTTTGTGGCTAACCCAAATAATCCTACCGGAACATTAATTGGCAAAGCCGTATTAAAAGACTTTTTGCGGCAAGTGCCTAAGAGTATTGTGGTCGTGCTGGATGAGGCCTATGACGAATATTTGTCAGAAAACGACAAATCTGAGGCAATCAGCTGGCTGGGTGAGTTTGAGAATCTGATTATTTCCCGGACTTTCTCCAAAGCCTATGGCCTGGCAGGGCTACGCGTAGGATTCGGGCTCATGCACGCGTCATTGGCTGATTTAATGAACCGCGTCCGCCAGCCATTTAATGTGAATAGCCTGGCACAAGTGGCAGCGACTGTTTCATTACAGGATGAAGATTTTGTTGCGCGCAGCTATGCTGCCAATCAGGCGGGCATGGCACAAGTGACGCAAGGTTTGGCGAAACTGGGGTTGAGCTTTATCCCTTCATTTGGCAATTTTGTCAGCTTTAAAGTAAGCAATGCAGGCGCTGTCAATCAGGCGTTACTGAAGCACGGTGTGATTGTCAGGCCGGTTGCCAATTATGAAATGCCGGATTATTTGCGTGTCAGTATTGGCCTGTTTAGCGAAAATGCACGTTTTCTGGACGTGCTGGAAAAGATTTTGGAATCATGACTGTTTACGAAAAATTAGCGACCGATGATGTTCGGGTGCTGGAAATCAAACCGCTGGTAAAACCGGCAGAATTAATTTCACGGTTGCAGGAAAGCACCGCCAGCACACAGAATATTGTGAAAACACGCACGGCCATTCATCATATCCTGCATCAGGGCGATGATCGCCTGCTGGTGATTGTCGGGCCTTGCTCTATTCATGACACCGAAGCCGGCATGGAGTATGCCAAACGTTTGCTTGAAGTGCGTAATCGCCTCGGTAATGAATTGCTGATTGTCATGCGCGTGTATTTCGAAAAGCCGCGCACCACTGTCGGCTGGAAAGGCCTGATTAACGATCCCCATCTGGATGGCACTTACGACGTGAACTTCGGCCTGGAAAAAGCACGCAGGTTTCTGCTGGATGTGAACGAAATCGGCATGCCGGCCGCAACTGAATTCCTCGACGTGGTGTCGCCGCAATACACTGCCGACCTGGTCAGCTGGGGAGCGATTGGCGCTCGCACTACCGAGTCGCAGATTCACCGGGAACTGGCGTCTGGCTTATCTTGCCCTGTCGGCTTTAAAAACGGTACGGATGGCGGTGCCAAGGTCGCCATCGACGCGATTAAAACGGCTGCCAGCCCGCATCATTTCCTGTCTATGACCAAAGAGGGTGAGTCAGCCATTTTTGCGACCAAAGGCAATGAAGACTGCCATGTCATTTTAAGAGGTGGCAAACTGCCTAACTATGATGCACACAGCATCGCTGATGTCTGTGACCAATTGGCAGATGCTGGCCTGGCGCCGGTGCTAATGGTGGATTGCAGCCATGGTAATAGCCAGAAACAGTTTAAAAACCAGATTTCTGTCGTGGAGAATATTTCCGGCCAGATTGCCGGCGGAGATAGCCGTATTATTGGTGTCATGCTGGAATCGCATCTGAATGAAGGCCGCCAGGATCACTCACCTGGCTGCCCGCTCAATTACGGACAATCCATTACCGATGCCTGTCTGGGCTGGGAGGATTCGGTGACTGCGCTGGAAACGCTGGCTGCCGCGGTAAAAGCACGCCGGGAAAAACTGGCAGAAGAAGAGTAATTGCCAGCTTGCATGTGATAAGAAAGCCGCCATGAATGCGGCTTTTTTAGTTTATGACAGATATCGCTGTGCTCATGAAAATCATGAGCAGGGAATCATTGTCAATAGCAGGCTCATGATGCAACGCATGCGTATCATGCCAGTCTTAACTTATAGAAGACGGGTTGTTCTCACCGCGAACAGGGTGGGATGCCCTTTGAGGCGTGATCAGCGATAGTGGTGAATTATTGTATGATGACCTTCGTATTACCTTTAAACCATTAAAACAAGAAGCGATTATGTATATACACGTATTGGGTGCTGGTGCTGGCGGTGGATTTCCGCAGTGGAACTGTAACTGTCCTAACTGCGACGGATTGCGCAAAGGAACGATTAAAGCCAAGCGGCGTACGCAGTCTTCCATCTGCGTTTCCAGTAATGGTGTTGATTGGGTGCTGTTTAATACTTCGCCAGATATTTTGCAGCAAATACAGGAGTTTCCGCCCCTGCAACCCGGTCGTGCCATTCGCGATAGCGGTATTCAGGCGATTATGCTGATTGATGCGCAGATTGACCACACCACCGGTTTGTTCATGTTGCGTGAAGGCCAGGTCAAGCGCGAAATTTACTGCACCAGAATGGTATATGAGGATTTGACCAGCGGTAACCAGATCCTGAATATTCTGGGTCATTACTGTGGCGTTAACCATCATGAAATTGCCATTGATGCGAATGATGTCAGCAATGCGCATAGCTTCGAAATCCCAAATGTGCCCAACCTGCGTTTTACTGCAGTGGCGCTGAAGAGTGCAGCACCGCCATATTCCCCGCATCGCAATGATCCGCATCCTGGCGATACCATAGGTGTGTTGATAGAAGAAATCTCCACTGGCAAGAAATGCTGGTATTCACCTGGCCTGGCAGAAATAGAACCGCATCTGCCACCACTGATGAACCAGGCGGATTGCATTATGGTCGATGGCACTTTCTGGACCAATACCGAAATGCTGGATATGGGGCTGATGACCAAGACTGCGCGCAGTATTGGCCATAACCCGCAATCCGGCCCTGGCGGCATGATAGAGGAGCTGGATAAATTTGGTGCGGATAAGCCAGTACGCAAGATACTGATTCATATCAATAATACCAACCCGATTTTAAGGGAAGATTCCGCCGAACGCGCGATTCTCGATGACCACAAAATCGAAGTCGCATACGACGGCATGGACATCATTCTATAGGAGAGCAACATGAATGCAGTGACTCAGGCGCAATTGCCATGGACTCGTGAAGAATTCGAGACCAAGCTGAGAGAAAAAGGGCAGGGGTACCATATCTATCATCCGTTTCACGTGATGATGTATGAAGGCAAATTGACCAAAGAGCAGCTGCAATGCTGGGTTGCAAACCGTTTTTATTACCAGATTGCGATCCCTATGAAGGATGCGGCGATTTTATCCAATTGCCCGGACAAGGAAGTACGCAAACAATGGATAGTGCGTATTACCGACCATGATGGTGTCGACGACCAGATTGGTGGTATCGAAGCCTGGATTAAACTGGGTGAAGCCGTTGGCCTGACACGTGAGCAAGTTACCAGCCTGGAACTGGTTTCGCCAGGCGTGCGCTTTGCAGTGGATGCCTATATCAATTTCGCCAAACAGCGCTCCTGGCAGGAAAGTGTCTGCTCCAGCCTGACCGAGCTGTTTGCACCACATATTCACCAGCAACGTATCAGCTCCTGGCCAAGCATGTATCCCTGGGTCAAGGAAGAAGGCCTGATGTATTTTAAGAAGCGCCTGACAGAAGCACGCCGCGATGTAGAGCAGGGCCTGAGTGTCACTCTGGATTACTTCAGCACTTCACGTGAGATGCAGATGAAGGCACTGGATATTTTGCAGTTCAAACTGAATGTGCTGTGGGTGATTGCAGATTCTATCATGCTGGCGTGTACTGACATTAAAACAGAAGGTCGTGATTATTTACGCCAGCCAGTGATAAAGATCGAAAGTTAAGTGAGACTGACGCGGTTAATTGAAAGCACAACATGGAAAACAATATTCAACACTCAGATATTTATGCGATTGCCTTGCACCACCGGTTTCAGTGGGAAGAGGCGCAGCAAAGCTATGTCATCCTGTTTCCGGAAGGCATGATCAAGTTGCATGGTGGCGCTGGCGAGATTCTCAAACGCGTGGACGGAAAAGCGAGTGTGGGCGATATTGTGGCTGATTTGAAAACAACCTTTCCGGATGCCGAAGGGATTGAGGACGATATCCTCGGCATGTTTGACCTGGCAGTGGGTAAGGCTTGGTTACGCAAGGTAAATTAATCCGAAAGGAGAGCAGCATGGCACAGCTAAATAATGGTGTGGCAGCAAGCGTAACGCAGAAACAGCCTTTGTGGTTACTGGCTGAGGTGACCTATCGTTGCCCGCTGCATTGTGCGTTCTGTTACAACCCGACCGATTATGACAAGCATACCAAGAACGAGCTAACTACCGAACAATGGCTCAGTGCTTTGCGTGACGCCCGGAAAATGGGTGCCATTCAACTCGGTATTTCCGGTGGCGAGCCTTTATTGCGTGATGATATCGAAGAGATTGTCGCCGAGGCGCATAAGTTAGGGTATTACAGCAACCTGATTACTTCCGGTGTAGGCTTGACTGAAAAACGCATACAGGCATTTAAAGAAGGCGGCCTGGATCATATCCAGCTGTCCATGCATGATGTGACGGAAGATATCAGCAATTTTATTACCAATACGCGTACTTTTGAATTGAAGAAAAAAGTGGCCGCCATGATTAAAGCCCATGGCTATCCCATGGTGCTGAATGTGGTGATTCATCGCTACAACATTGACCAGGTGGATAAAATCCTGGAAATGGCCGAAGCATTGGGTGCTGATTATGTCGAACTGGCCAATACCCAGTATTATGGCTGGAGCCTGGTCAATCGCGATCAGCTGATGCCTACGCGTGAACAGTTAAACCGTGCCGAAGCTGCAACCAATGCTTTCAGAGAGCGTGTCGGTAACAAAATGAAAGTGTTTTTTGTCGTACCGGACTACTTCTCAGACCGCCCGAAAAAATGCATGAATGGCTGGGGCGAAGTATTCATGATTGTGACCGCCAATGGGGATGTTTTGCCTTGTCACTCTGCACGTGTGTTGCCTGGTCTTGAGTTCCCCAATGTCAGGGAAAATGGTCTGGAATGGGCCTGGAAAGAATCTCCGGCCTTCAATAAGTATCGTGGCATGGAGTGGATGAAGGAACCTTGCCGCAGCTGCAGTGAAAAGGAAAATGACCTGGGTGGTTGCCGTTGCCAGTCCTATTTGCTCAGTGGCGATGCTGAAATGGCAGATCCTGTCTGCACCAAGTCACCGAATCGCCATTTGATTGATGAGGCGCTGGCAAACTCGCAGAAACCGTTTTTGCGTGAGCAACCCATCATTTTCAGGACAGACAAGAACTCCAAAAAATATGTGGAAGGCGACAAGGAAAGAATCGAGCAGTTTCACGCCTTGCCTTAATCAATCAGGACGGCCTGTTAGCTGACAGCCGCAATATGCTTTATTATCTACAGGTGCCTATGGCACCTGTGTTGTTTTTAAAGAAAGCGTTTCATTTTGAAATCTCGTTCCTCCGTGCTGGTGCTGGTACTTGCCACGCTGGCTGCACTGGCCCCGTTTGCGATTGATACTTATCTGCCCGCATTTCATGTCATGGCTGCCGAATTCGGTACCGATGGCGTGGCTATCCAGCAAAGCCTGACGTTTTATTTACTGCCTTATGCCATCATGACACTTTGTCATGGTGCCATTTCCGATGCAATCGGTCGTATTAAAACCATCAAGTGGGGACTGGGTATTTTCGTCCTGGCCAGTGTGGGCTGTGCTTTTGCACCTAATGTGCAGACTTTATGGCTGTTCCGTGCGTTGCAGGGCGTGAGTGGCGGAGCAGGAAATACCGTGGCACGCGCCATGGTGCGCGACCTGTTTTCCGGACCGCAGGCACAGCGAGTCATGGCGACAGTACAATTGTTATTCGGGATTGCACCAGCCGTGGCGCCCATATTGGGCGGCCTGTTGCTGGGTATACACTGGCAAGCCATCTTTGTATTTCTGGCGCTCTATGCCGCCATCGCTCTGGGCGCAGCTGTCAGATATCTGCCCGAAACCATGACGCCAGACAAGCGCGTGCCGCTGTCTTTTACCGGCATCGCCCACAGCTATGGCCGCATGCTGCGGCATCGAACATTCATCGTGCTGATTACCTGTCTGGGCCTCAATTTTTCGGCATTTTTTATTTATGTACTCGCCAGCCCGGTATTTCTGGTCGAACATTTGCATTTAAATAGCCAGCAATTCGGCTTCCTGTTTATTCCGACCGTGACCGGCATGATGCTGGGCTCCTGGATTTCACGGCATAGTGCAGGCAAATTATCGCCGTCCAGATTATTGCACTGGGCATTTGTATGGATGGTGCTTGTGGCTTGCGCCAACGTCGGCATACAGTACTGGGCCGTGCATATGATGCATTCTGCCTGGTGGCTGGCTATTCTTCCGATCGCCTTGTTTAATATCGGCATGGCCGCAGCCATGCCAGTCCTTTCCATCGCCGCACTGGATTGCTTTCCTGCGGTGCGTGGCACCGCTGCTTCCGCCCAGGCGTTTATGCAAATGTTTTGTTCCACGCTCAGTTCAGCCGTGATCGTGCCATTGATGTGGGATTCCCCGTTAAAGCTGGCCGCGACCATGCTGACGATGACGCTGGGCAGTGCCGCATTGCTACTTTTTGCAGGCCGCCAGCCAGCGCAGACCGGCAGAGGCCAAGTGGTAAAGTAGCAGGCATTTGCCAATTTGATCGCGCATTTGGAACGCACGCCGTTATTTTAGTATGCCAACATACAACCACTATGTGCAATGGCAATATTGTTAAATAAAGCGGATGGGAGTCCACATGGAAATGACCAGAGAAGAAGAGGCGCACAAAGCCTATGTCAGATTATTGACCGGTCAGGGCGTGAGCCAGCGTGTGCTGGTACAGCGCGAGTTCACTATTGTCAGGTTAAGTGCCTTTCTGAAAGACATTCCCTGTGATGGCACTCATTACCGGCAGGCGGTAGACCGTTTTATTGCGACGATTGATACGGCCGAGATTCCCATGGTATTACCAGTCGTGCGTGAGTTCTTCTCCTTCTGGGTGCGCGATATCAAGGCAATTGCAGCCATGAGCCAGGCTAAAGTATTCAATGGCACAGCGCCAGCCAGCATGGCGACGCAGGATGAATTGTTCAAGCACTGGTATGACCTGGATAAAACATCGATGACAATGGCGGAGACGCAGATTCTGGAAGCTTTCCGTGAGGTTCCGACAATGAAGGCGCTGGACCCGGCGACGTTTAAAGAACGTATGCGTATGGCAAAGTGTTTGCTGGTGTCGTTGCGTAATGTGTCACACAAGCAATCCCACAGTTATCGCCAGATGGTGGACAGAAACTTGCCATTATTCATGGCTCTGGGTAACCAGCATGCGTTTTTGAGTATGTCACGTGAGTTTTATTACTTCTGGCGTGGCGAGACATTGCAGTCGAAAGGGCAGATGTCAGCAAGTCATCGTTCGCGCGAGATGGCGCTGGCGGCCTGATAGCAGCAAAGTGTCCGAAAATCACTCCCGTACGCCAGTCTAGCGCTGGCGTATCCGTTGCAGGATAATGGCTGAAAGTTCTTCGATAGAGCGGCTGGTTGAATCTGCCCATGGAATATCGTAATTCCGCATCATTTTTTCTGCCGTGGCAATTTCCTTGCGGCAATTGTCCAGTGAAGCATAAAAACTGTCTGGCCGGCGCTCGCTACGTACGGAATGCAGTCGTTCGGGCGTGATGGTGAGCCCGAAAATCTTGTCTATGTTTTTTTCCACTGCCGCCGGAAGTGAGCCGCGCTCGAAATCTTCCGGAATCAATGGGTAATTGGCTGCTTTGATACCGAATTGCATGGCCAGGTAAATGCTGGTAGGCGTCTTGCCGCAGCGGGAGACGCCAATCAGAATGACATCAGCCTCATCCAGGCCGGAATTGGTCATGCCATCATCGTGGTTCAGCGTAAAGTTAATCGCCTCCATGCGTTCGTGGTAATGCAGGCTATGGCCTTTAACGCTATAGGCAATACTGGCGCCAGTTAATGGCTCCTGATCAAGTTCAGCACCTAACGGATAGATAAAGCGATGGAATAGATCGATGAAATAGGCATTTGCCTGCTTCAGGCGATCCCGGTGCTCACCATTACCAATTGACATGATGACAATCGGACGGATGCCGTCCTGCTCGCCGGTTTTCTGGATATTTTCAACTGCTGCCTGTACTTTCTCGTCATTATCGATAAATGGCAGGCGGGTAGTGGTGAACTGGATATTGGGAAAGTGTTCCAGGAGCTTGCTCAAGGCACCTGCGGTGATTCCCGTCCCGTCAGAAATAATAAACACAGAACGGTGATTCATACAGATGCCTCAAGTAAGTTACAGCGGATAGAAATTATTTTTTGGTCAGACGCTGCCAGGTCGCAACCACGGTGTCAGGGTTCAGTGACACAGACTGGATACCTTCCTTGACCAGCCACTCGGCAAAGTCCTCGTGGTCGGAAGGGCCCTGGCCACAAATACCGACGTATTTGCCCAAACGGTTGCAGGTGCTGATGGCCATCTTCAGCAATTCCTTGACGGCATCATTACGCTCATCAAACCCATCCGCCAGAATGCCGGAGTCGCGATCCATACCCAGGGTCAACTGGGTCAGGTCGTTGGAGCCAATGGAGAAACCATCGAAGTACTCCAGGAACTGTTCCGCCAGCAGGGCATTGGCCGGGATTTCACACATCATGATCAGGCGCAGGCCGTTTTCGCCGCGTTTCAGGCCATTCTCTGCCATGACTTCCGTCACGGCACGCGCCTCGTCCAGGGTACGTACAAATGGAATCATCAATTCCACATTGGTCAGACCCAGTTCGTCACGCACTTTTTTCATCGCCTGGCATTCCATGGCGAAGCATTCTTTAAAGTCTTCTGCCATGTAACGTGCGGCGCCGCGGAAGCCGATCATCGGGTTTTCTTCGTCCGGCTCGTAAATATCACCACCCACCAGTTTTTTGTACTCGTTAGACTTGAAGTCGGAGGTACGTACAATCACCGGTTTCGGATAGAACGCAGCAGCAATAGTTGCGACGCCTTCTGCGATTTTATCGATATAAAATTGTTTCGGGCTGGCATAGCCGCGTGCGCGGTTATGGATGGTGGCCTGCATGGCTTTAGGCATGGCATCCACGTTCAGAATTGCTTTTGGGTGTATACCTACCATATTGTTGATCACGAATTCCAGGCGGGCCAGGCCAACACCGTCGTTAGGCGTCTGGGCAAACGTAAATGCCATGTCTGGATTGCCCACGTTCATCATGATTTTGCAAGGTGGTTTTGCCAGTTCGCTGTTGGACTGGGTAGAAACTTCGTAATTCAGTTCACCGTGGTAAACAAAACCGGTTTCGCCTTCGGCACAGGACACGGTGACGATTTCGCCATCCCGCAGCAAATCAGTGGCATTCACTGAACCTACGATAGCCGGAATGCCAAGTTCACGCGCGATAATCGCTGCATGGCAGGTACGGCCGCCACGGTTGGTGACCAGGGCGCTGGCACGTTTCATCACTGGTTCCCAGTTAGGGTCAGTCATATCGGCTACCAGTACATCGCCTGGCTGCACTTCATGCATTTCTGCCGGATCCAGCACGATGCGCACCGGGCCAACGCCAACCTTCTGGGTTACGGCACGACCTGCCACTACAGGTACGGAAGAGTGTTTCTGCAGCTTGAAGGTTTCGGTGACATTGTTGGCGGCTTCCTGGGATTTTACGGTTTCAGGGCGCGCTTGCAGGATATACAGTTTGTTGTCCAGACCGTTTTTACCCCATTCGATATCCATAGGGCAGCCATAGTGCTGCTCAATAATCATGGCGTAGCCTGCCAGTTCCAGGATATCGGCATCTGTCAGCGAGTAACGGTTGGACTCTGCGGCATCTACTGGCACGGTATGGGTGGATTTACCGGCTTGTGTGGCATCGGAGAATACCATTTTGATCAGTTTGGAGCCCATGGTGCGACGTACAATCGCGGGCTTGCCTTGTGCCAGCAGTGGTTTATGCACGTAGAATTCATCCGGGTTGACGGCACCCTGAACCACGGTTTCGCCCAGGCCGTAAGAGGCAGTAATAAATGCCACATCACGATGGCCGGACTCTGTGTCTATGGTAAACATCACGCCGGCACAGCCGATGTCGGAACGTACCATCTGCTGCACACCGGCAGACAGGGCAACATCTGCATGTACAAAACCTTTGTGTACACGGTATGAAATGGCACGGTCATTATAGAGCGAGGCAAAAACCTCTTTAATGGCGTGGTTGATGTTTTCCAGACCATGGATATTCAGGAAGCTTTCCTGCTGGCCGGCAAAAGAAGCATCAGGCAAGTCTTCAGCTGTCGCAGACGAGCGTACTGCAAAAGTAGTACCTGGCGCTGATTTTTCAATCAGCGTGGCATAGTTTTCAGCAATTGCACTTTGCAATGCCGGTGGAAACTCGGCTTCCATAATCCATTGACGGATTTGCGCGCCACATTTAGCCAGTTCCTGCGTATCATCTGCATTAAGTTTATCCAGCAGCTCGTTGATTCTATTATTTAAACCATTCTGAGATAAAAACTCACGATAGGCATCGGCAGTCGTTGCGAAACCGGTTGGCACGCGTACGCCTTTGGCGGTGAGTTGAGAAATCATTTCCCCCAGGGAAGCGTTTTTGCCTCCTACGGACGGTACATCGCTGTTTCTGAGATTCTCAAATGGAATAACATGACTTACCATATAAAACCCTTAATTGTTTTAAATCAGATGATAATCTATCGCGGAAAGCAATGGATTGAATTCGATAATAGAGGTTTACTGCTGGGTACAACCTGTTTATGGAATTACTTTTAAGCGGGCATTATGCCAAAATCGTGTTTTAATGTCACGTCAGCAGAAATCCTACAATTGAAATATTTCCTCTCTTTTCATTATCAACCGTCATGAATGCAGTAATTTCCCCGCAACGCTCGGTCAGCGTCAAGACCCATGGCCGATTGCATCTCGGTTTTTTTGATTTAAGTGCTCAGCCTCAGCGCCAGTTTGGCAGCTTGGGCGTGGCTATTGATGCCTGTCAGACTGCGCTGACTGTTTCAGCGAAACCGCAGGCATGCGAAGCTGATCCGTGGACTGCAGGCATACTGCAGCACCATTTGCACGCACTGGGATGTAATGAGCAGTTAACCTTAACTGTCGAGCGCACCATTCCGCGGCACAGTGGCCTGGGTTCAGGTACGCAAATGGCGTTAGCCATCGGAACGGGCATTAATACACTGCTGGAAAAAAGCATGGAAACTTCGCAGATTGCAGCGCTACATCAGCGCGGCGCTCGCTCGGGGATAGGAATTGCAACTTTTGACCATGGCGGACTGGTCGTAGATGGCGGGCGGGGTCCGGAAACAATAGTGCCGCCGTTACTGGCCAGGCATGCATTTCCCGAAGCATGGCATTTTCTGCTTATCATGGATCACGGACGTGACGGTTTGCACGGGGCAGGGGAGAAGCAGGCTTTCAAACAACTGGCGCCACAACCGGCAGCAGCTACTCGTGAAATTCAGCACAAACTTCTGATGCAAGGCTTGCCTGCATTGATTGAGCAGGATTTCGATGAATTCAGTGATTTTCTTGGCGCGTTACAGACGTATAATGCCGAGTATTTTGCACCGGCACAGGGTGGCCTATATGCCAGCCAGCCGGTCACACGCGTGCTGGAAACGCTCAGACGCCAGGGCTATCATGGCCTTGGGCAAACTTCATGGGGCCCGACCGGCTTTGTACTGTTGCCGTCAAAAGCAGAAGCCTTGCAGAAGCAGGCCGAATTGTCCCGGATAAGCGATCAGTCTGTCTTGTCGTTTACAGTGACTGCGGCGGTCAATCGTCCGGCATCTGTTGAAATAAACGGATAGGTATAGTCAGCGCATTTTCTGAAAGAGTTGTTCTTTTTAAGGTCTGCTTTTGATTTTGAACCGCTACATGATTGTGTATATTGCACGTGATACTATTTAGCGACTAATTCCACAGGGGAAGTAATGAAAAAAACCAGTATTATGCATCTGTTCACCGCGGCTAAGAATGCCAGCCCGTTTGATGTCAATATGGCATTTGATGCCGGCTATGAAAAAATTATCTCCTATACAGATGTGACTCTGAGCGAAATTGTCGCGCTGACCCAGGATGCCATTTTTTCCCGCAGCCCCAGCGGACTCAAGCAACAGGCTTTATTTTTCGGTGGCCGTGATATCCAGGTGGCACTGGAAATGCAGAAGCAGGCCCGTAGTGCCATGTTTAAACCGTTTGAGTGCCATACCTTTTCCGACCCTTCCGGCGCATTCACCACAGCGGCTGCCATGCTGGCCAAGGTTGATTTCCATTTGCAGAAATCCGGCAGTGGTTTAGGCAAGGAAAAAATTGCCATTTTTGGCGCCAGCGGTACAGTGGGGTCCACTGCAGCACTGATTGCGGCAGGTCAGGGCTCCAATGTGCTGATGGTCGGGCACTCAGGAGTCGCTCGTATGCAGGAGTATGTGGACAAACTGTCTGCAAACTATGGTGTACAGCTGAATGTAGTGGATGGCAGTTCGGAAGCAGCCAAAATAGCGGTCCTGAACGAGGCGACTGTAGCATTGTGCGCGACACCTGCCGGTATTCGCGTGCTTGAAACCAGCCAGTTTGCCAATTCTACAACGCTGAAAGTGGTGGCTGATGTCAATGCGGTACCGCCTTCAGGCATTGAGGGAGTAGATACATTCTCCAATGGTGATCTGATAGACGGCACACAGGTAGCCGGTTTCGGTGCTCTGGCTATCGGACAGCTCAAATACGTGACGCAGAACAAATTACTGGAGCAGATGCTGCAGAGCGAAACGCCTATGCATATCGATTACCATCAGGCATACGAGTATGCCTGTGCCCATGTAGGATAGTTGTTTCTTGCGATTGGCCATCCTGTCGCAAAGCGCCCGCTTGTATGCGGAGCTGGCGCAGCGCGAAGGGTTTGAGGTGCTGGCAATTGATGCTTTTGCCGACACAGATACTCGGGAAGCTGCGCATGCCGTGTGGCCGTTTCCGGCTCTAGTCGGGCAACTGATACCGGAAGATATCGGTGCATTAATGGATACGCTGGACCAATGGCAACCGGATGGTGTGCTGATTGGTTCCGGCTTTGAAGCCAATATTGAATGTTACGCACAATTGCATCAGCGTTATTGTGTGCTGGGGAATACACCGGAGACCGTGCAACGGATAAAGCAGCCGGAATGGTTGCAAGCCTATTGTGCCGCGCATGATGTACTCTCTCCGGAAATACGGCTACAGGCGCCTTTGCAAGGGCAGTGGTTATACAAACAGGCAGGGCAGTGCGGCGGTTCGCATGTTCGTAAATGGTCTGAGGCTGACAGTACAAGCGATGGCGGATATTGGCAGGCATTGCAAGCAGGACAGGCTGTTGGCGCACTGTTCGTGGTCAATGAGCAAGCTGTGACGCTGATTGGTGTGCATGCCTTGCAACAGCATTCTGGGCAATATACGTATGCCGGTGCTACACGATTGCATGATGTACAGTTGGTAAAGGCCATGCAACACCTGTTGCAGGCGCTGGTGCCGGATTCAGGTCTGACGGGAATCAACAGCTTGGATGCGATGTGGCAAAACGGGCAATTGCATGTGCTGGAAATTAATCCCAGGTTAAGTGCCAGTATGCGTTTATATGCAGATTTGCCACTGATAAAAGCACATATCGCCAGTTGCCAGAATAAGACAATGCCTGCATTGCCACTAAACGATCAATATGCCAGTCATTGCATTGCTTATGCGCGACAAGCGCTAAACACTGCTTCGCTGGACTTTCCTGACTGGGTAGAAGACAGGCCGTATGGTCATATGACGATTGCTGCTGGGCAACCAGTTTGCAGTCTGTATGCTGAGGGACGCTCGGCTAATGAAGTGCAGCAACAATTGCAGCACAAAAAAACACGATTAGAGAAACTATGGGGGACGTATGTCTGTGAACACATCGAATTCAACATCCATTAGCGTACAACAATACAGCGCGCCACTGGTGGCGCATCTGGTGGCTAATGCACCTGCCTTAGGCTGTCTGGTTAGCACACATGAAAGTGGCGCTACCATCGTCGATGCAGGTATCCAGGCACCTGGTGGCCTGGAAGCCGGTCGTATTATTGCCGAAATCTGCATGGGCGGGCTGGGCAGTGTCGCGTTACAGCAAATACCGCAATTCTCCCACTGGCCATTAAGTGTGGTCGTGACTGCCAGACAACCGGTCATTGCCTGCCTGGGTAGCCAGTATGCAGGCTGGGCCTTGTCGCATGAAAAGTTTTTCTCACTCGGCAGCGGCCCGGCACGTGCGATCGCCCAGCGTGAAGACGTATTTAAAGAGATTAATTACAGTGATAAAGGCGAGCAGACAGTACTGGTGCTGGAGACCGATAAAGTACCACCGGTACAGGTAATTGAAAAAGTGGCCAGAGATACCGGTCTGCCAGCCACTAAGTTGACATTCATTTTGACGCCGACACGCAGTATTGCCGGTTCATTGCAAGTGACGGCGCGTGTACTTGAAGTGGCGTTGCATAAATGCCATACCCTGCATTTTGATTTGAATGCGATTGTCGATGGCTATGGAATTGCACCAGTGCCGGCACCATCACCGGATTTTATTACCGGCATGGGCCGTACCAATGATGCCATTTTGTTTGGCGGGTTCGTGCAGCTGTTTGTGAACACCGAAGATGCTGCGGCAGAGCAACTGGCACAGCAATTACCTTCTTCAGCTTCCAAAGATTATGGACGTCCGTTTGCCGAAGTATTCAAGGCCGTGAATATGGATTTCTACCAGATTGACCCGATGCTGTTCTCACCCGCAAAAGTCAGTGTGACCAACCTGAAATCTGGTAAGACTTTCTTTGCTGGAAAATTTAACGAAGATTTATTAAATCAATCATTTGGTGCATAAATATAAAGTTTTACATGAGTTTTTGAGTGGCGGTACAAGAATATTATTTATCCAGAAATAGCATGCTGATCAGCAGTTTCAGGACATATTTTTATTAGAATGAGTGACCGCTGAAAATATTGCGTCACGTCATTATTCATTGCCGCCATCCTTAATCATGAAAGTTGTTCCTATCTTCACCGATGAAGTCGCCCAGCAAGGTGGCTGGCACGGACAGGCGCTGGCGCAGGCGTTTGCCCGTCAGGGCTGGCAGGCCTTGATGGTATGCCTGGATAGTTGCCATGTCAGCGTTGCCAATCAGACAGTCGATGTACATATCCCCGGATTGCAACAGACTTCCCCTATGGCATTTGTGCGTGGTGTCGCTGCCGGAACCACCCAGCAAATCATTACCCGCATGAATATTCTGCATACTTTGCAGCGGCAGGGCATGGCGATTTATAACCATGCGCGGGCGATTGAAACCACAGTGGATAAAAGCCTGACCAGCCAGTTACTGGCAGAACATGGCGTAGCCACGCCTGAAACCTGGGTGTGTGAATACCGGAATACTGCGCACCTTATCATGCAGCAGGTGCTGGATAGCGGCAGGGCGCTGGTCATCAAACCATTATTCGGCTCGCAAGGTAAAGGTGTGCGTTTAATCGAGCATCCCGAACAGTTTGCACTTCCGCACGATATGTTTGTCGATGGTGTTTACTATCTGCAGGAAAAAATTGAATGCGGGCCTTACCAGCATGATTACCGCGTATTCGTGGTGAATGGCGAGCCGGTGGCAGTCATGCGCCGCCAGGGTGATGGCTGGTTGCATAATGTGGCACGTGGCGCACGTTGCAGTGCCTGCGATGAAAAGGATGTGGCTGAACTGGGTTTGCGTGCCGCCGCGGCGATAGGAATTCATTACGCCGGGGTAGATATCATGCGCGATCAGCATGGCCAGTTGTGGGTGATTGAAGTCAACAGCATTCCTGCCTGGCGCGGTTTGCAGAGCATTACCAATATCAATATTGCCGATCTCCTGGTCGCCGATTTGCTGCGTTTAGCCAACCAGCGATAGATGATTAACAGTATGTCAGCAAACCGTGTAGAACAAGCTTACTTAAACGCCTGCCTGGCCGAGCTGGAAGCCTTGAAACCTGGCAATGTGCATATTTTTGCAGACGGGCATGGCATGCAGGTACAGGATTTTATCAACAGTGCAGAAGCGTCGGCGCCCGTGCTGTGCAATGATGAGCAGTTTGGTTCGCGCACGCTGGGGCAGCGCATCCTGGCTGCACTCGAAGTGACGTATGCCGCTGTGAGTTGTAATACCAATCTGGGTATTATTTTGCTGGCTGCACCGGTAGTGCAGGCGGCCTTGCAATATCCGAAGCTGCCGTTGCAGACTGCGTTGCAGCAAGTGTTGCAGGAAACGACAGTCGATGATGCTGCGCATGTTTATGCCGGTATCCGTCTGGTCAATCCCGCCGGGATGGGGCAGCGCAGCGAGCATGATGTATCGCAGGCACCACAGATCACGCTGCTGGCTGCCATGCAGCTGGCAGCCGGGCAGGATATGGTGGCACGCCAGTATGTGGAAGGCTATGCGCAGATATGGACACAGGCATTACCGCTCTATGTACATGGCATTGCACGCTGGCAACGTCCGGCCTGGGCGCTGACCGCGGTTTACCTGTACTGGCTGTCTTCTGTGCCGGATAGCCATATTGCACGCAAATATGGTGAAGCTGCCGCACTGAATGTGCAGCAAGCCGCCAGACAGCATGTCGAGGCATTCATGGCACTGGATAACCCGAAAAACTATCTGCCAGCACTGTTACAGTGGGATCAGTCACTTAAGCAGCAGGGCATTAACCCGGGCACCAGCGCAGACCTGACTGTCATCACCGCGATGTTAGCCGCTCTGAGCCCGTCTGCCATTTAGCCCGATACTTCAAGCAACTGGCAGGGCTGGTATACTGATCTCCTCAAAGAGATATCCATTAAATCGTATGTCAGGAGAATATGTCATGGCCGAACAAGTATTAAGTGAACAGGAAATTCAACAACATTTTGCCGAGTCCTTACCGCACTGGACTTATGAGGATGGCTGGATACGCCGCAAATACAAAACCAATAGCTGGAAAGGCACGCTGATGGTAGTGAATACCGTTGGGCATCTGGCCGAAGCTGCCTGGCACCATCCGGACCTGACCGTCTCTTATGCTTTTGTCATTGTGAAACTGTGCACACATAGCGCCAAGGGTATCACCATGAAAGATATTGAACTGGCACGGAAAATTGAAGAGGTGATTCAATGGCAACCGCAATTGCAGGCTGGTTCGGCACTGGAAGGTACACCGCAGGATGATTTGCGGTTCAGCTATGTGAAATACGATAAATAAGCCGCTGCTGATAAACCTTTCTTGATTGATTGCTACTTGTATTTGATGTTGTATGTCTTCACCCGTTAAGCCCAGTCTGCCCCCGGCCATTTTTCTGATGGGGCCGACTGCCAGCGGTAAAACGGCCGCGACGATTGCTTTATATCAGCAGTTCCCGATTGAAATCATCAGTGTTGATTCCGCCCTGGTTTACCGTGGCATGGATATTGGCACGGCCAAACCTGATGCTGAAACTTTGCGCCAGGCACCGCATCATCTGATCGACCTGATTTCCCCGCTGGAGCAGTATTCTGCCGCACAGTTTTCTGCCGATGCACTGGCGTTGATGCATGCCGCGACAGCACAAGGACGTATTCCGGTATTGGTCGGCGGCACCATGTTGTACTTCAATGCCTTGCAACATGGCTTAAGCGATCTGCCACTGGCAAATGCGGCTATCCGTGCTGATATTGAAGCTGAAGCAAACCAGTTTGGCTGGGCTGCCCTGCATGCACAGTTGGCCGGTATTGATCCTGAAGTCGCGACAAAAATCCATGCCACCGATACGCAACGCATAGAGCGTGCGCTGGAGGTGTACAGGATTAGCGGGCTCTCCATGACTCAGCTCAGGGCGCAGTCGCAAAAAAATGTACTGCCTTTTGATATCCTGAAAATTGCCCTGGTGCCAAGTGAACGCAGTGTGTTGCATCAGCGTATCGCCGAGCGTTTTCAACTGATGTTGAAACAAGGCCTGATTGAGGAAGTGCAAACCCTGTTACATCACTATCCGCAACTGACAGCAAATGACCCCAGCATGCGTTGCGTTGGTTACCGCCAGACCATGCAGTATTTGAATGGCGAGATTGATCTGCCGACCTTGGGCGAGCATGGCGTGTATGCGACCCGGCAGCTGGCAAAACGCCAGCTGACCTGGCTACGTGGCATGCAGGATGTGCAGACGCTGGATTGCCTGAGTCATGACTGGGTGAATACTGCGTTAACGCTCATCAGCCAGCATACCCGGCAATATCAGGGCAGGCTTGCCCGCCGTTTTTAAACCGGATTAATAAGCACTGTCCTGACCAACAGCCGTTAACCAGACGGTTTTGGCCACAATCAGCATATCCAGGCGCGGACTCCAGTTACGCAGGTATTCCAGGTCGTAATGCACGCGCTGTTCCATTTTATCCAGCGTATCGGTTTCACCGCGGAAACCGTTGACCTGTGCCCAGCCGGTAATCCCCGGTTTGACCTTGTGACGCACCATATAGCCTTTGATCAGTTTGCGATATTCTTCATTGTGCGCCACGGCATGCGGACGCGGCCCGACCACGCTCATGCGTCCCTGTAATACATTAATAAACTGCGGCAATTCATCCAGGGAGGTTTTACGCAAAAATGCCCCCAAAGGCGTAATGCGCTGGTCATTCTTTGTTGCCTGAGTCACCTTGCCGCCATCCTCGCACACCGTCATGGAGCGGAATTTGTAGACCAGAATTTCCTGGCCATCCAGCCCGTAACGCCGTTGCTTGAAAATAACGGGTCCCGGGGAGCTGAGTTTTATGCCAATGGCAATGATCAGCAAGACAGGGGAAATAAGGATCAGGACCGCAAGCGAAAACAGGATATCCGCAGTGCGCTTGATAAACCCATCCATGCCGGTAAACGGCGTATCGCAGACAGACACCACCGGAATCCCGTTCACATCGGAAACACACCCCTGGATCAGGTCTGTGACAAAAATGTCAGGAACGAAATAGATGGATGCGGTGGTATCTTTCAAGTCATCCAGTATTTTCAAAATACGCGGATGGCTGGACATCGGTAAGGCAATATACAACTTGTGTACCGTATGTGAACGCATATAACTGCTGAGCTGATTCAGATTGCCAAGCAGGGGATAGTCGGTGGTATGGTTTAGGCGGTCGACAGAGCGATTCTCAAAAAATCCCAGTACATGAATACGCTGGTAATAATCTTCTTTCAGGTTATCAGCCAGCATGATGCCTTGCTCATTGAGACCAATGATCAAGGCATTTTGTGTCGGCGACTGCCATGTTATCAAGCGGGGTCCTGCCCACTTTAATAACTGCAAGGCGATGATTTGTGCCACGGGCGTGGCAATCAGCCACATCAGAATCATTTCATTGCTGTAAAGGGAAATGTAGTGGGTCACATACGCAAACATTAATACCGATGCCGCAATGAGAATCCATTGCGCAATCACATCGCGACACATCTTGAAAAAACCTTTGCGGATTTTTGCCCCGCTGGGGAAGGTGATCAGGAACAGTACGATAGACGTAATAAAGATCGACATCGAAATGCGGCTCTCGGCATAAATGGACAAGCCCCATAGCACAAATACCATGACCAGGGGTTCAACCAGGGATTCCAGGAGGTAGAGTGAGTTATTGGCGCCGAAAGAAAGGCCTGAAAGAGTTCTGATAGGAGGTTTTTTAGTAGCCATGATTTCTTATAAGTATCTTGTTACGCGAATAAAGCACCTGGCATCTCGCCACAACACCTGTTAACAGTAATGCAGCAGACTGGTGCAAGAGTATTGTTTACGTGATAATCTGTAAAAATGACATGATGGAATACGCCATCACAGACCTTTCGACCCAGACCTTTTTGATAGCCAGGTCAAGTCACGCAAATAAGACATGCATTTTTCTTTAAGGTGCGATTGTTTAGATCTTTTTAATAGAGCTAAGGGTAAAGACCCTATTCATTCAAGGTGGTTGCATGCCGTTAAAATATAACAGTAAAAAATTACGATCATTGGCACCCCAGCTGCTTCTGGGGTGCTGCTTTTTAGACATGATCTCCCATCAGGCGCTGGCTGATCAGTCAGATACGTTGAATTTTTCTGCTTCGTCCACCAAACTGTTTGACAACAACCTGTTCAGGCGCCCCTCTGGAGAGGTTTCTGATCAGGTGACCGTGAATCGCCTGGGTATTAATTTCGACAAGGCATACAGCTTGCAGAAGTTTCATGCCAACCTGAACATCACGGATAACCAATATAACAAATCGGATTTTCTGGACTTTACCGCCAAACAATATTCGCTGGGCTGGGACTGGGCGATCACGCCTTCCCTGACAGGGACGCTGGAAACCAAGCGTGACGAACGGTTAAATGATTTCAGGTTTGTGACGGCGCCGGTCAAAAACGTGGCCACCATTAAAACGCATCACTTCGAAGCGGATTTCTCGCCGCACAAGATTTTTCATTTCCTGGCCGGGGTCACTGTCATTGAAACAGAAAACGATAATGCCTTTGTCTTTGACCAGCAGGAAGAGATTTCCAACCGGACCAGGCGCCTGAATCTGGGCGGGCGTTATGATTTTGCCAGTTCATATTTGAAAGCGATGTATCACAAGGGGCACAGCGAGCAGGCTAATAATATTGAGAATCTCTCGCGCCTTGCCCGCTGGATTGATAAGGAATCCGATTCGGACAGTTATGAATTAATTTATGAAACCACCTCCGAGAGGCGCTTTAATTACAAAGCCCATCTTGGATATGTGAATAAAGAGACGCCGGTATTTACCATGCGCAATTATTCCGGCTGGGTAGGGGATGTTTCTGCCACTTATGCCCTGACCTCCAAAATCTCATTAAACGGTTATGCCGGAAGAACGCTAAGGTCTTTTATTCGTGCGGATAGCTCTTATGCCGAGATAGATTCCTTCAAACTCGGGCTGCGCTACGAGTTTTCACCCAAACTGGCCTTTATGGCCAATACCTCTTATTTAACCCGCAATTTTCTCGGCAACGGCCCTGCAGGTAACGGCCACAGGGAAGACCGCGAAGCCTCTGCACTGGCGGGTGTTTACTGGTCGCCAAGAAACTTTGTCAATGCCAGCTTGTCTGTAAGCAAGTCAAGAAGAAATTCAACGGATAACTTCTTTGACTACGATGATACTTCAGCGTTTATGACTGTCGGCCTGTTGTTCTAGGCCAATTCCTCTAGGCGCGATAGTTGAGTCGCGCTTATCTTGAACTTGAATGCCATTAACGCTTAATGGCATTCCGTTTATCGATATCACTCTTTTTATAGCGTGCTATGGCAATGACGCCATAGCGGATTGCCCTGTTGGATGTATGTCTCCGGTTTAGCCGGTGATGCTCCGATATCGGGTTTGCATCATCCTGATGAGAGGTTTTCTTGTGAATAAATATTTTAAATGGTTGGCTTTTTTTACAGGATTAGTATTGAGTAGTGCAGTCGCCTTTGCTGATGAAAATTTAGGGGCTGGCGATCTGGTACGGATACTGGTGTATGGCAATCCGGACCTGACGCTGGAAACACGCATTGATGCCAAGGGTTACATCAGTTATCCCCTGGTTGGCGAGGTCGAAATTGGCGGGCATACTGCCAAGGAAGCTGAAGCAAAAATAACCACTGCTTTACGCAGCGGCGGTTTCATCAAGCAACCGAACGTCAACGTATTTCTGCTTGAGTCACGCAGCAAGTTAACCTCCATCATCGGCAAGGTGAATAAACCGGGCCGTTATCCTGTCACCCATAAAACAAGCTTGCTGGACATAATTGCGGAAGCCGGAGGCGTGGCTGCCGGCGGCTCTTCGCTTGTGACTGTCATCAGCGGCAAGGACAAGAAAATCTTCGATTTATCCAGGCTGGTCAATGAAAGTTCGAACCAGGAAATTCCGCTGCTCAACGGAGGGGAAACCGTCTATGTGCCCACCAATGAAGTGGTGGTTGGCGGCGAAGTCAATCAACCGGGCAAGTACAGTATTTCAGACAATATCCGTTCCATTGCCGACTTTATCGTTTCTGCGGGTGGTACCAATGAGAATGCGGCTGACACTATCCTGTATACCACTTCTTCCAGCGGTACTGAAGTGACCAGAAGCATAGATATTGCGGCTTTGATGTCAAAAAATCCGCAGGCAGATCCCAATGGCATGCTGGTCAGGCCAGGCGACAAGATTTACGTGCCCAAGGCGCCTATGGTTTACATCTATGGCGAGGTGCAGCGTCCCGGTTCATACAGGATAGAGCGCAACATGACGCTTATGCAGGCCCTGGCGCAAGGCGGCGGGCCGTCTATCAGAGGCACCCAGCGCGGTATCAAAGTCTACAGGACGGATGACAAAGGCGTCGTCACAAAAATAACCCCGGCATTGACTGATATGGTACGTCCGAACGATGTCTTGTATGTCGAAGAAAGCTTATTTTAATGAACATCAAGCAACTTTACCTGATTCTCAAGTCCCGGTTCCGCGTATTTATTTACACCTTTCTGGGCGTCTTCATCCTGGTGGCGATCATTACTTTTCTAATGAGCAAGGCCTACACGGCTAATGCGTCACTGATATTCAAAATGAAGGGGCCTGATCCGGTGACCGGCGTATCCCAGCCATTATCCATGCTGGGCAATTATATAAGCACGCAGATAGATGTGATCAACAGCTACCGGGTGTCGCTTAAAGTGGTGGATAAACTGCATATTGACCAGAATCCCAAGATGCAGGAAAAATTCCAGGAGAAAACCGGTGGCGCCGGAGATATCCGTTACTGGATCGCCGATTTGATTGCCAACAATTTAAGTATCACACCTTCGCGTGATAGTGGCGTACTGACGCTGAGTTACACTTCCTCAGACCCTGAGTTTTCCAAGCTGGTAGTCAATGCATTTGCCGAATCATACCTGGAAACCAATGTGGAAATGTCCAGTGAGCCTTCCAGAAAAGCGATGGATTTCCTCGGTAAAAAGAAGCAGCAATTACGGGATGAACTGCTGAAAGCACAATCTGCCGTGGCTGCGTATTTACAAGACCAGGGCATCACCAGTTCTGTGGAAAATGCCGATATCGAAAATGCAAAACTCAATGAGCTGACCGCACAGCTTTCGGTGGCCGAGTCGCAATCCCTGGAGGCGACCAATAGAAATAAGGCGGCCATGAATAAAGAGGTTTCACCGGATATTCTTTCCAATCCGCTGATTCAGAATTTAAAAATCCAGATTACCAATGCGCAGGCCAAACTGGCCGAATTGTCCAATAAATACGCCAGTAATCATCCGTTGATGAGATCGGCCAAAGCGGAACTTGACCAGTTGAACGCTGACTATAGCCGCCAGCTTAATCAGGTGCAATCCAGCCTGGGTAGCTCTGCAGATATTTATCAGAAGCGGGAAAGTGAACTGAGGGCGGCGGTCGATGCGCAGAAGAAACGCTTGTTAACACTTAACCGTAGCCGGGACAAGCTGTCGGTGTTGCAACGAGAAGTCGAAAATGCGCAGCTGGCCTACAACAATATTAATCTGCGTGTTTCCGAATCCAGTTTGCAAGGCAGTTCTACCGAAGGTGATGTACTGCTGCTGTCGGCAGCTGTGACGCCCACCCGGCCATCCAAGCCTAATGTGCTGTTCAATCTGTTTTTTGGTGTGCTAGCCGGTGGCTTCCTTGGGTTATTGGTGGCCTACGCAAAAGAGTTCCTGGACAGACGCGTACGTTGTGTCGATGACGTTGAGGGATTGCTGGATATTCCGGTACTGGTCACCTTGCCACCGGGCAAGCCGGGGAATTCATTATCAGACAAGAAGCGTCCGGGATTGCTTACATTCAAGCATTAATCCCCGGGCAGAGGTGCCTGTCATCTCGCACATTCAATAAATAGAACATTTAGATCAATAAGATATATGGCTAACCACAACTTACCTGACGATGATTTGAAATTCCCTCTGCAACCCTTTAGCCAGATTGGTACTTTACTGGTTGAGTTCGGAAAAATTACCCGCAGTGAGCTGGATAGAATTATTCAATACCAGACAGAACATCACCTGAAGTTTGGTGAAGCAGCGATCAAGCTAGGGTTTGTGACGGCTGAGGATATTAACGAAGCGCTTTCCCAGCAATTCGACTTTCCGACTTTCAATACTGATTTTTCCGGCTTCAGCCGGGACCTGATTGCCGCATTCGAACCCTTTACGGATGCGACGGAAAAATTAAGAAACCTGCGTAGCCAGTTAATCGTGCAATGGTTTGCGCAAAACAAGAAAACGCTGACGATTGTGGGTTCGACGAAAGGCGATGGATGCAGTTTTGTCTGTGCCAACCTGGCCATTGTATTTTCACAGCTGGGGGCCAAAACCTTGCTGGTTGATGCCAACTTGCGTGCGCCTGCCCAGGCCGAGCTGTTTAATCTGAAAAACAAACAGGGCTTGTCGGATATCCTGGCCCAAAGGGCTAACCTGGATGTGATCCAGCCCATTCCGAATTTTGTTGACTTGTCCGTCCTGCCGGCCGGTACCATTCCGCCTAACCCGCAGGAAATGCTTTCGCGTCCGTTATTCAGCAAACTGATGAATATTTTTGCTGCCGAATATGATGTCGTGCTGGTCGACACGGCAGCCACAGAAACCTGCCTGGATGCACAAACCGTCTGTGCCCGCACAGGCGCGGCCCTGATGGTGACACGCATCAATCATTCGCAGCATGAAAAACTGGCAGAAGCCAGGAAACTGATTGCCAATACCGGCGCAAAGATTCTGGGTATCGTAGTCAATGAGTATTAGCAAAGGGACGGAGTGAAGGTTCCTCGCAACTCACTTCTCTTTTTCTTTGCATTCCTGATCCTGTATTTACCCAGTTATGTATATTCTTACCGGGTAAGCTGGCAGCAGGAAGGGCAGGGGCATGCAATAATTGTACTGATCATTGTGTATTACCTGCTGGTCACCAAATTGCCTGCCTTGCAGCACATTCAGTCCAGGCTTTCCGTTCCGGAAAAATTGCTGGGTGGCTTTTTTTTCTGCATCGGGTTGCTGGCTTACATTGTCGGGCACTCCCAGCATATTATTTTGATAGAACTGGGTTCCCAGGTGCCGGTATTGCTGGGCACGCTGTGGTTGCTGTTCGGTTTTAAACAAAGCCGGCCTTTCCTGTTTCCTGCCTTCTTTATCCTGTTCATGCTGCCTATTCCACAGGTGGTACTGTCAGCCGTAACCTTGCCGATGAAAATAGCCGTTTCGACTGCCGCCGAGTGGATCACCTACCACACATCGGATATTCCTGTCGCAAGGGAGGGCGTGTTGCTGTTTGTAGGGCAGTACCGGCTGTTCGTGGCCGACGCCTGTGCAGGCATGCATACGCTGATCTCGCTGGAAGCACTGGGCTTACTCTATTTGAACCTTGTGCATAGTACATCCCTCATAAGAAATAGCCTGCTGGCAATTTTAATTGTACCGATTTCATTCAGTGCCAATGTGATACGGGTAGTGATCCTGATTTTCATCACTTATTACCTGGGTGATGAGCTGGCACAAAGCTATCTGCATGAATTTGCCGGCTTTGTATTATTTGCGATAGCGCTGTTCTTCATCATTACCTTTGACAGCCTGATTCAATGGGCAGTGAAAAAAGCAGGGAAATAAGCGATGGCGGAGTTGCAGATTTTTGGAAAACTGACATTTGATAAGCGGGTAGTCGCTATCGTTATCGCGTTTTTTTGTGCAATGGTCATTTCGGAAATACTGACACCCGTTGCCAGGATGTCCACACAGCGGCACCAGTTTGATATCAACCGGATTGTGCCGCAGCAATTCGGGTCCTGGTCAGTATTGACGGGGGTAAATGCCGGTGTAGTGGATCCGGAGTTGAGAAGCAAAGTCGAAAGTGCATACAGTCAGACCATCAGCAGAACCTATAGAGATACTAACGGTCACGAAATCATGCTTTCGGTGGCCTATGGCGGAGACCAGCAGGACATGATGCAGGTCCACAGGCCGGAGGTATGTTACGTCGCGCAAGGATTTTCCATGCAGGATAAGGGCACCACCGAAATTTCCACCGCGCATGGCAGGGTGAAAGCAAAGTTGTTGCTGGCGAAACAGGCAGAGCGCATAGAGCCGATTACCTACTGGATCAAGATCGGGGATTCTATTGCAGTAAATGGGGTCGCATGGCGTATCGAGAGAATCAAATACGGGCTCAACGGTTCCATCCCGGACGGCTTGCTGTTCCGGGTATCTTCCATAGGCAGTGATCTCCAGCAGCAGTATGAGATTCAGGCATCATTTATCCAGGCGCTGGCTGCCAGTTTGACGCCAGAGCAATATAAACAGATTCTGGGTAAAGACCAGCTGAATTAAAAAAACGAACGATTCGATTTATGTTTTTGATATCCAACCTGAAAATTAACAGTTATACCACCTCGCAGCTAATCCGGCATTTATCTAACCGGCTGGAAAACGGACAAAAAACCCTGTTGTTTTTTGTCAACACCAATTTTGTAGTGCAATGCCAGCCACTGATTCCTGCCATCAACGCCAATGAAGATGTCTTGCTTGTGAATGATGGCATTGGCCTGGATATTGCAAATCAGTTGATCAACAAATCCAGGTTTAAAGAAAACCTGAATGGCACAGATTTTACTCCCAGGCTGTTATCGTCCCTGCCTGCACAAAAAATTGCCTTAATCGGCAGCACCCATCGCGACCTGCAACCAACAAAACTTGTGCTGGAAAACATGGGCCATCAGGTGGTTGGCGTATTTGACGGCTTTGACGATATCAAACAGCCATCTTTTATTCAGCAGCTGAACAGGCTGGAGCCGGACATCGTACTGGTGGGCATGGGGAATCCGCTTCAGGAGCAATGGATACTCAAGCATAGCCCCGAGCTGCCCCATGTAAAGTTAATCGCGGGTGTGGGTGCCCTGTATGTCTTCATGGCTAAAAACAAAGCGCGGGCACCTGAATGGATGAGGGCGCTGCGCATAGAGTGGCTATTCAGACTGTTGCTGGAGCCCAGAAGGCTTTTCAAGCGCTATACCGTTGATTTTGTGAAGTTTCTGTTTATCTGTTTCCAATATAAACGGAAATAGCCGGCACATGGCGCGCAAGTAATGCCGCGCATCCCTCAACCCACTACCCACTAACTCTATTGATTAAAAAATGCAATCAAGCGCATCAAACTTATTGAAACTATCGTCCATGAAGCCGGCAATCAACTCGCCTGTGACGCATCTGAACTCGCTGGATGGTTTACGGGCCATTGCGGCGCTGCTGGTGGTGTTCACGCATGGCCTTTCGGCACATTTGTGGACTGGCTATAACGTCAGCAGTATTGGCGTGGCCGTTTTTTTCAGTTTGAGTGGTTTTTTGATGGGCTATTTATATCTGGAAAAGAAACCGGATGCAAAAGTGATCAGGAATTATCTCATCAGCCGCTTTTCACGCATTGCACCCGCCTACCTGTTCACGATTATCGCGGCGTTCATGATTTACAACTATGTGGACCACCAGTTTGTTTACAACATAGACCAGCATAATGTGATGCGGCACCTGCTGTTCAGCGGCAACATTTCGGTATTCTGGAGCATTCCGCCGGAAGTGCAGTTCTATGTGTTTTTCATCTTTATCTGGCTGGCTTTTTTTCAATACAAACACGGCAGTTTCAATATGGTCGTGCTGGTGGCCGCAGTAATATTTGTCATGCTGCTGGTCAGGAATCATGTGCCAGGCACCACATTGCCATCAAAAATTCATTTCTTTGCCCTGGGATGCGCAGCGGGCATGCTGAGGAAAAGAATCGCCATCGATGCCAACTGGTGGCTGAACGCGTTACAGGTCGTCGCTTTTCTCGGATTAATCATTTACGGCACGTATCTGGTCAGCGTGCACGATTACCGCTACCCGTATGCCATCTTTCACTATGCCTTGCTGACAGCGTTCACGGTATTTATCCTGAGCTACCAGACAGGGTTCACCCAGTGCGTACTGGCCAATAAATTACTGATGGCCATTGGTCAATGGTCATTTTCCCTTTACCTGTCACATGAAGCGGTGATGTATTTCATGACGCATTATGTGCATGGCCTGCCCAGGGCACTGATGGCAATTGGCACGGTGATCCTGGCAATCACTTTAAGCTGGCTGATGTACTCCCTGCTTGAAGTGCCTGCCCAGGCCGCCCTGAAACGGCACCTGATCAGGAAATAGCGCCTTAATAATTCCAATTCTATGCTTTCGAGAAATATAAAATGATTGTTGCTCATGTGGTAAGACAATACACGCCCTCGGTGGGTGGCCTGGAAGAAGTGGTAAAAAACCTGGTCAGGTTTCAGCTGGATGCCGGCCTGACGCCTTATATCATTACCCTGGACCGGGTGTTTAAAAATCCACAGCAGAAACTGGCTGCGATTGAATGGGTGGATGGTGTCAAGGTGATCCGTATTCCCTATTGCGGATCCAGTCGTTACCCGCTGGCTTTTTCGGTATTGCGTCATTTGCAGCAGGCCGATCTCGTGCATGTGCATGCGATTGATTTTTTCTATGATTTCCTGGCGCTGACAAAAATCATTCACCGCAAAAAGCTGGTGGTTTCCACACATGGCGGCTTTTTTCATACTGCCTATGCCAGCCGTTTGAAAAAAATCTACTTCAGGACGGTGACACGCTTTTGTTCACTCTTTTATGACAGGGTCATCGGCTGCAGTGACAATGATGGCGAGATATTCAGCCAGATTATCCCGGCCCGGAAGCTGCTAGTGATTGAGAATGGCGTGGACATAGGCAAGCTGGCAGTGACCGCTTCAGATGACCCGCCTGAACCTAAGGTTATTTACTTTGGCCGCTGGTCCATCAACAAGGGCATGCTGGAAGCATTACAGCTGTTCAGTGTGCTTGCGAAACTCGATAGCGGTAATCCGTGGCAATTTGTGATCGCGGGCCGCCCATATGATATCGATGAAGCATACATACGCAACATCGCCAGGCAATACGGCATCAGTGACCGCGTGCAGGTATATGTCAGTCCGTCAGATAGCCAGTTAAAACAACTGGCACATGCCGCCAGTTATTTTTTATGCCTATCAAAACATGAAGGATTTGGCATTGCCCCGATTGAAGCCATGAGTGCAGGACTGTTTCCCTTGCTGAGCCGGATTCCTCCGTTTGAAAAACTGGTCACCACCACCGGATATGGCCTGCTGGTCAGCGATGATCCCGAGTCAGCGGCTGATGCTGTGATACGTTTGCACCAGGAAAAAAATTGGAATCAATTCGCCTTGCAGCAGTCAGTAAAAAGGTACTCCTGGCGGGCTGTGGGCACGCAATATTTAAACGAATACAAGCGGATATTGGATAATGACTAGATTGCTGATGATTTGTGTATTTTTTTGCTCACTGCATGCCTATGCAGCCCAACCGCAGAAAACTTACCAGGGCATCAATCTGCCAGGGGCGGAATTCAATAACAAAAAATTGCCCGGTATCGCTGAGAAGGATTATCACTGGCCCACACTTAAAAATTTCCAGCGGATGCAAGCCGCCGGCTTCAATACCGTCAGGGTGCCGTTTCTGTGGGGCAGGCTGCAACCGGCACCGCTGGGAGAATTTTCTGCCACCGAAATCAAGCAACTGGACAGGGTAGTGCAGCAGACAGCGCAGTTACAGCTCAATATTGTGCTGGATGTGCATAACTATGCCTCTTATGACGGTCGTTACCTGACTAACACTGCCGAAGATATCGCCGTGTTCCGCGATTTGTGGAGCAGATTGGCTTCAAGATATAAAGATTACCCGAATGTGATCTTCGGATTGATGAACGAGCCTAACCGCCAACCGGCCAATATATGGTTTGATCTGGCGCAGGCTGGCGTGAGTGCGATTCGTGACAGTGGAGCCAGGCAGTTGATTCTTGTCCCCGGCACGGCCTGGACCGGCATGCATAAATGGTTGACAGCAGGCTCTGCCGGATCGAATGCAGATGTCCTGTTGAATATTCATGACCCGCTTGATCATTATGCTTACGAAATGCACCAGTATTTTGATAGTGATTACAGCGGTACGCATGCCGAATGCGTAGACAGTGACCGCTTCGTCCGGCTGTTTGGCAAGGTCAATGACTGGTTGCGCAGTCATCAGAAAAAGGCCTTCCTGGGTGAGTTTGGTGCGTCGCTTACCCCCCAGTGCGTGGAAGATTTGAGGACAACCATAGATATCCTGAATAAAAACAAGGATCTATGGATAGGGTGGACCTACTGGGCCACCAGCGACTGGATGAACACTTATATGTTTAATCCGTTTACCGGCGATCCGGATGATCCTCGGCTGAAAATCCTGCAAGACAGCCTGGAGAAATAAAGCGCTGGTTCATGATGTCATGACCCACGCCAGCCTCTCGTAGAATTCCGATATGTCCACACACTCCATCAACACTGTGAAGCCCAACCTTGTCTCCAGGTTTGCTGTCGCGCTTGTTTTTATTGCGCTGCTACACCACATGTTTTTCTGTTTTGTCGACAGTAATCTTGTGCATATCGGGTCCGGTGTGCTGATGGCTACCGAGCTGGTGCTGCTGGCGTTGACGGCTTTGTTTTTTGTGTCAAATGCGTCTTCGGGTTATGTCATGATGTTGCTGGCCATCCTGGCCAGCTCCTTTATCCTGGCCCTGTTCCAGCATGGCTTTGATCCTAAATTCGTGCGTAACCTGATTATTCCGATATTGCTGATCTGGCTGGGCAGCCAGTATGACCATCATATTGCGGTGGACAAGCTGATCAAAATCATGGCCTGGATTGTGCTCGCGGTCGGCCTGTTTGAATTGTTCCTGCCGGATGTTTTTCAGCAGTTTTTCAATATTATCAGTTTCCAGATCAGCCTGGGGCGCTCAACTGAAAAGGCGCTGGAGTATGCGGCTTCCAGTTTTTCACTGAATGGCACCCGCTATGGCGGCCGCAACTTCCTGAGTTTCCTGGGCGATCACCGGGTATCGTCCGTGTTTCTGGAAACCGTGAATGTTTCCAACTTTTCCACGCTGCTGGTCGCCTGGGGGCTATCGAAACAAAAACTCGAAGGATGGCACTTTGTCCTTATCGGTGTCGTCATCGCCGTACTGGCCGATTCCCGTTTCGGTACCACGCTGATCATGTTAATGATGCTGATGCGCTACGGGCTCAACCGCTATCTGTTCAAATACATTGCCTACTTTATGCCCTTGCTCGTCATACTGGCGTGCGTGATTGTCGGATGGGATTACCATGGTTTCCGCGATGACTTTGAAACCAGAATCGGCTCTACCGGTCATGACTTGTTACAGTTCCATCCTGCCGAATTCTTTGGCATGTACGGGGTACATAAGCGTTTATTCATGGACCAGGGCTATGCACGCATCCTGCACTTTCACGGACTGATTATCCTGGTGGTGATGTGGGTAGGCTTCTGCAAATTGAAGGTGCAAGAATCCGCCGTATTTTTCAAATACCTGATTGCGGTCATTATCAGTGCCAACCTGGCGATTAGCGGTGACTCGGTGTTTGCCTTTAAATGGGTTGCCATCATGTGGTTTATTCTGGGCACCCAGCTAGTGAAGAAAACCAAAGAACAGCCT
>CBIMYT010000020.1:0-47191 GCA_966248215.1 uncultured Methylophilus sp. | reverse complement strand
GAACGGCGGTATTTCGAGAGGCTCGAAAATATCTAGGCTAGCCGGGTCGATTCATACTTTCTATTTGTTCAAACCTCAAAAATTGCCTAGATTAGTGGATTAAAGAACAAAATAGTGCCTTAAATACTTGATTTAATTCAAATGACACTCTCGACTTAAATTGCAAAAATCTCAAGTTAAATTGCAAACGACAAATATCCATAAAAATTTTGCGTGTTTGCTCTTGAAATCAAAAACCTGCCCCCCCAATTAGCAATCAAGGTACGCGAGTGCTAAAATGCGTACCGCTTTATGGTTTTCCATTAAAACTCTAACCTTATAACACTTTAAGAAAACTCCAAGGAGACATTCATGAGTATTCGTCCATTGCACGATCGAGTTATCGTTAAACGCGCCGCTGAAGAGCGCACTACCGCTTCTGGCATCGTTATTCCAGACAGCGCAACTGAAAAACCTGATCAAGGCGTTGTGCAAGCCGTTGGTAACGGTAAAAAAGACGACAACGGCAAGTTAATCGCTTTAGATGTAAAAGTCGGCGACAAAGTGTTGTTTGGCAAATATGCTGGCCAGACTGTAAAAGTAGATGGCGAAGAACTGCTGGTGATGCGCGAAGAAGACATCATGGCGATTGTTGAGTAATTCTGACGGCTTGCAACGGGCATGGCCAGGTTGCAACAGCGAATTAAACAATTCTGAAAATAATTGAATATCAAGCATTTAGGAGAATTTAAATGGCAGCAAAAGACGTAAGATTTGGTGATGACGTTCGCCAGAAAATGGTAAATGGTGTCAATGTACTGGCTAACGCAGTGCGTGTGACTTTGGGTCCTAAAGGCCGCAACGTGGTGCTGGAGCGCTCTTTCGGTGCACCTACCATCACTAAAGATGGTGTTTCCGTGGCCAAGGAAATCGAATTGAAAGATAAATTCGAAAACATGGGCGCACAAATGGTGAAGGAAGTGGCTTCCAAAACCAACGATATCGCTGGTGACGGTACAACCACTGCGACCGTACTGGCACAAGCCATCATCCGCGAAGGCATGAAATCCGTGGCTGCCGGTATGAACCCGATGGATTTGAAACGCGGTATCGACAAAGCGGTTGAAGCTGCAATCGCAGAATTGAAAGTACAATCCAAGCCATGTACCACCAGCAAGGAAATCGCACAGGTAGGCTCTATCTCTGCCAACTCCGACAGCTCCGTAGGCCAGATCATTGCTGATGCCATGGACAAAGTGGGTAAAGAAGGCGTGATTACCGTTGAAGACGGTTCCGGCCTGAGCAACGAACTGGATGTGGTTGAAGGTATGCAGTTTGACCGTGGTTACCTGTCTCCATACTTCATCAACAATCCTGAACGCCAGATCGCGTTGCTGGACAATCCTTTCGTGTTGCTGCACGACAAGAAAATCTCCAATATCCGTGACCTGCTGCCAACGCTGGAGCAAGTCGCTAAAGCCGGCCGTCCATTGCTGATTATCGCTGAAGATGTAGATGGCGAAGCACTGGCAACCCTGGTGGTGAACAACATCCGTGGCATCCTGAAAACCACTGCTGTTAAGGCACCTGGTTTCGGTGACCGTCGTAAAGCCATGCTGGAAGACATCGCTGTCCTGACCGGCGGTACCGTGATTTCCGAAGAAGTCGGCCTGAAACTGGAAGGCGTACAACTGGAAGACCTGGGCCAGGCCAAACGCATCGAAGTGGGTAAAGAAAACACCATCATCATCGATGGTGCTGGCAACGAAGAAGCCATCAAGGCACGTATCGGCCAGATCAAAACCCAGATCGAAGAAGCCACCAGTGACTACGACCGTGAAAAACTGCAGGAACGCGTGGCCAAACTGGCAGGCGGTGTGGCTGTGATCAAGGTTGGCGCGGCAACTGAAGTTGAAATGAAAGAGAAAAAAGCACGTGTGGAAGATGCATTGCACGCAACCCGCGCTGCCGTTGAAGAAGGTATCGTGGCTGGTGGCGGTGTTGCACTGATCCGTGCCCGTGACGGTATTGCCAAAGTCAAAGGCGAAAACGCTGACCAGGACGCCGGTATCAAAATCGTTCTGCGTGCGGTTGAAGAGCCACTGCGTCAGATCGTTTCCAACGCCGGTGCCGAACCATCAGTGGTTGTCAGCAACGTAGCTGCTGGTAAGGGTAACTACGGTTACAACGCGGCTAATGAAACTTATGGCGACATGGTAGACATGGGTGTGCTGGATCCAACCAAAGTGACCCGTTCTGCGCTGACCAACGCGGCTTCCGTGGCTGGCCTGATGCTGACCACAGACTGCATGATTGCTGAACTGCCTAAAGAAGATGCACCTGCTGCACCGGATATGGGTGGCATGGGTGGTATGGGCGGCATGATGTAGCCTTGGGTTTGATTACATCATTTACCGGCCATCGAAAACAATGGCGCGGCATGATGTAATTTTTGCATTTAAGCAGTTCAGTGATACTGCGTTACTTATCCTTGTCGTACTTATTTGTACTGCCTGCGGATAAGCGCCTTGTCTCACTTTCCTGCTTAACGCAAAAATGCCCTAAATAGCACTCAAAAAACAAAACCCGCTACTCAACCAGCGGGTTTTGTTTTATCAGCCACTCTCCGTCATAATGACGGAAACATTGCAGTATTCCTCCCGCTGAAAAGCGATTCCATTTAAATCACGAAAGAAAACACAATGGCAACTCAACTAGACTCCCTGACCCAGCGCTTAAGCTATATCGTGGGTGAAAACATGGCAAACCAGCTCAAGAATGATGGCCTGGCACTGGATGCAGAAGCAGTTGCACTGGCAGTCAGCGATGTCATGGCGGGCAACTCATCGCGCTTGTCCGATGCGGAAAAAAGAAGCACGGTAGAACAGGTGCAGAAAGAAAGCCAGGAAAGACAGCGCACAGTACATGCCGAACAGTCTGCCAAAAATCAGGCAGCAGGTGCCTCCTATCTGGCAGAGAATGCCAAAAAAGAAGGCGTGACCACAACGGCCAGCGGCTTGCAATACAAGCAACTGGTTGCCGGCAATGGCGCAAAACCGACCACTAAAGATCGCGTCAAAGTGCATTATCACGGCACCCTGACTGATGGTACGGTGTTTGACAGCTCTTACGATCGTGGTGAACCTATCACTTTCCCGGTGACCGGTGTGATTGCCGGCTGGGTGGAAGGCTTGCAGCTGATGAACGTAGGCAGCAAATTTGAACTGACTATTCCATCGAATCTGGCTTATGGTGCCAATGGCAGCGGCCCTGTGATCGGCCCTGATGCCACACTGGTATTTACGGTTGAATTACTGGACATTGAAGCGTAATTAACTGGAGCGTGAGTTATCGCGCTATCTGGTACATACGTTAAAAAACCCGCTACGGCGGGTTTTTTTGATGTTGCCAGTGTCAGCGGGACTGCCTCCTTATCAAGCTTTCCTGACTTTCCCTGATGAAGGTTTAAACACATAAAACAGGTTAGGCTCGCTGACAATATAGATATTGCCTTCATCATCAATCGATACGCCTTCTGCTTGTGGCACATTATGATTCAGGCCGTGAAAGCCTTTCCATAATGCCAATGATCCCATGGCTTGCCCGGTGGCATCAAACTGCTTGAGCAAGCGTGACTCATCGCTCAGCAAAAACAAATGCCCAGACTGTTCGTGATAAGTCACCGAAGACAGGTCCCGCAATGACCAGTTTAATGCCCGGTCATATTGCTTTAAATACTCAACTTCGATTTGATTGCTTTTATGCCCGTCTGGCTGATAAAGCCCTACCACAGACATCACATATTTGGGATCGCGCTCCTTCACCACAATCAGTCTGCGATGCAGGCTATCCCAGTCAATGCCTTCAAAATTCTTGTTGCCTCGTTCATGGATCCCGAACTTCAGCAAATTTGCATCCGAGACAGAAATCTCACGTGTTTCCGGTTTGATTTGCAATAACCACAAGCGGCTTTCCTGCTCATCAGCCACGACATAATAGTCCTGTTCCAAATGCGCGATACCTTCCAGGTCATCTGTCCCATGAACCTTGATTTCGCGTAGCGGAGTGCCGTCGCGCTGCAACTCGACAATCAAGCTGATGTCATTAAGCACAGTAAACAGCGTGCCTGTGTCCTGATTGAAAGTGAGTCCTGAAGTATTTTTGTAATTGGCTAATGGCTTTGCTTCTATCGCCACCTCATAACGCCCAAGATCAAGTCCGCTATGCTCGACATTCTGCACCTTATGCCATAAATGCCAGGCCAGAGCTTCAGCTCTCATGACATACAAGGCGACCAGAATAACGCTCAGGACCGCCAAGGCGATGGCTATTTTTATATTTTTACGATGCTGCACATTATCCCCCACTTGATTTTAAGCTTTCGTCAGACTTTATCAGTCAGGAAGAGTTCCCTCTGAAAATGTCCGCAGCAAAAATAATCAGACAAGGCATGAAGACGCTCATCGCCGGAAACAGTGTAATCAAGAAACAGCTGCCAGCAGTAGACAAAAGAAAACTGTACGCAAATTCGCCCGCAGGGCATTGAATCAGGCAGATTCCTGACGCTGGTCACGCCCCAGCAACGCGGCTACCGCTTCTTGTGCAGTTTTCCGGTTGGTCAGCAGCTGGTTAACTTCAAACGTAATCGGCATGACCACGCCTATGGTTTCGGCGCGACGCATGACTTCACGCGCAGTATTCACACCTTCTGCCACATGGCCCAGGCCAGCCAGAATGCTGTCAAGTGACTTGCCTGATGCAAGCTGCAGGCCCACTTCGCGGTTACGCGAATACTGCCCGGTACAGGTCAGGATCAGGTCGCCTGCGCCTGCCAGTCCCATAAAGGTTTCCGCTTTGGCACCCAGTGCCATGCCAAACCGGGTGATTTCGGCCAGCCCGCGCGTAATCATCGCGGCCCGTGCATTATTGCCAAACCCCATGCCATCCGAAATACCAGCCGCAATCGCCATCACGTTTTTCACCGCACCACCGACCGAAGCACCAACGACGTCCACGCTGTCATACACGCGCAAACAGCCGCCATGAATCAGCTGCGCCGCCTGCTGCGCCAGTTCACGATGATTGGCGGCCAGTGTAATCGCGGTTGGCAAACCGCGCACCAGCTCTGCAGCAAAACTGGGGCCGCTTAATACGCCCCACGGATAGTCGCTGCCCAGCTCTTCCTGTGCCACTTCAAACGGCAATTTGGCTGTCTGCGGCTCCAGGCCTTTGTTGGCCCAGATCAGGGGCTGGCGGATGCCCAGTGCTTTCAGTTGCTGCAGAATGGGCCGGAAGCCGGCTGTAGGCACCACGGATAAAATCAGGTCGGCGCCATCAATGACAGCGGCCAGGTCGTCTTCTACCGTGAGTTTTTCGGGAAAAACAAAATCCCCCAGATACAGAGGGTTAGCGCGCGCCTTGCGCATGCCGGACACATGGCCGCTGTTGCGTGCCCACAGCACCACCTCATGCTGCAAGGCAATATGCATGGCGAGCGCGGTACCCCAGGCACCGGCCCCTAAAACGGCAACTTTACTCATGTAGGTCTGTCCGGAAAGATGACGTGTGAATCACCGTCATCCATGCTTGAATATTAGTTAGGCGCACCAGCCGCTTGTGCAGCCTGTTGCTGCTGTTGCAGATACAGCGCTTCAAAGTTGATCGGATTCAGCAGTACTGGCATAAAGCCGGCCCGGGTAACCATATCGGAAACGGCTTCACGTGCATACGGGAACAGGATGTTCGGGCAGGCAACCGCCAGGATAGGCTCCAGATTTTCCTGTGGTACGTTGCGGATAGCGAAAATACCGGACTGGTTCACTTCCACCAGGAAAGCCGTTTTGTCTTCGATTTTGGCAGTTACCGTCACTTTGATGGATACATTGAAAATGCCGTCCTGAATCTGCTCGGCTGCATTACCCAGTTCGACATTGATTTGCGGGGTAGTACGCTCGGTAAAAATCGCAGGTGCATTCGGCACCTCGATAGAGGCATCGTGGATATACAGTTTCTCAATACTGAAAACAGGCGCTGTATTTTCTTCTGTTTGGTTTTGTGGTTCCTGAGCCATGACTTGTCCTTTTTCAATACGCAAAGCCGCTATTTTAACCGGACATCCCGACGCTGACTATGTGTTTTTTCTCCTGGCTCAAGCTGCCAGCAAAGGATCCAGCCCGCCTTGCATATCCAGCGCATGCAAATCGTCAAAACCACCCACATGATGATCGCCAATGTAAATCTGTGGCACAGTGCGGCGACCGGTTTTTTCCATCATTTCCGCACGTAGTTCAGGTTGCAGGTCTACGCGGATCTTCTCAATCTCGGTCACGCCCTTGTTGCGCAATAACCGCTCGGCATTCATGCAGTAAGGACAGACTGCCGAGGTATACATGACGACTTTTGCCATAGTGATTTTCCCGTTGTTAATGATAAAAGTAATTTATTTGCCAGTCGGCATTCTGGCATCCAGCCAGGCCTGCATGCCGCCTTTTAACAGATGCAGCGAGGTAAACTGCTGATCTTTCAGCATGCGACAGGCCGTACGTGCGCGGCTACCGCGCTGACATACCACCAGCACCGGTTTGTCGCGAAATTTTTCCAGCTCCTTGCTGCGCTCGGCCAGCTGGGACAAAGGTACGTTACGCGCACCCTGCAAGTGCCCGCGTGCAAACTCATCCGGCTCACGCACATCCAGCACCAGCGCAGACTTGCGACTCATCAGCATCACGGCTTCGGTCACCGAAATCAGCGCACTGCCTGCAGCTGAACGGTTCAGCATGGGCCACAGCAAGGCAAGGCCTGAGCCAACCGCCAGGCCGATCAATAATATGTTTTGATTAAAGAACTCCACTTTGATTTTCCACTCTCATACGTTGGTAAACGGTGACATACCGGCATCCACCCTCATGAGTCGCCCTGCTTTGAGTAGGCGTCCCCTGCGGTTGCGATTATAATAGCGGTATTCATCAATCGACGTTCCGTCACCCATATAAATTTGTTAGCCATGTCAATCAAACCTGTCATATTACTGATTCTGGATGGATTCGGTCACAGCGAGAGCCTTGAACACAATGCCGTATTGCAGGCCAGCACCCCCAATCTGGACAATCTCAAGGCGCGCTACCCGCACAGCCTGATTAACGCATCGGAACATTATGTCGGCCTGCCGGATGGCCAGATGGGCAACTCGGAAGTCGGTCACCTGAATATTGGGGCGGGGCGCATTATTTTTCAAGACTTTGAGCGCATCAACAATAGCATAGGCAGCGGTGAATTTTTCCAGCTGCCGATGCTGGTGAATGCCATGCAATCCCTGAAAACCAGCGGCAAAGCCCTGCATATCCTCGGCCTGCTGTCTGACGGTGGCGTACACAGTTACCAGCCACATATCCACGCCATGCTGACCATGGCCAAACAGCAGGGTCTGGACAAAGTCTATGTACACGCCTTCCTGGATGGCCGTGATACGCCCCCTAAAAGTGCACAGCCTTACCTGGAGGCACTGGAAACACATATTAAAACGCTAGGCGTCGGCAAAGTGGCTTCGATTGGGGGGCGCTTCTACGGCATGGACAGGGACAAACGCTGGGAGCGCGTTTCAGTGGCGTATGAGTTGCTGGTCAACGGCACTGCCGACCATGTTGCGCCGGACAGTCTGACGGCACTGCAACAGGCTTATGCCCGCGATGAAAGCGATGAGTTCGTACAATGCACGGCCATCCGCAGTGCGGACGCTGCGCCGGTGCGCATGGAAGATGATGACGTCCTGGTATTCATGAACTTCAGGAGCGACCGCGCGCGCCAGCTCACCGATGCATTGCTGAACCCGCAATTCAACGGTTTTGAACGTAGCCGCATGCCACGCTTCAAACATTACCTGACCCTGACCCAGTATGATAAAAATCAGACCATGGCCGAACCCGTTTTTGCGCCCTACACGGTTCCCAATACCTTTGGCGAATATATTGCCGGACTAGGCCTCAGGCAATTACGCATTGCAGAAACTGAAAAGTACCCGCATGTCACCTTCTTTTTTAATGGTGGGGAAGAAACCGTGTTTGCCGGCGAAGACCGTATCCTGATCCCCTCTCCCAAAGTCGCCACTTACGATTTACAACCGGAAATGAGCGCGCCGCAAGTCACCGACAAGCTGGTAGAAGCGATTGAATCCGGGCAATACCAGGCCATTATCTGTAATTACGCCAACGGCGACATGGTCGGCCATACCGGCAATTTACAGGCCGCTATCCAGGCCGTGCAAACACTGGATACCTGTATAGGCCGCGTCGTGGCTGCTGCGCAAAAAACCGGTGCCGAAGTAATTATTACCGCGGACCATGGCAATGCGGAAAGCATGTTTGACCACGACAGTGCGCAGGCGCATACCCAGCATACCACCAACCTGGTGCCGTTTATTTACATTGGTCGTGCCGGGAAAATCACGGCGGGCGGTGCCTTGTCCGACATTGCACCGACCTTGTTATCATTAATGGGCCTGCCCAAGCCGGCAGAAATGACCGGCCACAGCCTGGTCACGCTGGATACAGCCGACTAAACATATGATGCGGGTACATGTCTGAGATCATCTTGCTCCGCTCCAGATCGTACCGGTGGTGGCGCATCTGCCTGGGCAGCGCACTGCTTGCGCTTGCCACGGCGTTACCTTCACCAGCCACGGCAGCAGACAAGAGCTCCACTGACACAGCCAAGAGCGACCTGGCGCAGGTCAAGAAGAAAATCCAGCAATTGGCCAATGCACTCAAGGCCTCACAACTGGCCAGGCAGGATGCGCATGAAGCATTGAAAGCTTCTGAAACCGCCATCAGCGCTTCGCGCAAGAAGCTGCGGGAAATCCAGGCTGCACAACAGGACAACCGCAGCAAACTGCAGGAGTTGCAGAAACAGATGACCTTGTTGCAACGGCAGGTCAACCAGCAACAGGAATCCCTGAGCCAGCAACTGAATCAGCAATATCGCCATGGCAATCGCAGTCCTTTGCAAATGTTGCTGCAACAGCAAGATCCGGCCAGCACTACGCGCAATCTGCAATACCTGGGCTACCTGACCGCCGCCCATCAGCAGCAAATCCAGGCCCTGCAGGATAATCGCGATGAAATTGAGCGCGTGCGCACCGCCACCGCCGACCGGTTGCATGAAACTGATCGTCTGGCAAATCAATACACCAACACCACGCAGCAACTGGAAAATGAAAAATCCAAGCGCACCGAAGCCCTGACCCAGCTTTCCAAACAGATTGAAACGCAGGAACAGCAGCTGGTACGCCTGAAAAAAGATGAGGAAGCCTTGTCCAAGCTGTTTCAGCGGCTGGTGGCAGAAGCAAAAAAACGCGAACAGCAGGCACGGGCCAAAGCCAAGCGTGAAAAAGAAGCGGCAGCAAAACGCGCAGCAGAACTCGCCCGCAAGAAAAAATCTGCCGGGCGTACGACACAAGGTAAAGTGGGCGAAAGTGATGCCGATACTCAAAACAGCACGGTGGTCGCCAAAAATGAAACGCTGCCGGAATACAATGCCAGCAAGGAGAATTTTGCCCAGTTGCGTGGCCGCTTGCGGTTACCGGTACGTGGTGAAGTGATCAACCGCTTTGGCAGTGCCAGAGCAGAAACCGGCGTCAGCTGGAAAGGCTTGTTTATCCGTGCTGCTGAAGGGAGTGAAGTCAAATCCGTCGCTGGCGGTCAGGTCGTATTTGCCGACTGGATGCGGGGGTTTGGCAACCTGATTGTGATTGATCACGGCAATGGTTATATGAGCCTGTATGGCAATAACGAAGCCCTTTATAAATCATCCGGCCAGGCGGTCAAAGCCGGTGATACGATTGCAGCAGTAGGCAACAGCGGCGGCAATGCCGAGAACGGGGTGTACTATGAGCTGCGTCGTAACAGCATCCCGTTTGATCCACTGAAGTGGAGCACCGTCAAATAAGGTTAGGGGCTGTTCCTTGATTCAGAAAAAAAGCGCAGCCGGGCTGCGCTTTTTTTGTTTCCGCCTTGTGATTACGATTACTCGGCGTTGGGTTCCTCACCAGGTACTGTTGGTTTGGGAGTGTCAGCCAGAGATTCTGCCAGCTGTTTCTCAATTTCTTCCTTGGAAACCGTGATGCCTGGCACACGCTCATCATCCGCAGGATCATAGCCACCGCCACCTGATTTTGCTGGTTCCGCTGCAGGTTCGGCAGATACCGGCGCTTCAGCTTCTGCAGCAGGGGTAGCAACTTCCGGTGTGGCTGCCTCCTCTTGCTTATCGCAAGCAACCAGACCCAATCCTAACAATACGGCAATCAAACAAGCTTTGGACTTCATTATGACTCTCCTCTTAGTGACATTGTTATAGTAAAACGCTGATTGAAAAATTAAGTTTATTCACCCATTACATGCATGAGTATACGTCGTCTGGCGGGTAAATGGCGATGTTCAAACAGAAATATACCCTGCCACTGGCCCAATGCAACCCGTCCCTGCAAAACCGGAATGGACAAACTGGTTTGCGTCAACGCAGTACGCACATGTGCCGGCATATCATCGGGACCTTCCACCGTGTGGATGAATAAATCATCACCATCAGGCACCAGGCGATTGAAAAAAGCTTCCATATCAACCAGCACATCCCGGTCGTAATTTTCATTAATCAGCAGACTGGCAGACGTATGCTGGATATACAGTGTCAGCAAGCCGCTCTGGATACCCGATTGCTGCACCCATTGTAATACCTGTGGCGTGATATCGTACAATCGCCGCCCCTGCGCGTCGAGTGAAAGTGTTTCGTGAAGCTGTTTCATGCCTGATTTCCGCAACTCAACATCATGATACGGGCATATAGACCGTCATCTCGGTTACCAATAACGCCAACCCCCGCCCCAGTAAGGACGATAGCCCCAAGGGCCGCCGTAAAAACCGGGACCGTAAAACCAGGGGTCCATGCTACGCATACGCGCAATATCGCGCTCGCGTTTGAGCCTGAGTTCGGCTTCCACACGGGCTTTTTCGCGCTTGTTGATCTCCTCGGCAATCGCATTCTGCTCTGCCAGGGCATTGGCCTGCTGCATGTAATCGAGCACGCCTTTTGAAATTCCCTTCTGATGCCAGGCCAGCATATCGGACGGCGTCAGGGAATAACGTGAATCGGACTGCTTGATCGCCTCGATGATGTCGGCATCAGACTTACCCTGTTTACTCATGGTCACGATCTCATCCAGGCTGAGTTTGGCCTGTGCCGGCGGCACCAGGGCAGCCAGCTGCTCGGGCGATATTCTGTCAATCTGTACCGGCTGTGGCGGTTGCGAGGCACAGCCAGCCAGACTGCCAATTAAACTGGCCGCTATCAATAATCGCCAAAGTATGCCGTGATTCATCATGGTTCCATTCTAACACTGCTTAAGTAAGGGGTCACACACCGTGTGACCCGTGTTTACAGTGATGGTTCGTTCAGGGCTCGCTTGTCAGGCTTTGTTAAACAGCATTCTGCCTGCCTCAAAGCCTACACGTATCGTATCCTTGGCGGCAAAATTGCCGGCCAGGATTTCCTTGGCCAGAGGATTTTCGATCTCGCTCTGAATGGCACGCTTGAGCGGCCTTGCGCCATAGACAGGATCAAATCCGGCATTGGCAATCTCAGCCAGCGCAGCGTCACTGATGTCCAGATGCATATCCATCGCAGCCACCCGTTTTGCCAGCAACTGCAACTGGATATTGGCAATGGATTTGACATGTGCTTCACCCAGGGCGTGGAACACAATCACCTCATCAATCCGGTTGATAAATTCAGGCCGGAAATGGGTTTTCACTTCGCCCATCACCGCCAGTTTCACTACCTGGTAATCCTGGCCGGACATGCTCTGTATCATCTGGCTGCCCAGATTGGACGTCATGATAATCACCGTATTCTTGAAGTCCACGGTACGCCCTTGCCCGTCAGTCAGGCGGCCATCATCCAGCACCTGCAACAGGACATTGAATACATCCGGATGCGCTTTTTCCACCTCGTCCAGCAGCACGACGGAATAGGGTTTGCGACGCACAGCTTCGGTCAGGGTGCCGCCTTCTTCATAGCCGACATAACCAGGCGGCGCGCCTATCAGTCGCGATACGGAGTGCTTCTCCATAAACTCGCTCATGTCTATGCGTATCATGTGCTCCTCGCTGTCGAACAGGAAGCTGGCCAATGCCTTGCAAAGCTCGGTTTTACCCACACCGGTCGGCCCCAGGAACAGGAAGCTGCCATAAGGACGGTTAGGATCACTCAAGCCACTACGTGAGCGGCGGATCGCATCAGACACCAGCCGTACCGCCTCATCCTGGCCGACCACGCGCTCATGCAGTTTGTTTTCCATACCCAGCAGTTTTTCGCGCTCACCTGTCATCATCTTGCTGACAGGAATACCGGTCGCGCGGCTGACCACTTCGGCAATCTCGTCTGCCCCCACTTCGGTACGCAGCATTTTATGCTTCACTGTCCCACTGGCTTCCGTACTGGATGCCTGTTTGAGCTGCGCTTCCAGTTGCGGCAATTTGCCATACTGCAACTCAGACACTAGCTGCCAGTCACCCTTGCGCTTGGCGGCTTCCATATCCAGCCTGGTCTTTTCAATGGCTTCCTTGATCCCGGCGGAACCATGTACGGCAGCTTTCTCGGCTTTCCAGATTTCCTCCAGGTCGGCATACTCTTTTTCCAGCCTGGCGATTTCTTCTTCAATCAAGGTAAAGCGTTTCTGGCTGGCCTCATCTTTTTCACGACGCACGGCTTCGCGCTCAATCTTGAGCTGAATCAGGCGTCTGTCCAGCTTGTCCATCACCTCAGGCTTGGAATCAATTTCCATCTTGATGCGCGAGGCGGCTTCATCAATCAGGTCAATCGCCTTGTCCGGTAAAAAACGGTCGGTGATATAGCGATTGGATAATTCTGCTGCCGCGACAATGGCCGGGTCGGTAATTTCCACGCCGTGATGCAGTTCATACTTCTCCTGTAGGCCACGCAGAATGGCAATGGTTGCCTCCACGGTAGGTTCATCGACCAAGACTTTCTGGAAACGGCGTTCCAGCGCGGCATCTTTCTCAATGTATTTGCGATACTCATCCAGCGTAGTTGCACCGACACAATGCAACTCGCCGCGCGCCAAAGCAGGTTTCAGCATATTGCCCGCATCCATCGCGCCTTCGGATTTGCCGGCGCCGACCATGGTGTGGATCTCATCAATAAATACGATGGTCTGGCCCTCGTCCTGCGCCAGCTCTTTGAGTACGGCTTTCAGGCGTTCTTCGAATTCACCGCGGTATTTGGCGCCAGCCAGCAAGGCGGCCATATCCAGACTCAGCACTTTTTTGTTTTTGAGGGAGTCCGGCACTTCGCCGTTAACGATACGTTGTGCCAGCCCTTCGACAATCGCGGTTTTACCGACACCAGGCTCACCGATCAGTACCGGATTGTTCTTGGTCCGGCGCTGCAATACCTGGATAGCACGACGGATTTCATCGTCGCGACCAATCACCGGGTCCAGCTTGCCGGCACGGGCACGCTCGGTTAAATCCAGCGTATATTTCTTCAACGCTTCGCGCTGGCCTTCAGCCTCCTGGCTATTCACAGGGTCATTGCCACGCACAGCCTTAATCGCCTGTTCAAGTACGGTTTTGTTCAGACCATGCTGTTTCAGCAGCTTGCCGGTTGCACCTTTATCGTCTGCCAGTGCCAGCAAAAACATTTCGCTGGCGATATAGCTATCGCCACTTTTCTGCGCGAGCTTGTCGGTGATATTCAGCAGGTTGTTGAGGTCACGCGAAACAGTCACTTCACCATTGTTTTCGGCCACTTTGGGCAGCGTATCTACTGCCTGCTGCAAGTCTGCTTTCAACGCATTCACCTGCACTCCAGCACGTGAAAGCAAGGCGGAAACCCCGCTATCTTCCTGGCTCAGCATGGCCAGTAGCAAATGCGGCGCTTCTATCGTCGGATGGTCGGCACCCACCGCCATGCTTTGTGCATCGGCGAATGCCTGTTGGAATCTGGTTGTGAGTTTATCAAAACGCATATCAAACCCTTCATTATCAAGTCATGCTGCATGGCAGCGATATACCCCTATAATGCGGCGGGTTTTTAGGTTTTCAATAGATGTGGATCAAATTGAGCCCACTTTCCGGAGCAATGACACCTCCTGGCTGCTACTGTGGCGCGGGAATGACCTGCAGACCTTTGTCCGCAGTGTTGACAGCCAGCATGGCCTGCCCTCGCACATTCAGCCACTGCGGATAATCCAGCTTGCCCATCGCGTGAGCGATCACTACTGGCAATCCCCAGGTTTTGCCGCCATCCAGTGAAGTCATGGCCACAATACTCATCCCCTGCGCGTTATGTTCGCGCCAGGCCAGCCATACTTTCTCACCTATGCTCAGCAAGGCAGGATGGCCGGCATTCTTTTTCGGATCACCGATTTTTCTGGGCGGAGAAGTTACCCAGGCTTCGCCATCCATGCGTGCTATCCGCAACCCCGGTTTATCACCGGCACCATCAAAATACGCCAGGTGATAGCCAAAACCTTCACCCACCGCCAGGGCAGCACCATGATGCGGACAACCGTCAATTTTCCAGTGTCCGTAACTGGCACGCACGATGGCTGGTGCCGCCGCCTGACCGATTTCTGCCATGGCATGATCGCGCTCACTACCAGCAAATACATGGCGCCACAATACGGCAACCGTGCCATCGGGTTTGCTCGTCATGGCAATGCGGCAACATTCACAGCTGCTGTCAGCCAGCTTCTGCTCCGGTGCAAAACTTTTGCCCTGGTCGGTGGAAACCGCGTAATAAATGGCAGCGCCATCATAAGGTTTACCTGCTGCCCTGGCTGCCAGCAGATCACGCTTGTCCACCCAGGCGACGATGATGGTGCCATCTGCAGCTACCTGCAAGGCATCAAAACGGTGGGTAATTTCTGCACGGTCCTGATGCACGATATAAGGTGTTTCAAAACTTTTGCCGCCATCCACGGAGCGCGCAAACCAGATATACCCGGCATAAGGTTTCTTGAGGGACTCTGTCCAGCTGAGATAGATATTGCCATTCGCGGCAACGGCAATTTTCGGCCTGGCCTCGGCATCTGCCGCCACCTTCATGGGGACCGCATTCACTGCGACTTCCTTGCCAAAATGCTGACCGGCATCAGCGCTGGATGACACCCATACCTGGCCTTTTCTGGCACGTGCCAGCCAGATCCGCCCTTCGGTATCGCTGGCGACACTGACCGCCAGTTCGGAAGCCGCATATTCCGTATGTGCTTCATGTGCGCCAACCGGAACCACCCAGCTCAAACACATGATCATCCATCCGCTAAGCCACCATTTCACTTGTCGCTTCCTCCAGCTGAATACATCTCTGAAAATAATTTTTTAAAATAACAAAATTGCTAAAGTTCACCATATAACCGCCGTTAACTTCATTAATCAGAAAAGAAACCGGACCTCGTCCCAGGCAATCATCCCGACGGTATATGCGAGAAACTTTTGACCATCATAGCACAGCATGGCTGCAGCCCCTGGCCGCGGCCATGGCCGCTACGCCTGTACTGGCGATTAACCGTCGCGCGCAATGCGTGGCGGCGAACGACATGGCAAGAGCGTTGCTTGGCGAGCATGCCGGGCAGTTTCCGAAAGACATGCGTCAGGCACTGGTCCAGGCCATGCGTGACCATTGTACTGAGCTCACTCTCAAGACACGCCTGAACAACCTGAATCGTGACTTTCACTGCCGCTTGCTCTATGCTCCGCACGGCCGGAAAGCAGTCGGCCTGATTCTGGAAGCGGCGGAACAGACACTGGTCAACCAGTTACGGCACATGCAGTCTATTGTGCATTCCCTGATCGAGATGAGCCCGGACCTGATCTGCATCAAGGATCAGGATAATCGCTGGATGATGGCCAACCAGCGATTGCTGAATACCTTCCAGATTGACAGCATTGACTATCAGTTCCTGAACACCCTGCAGATTGCGGATACCCTGCATCCGGTGTTCCGCAACAATTTTGAACATCATGAAAAGTCAGACCAGAGTGTCTGGCAATCCCGGCAGACCTACCATAATGAAGAGCTGGTACATTTGCCTCAGGGTGGCTATAAAACGCTGGAAGTAAATAAAACCGCTTATTACGATCAGGGCGAACAACCCAGTCACCTGATTACCGTGGCACGCGATGTCAGCGAGCAGAAATTTATCGAAGGCCAGTTGCAGAATCGCAGTGCCGTGCTGGACACGCTGATCTCATGCGACTGGATGTTGCATTCTGCCGAGCGCTGGCAGTCTGTGGCCGAAAGCGTGCTGCAGCAATGCTGCCTGTCTTTCCGCTTCAGCCGCGCCGTGCTGCTGCAACATCACACGACCACATCACGCAAACACACGGAAATCCGTTCACAGGCCTTGTTTCACTGGGCCATTAACGGCTTCCATGCCACCTATGCGCACTGGGAAAAGATTTCCTTTCTTTCCCCCGAACTGAAACGCTGGCATACCCTGCTGTCAAAAGGGCAGCCGGTGATGTGCGACGCGCATGCGCTGCCAGAAGAAGAGCGCTTCCTGCTCAAGTCCCATGACACGGTTAACCTGGTGATTGTGCCACTGATGATGGATAACGAGTGGTGGGGCTCCATGGTCATTGAACGTTGTTTTGATGCCGAGAGCACCAGTTCGCAGGAACTGGGTTCACTGATGGCCATCGGGCGCACGCTGAGTGTCGCCATTCATCGTGAACAGACCGGCAAGCATCTGAAACTGGCCAAAATTGCCTTCGACAGCACCACCGAAGGCATCATGATCGTGAATACCGCAGGAGAGCTGGTAGGGATTAACCAGGGTTATACGCTGATTACCGGTTTTGAAGAAGCCGATGTACTGGGCACCAAACCGCAAATCTTCCGCCAGCGCCCGCGCGGCCTGTTCGGCGCACTCAAACGCCATGGCAAATGGTCAGGCGAGATTGAGAATGTACGCAAAAATGGCGAGAGTTATACCGAGTGGATGACCATCACTGCCGTGCGCAATCATGCCAATGCCATCACCAATTATGTCGGTGTATTTGCCGATATCACCGAGATGAAACGCTCACAGCGGCAGCTCAACTCACTGGTCAACCATGATCCGCTCACCGGCCTGCCTAACCGCAGGCTGATTAATCATTTATTCACACACGCCATCCAGCGTGCCAACCGGCATGAACAGCAGGCCGCCGTCCTGTTTATTGACCTGGACCGTTTCAAGAATATCAACGACAGTCTGGGCCACTACACCGGCGACCAGCTGCTGCTGGGCGTGACTGAACGCATCCGCGGCGCACTTCGTGAGTCCGACATTGTCGGCCGGCTGGGTGGCGACGAGTTTATTGTGTTACTGGAAAACCTGCACAGCAAGGCCGATGCCTCAAACAAAGCGCAGGACATCCTGGAAGCACTCAGTCGTAAATTCATGATTGACCATCATGAAATTTTTGTCGGTGCCAGCATAGGCATCGCCATGTACCCGCAAGATGCGGGAGATGTTGAAGGCCTGATCAAGGCCGCCGACCTCGCCATGTACCAGGTCAAGAACAATGGTAAAAACCACGTCTCGTTTTACGATGCTGCCCTGAGCCGCAATGCGGTAGAACACTTCCAGCTGGAAACCGAGCTGCGCCAGGCATTATCAAGAAAACAGCTGAAAATGTTCTACCAGGCCCAGGTTGACCTGGAGACCGGCGTGGTGGTGGGCGCTGAGGCCCTGATACGCTGGCAGCACCCGGTACAGGGACTGATTCCGCCAGGCAAGTTCATTCCACTGGCAGAGGAAACCGGCCTGATCCTGAGCATAGGCGAATGGGCATTGCGGGAAGCCGTACACCAGGCTCATGCCTGGCATCAGGCACATCCGGAATTCAGGAAAATTGCCATTAATGTTTCCGGCGTGCAAATCATGAAAAGCAAATTTGCCGATACCGTGTATGGCATCCTGATGGAAAGCGATTGCGACCCGTCCATCATTGAACTGGAAATCACCGAAAGCACACTGATGCAGCATACGCAGCATGTAGTGGATACTTTCAACCAGTTAAAGAAACTGGGCATCAGCATTGCCATTGACGACTTTGGCACCGGCTACTCTTCATTGTCGCATTTGAAACGTTTGCCGCTGGACCAGATCAAGATTGACCGCAGCTTTGTCAAGGATTTACCTGATGACAAGGATGATGCCGCCATTACCAGTGCTATTTATGCGATGGCCACCCAGCTGGGGCTGACCGTCGTTGCAGAAGGAGTAGAAACAGAAGAACAGGAAGCCTTTTTACAACGCCTGGGATGCCAAACGGCGCAAGGCTATTTATACGCCTACCCGGTGAGTGCAGACGACTTTGTACAGCTGCTAGTGTTAAATAATCAAAAAAGAATAAAACGCCATGCCTAATCACGCCTCTGATACTTATTACATTGACATTGACCAGGTCCAGATTGGCCTGTATATCCATCTTGACCTGGGATGGATGGACCATCCATTCTCTGTCAGCAACTTCAAAATCACGGACGAATCCCAGATCGAGACCATCAAGTCCCTGGGACTGCAACAATTGCGTTATGATCCGCGGCGCAGCTCCAACACACCATTAAGAAGCACTCGTCACAGCAGCATCCAGAATGTGGTGGAGTTCCCTTTCAAGAAATCCCCGGTATCAAAACTGGATGTCATTGATGACAGTCCGACATTAAGCCCGGCCCAGAGAAAACAGCTCGCTCTCAAGCATGCCATCACAGAAAGCGAACAGAAGTTCCTGAAAACCAGTGCCGATGTGAAAAACCTGCAGAAGCTGTCGGTAGAACATCCTGACCAGGCGTTTGGCCTGGCTTCCAACCTGGTGCAGGACCTGGTCGCCAGCACGCTGACTGAAGGTGACATTGCCATTCACGCCATGAACGGCCATCGTATTGGCGACCAGTATTACCAGCACGAGCTGAATATCCTGGTGCTATCCATGCTGCTGGCTAAAAACCTTAACATCAGCGATGAGGATGCCGTTATTTTAGGCATGGCCGCCATCCTGCATGACATAGGCAAACGCCAGATCAGCGACAAGATTTTATTGAAGAAAGAGCCGCTGACCGCACGTGAAACCGCCATTTACCAGACCCATGTCATTCTCGGCATGAACATGCTGAAAGACGTATCCGTGCCGAAAAAGATGCTGACGCTGATAGGCCAGCATCATGAATTTGCCGATGGCAGCGGTTATCCCAAAGGCTTGCATTGTGACGAGATTGATCCGTTGTCGCATATCCTGATCATTGCCAATACATACGACAACCTGTGCAATCCTTTCAACCCGGCAGATACCAAAACGCCTTATGAAGCCTTGAGCATCATGTTTGCCCAGCAACGCCACTTGTTCGACCAGACCATTTTGCGCCGCTTTATCAAGTGTCTGGGCATTTATCCGCCAGGCAGCGTGGTACGTCTGTCCGACCAGCAACTGGCGACCGTGCTGTCAACCAACCCGCAGCAGCCTCTGCGCCCGTTCATCCAGATATTGCAGGGACCTGACGATGAGGACGGCGACATCATAGACCTCAGGGAAACACTGGAACTGAATATTATCCAGTGCCTGAAACCGGAACAGTTACCGAATCTCCTGCAAAGAATGACACGCCAGAAACAGCGCACCAGTTACTTCCTGGAAAAGGTTACCAGCGCAAACGCTTAAATGATCAGCCAGCAAAAATAGCTGACATAACTCGTCGTTTTACAGGAGCTATGTCAGCAAGCAATTACTAATGATGGCGATGTATATCTGGCAATGGCTCAATCACTTCAGGAAAAGCTGCAACAGCCTTAATAGATAATGTCGTTTTCTTTCCATGCCCGTCTTGTGCTATCAAGCTGATAGGGATGACATCACCTTCTCTGATCTGCTGCTTCAACTTTATCAACATGATATGGAGCCCGCCGGGCTTTAATTGTAAAGATGTTCCTGCTTTAATTGGCAAACGCTCTAGCCTTTTCATTCTCATGATATTGCCTTCCATAGACATGGAATGAATCTCCGTTTTACCGGCAACAGGTGAGGATGCTTCCACAACCTCCATATTTTTATCTGCAGTAAACGTCATATAGGCGCCTGCCACTGGTTGCCCTGATACGGTTGGTTTCACCCATGCATCAGATATTCTCAAATCCGCATGTACCAGCGCGGAAAAACAAGTCAGATTGATAATGATAAATACGTGTTTCAGGCAAGACTTCATGCTACAACCTTTTTATTAACAAACTGTGTGATGGTATCAATCATGAGCACTACCAGCATGGATGCACCCAACAAAGGAAACAGCATACCTAACAGCACGGTAATGATGGCAACATTTCGGGTAATCCTGATATCCTGCCGTTTGGGAGGTGCTGCCAGTAGGCGGCCTGACGGGCGTCGCTTCCACCACATAACTGTAGACGAAATAACAAGCATGACGAGAGCAACACAACCTGCCAGCATCACTAACTGATTGATCAGGCCATACTGTTTGCCTTGATGGACTGAAGTTCCCCACTCGGTGACTTTAGCGACAACGCCATATTCTGAATAACCGGTATCGATTAAAACCTTTCCAGAATATTGATCTATATGGACTATTCTTTCTTGCCTGGCATCAGCTGGAAACCGCAAGGCAGTATAGACACCTGTAGCACCCATAGGTAAGCGAATCGAATATCCGGCTTTCAAACCTGTCTGATCAAAAATATGTCGTGCACTATCCAAACCGATAGGAGTAATGGCATCATTCAATTGTTCACGACTGGAGATAGGTATTGTCGTTTCCTCCAGTGTCCATGGTACTTCACCTTGAGTTTCCAAAGGGATACTCGATTGTGGAATTGCAGCCCATAAGTACTTAGGGAAACCCAAGTCATATGCAGTAGTCATTTTGCTAAACTGCTGCCCCCAGAACGCAGACCAAGGCATGCCAGTTAACGCGAGAAACAAAATAATACCGCCACCGAACAAGCCAGTCAGCGCATGTATATCTCGCCACCATATCCGGCGCTTCGGCGACTCTCTAACATGTATGATATTTGTAGTCTTACCACGTGGCCACCAAAGATATAAGCCAGTAATAATCAGTACAATGAGCCACCCTGTCACAACTTCAACCAGCCAATTTGCCCAGGTGCCGACCAACGTCAAAGAGTGCAACTGCTTGACAACAAGCTCCCATTGCCTGCTTTCCGCATGCGCCCCAAGGACTTTACCTGTATAGGGATTCGCCCATACTTGTACCGTTTCACCATGTGGTTGCCTGATTAATACGGCAAGACTGCGGTCAATATTTGCAGGCATTTGTATCAATTTTAACTCGCCTGGATATTCATCCAGAATCAGCCTGGTCAGCTGCTGAAGCGACATCGCCTGAGGGGCGGAGGGTGCTACAAATCGCTCATCATGATAAATCCATTCATTAATCTCACCTTTAAAAAGATAAAGTCCTCCGGTAATTGCCAGACTCAACAAAATCGGCAGGCAGAACAATCCCGCAAAAAAATGCCAACGCCACACTCTGGCATAGAGAGTGGCGTTGGTCTTTGATGGAGAAATAGGGTTTGTAGTATTCAACTGCATTGCATCACCATTTATATTGCACCTGCGTAGACGGCACGGCTCGTTCCTGGATTAAAAAGCTCCATGGTTGGATCTGCGGCACCTGCAATCGCAACATTAGCGACATAACGTCTGTCGGTTAAATTCCTGCCTTCCAGATAGCCCGACCAGCCTTTGGCCTGCATGTAGCCAAGCCTCACATTTAGCAATATGTATCTATCCACAGTGGTAGCATTGGTATTGTCAGCGTAATAGCGGCTAGGTGACCACTCGATATTTGGGCCAGCGTAAAAACCATTGGTTTGAAGAGTGACAGGCAATGAGATACCTGTATGTTGTAACTCTGCGATGTCGGTTAACCTGGCGCCACCACATACAAAGACCTGCCATTGATGCTCTGCAGCATATTTCAGTAAAGCACGCCCGCCTCTGCCTCCCAGTATCCAATCGACGATGGCAAAGTCATGTTCAATGACAATGGCAGGAACCTCTATCGTTTGATCCGGCTGATCACATTGTCGATGCATGGCTTCAGTAATCGCAGATTTTTGCTCAATTGCAGTACCCGCATACCCGTACACACTGAAAACAAGGCCCCAAAACAGGTTGATCAATAGTATTTTTGATTTCATTCAGAATTCCCAAAAAAACCGGCAACCTTTTGCCGGTCAAATGACTAATAGGCCCAGGTCACGCCAAGATAAGCAGTGCGCCCATCGCCAGGCAGGAACAATGCGCCATCTACACCATTCTGGTTTCTGGCCAGTCCAGTAGTCGCCGCATATTTTTGGTCCGCCAGATTGCGGCCTTCCACAAACCACGACCAATGCTGGTTCACTTTCTGACCAGCTTTAATCCCCCACAGGAAATAATTATCCGCATACAAGGTTTCTGCAAAGTCCACGTTATACCGTTGTGGTGACCACTCAAAGGTAGGGCCTATGTAGAAATTTTCGAGAAAGTCTCTGCCTCGATAAACCAGCTCGGCACGTAACAATGAACGCTGGATCCCTGGCAGGCGATTGCTACCAAACGTAGGGTCGTTATCGAGTTTGAAATCATTAATCAACCAACTGGAACGCCATTGCAAGCTGTAAGGTAATCTGGCTGTCAGTCCGAACTCCAGGCCACGATGTATGGTTTTACCGGCATTGATGGTTTGTGTCGCGACCGGGGAACCGGGAGCGGCAACCGCCAGTAACTCATCCTGCAAACGTGCATGGTATAGCGCTATATCCCAGTCAATAAATTCACTGTTGCCACGTGATCCAATTTCGAATGTCGTGCCTTTTTGTGCTTTGAGGCTAGTGACCACCAGGCTGTTTAACTCACCAAAGCTGGGAGGTTCAAAGCTACGGGAAACATTCGCAAACAGTTGCACCTGTGGCTGCAATTGATAAAGTACACCTAGTTTCGGGCTGGTCTGACTGTAGGTTTTATCAACGCTCTGGTCGCCACTGGCAGTAATTAACTGATCTCTGGAATCACGCTTGGATTTCGCATACTGCAATCCGGCAATCACTGTCCACTGCTCATCCAGACTTAACCGATCTTCCAGATATGCCTCAAAATTGGTTGCTTTCTGGTCAAAATCATTCAATTGCGCACCGCGCTTTGCATTCACATTCAAAAAACTTCTAGCATCAGTACGCCCTTTAGTGGGTGAGAGGCCGGCAACAAACTCGTTCTTCAGGCCAAACAGCTCGCCTAAATGCGTCCACCGCGCAGTCAGACCAAAATCATCAGATTCCTGATCAATGACGCCAGTTGTATCACCAAAATTACCTATGGGGTGATACAGACTTTTACGTGAGTAAAATGCGCCCAGCTCCAGCTTGCTCTGATCAAATAGAAAAGTTGTTTTATTAGCCAGCCTGGTTAGATTAATGTCCCGTTGGTTAATACCTTGCCCAGGAATCACAGTTGCCTGTTTAGGATCATTTTTCAATTGTGTCTTCGTCAGGTTGCTGGAAAGTTGCGAATCATTATTGACGTAGCCGAAGTAAAAGCGGGTTTCAATCTGGTCATTGATCTTGATACCCACATTGCCAGTTAAGCGATCTGCCCCCTGCTGCGCATTATCGCGGAAGCTGTCAGTATGATATTTGCTGGCACTCACGAAATAGTCCACATTATCTTTGACGCCACCCGTGCTGACACCTAGGCGATAATATCCATAGCTGCCCCCTTCCGAGCGCACTTCCAATGCCGGGGCAGTGTAGCCAGTACGTGAAATAAAATTGATACTGCCACCCAAATTAGCTGAACCGTACTGCAAGGCATTGGCACCGCGATAAACTTCTATGTAATCCGTTGCCATGGGGTCAATCGCCGGGAAGTCAAACCCACCATCGGCCAGATTGACGGCAATACCATCCTGCATCAGCTTAAGGCCGCGTCCGTGGAATGTTCGCTGCAAACCGGAACCGCGAATCGATAGCCGTGTTTCTTCAGCACCAAAGCGTGACTGCGCCAATACGCCGGTAGCCAGGCCCAGGCTGTCTTGCATATTGCTAGTGCGCCCTTCTCTGACCGTGGTCATATCAATCACCGTGGTACCGCCAGCAGTCTTGGACAGATTTTCTTTGGCAACTTCAATCGAAGGTTGCGTTAATGAGCCTTTAGGTTTCTCGGCGGTGACCTCTACTTCATCCAGGTGCACCGTACCTTCATGCTCTGCGTGTGCGAGCAATGGCAAGGCCGCCAATATGGCTAACCCGATTTTTGTTTTATTCATTATTTATTTCCCTAAAAATTTATGACGACAAGCATCTAGGCGCTGTCAGACTGCGAACACTTGCCTGGAAGCCAGGTCTGGTTGCCAGCGTATCATCGCGCTGATATCGCAATGGAAATAAGCACATAGCTTATCCAAATGCTCGGTGCAGGCGTTATAAGCGGGATTTTTGACGATACGATGCAAGGTCATGCGGCTGATACCAGTAGCATCAGCGATTTCTTTCAGGGTGATGTGGCGTTTCCACTCCACCTGTTTGGCAAATATCATTGCCTGGAGGTTGATGACTATCATAGATGACTCCTTTATGCCTGCAAGACAGGCATGACTCAGAATCCGGCCGGCATGCGGACGGTACTAGATTGAGTGTGGAGTCAGAGGAGGTGCGCGCGAAGTATGCGCAGTAGGGTAAAAACTGGAAACAACTGGAGGTTGATATTCGCTTAATGCGATGCCAGTCTGTGTTTGCTGGAACAGGATATAAGCAGGACTGTGTGCAGGCAGTGTCACCTCATCCAGCGCCATATGGCAGAACGGGCAATGATTGAGGTGGTGGCTTAAGGAAACCGGTTTTTGCGAAGGCTTGTAATCAATCAGGGTAGATAACTGCTTACCTTGCGTGGTCATGACCTGCACCAGCAGTTTGCTGCTTTGGGTCGAACAGATTTCACCAATAAAGCTTTTGTTTTGCTGCATAGGAAAAGCCAGGCTCAAGGTCGGGACAAGCGAAGCCAGCATGATTGCCATCAAGGCCATGCGCGCCATCCACTGTTGAAATCTGAGCGATACCATGCCGCCATTCTAACGGCATTCATTTACAATAAACAACTCTTTAATGACGATGGAATAAATCATGGCTTCTGCCAGCCTGCTTGCCTTACTGGATGACATCACCACCATGCTGGATGACGTGTCTGTCATGAGCCAGCTGGCCGCCAAGAAAACGGCCGGGGTGCTTGGCGACGACCTGGCGCTGAATGCCCAGCAGGTCACTGGCATTGCGGCGCAACGCGAACTGCCGGTGGTATGGGCAGTCGCACGTGGTTCCCTGATCAACAAATCCATCCTGGTACCGGCAGCGTTACTGATCAGCGCTTTTGCACCCTGGCTGATTACGCCCATGCTGATGCTGGGCGGTAGCTTTTTATGTTACGAAGGATTTGAAAAAATCTGGCACAAACTGCATGCAAAAAACGATGATATGCATGCGCAAGCCGTACACGCGGCCATGCAGGATACACAGACCGACCTGGTGGCGCTGGAAAAAGAAAAAATCAAAGGTGCGGTTAGGACCGACTTTATTCTTTCGGCCGAAATCATAGTGATCGCGCTAGGCGTAGTTGCGGAAGCGACACTCGGCGAGCGCATCCTGGTACTCTCCATTATCGCAATTCTGATGACACTGGGCGTATATGGCCTGGTTGCCCTGATTGTCAAAATGGATGATATCGGCTTATGGCTGATGCAACGCCAGGGATCAGGGGTTGTGCCGCAACTGGCACGCAAGTCAGGCTGGGGCCTGGTGCGTGTGGTGCCCTACCTGATGCGCACACTCAGCGTGCTGGGCACGGCGGCCATGTTCCTGGTCGGCGGCGGCATCGTTGCGCACGGGCTGCCTGTGGTGCATCACTGGCTCGCCAGTGCCGGTCACTGGGAGATACTGCTGAATGGCTTGTTTGGTGTACTGGTGGGCGGTGTTTGTGTCGCCATCATCACACCGTTGACCGGTTTATTCCGCAACACCAAACAATAACTGTAGCCGCACAGTGACTTCATCACCTGCGACAAGCTGGGCCCGCTTGCGGATATCGGCTTTCAGGAACAGCTGGTACTGGTGATTTTCGAAGGCAGGAAAAATAGAGGTTTGCCAGCTATAAGCGCCAATCTGCGCGGATACCCGTACCGCGCCCCAGCCTCTGCGTCTGCTTTGATGATACTGGGCCAGCGTATGTACTTCATCCGACACGGGCAGTGGCACTCCGACATAGTGCCAGGTACTCTTGCTGCCCTGCCAGACTTTGATGCGGTCCGTGAACGTGTATTCCAGCCCTTGCATCCACTGTCCCAGAAATAACTGATCAGGCTGGATTCTTGAAACTATCCAGCACCAGCACAGCTACGCCCACGCAGATGGCGCTGTCGGCCACATTGAATGCAGGCCATGCCCATTGCTGGTAATAAAACAGCAGAAAATCCACCACATAACCCAGCGTCAGGCGGTCATACAAATTACCCAGCGCACCACCCAGCACCAGGGCCAGCCCCAGGCAGAACAGTTTTTTCTGCGGATGCTTGACCAGCAAATACACCATGATCACCGAGGCCAGCGTCGAGATGGCGGTAAAAAAACCATGCTGCCAGCCACCGGCATTGGCCAGGAAGCTGAATGCCGCGCCGGTATTGTGGTAACGCACCAGGTCAAAGAAGCCTGTCACCGGCAAATGCTCGCCATACACAAACGCCTGTTGCACCAGGTGCTTGGTATAGAGATCAAGTGCGATCACAATCGCGCTTAATACCAGCCAGGGAAACGCTGAACGCATATTACGCATATTGACGCTTTTCACCACTGCCAAACAAATTGCTGACACAGCGGCCACAAATGGTGGGATGTGCGGCATCACTGCCCACATCGGCGCGGTAATGCCAGCAACGGTCACACTTCTGATGCGCACTTGGTTTCACCAGGATTTTCTGTGCAGCGGCATCAGCGACTTTATAAGTCGTGGTGGCAGAAGTAATCATGACAAAGCGCAAATCATCCTGCAGGCTGCTCAGCGCATCAAATGCTTCGCCCGCTACCTGAAATTCAAGTTCTGCCTGTAGTGAAGAACCCACTTTGCCTTCACCGCGCAACACCTCGATTTCCTTGGCGGCCTGGCTACGCAGGTCGATAATGGTCTGCCAGTGCTGCAATTGCGTTTCGCTCAAGCCATGTGCAGGCAAACCATACCACTCCTCTTCAAACACCGTGGCCTCTGCATCCAGTCCCAATGTCTGCCAGATTTCATCGGCAGTAAAACTCAGGATAGGCGCCATCAAGCGCATCATGGCGTGTGTAATATGGTACAGCGCACTTTGCGCCGCACGGCGTGCAGGCGAAGTTTCACCGCTGGTGTACAAGCGGTCTTTCAGGATATCCAGGTAAAAACCACCCAGCTCTTCCGAGCAGAAACCGACAAACTTCTGCACCGCCAGATGGAATTCGTATTTATCGTAATCCGCCAGGATGCCTGCTTGTAACTGCTGTGTCAGATGCAGGGCATAACGGTCGATTTCCAGCCATTGCTCAACCGGCAGCAGATCTTTTTGTGCATCAAAATCAGCCAGGTTGGAGAGCAGGAAACGCAAGGTGTTACGGATACGGCGATAGCCATCCGCTACCCGCTTGAGGATTTCGTCACTGATGGTCAACTCACCGGAATAGTCAGTGGAAGCCACCCACAGACGCAGGATATCCGCGCCATAAGTATCCATGACTTTTTGCGGCGCAACCACATTGCCCTTGGACTTGCTCATTTTGTGACCGGCACCATCCACCACAAAACCATGCGTCAGCAAGGCCTTGTATGGCGCATGGCCGTCAATGGCACAACCGGTCAGCAGTGAAGACTGGAACCAGCCCCGGTGCTGGTCAGACCCTTCCAGATACAAGTCAGCCACGGGTTGACCTGCAAGGGCACGCACTTGTGCTTCTGCGGCCAGCGATGGATGCTGCACTGAACGCACCACCGCGTAATGTGTTGCGCCGGAATCAAACCAGACATCCAGTGTGTCAGTCACTTTTTTGTAGTTGGCCGCATTGGCAGGTGCATGCTGGGCCAGGAACGTCACCCCATCCAGGCTGAACCAGGCTTCTATCCCCTGTTGCTCCACCTGTTTGCAGATGATTTCCAGCAAATTCAACGTATCCGGATGCGGCTCACCGGTTTCCTTATGCACAAAGAACGGCATAGGCACACCCCAGTTACGCTGGCGTGACACACACCAGTCCGGACGGTTTTTGATCATGGCCTCCAGGCGGGCACGGCCCCAGCTTGGGAAGAATTGAGTGTTATCCACGGCACTATTGGCCTGTTCGCGCAACGCTTTACCGTCAGTGCCAACAGCGTTCATACCGATAAACCACTGGTGGGTTGCCAGTTGCATCAGCGGCGTTTTATGACGCCAGCAATGCGGGAAACTGTGGTTCAAGCGTGCGGAAGCAAACAGTACGCCGTTTTCCTGCAATTTGGCCAGAATGACTTTATTGGCTTCCTGACGGCTCAGGCCACGGATCTCGGCCAGTTCCACCAGCTCACTGCTGAAGAATTTGCCATCGCCACCAATCAGCACGCGCGGTTTTTCCTCAGGGAAATTGGCCCGCATGACCAGCCAGTCATCGTTACCGTGCGCAGCTGCGGTATGCACCAGACCGGTACCGGCGTCAGTAGTCACGTGATCACCGGTAATCACCGACACCTGGCGTTGGTCGAACGGATGCTGCAATAGCAAGCCGCGCAAGGCCTCGCCTTTGCAAGTCGCCAGCACCACAGCGTTTTCTTCGCCGTAGCGCGCCAGTGTTTTTTCTGCCAGCTCGCGCACCAGGATCAGCAAGCCCTTGCTGGTCTGGACCAGATCGTACTCAAGTTCGGCATTGACACTAACGGCCTGGTTGGCAGGCAAGGTCCAAGGCGTGGTGGTCCAGATCACCGCATACACATCACCACTGACTGTGGTGCCGAAGACTTTGCCCAGGGCCGCGTTATCCACAACCTTGAATCCCACATCAATCGCGGGCGAATTCACATCTTCATATTCAACTTCAGCTTCTGCCAACGCGGAACCACAGTCCACGCACCAGTGCACAGGCTTGGAGCCCTGGTACAGATAACCATTCTGATAGATATCGCCCAAAGCACGCATGATGTCAGCTTCGGTGTTATACGCCATGGTCAGGTAGGGATGATCCCAGTCACCCAGTACACCCAGGCGGATAAAGTCTTTTTTCTGCTTCTCCACCTGTTCGGCAGCATAGGCACGACACAACTCGCGGAACCTGGCAGGATCTATATCCTTACCGTGATTTTTTTCTACCACCAGCTCGATAGGCAAGCCATGGCAATCCCAACCCGGCACATAAGGTGCGTCAAAACCAGCCATGGTTCTGGATTTGATAATGATGTCCTTGAGGATTTTATTGACGGCGTGTCCGATGTGGATATCACCGTTGGCATACGGAGGCCCGTCATGCAAAATGAATTTCTTCGCACCTTTGCGCCTGGCACGGATACGCTCGTATACCTTGCGCTCCTGCCAGCTTTTCAGCCAGGCTGGCTCACGTTTGGCCAGATCGCCGCGCATAGGAAAGCTGGTCTCAGGTAAATTCAGTTTGTATTTAGAGTCTTTGCTTTGTTCAGTCATTTAAAATCCATGGAGTTAACCGCCGATAAGCGCGGAGGTATGTCTGTACAATTTCCTCAAAATGCTAAAGTATCCACTTGAGCATTCAGGACTATCGGCATTTATCCGCGTGCATCGGCGGTAAAGTAATTTCTTGCCTGCACCGCATCCAGTGCAATCTGCGCTTTCAGTGCATCCAGCCCGGCGAACTTTTGTTCGTCGCGCAGTTTGTGAAAAAACTGCACATGCACATGCTGATCGTAAAGATCACCATTAAAATCAAACACATGCACTTCGAGCTTGAGTTTGGGGATGCCTGCTAGCGTGGGTCGTATGCCCAAATTGGCTACTGCCGGTAAATTGTTCAATTTTACCGCATAAACCCCGGTCAGTGCAGGCCGTTCGTGGCGCATATGCACATTGGCAGTCGGGAAACCCAGTTGCCGCCCCAGTCTGGCGCCATGCACCACCTTGCCACTGATGCTATACGCACGTCCAAGCAAGCCGTGCGCCTTGCCCAGCTCCCCGGCCGCAAGGGCATTGCGCACCAGGGTGCTGGATACGCGTTCGCCATGCAGTTGTACTTCCGGTAGCGGAATGACATTAAATCCCTGATCAATCAATGTTTGCACATTGCCGGCACGCTTGGCACCAAAACAGAAGTCCTCTCCCACCATGATGACATTGGCATTGAGTTGCTGTCGCAGCACCTGCATAAAGGCCGCCGGGCTTTGTGCCGCAAATCTCTGGTTAAAACGCTGTACATAAATATGCTGCACGCCGAACTCGGCAAAGTACTCCAGCTTTTCGCGCATGGAGGCCAGCCTTGGCGGGGCGTTCTGCGGCATGAAAAACTCGCGCGGATGCGGCTCGAAGGTCATCACTGCCGGCACGATACGATACGTCTGCGCATAGGCCACCAACTGGCGCAGCAGAGCCTGATGTCCGAGGTGCATGCCATCAAAGTTACCAATCGCAATCGCCTGCGGCAAAGAGGATTCTGGAATATGGCGATAAATCTGCATTATTTAGCCACCCGCTTCATAAAGTCTTTAGGACGAAAACCCAGCAAACCCAGCATGGCAAAATACACGGCCATGCCCAATACAACGACAGCGGCCAGATGCGCCAACCTTTGCCAGGTCGGCATCAGCAGCCAGTCTCCAGACCAGGTTGCAAACAGATGCAAAGCCGCAGCCATCACGCCCACCGCCAGAATCAGCTTGCCGAGAAACAGTAACCAGCCCTTGCCGGGGATAAATGCACCTGTACGCTGCAAGGTCACCCATAACAAGGTCGCGTTCAGGCAGGCACCCAGGCCGACAGCCAGGGCCAGGCCGGCATGACGCAGTGGTGTGAAATACAGGAAAAGTACGTTCAATATCTGTGTCACGACCAGGGTAAAAATGGCAATCTTCACCGGGGTTTTGACGTTCTGGCGCGCATAAAACCCTGGCGCCAACACCTTGACCATAATCAGGCCCAGCAAACTCAGGCTGTAGGCAATCAGGGCGCGCTCGGTCTGCATCACATCCGCAGGCGTAAATTTGCCGTAATAAAACAGGCTGGTCACCAACGGTTTGGACAACACTGCCATGGCCACGGCTGCCGGAATGGCCAGCATGAATGTCAGCCGCAAGCCCCAGTCCAGCAACTGTGAAAACTCGGCAGTAGACTTGTCCACGTGCGCCTTGGATAAACTAGGCAGCAGGATAGTCCCCAGCGCCACGCCAAGCACGCCGGTGGGGAACTCCATCAATCTGTCGGCGTAATACAGCCACGACACACTGCCGGTGGGCATAAACGAGGCAAACACATTATTCAGTACAATCGAAATCTGCGCGACAGACACACCAAAAATGGCAGGCCCCATTAGCTTGAGGATACGGCGCACGCCTTCATCCTGCGTATTCAGTTCATAGCGCGGCAGCATGCCGATTTTCTGCAGATAAGGTAGCTGGTATAACAGTTGTATCACGCCCCCGGCAAACACGGCCCAGGCCAGCACATATACCGAATTCTGGAAATACGGCGCCACAAACAGGGCTGCGATAATAAAACTCAGATTCAACCAGACCGGCGTAAACGCAGGCACCTGAAACTTGCTATAGGCATTCAGCACACCACCGGCCATGGATACCAGTGAAATAAACAGGATATACGGAAAGGTGATACGCAATAAGTCCGTTGTCAGCGCAAACTTGGCCGGATCACTGACGAAGCCCGGTGACGTCAGCCGCACAATCACCGGCGCTGCCAGCATGCCTAAAATAGTGATGCCTACCAGGAACAGGCCCAGCAGACTGGCGACGTGGTTAACCAATGCCCTGGTCGCTTCCGGCGTACGCTGTTTGCGGTATTCGGACAGGATGGGCACAAATGCCTGACTGAAGGCGCCTTCGCCGGAAATCCGTCGCAACAGGTTGGGAATTTTGAAAGCGACGAAAAAGGCATCCGTCGCCATGCCGGCACCGAAAATACGGGCAATCAAGGTATCACGGGCAAAACCGAGCAGACGCGAAATAAACGTCATGCCCCCGACCGTGGCCAAAGCTTTGAGCAGATTCATAAATAGTGGAAAATACGCGTCTTGTCGTTATTGCCAGCCGCCTGCAATCCTTTTGCGCGCATCGTGTATATTCAAGCGTATTTAAAGGGTGGTGCGATTTTACCACGCGGCTTGCATTGCAATGAATAAATACGTTTTGCGCCTTGCAAAAACAAAGTAAAAACAGTATTATGCACGGTTTCGTATTACACCCCTTTTGAAAGCTACAGGATAAACGAACATGGCAAATACCGCACAAGCACGCAAACGCGCGCGCCAATCCGTAAAAGTGAATGCGCATAACGCTGCATTGCGTTCAACTTTGCGTACCGCAATCAAGAAAGTAATCAAGGCTATCCAGTCTGGTGACAAAGCTGCTGCAGTGGCTTCTTACCAGGAAAACGTGAGCGTGATCGACCGTATCGCTGACAAGAAAATCATTCACAAAAACAAAGCTGCCCGTCACAAGAGCCGTTTGACTGCTGCCATCAAGGCATTGTCCGGTGATGCACCAGTGACACTGGCTTCCGTGAAAAAAGCAGCTGCACCTAAAGCTGCCAAGGCAGAAGCTGCCCCAGCTAAAAAAGCTGCCGCAAAACCTCGCGCGAAAAAAGCTGCTGAATAATTTCAGTAGGGGTGCATACTAAAAAGCCGGACAGTGTCCGGCTTTTTTATTGCTTAGCTGCCCCATGGTTCCCGATAGCAAAAAACCCGGACAATTGCCGGGTTTTTTATCTGCTTAATAATCTCAATCACTCACCGATATGCAACTCGCTACGGGCGACTTTGGCTGCATTCAGTACGGCCTGCACATCCTCGCCTATCACGGTGAAGTGCCCCATCTTTCTGCCTTTGCGCGGCTCTTGCTTGCCATATAAATGCATTTTCAGATGGCCATGCGCATAGGCTTTATCCCATGCAGGCTCCTCCTGTTTGCCGCTATACAGCCAGCTGTCACCCAGGATATTCACCATCACCGCCTTGCTGTGCTGGCGCGGGCTGCCCAGTGCCTGACCGGTAATGACACGCACCTGCTGCTCAAACTGATCGGTGACGCAGGCATCAATGGTGTAGTGACCGGAGTTGTGCGGACGCGGTGCGATTTCGTTAATCAGCAATTGATTGCCCACCACAAAGAACTCCACACCCAGCACACCCACATAGTTCAATTTGGTCGCCAGCTTCTTGGCCAGCTCCTGCGCATTGGCTTTAACCACTTCGGTACAGCGCGCCGGCGCAATGCTGATATCCAGGATGCCGTTCAAATGACTGTTTTCAGCGGTCGGAAACGCGGCGATATTGCCATGCACATCACGCGCCAGCACCACGGACACTTCCAGACCCAGCGGTAGCATTTTTTCCAGCACACAGACTTCCTGCCTGAAATTCTGGAAAGCGACTTTTGCCTCCGCCTGATTCGCGACCCGTGCCTGTCCTTTACCATCATAGCCAAAGCGTGCCACTTTCAGCACGGCCGGATACATCTCGCCATCTGCAGGCAGGTCAGCTTCACTGCTCACGGCGACAAATGGCCCTACCGGCAAACCCGCTTCCTTGAAGAAGGTTTTTTCCTTCACGCGGTGCTGGGCAATCGCGACCGCATCCGCACTGGGATGAACGATGGTGGATTGCGCCAGGGTAGCCAGTGTTTCAGCCGGCACGTTTTCAAACTCGGTGGAAATCGCCTGGCAGCTTGCTGCCATGGTTTTCAATGCCTCGGCATCGTCATAGGCTGCACACAAATGCACATCGGCAATCATACCCGCAGGGCTGTTTTTGTCAGGATCGAGTACAGTGACCTTATAGCCCATTTCATGCGCCGCGATAACAAAGAAGCGACCCAGCTGGCCGCCGCCCAACATGCCCAGCATTGCTGAAGGTTGAATCACAGATGATTTCATGGCTTTTCGCTCAACTCCATTGTGTGTACTTTTTCTGCCTGCTTTTTACGGAAGGCAGTCAGCTTCTCTGCCAGCGCAGCATCCTGATTAGCCAGCATGGCCACAGCAAACAAGCCGGCATTGGCAGCACCGGCATCACCGATGGCAAATGTGGCTACCGGGATGCCCTTGGGCATCTGGACGATGGACAATAAGGAATCCTGACCTTGCAGATGTTTGGATGGCACAGGCACGCCCAGCACTGGCAAGGTCGTCTTCGCTGCCACCATACCTGGCAAATGCGCAGCGCCACCGGCACCGGCAATAATCACCTGGAAGCCTTGCGTGGCTGCAGATTCGGCAAACTGGAACATCAGGTCCGGCGTACGGTGGGCAGAGACCACGCGCGCTTCATACGCCACGCCAAAATCCGCCAGCATTTGCGCGGCATTTTTCATGACCGGCCAATCACTGTCAGAACCCATAATAATGGCTACCAGAGGCTTACTCATATCACATAACCTTTTCGTTAATTTGCATTCTTGCGCGATTAAAGCAGCACAAGGTTGTCCCTATGAATCAATTCTTTTTCTTCCACATAACCGAGAATGTTTTTAATCTCGCTACTCGGCTTGCGCTGAATTCTGCGTACTTCATTGGCATGGTAATTGATGATGCCTCGTGCCCACTCTTTGCCACCGGCATCGACACAAGCCACGACATCACCGCGTTCAAACTGGCCAATGACTTCAATCACACCAATCGGCAACAGGCTCTTGCCTTCCTTGCACAAAACATTGACCGCGCCGTCATCCAGCACCAGTTTTCCACCCAGACGCAGGTGATCTGCCAACCATTGTTTCTTGGCGACAATTTTGATTTTTCCGGCTTGCAAATGTGTCCCTATCGCCTCGCCCTGGCTTAAGCGGCTCAACACGTCGGGCTCCCGCCCTGAAGCAATCACGGTATGGGCGCCACTGTTGGCTGCGCGTTTTGCTGCCAGGATTTTGGTCAGCATGCCACCGGTGCCGACTGCGCTACCGGCACCGCCAGCCATGGCTTCCAGTGCCGGATTACCGGCAGTTTCAAAATTGATGAAAACAGCATCAGGATTTTTGCGCGGATCAGCAGAATACAACCCCTTCTGGTCCGTCAGGATAATCAGGGCATCCGCTTCAATCAGGTTTGCGACCAGCGCCCCCAGGGTATCGTTATCACCAAAGCGGATTTCCTCGGTGACCACGGTATCGTTTTCATTGATGATGGGGATGACATTCAAGTCCAGCAGCGTACGCAAGGTGGTACGCGCATTCAGGTAACGCTTGCGGTCAGCCAGGTCTTCGTGCGTCAGCAGCAGTTGTGCGGTATGTAATCCGTGCTGTGCAAAGCATTGCTCGTACATTTGCACCAGACCCATTTGGCCGACGGCAGCAGCAGCCTGCAATTCGTTAATTTCCACCGGGCGTTTTTTCCAGCCCAGGCGTTGCATGCCTTCAGCAACAGCACCACTGGAAACCAGTACCACCTGCTTGCCCTGCTTCACCAGCGTACTGATTTGCAGTGCCCAGGCAGCGATGGCTTCCCGGTCCAGACCCTGGCCATTATTAGTCACCAGGCTGGAACCGACCTTCACAATCAGGGTTTTGCTGTCTTGTATGAGGGAAACGCCCATAATGAAAAGTTTGATGTGGTTATTTTATTTTGACTGCGTTTGAGCAGCTTGCGCTTGCTCAGCCTCAGCTTCGCGCTCGGCACGGACCTGTTCAATATGATCCATAATGGCATAGGTCAGCTCTTTACAACCATTGCCGCTAATGGCGGAAATGGCAAACACCGGCCCATTCCAGCCGTAGGCTTTAATAAAGTCAGCCACTTTCTGTGCGCTGTCTTCCAGCATGTCGATTTTATTCAGCACCAGCCAGCGTGGTTTTTCGTAAAGTTCCTGATCGTATTTTTTCAGCTCATTCACGATCGCCTGGGCTTCCTGCACCGGGTCTACGCCGTCATCAAATGGGGCAATATCCACCAGATGCAACAACAGGGAGGTACGTTGCAAATGACGCAGGAACTGATGTCCGAGGCCAGCCCCTTCTGCTGCGCCTTCAATCAGGCCAGGGACATCGGCAATGACAAAGCTGCGATTACTATCGACGCGCACCACGCCCAGATTGGGGTGCAGTGTGGTAAACGGATAATCCGCGACTTTAGGTTTGGCTGCTGACACGGAGCGGATAAAAGTAGACTTGCCGGCATTTGGCATACCCAGCAATCCGACATCTGCCAGCACTTTCAGCTCGAGATACAACTCGAATGATTCGCCAGGATCACCTTTGGTACATTGACGGGGCGCGCGGTTGGTGCTGGTCTTGAAATGGATATTTCCCAGGCCGCCGTTACCGCCCTTGGCCATCAGCACCTTCTGGCCATCAACATTCAAATCCACCATCATTTGCCCGGTAGCTTTATCGCTGATGGTCGTACCGACCGGCACGCGCAGAATCATGTCCTCCCCACCCTTGCCGTAACAATCGGAACCACTGCCATTTTCCCCTCGCTGGGCGCGAAACATCCGGGTATAACGATAATCGACCAGGGTATTGATATTGCGGTCAGCGACCACAAAGATGGATCCGCCACGGCCACCATCGCCGCCGTTGGGGCCACCCATGGGCTCGTATTTTTCACGGCGGAAAGTCGCTACGCCGTTACCACCGTCGCCGGCGTAGACTTTAATGGTCGCTTCGTCAATAAACTTCATAAGTGGATTTGCTCGCTATTCTGCTATCAGATGGTATTGCATGTACGCAGCACAAAACTATAAATGAAAAAGCCCCGTCAAGCGACAGGGCTTTTTTCATGTAAGTGCGATTAAACCGCTTCGATGCTCACGGTGTGGCGTTTCAATGCGCCTTTAACAGCAAATTTAACTTTGCCTTCCACCAGTGCATACAAGGTATGGTCTTTACCCATGCCTACGTTTTCACCTGCGTGCATTTTAGTGCCGCGTTGACGAACGATGATGCTGCCAGCGTTAACCACTGTTTCGCCGAAAGCTTTTACGCCCAGACGCTTGGCCTGTGAGTCGCGACCGTTACGTGAACTACCGCCTGCTTTTTTGTGTGCCATGTTTGATTCCTTATTCTAGCAATCTGCTCTACTCAAGCAGAACGTGCTTATTTTGCTGAAATAGTGTCGATTTGAATTTCTGTATAGCTCTGACGATGACCTTGAGTCTTGCGATAGTGCTTACGACGGCGCATTTTGAAGATCATCACTTTGTCGCCACGGCCATGTGATACCACAGTGGCATTCACTTTAGCACCGGCTACCAAAGGTGCACCAATCGTGGTTGATTCGCCGTCAGCAATCAACAACACTTTGTCGATCACAACAGTAGAACCCACGTCGCCAGTCAATTTCTCAACTTTTACTTTGTCACCAGCGGCTACTTTGTACTGTTTGCCACCTGTTTTAATCACTGCGTACATAATAATGCCTTAAACATCACCTTTTAAAGAACCCGCAATTATACGCAATTTATACAACAATGCAAATACATTTGCGTATGTTTTTGTACTGCTATCAGCAACCATTCTATCATGGTCAAGTTACGTCTGTTACGGACCGGGAATGCAACCGGAATGGCCGCACCCGGCCACCGGTATAACTGGCATAAACACCAGTCATCGCATCCAGCAACTCTTGCGCCAATGCAGGGGATATTTTCGCCGACATCCGGTAATCCGCAACGCGATAAACCGGCTGTAACTCCAGGTTATTCAAAGAACTTAATGGGGCAAAATCAACCCCTGCGACCTCCTGCTCTGCCTGCGTGACATGGGCACTAAACATCGCATTAATATACAGTCGCATCTCCTGCCCGTCACTTAACCGTAACAAGTACTGTTTTTTGTTGAGCGGTTCGACATCTCTAATTGTCAGCATAGTCATGATGGGGAATGCTCTCGGATAAAAGGCGGCATATTAAACCAGTATTCACTTGCAAAACAGATGCAATTTGGATTTAAATCATCATATCAGTTACTTAAATACGGATGAGGGAAGGTGAAGAAATACGAAGTTATTGCCGAAGAAATCGCCAGTGCCATTCAGCAAGGGCTATTCAAGCGCGGCGATAAGTTACCGTCAATTCGACAAATACAATCGCTCAAGCAGGTAAACGCCTCCACAGTATTCCAGGCCTACTATCTACTGGAAGCACGCGGCTTATTGGTGACCCGTCCGCGATCCGGCTATTACGTGGCAGGCAATTTGCACGCAGAACGATCACTAGCGCCAGGCGGCATGCCACCTGCCGGCCTGCCCACCATGTTACAGGTCAGTGACTTGGTGTTTACCCTGCTGGATCGCATCAAAGATCCGCAACATGTCCCTTTCGGCTCGGCCTTCCCCAGCCCCCGACACTTTCCCTTGGCAAAACTGGCAGACCATATGGCAAGCGCGGTACGCCGTATACACCCTTCTGATACGGTCAGCGATATCGGCCAGGGGGACAATGCACTCAGGCGCCAGATTGCCCTGCGTTACCAGTTGGATGGCACACACACGGACGTGTCAGACATCGTCGTGACCAATGGCGCACTGGAAGCACTGAACCTCAGCCTGGCGGCAGTGACCCAGCCCGGCGACAGCGTCATTATCGAATCACCTAGTTTTTATGCTGCACTGCAAGCCATTGAGCGCATGGGATTGCGCGCGATTGAAGTGCCCAACCATCCGGAATATGGCATTGATTTGACGGCACTTGAGCAGGCTATTCTCCAGCATCAGCCCAAAGCCTGCTGGCTGATGACCAATTTCCAGAATCCGACCGGCAGCCTGATGCCGGAAGACAAAAAACAGGCATTGGTCGCATTGATCACACGCTACCAGTTACCGTTGATTGAAGATGATGTCTATCGCGAGTTGTATTTTGGCAAACAGCGCCCATTGCCAGCAAAAAACTGGGATAGCGAAGGCTGGGTCATGCATTGCAGCTCGTTTTCCAAGACACTGGCACCGGGTTATCGTGTCGGCTGGGTCTCCGCTGGCAGGTTTACCGGCCAGATCACGCGCCTGAAAATCTCCACCACGCTGGCAACCTCTATTCCGGCCCAGCACGCCCTGGCCAGCTATCTGGCCAAAGGTGGTTATGACAAACACCTGCGCCAGCTCAGACACCAGCTGATGTTGCAACAACTACAGTTCTCGCAGGCAATCCACCAGCACTTGCCTGAACGCGTGCGATTCAACCTGCCCCAGGGCGGCTATTTTTTCTGGATGCAGTTGCCAGAGTATATTGATAGCCTGCAAATTTTCCAGCAGGCGATTAGCCGCAACATCAGTCTGGCACCTGGCCATATGTTCTCATCACAACAGCAATACGCCAATTTTATCCGCCTGAATTACGGCCATCCACTGGATACGCATAGCCTGCAGGCAATTCAGACGCTGGGCACGCTGATGAAGCAGGCGTCAAGCTGATATGGTTTTTTAACCATAAACTGCATCTGTTCCACTCGAAATAATCAGCTTACACTGCGCTCATCCTGATTCATCCTGTCGAGTGTTTTCATGCAAGTTCCCCGTAACAAACCCGTGATTCCAATCGTGGCTGCGCCTGTCACGGAACAGACCATTTCGCTCTACCAGAAAACACCCAAAGTCTATCCGCGCTCGATCAACGGCTATTTCAACAACTGGCGCTGGCTGATGATCTGGCTGACGCAAATCATCTTTTATGGCCTGCCGTGGCTGCAATATGGCGAGCGGCAAGCCTTCCTGATGGATATCAACGCCCAGCGCTTTTATCTGTTTGGCATGGTGATTTTTCCGCAGGACCTGTTTTACCTGGCACTACTGCTGATTGTTTGTGCCCTGGGATTATTTTTATTCACGGCCGTGGCCGGCCGGCTCTGGTGCGGATTCTCCTGCCCACAATCCGTGTATACCGAGATCTTTTTATGGATGGAGCGCCGGATTGAAGGCGACCGCATGGCCAGGCAAAAACTGGATACCCAGCCATGGAACCTGGGGAAGGTGGCGATCAAACTCAGCAAGCACAGCGCCTGGCTGGGCTTTGCCATGATCACCGGCCTGACTTTCGTTGGTTACTTCACCCCCATACGCGAACTCCTGCCAGCCACATGGCAACTGCAACTCAGCGGCTGGGAGTGGTTCTGGTTCGGTTTTTACAGCCTGGCCACGTATGGCAATGCCGGCTTCCTGCGTGAGCAGGTCTGCAAACATATGTGCCCTTACGCACGCTTCCAGAGTGCGATGTTTGATAATCACACGCTGATTGTGGCGTATGACAGCGCACGCGGCGAACCACGTGGTGGCCGCAGCAAAAACCAGGACTATCAGGCGCAAGGACTGGGCGCATGCATAGACTGCAATATCTGCGTGCAAGTGTGCCCGGTGGGAATTGATATCCGCAATGGCCTGCAGTACGAGTGCATCAGTTGCGGTCTGTGTATTGATGCCTGTGATGAGGTGATGGACAAAATGCAGTATCCCCGCGGGCTGATCCGCTTTTCAGCCGCAGGCGGCGGCAGTATACATGGTGTGGTGCAGCATCTACTGCGTCCGCGCGTCTTGATTTACAGTGGTCTGTTTGCGCTGATATTCGGCTGGCTGGCCTACAGTATGCTGCACAAACCTGATTTTAAAGTCGACATTATGCGTGACCGCAATATCATGTATAGGGAAACCAGCCAAGGTATAGAGAACCTGTACCAATTACACCTGATCAATGCCACCGAACAGCCCCAACATTACAGTATCCAGGCTTATGGTTTGCCGGGCATCAAAGTAGAAAGTGAACGGTCACTCACTGTCAGCGCTACTGAAGAAGCTTTATTACCACTAAGCCTGTCTGCCCCTTATCCGGACAGGAAAGGCAGCCAGCGCATTATGATTGAAGTCACTGCACAACCGTCAGGTGAAACGGTTTCCACCACCAGTACATTTTATACGCCCTGATTTTCTTGCCCCTTGACCCGTGCCCGCTGGACTGGCAAGTGCTTAAAACCGCACCTCAGCCAGGTTCAGTACCCGGGTCTTTTTTTGCGGCAGTATTTTGAGCAACAATTTATAAGTTTCCAGATCAAATTTGGCGACTGTCGTCTGTTCGCACAACGCATTCAGCCCCTCATCACTGTCTGCCGCCCCCAGATAAGCCCAGCGCTCAAACACATGAACCTGGCGCAGACCATTATCCAGGCTATATTCTTCAATGCCGATTTTGCCTGCATATGGCCAGGATTTGACTTTATGCACAAGCATGGCCTGTTGTAGTCTGAGAGTGTGCATGACTGCGGTCTCCTGACCACAACATACACCTTTGCAGCGCTTGGGATACGCCAGGCAAACCCCAGAGCAGCCAGGTTCCAGACCTAACTCTTTCAGGCACAATTGATTCAGTTCGGCAATTTTACGCAACGCTTCTGTCGCCTGCCGCTTGCTCTTGAAGGTGCCAAACAGCGATTCAATATGCGTGGATACTATTTCATCCCGCTCGAGCAATCGCACATACGGCTGGACCTGTGTATCTATCTGCCAGCTGTACAGCGGCTGGTCATATTTTTTTTGCCGCTGATAGACGGGCTGATGAGTTTTACACAGGCGTGATTCCAGCAGCAAGGCACTCAGCTCCCCGGCCACCGGCAGCCATTCAAACCGTTTGATTTCCTGCGTCATGCGTTTTTCCTGCGCAGAGGCTTCGCGGCCAAAATGCGAGAACACGCGTGCGCGCATATTGGTGGCCTTGCCGACATAAAGTGGCTGATCATTTTCGCCATAAAACAGGTAGACGCCAGGCGCTTCCGGCAACTCGCCAATCAGGCTGGCATCCACATGGTCAGGCAAAGCCGGCACGGACATCAACTTTTCCGCCGCTGCCTGCACAACTGCTTCACCCAGCTCACGCCTGGCATCTGCCAGCATGATCAGTATCGCTTCCACATCACCCATGGCACGATGGCGCGCCAGTCCTTCGATTTTATGCCTTGCAACAATGGCATCAATGCCATGACTGTAATGCTGCGGATATAGCAAACGCGATAATTTAACCGTGCACAGCACTTTCTGTTGCAAGGTAATACCCATGCGTTTGAATTCCGCTTTCAGGAAGCCATGATCAAACCGGACGTTATGCGCAGCCAGTACCGTGCCATCCAGAAATTTGAGCAGTTGCTCTGCCACCTCGGGAAACGTCGGCGCATTCGCCACCATGGCATTATCAATCCCGGTCAGTGACTGGATAAACGCCGGAATAGGCATCTCCGGATTGACCAGCGTTTGCCAGCGCGCAGTTTCCACGCCATGGTCAAAACGCACCAGCGCGATTTCGGTAATGCGGTCTTTTAGCGGAGTGGTGCCAGTTGTTTCGAGATCAAGAAAAGTAACAGAAGGCAGCATAGGATAGGGATGGTTTCACTGCGATGAATTTGGTACGTCTTTTCATTCTATCGCATTTCCCCATAAATCCCGCGCAGTTTCAAATCCCCTGCACCCTGGAATCCTGCTACCGTGGCGATTTCACCGTGGTAATTTAATACTGAAAATAAAAAGCCTGCGTATGCAAAGTGCGCAGGCTTTTGTACTGCTGTGCAATACGTTAATCAGACATTTTTCAACTGACGCATAAATGCGTCAAATGACCCTTTGCCCGCTTGCAGGACATGCAGCTTGCTGACCGATTCGGATAAGGAGTCGCTCATGATTTCCAGCGCATCCTCATCCAGACGCAAACTCATGGCGCCCACCTCCAGCTCCACCGTGCCATGTGTTTCGCAATAATGCACACGGAAACCGGCCTGACTTGACAACAGAATTTTCTTGCACATGGCATGTTCACTCATGATTGCTTGATCCATTTCTTAAGGTTGATGATGTGCACTGTCCCTGCTCATGCTCATGCTCGTTCACCAGCAAAGTCCACTGCACGCACATGCGGCGTGAGACTCGGCAAATCAGTTCCGAATCCGCATACTCAGGTGCAGTCAACGTTTCTGCCAGGCGTAGCGCCTGCTTGGCCAGTTCATAAGTCGGCTTCTTGATGTACAGCGTGGCGATATACAACAAGGAGGCCATCACGGACTCCGCATCCGGCAATGACGGATCGTAGCGCATGGCATTAAGATTCATTGTGTGCATGGTTTACCTTTCATATGCTCATCTCGATTTCGGTTTGCATCACGATTCTGGCGGCAGCCTTGCGCAACATTTCATTCATCACGATAAAGCTGCCTGCTTCAAATTTAAGTGTGGTGCCGCCCACCTCGACTTCCACCATGTCTGAAGATTTATGATAAAGCACTTTGCAAGCTGTGTTGCCTGCCAGCATGGTTTTGCCTACGACAGTTTGACGCCTCATCACTCATCTCCTTCAGGGTTACATGTTGATTAAATGATAATAATTATCATTTACAAAGTCAACTGTTATTTGAAACAGGCACGGACCAAAAGAGAATGTGATAGCCATTGCACGCAAGCCATCACGGCAGGCGCAACGGTCGGAGCAGCCGGGAAAACGCTGGCGGAAAGAAAGGAATTACACCGGAGAGGATGGCTGGTGAGCTCGCAGAAAAGCAGTCGCCTGCTCGCTGCTGACCGGTTTGCTTAACAGGTAGCCCTGCATTTCATCACAGCCCTGCGCTAACAGAAAGGCTTGCTGGTCAGGGGTTTCCACGCCTTCGGCGATGGTTTTGAGGCCCAGGCTGCGCGCCAGATGGATCACGGCAATCACGATTGCCTTATCCTCATCATCAGTAGAAATATCGCGCACAAAAGACTGGTCGATCTTGAGTTTGTACACCTTGAATCTTTTCAGATAGCTTAACGAGGAGTAGCCGGTCCCGAAGTCATCAATGGACAAACGCACCCCCAGCTGTGCCAGTGCGTCCATCATGGCGACTGCGCCTTGCGGATTTTCCAGCGCCACACCTTCGGTCAGCTCCAGCTCCAGCGATTGCGGCGGCACTGCGTAGCGTTGCAGTATCTCCTGCACCAGCGCAGGCAAGCCAGGATCGCGGAATTGAATACTGGATAAATTGACCGAGATACGAACATCCTGAATCCCGGCAGCCTGCCATTGCTGGATCTGCTGTACGGCCTGTTCCAGCACCCAGCTGCCAATGGCAATAATCAGGCCACTGGACTCTGCCAGTGGAATAAATTCTGCCGGGGAAACGTAGCCAAATTGCGGATGCTTCCAGCGCAAGAGCGCCTCCACCCCGACGATTTTCCGTGTCCCCAGATCCATCTGGGGCTGGTAATACACCGCCAGCTGCCCCAGATCTATCGCTTGCCGCAAAGCATTCATCAGCTGCAAATGCCGTGCTGTCTGCACCTGCATCTGGCTACTGAAAAAACGATAACCATTGCGGCTATCCTTCTTGGTCCGGTACATGGCGACATCCGCATTGCGCTGCAGGCTTTCCATATCCAGACCATCGTCAGGGTAAATCGCAATACCCACCGAAGCCGTGACGGTCAATTGATACTGGTCAATGACCAGCGGCTGCTCAATCGCCTTGAGCAGCCGCCTGACCATGGTTTCTGCAATATCGTGCCCCGCACCCGCCAGCAGAAAAACAAACTCATCGCCGCCCAGCCGGCAAATCGTATCGCCCTCACGCTGCAAGGCCTGAAACCGCCTGGTCAGTTCAATCAGCAGATTATCGCCATAGCGATGTCCCAGACTGTCATTCACGTCCTTGAAATGATCCAGGTCCAGGAACATCATGGCAAACTGGCCGTCCTGCGCCCAGGCGCGTTCAATTTCCTTCATCACGCGTTCCTGCAGCAAATTACGATTCGGTAAACCGGTCAATGCATCGTAATTCGCTAAAAACCGTATCTTTGCCTCGGCCTCTTTACGTGCGGTAATATCCCGCATAAACGCGCTGTAATAGCGCTCATTATTCCGCTCAATCTCAATAATGGTCAGCTCCACCGGAAACTCGCTACCATCCCGTCGCATGGCACTGATTTCCACCGGCTTTCCCAGTAATCTGGATTCACCGGTGCGCTGCAATCGTTGCAGCCCCTGGTCATGCGCCTCCCGGTAAGCTGGCGGCACAATCAGTTCGCCCAGGTTTTTGTCTATCACCTCTGCGCGTTTATAGCCAAAAATACGCTCTGCCGCCGGATTCCACTCCACAATACATCCAGCAGTATCCATATTGATGATGGCATCCAGCGCATTCTCCATTACCAGCTGTGCACGTTGTTCGCTGGCCAGCAGGCTTTTCTGGTACTGCGCTTTCTCCTGCTGCACGGCAAACTGGTCGAGCGCAAAATCAATATTCGACACCATATCCACCAGCAGGCGCTGAATATCCGGCGCAAATGCATGCTCATCCGCTGCGTAGAGTGAAAGGCAGGCCACCACCTGCCCCTGACAGTGCAATGGCAGAAAAGCACCGGCTTTCCAGGAAAACTCCCGGGCGGAAGCATGCCACAGCGTCGTGATCGCATTGGTTTGGAAGTCATGAATCCAGCAAGGCTGGCCAGTATTGATTGCAAGACCGCACGGCCCTTGTCCATAAGGGCTGTCCGGATCTGCCGAAATCCGGGCTTTAGCCAGATAGTCCAGTCCACTGCCAAATGCAGCAATGACTTTCACCTGCTTGCTGTCCGGAATCAGCTCTCCCGCCCAGACCAGTTTGGCGTGACCAAAGTCCACAATAATGCGGCAGATTTGTTCAAGCAAGCCCTGCCTGTCATGGCTTTGTACAATGGCCTGATGGCACTGGCTCAATGCCAGATAAAGTCGCGTCAGTGATGGGGAGGGGCTCACAGCTTGCGGGGCATCCATGCTGTCACTCCGCCAGGGATATTGAATGCATGCCGGCAAGCATCAGCAACGCGCAGACGTGCAGCATCTTGCGCGTGGCGCTTCCCGAAAATAGTAAATGAATTGCCGACATGGATGTATCAACCTGATAACTCATTGACACTGTAAGCGATGGCATGAAAATCAAATGCTTAAATATCCCGGCAAATACCCGGCAAATTAATTGATTCAGCCAGCCATAGAGGCAGCCCGGTTAAGTCAGCGTGCTGGAAGGAGAGCTGGCCGCCGCCTTGACTGCATCATAGTGGGCAAAAAACATGGCAACTGCCACAGGGTCAAAGCGAATCCCGGATTCACTGCGCAAATAATCCAGCACTTTTTCTTCGGGCCAGCCCTGCTTGTAGGCTCTGGGATGCATCAGCGCATCCCATACGTCGATAATCGAGAAAACACGCGCAGCCAGCGGAATCTCTTCACCTTTCAACCCGCGCGGATAGCCCTGTCCATCCCAGCGCTCGTGATGGGCATATGGGATATCAATACAATTACGGAGAAAGCTAATCTTGGTCAGCAAATCATGGGCAATTTGCGGATGCGTGCGCATCAGGCGCATTTCCTCGTCATCCAGTTGCCCCGGCTTGATAAGCACCGCATCGGGAATACCTATTTTACCGATGTCATGCAGAATGGCGCTGCGTTCTATGCGCTTGAGTTCCGCCTCATCTGTCACGCCCATCTTGCTTGCCAGCACCATGGTCATGGCGGCCACGCGACAGGTATGATCCCTGGTTTCCTTATGGCGCAAATCAAGCACCTGCACCCAGCCGCGAATGGTCTGGTCATAACTGTCTATCACTTTTTGCCGGTCACGTGCGGCATTATCCAGCGCCTGCTTGACCAGAAAAAACAGCAAAGCAGCAGTCACCAGAATAAACAGCCAGCCTTTGACACCCTGCACTATGGTCAAGTGGTGCAAGTCTGCAAACAGATGCGCGGCCAGCTTGTCAGAAAAAAATATCCAGGCAGCACCGACCAGCACATATATCAGCACAATCTTATATTGCGGCTGCATGATCATCCTTAGCTGAGCCATTAATAAATACATCTTATGGAAAATTCAAATTTAATCAACAACAAATCGGCAGCATACTGCTGCCCCCTTCCAAACAATGTATTAGCCAGGATAGTCAACTGTCCAGGCCATTTGCCCGCAACCCAGCAGCTTGGCCTGGTACATTGCTTTATCTGCAACAGAAAGCAATT